>NZ_CP106679.1:1088750-1762500 GCF_025502585.1 Reichenbachiella agarivorans | reverse complement strand
TCCAACATCTTTACTTATATACCAGATCGCTACACCGAAGGCTATGGAGTATCTAAGAAAGGCATGCAGTGGGCCATTGATCACCATGTTGGACTGATCATTACACTGGACTGTGGTATCAGAGCTGTGGAGACCATCACCATGGCTGCCGACAATCATATTGACACGATTGTATGTGATCATCATTTGCCTGGTCCAATTCTTCCTCCAGCAGTAGCAATCCTTGACCCCAAGCAGCATGATTGCAGTTATCCATACAAAGAACTCTCGGGCTGTGGGATTGGATACAAACTGCTAGAAGGTTTTTGCGTCCAAAATGGGATAGATAATAGTCAATTGCTTCAATACTTAGATCTGGTTGCTGTGAGTATCGCATCCGATATCGTACCGATTACAGGAGAAAACAGAACGCTGGCCTATTTTGGATTGAAAAAACTCAATGCAGCACCACTTCCTGGATTGAATGCGCTGATCAAAAAAGGAGGGCTGCAAGCTCCTCTATCTATTTCCAATGTAGTATTTGGGATCGGCCCTCGAATCAATGCTGCTGGTAGAATCAGCCATGCTAACGCCGCACTCAACCTGCTGATCCAAGAATCCGAGCCAGAAGCCATCGTATTTGCCGAGAAACTGAATTTGGAAAACGAAGAAAGAAAATCATATGACGAGTCCATCACCAAAGAAGCCTTGTCATTGATTGCAGAAGATCAAAGTGATAAGCATACCACCGTACTATATAAGAAAACATGGCACAAGGGCATCATTGGTATAGTTGCCTCTCGCTGCATCGAACACTACTATAAACCCACCATCATCCTCACCGAATCAAATGAAATGATCACTGGCTCTGCCAGATCTGTAGATGACTTTGATATCTACTCAGCTATAGAAGCTTGTAGCGAACATTTGGAACAGTTTGGTGGACATAAATATGCTGCTGGATTGACGATGAAGAAGTCTAAGCTCAAGGAGTTCAAAATGCTATTCGAACAAAAAGTGAGTGAGTGCATCACTGAAGAACACAAAGTTCAAAAAATACATATTGACCTTGAGATTCATTTGAAAGACATCACGCCCAATTTCAACAACATCCTGAAACAAATGGGGCCGTTTGGTCCAGGTAACATGCAGCCAGTTTTCATCAGCAGAGGAGTTGAATTAAAAACCGAAGCAAGAATCCTAAAAGAAAAACATTTAAAATTAGCCGTGTTTCAAGGAGACAGTCAGGTGTTTGACGCGATTGGTTTTGGCATGAGCGACGCTACAGACAAAATAGGCGGCTTATTTGATCTGGTGTACACGATAGATGAAAACAACTTTAGAGGTGAGACCTCACTCCAACTGATGCTGAAAGACATCAGAGTTGCAGAATAGCTGACGGATTTAAAAATTTATCATTAAAATTGCCAAAAGACATCCTGCATCAATCCATCATACATGCAACTAAGGGCTGAAAATTTAATCAAGAAATACAAAAAACGCACGGTAGTAAAAGGTATCTCTGTGACCGTCAATCAAGGAGAAATCGTCGGTCTACTTGGACCCAATGGTGCGGGAAAAACCACCTCCTTCTATATGATCACTGGCCTGATCAAACCTAATGAAGGGCACATCTATCTGGATGATGAAGATATCACCGAACTGCCCATGTACAAAAGGGCAAAAAAAGGAGTCGGTTATTTGGCTCAAGAAGCCTCCATCTTCAGGAAACTCACAGTGGAAGAAAACATCCTCTCCGTCATGGAGATGAGAGATATTCCAAAACAACTACAAAAAGAAAAAGTTGAATACCTACTTGAAGAATTTAGTCTCACACATGTACGCAAAAACATGGGCGGAGTACTCTCTGGTGGTGAAAGAAGACGTACCGAAATCGCTCGTGCACTCGCTATTGACCCTAACTTTGTCTTACTAGATGAACCATTTGCCGGAGTAGATCCTATTGCAGTGGAAGAAATTCAAAGCATCGTAGCACAGCTGAAGAATAAAAACATTGGGATTCTCATAACCGACCACAACGTAAATGAAACTTTGTCTATCACGGACAGGGCATATCTGATGTTTGAAGGGAGTCTGCTAAAATCAGGAACTGCTGAAGACCTAGCTGCCGATGAGCAAGTACGTCGTGTATATCTAGGTCGAAATTTTGAACTGAAGCGAAAAATATAGCTTAGATTGGAAATACTAAACTCAATCCTCACCTGGGTGATGAAAAAGCGGATGCACCAAATCGAGCTTTTCATGAAATACCCTCACGAAGTTCAAGATGAGCTTCTGATCAAACTATTGCATACAGCCAAAAAAACAGAATTTGGTCTCAACTACGATTTTAAAAACATCAAGAATGTCGAGCAGTACCGCGCCGCTGTACCTGTCCGAACATATGAAAGCCTCTACCCATACATAGAACGTAGGATGAAAGGAGAGCAAAATCTGCTCTGGCCCACGGACGTCAAATGGTTTGCCAAGTCATCAGGTACCACCAATGCACGCAGCAAATTCATCCCAGTATCAAACGAAGCTTTGGAAGAGTGCCATTTCAAAGGAGGGAAGGATTTAATTTCTATCTATGTCAACAATTATCCTGACAGTAAAATGTTTTCAGGAAAGGGTTTGGCAATCGGAGGGAGCCACCAAGTGAACGAAATGGATCCCAAAGCAAACTCCTACTATGGAGATGTCTCGGCAGTGATAATGAAAAATTTACCTCTCTGGGCTCAACTCATTAGGACTCCTTCGCTAGATGTCGCTCTGATGGACAATTGGGAAGAAAAGATCGAAAAAATGGCACAGTCCACCCTCAATGAAAATGTAACCAGTATTTCTGGTGTGCCGACGTGGACCATTCTGCTCTTGCAGCGGCTTATGGAAATGAAAGGAGTCAAAGACATGACCGAAATCTGGCCCAACCTTGAGGTATTCTTTCATGGAGCGGTTTCTTTTACTCCCTACAGGCAATTATTCAAGCAACTCATACCGTCAACTGGTATGCGCTATGTGGAGACCTACAATGCTTCTGAAGGATTTTTTGGGATACAAGATCAAAAAGATTCTGACGAGTTGTTATTGATGCTTGACTATGGTATTTACTATGAATTCATTCCACACAAAGAGATTCAAGAAGAAAATCCAAGGGCCTTAGGTCTGAATGAAGTCAAAACTGGAGAAATCTACGCTATGTTGATCACGACCAATTCAGGATTGTGGCGATATAGCATCGGAGATACCATCAAATTCACTTCACTTAATCCATACCGAATCAAGATCGCAGGGAGAACCAAACATTTTATCAATGCCTTTGGCGAGGAATTGGTTGTTGAAAATGCCGAAACAGCCATCACCAAAGCATGCAAAGAGACGGATGCACTCATTGATAACTTCACTGCAGCACCGATACACTTCACTGACAAAAGCGAAGGTGGTCATGAATGGGTCATCGAATTCAAAAAAGAACCAAATGACCTCTCAAAATTTACCCAAATACTAGACGAAACACTCCGTTTGGTCAATTCTGACTATGATGCAAAGAGATACAAAGACATGGCACTCAAGATGCCTATCGTGCACATGGCTACCTGTGGGACATTCTATCAATGGATGAAAAACAGAGGAAAACTAGGTGGACAAAACAAAGTCCCTCGTCTGGCCAACACCAGAGAATACATTGATGATATTCTGGACATTATGAAAAAATAGAAGAGACTATTCTTTACCCACACGGTACAATGCTGAGAAAATAAATCCTCGATAAAATGTCATTTTTTGCTCTCGCACAAATCCAGATAGTGTGAGTTTCAAATCAATATCGAGGAGTCGTCTACTGTCTAATTGTGCTAGGAACCTGAAATACCAATGCATCAAAGCAGACAGCATACGCTGCCAAATGCTCTCATCTACAATTTGAAAATCTGAAACAACCAATTTGCCCTGTGGTGTCAGATGTTGACGAATTCGCTGAATGACATTATTAAGCATTTCGTCTTCAAAGAGATCCAAAAAAAAGTCACATATCACAACATCATACAATTCCTCCGTTTGAAACTTGAAATAATCCTCCAAGACAAAATCAACTCGATGGTTACCCAATTTTCTTTGTCGAGCAGATCTCATCATTTGATCAGATAGCTCCACATAAGTAATCTCCAATTCAGAATCTGTCTCAGCCAGATATTCTAAAATCCGCCCAGTTCCTCCTCCAAGTATCAACACACGACTCCAAGGGAGGATTTCTCCGATAAAAGACCTTTTAGCATAGTTGATTCGATCCGCAAAAACCAAACGCGCCAATGTATCATAAAAAGAAACTATGGAATTGAAATTAGTCAAAACAGAAACACGACCGAAGGAAAAAAGAAAATCATATCCCCTACCCAGCGATAATATTCATTGTGGTAAAACAAATTTCTTCGCAGGTATAACAAAAACAAAACTCCTATCATCACCAGTACCACACATTGAAAAACCAACCACATGGGATCCAAAGAGACCGCAAGACTCATTCCCAACAATACAAGCATGCCAACAAAACTGGTTCTAAGCATCTGTCTCAGGCGAGATTGCCCAAAGATAGTCGCCCAAGAGCTGAAACCATCGATTCGATCCTTTTCCTGTTCATACATCGAGAACAGCATCAGGTTGATCACGGCTAGAAACATAATTTCAAAAAACACCAACCAAGAGGCCTCACTCAGCACCAACCCGCACGAAAATGGACCAATGAAAACACCTACTGCATACAAAATAGAAATCAGGAACTCCTTGGCTATAAAAATTTTGAGCCACCAGGTCAACAATATGTAAAGACCAACCAACCCTGCCACTACTATACCATACACCAATGTGATTGCAGGTAGGAAAAATACCAAACCTAGACTAAACAAAGCCACAATCAGTAGTGCTATAAAAATCCTCGTGGCAAAACGATAATGAAATGCATGCCGTGGCATAGTAGGTGTTTGATTCAATTTTTTTGCATCCAGCAGATGGTCTAAAGTGTAAATCATCCAAACACACAAAAACAAAGCAGCAGATACCGCCCAGGGCAATTCTACCTCAAACAAAACGGCTACTGCGTTGGACAATACAGCTGCACTCAAGGCTATGTCCAGTGAGAGCCAAGTGACAACCTGAAATGTTCTTTTGATCCAATGTCCTGTCATATCAACTGTAACAAAAAACCCTGACGATGTGTATCGTCAGGGTTATCAATCTATCGAATATTCTTCAATTCTTAGTTGTCTGCCAAAGCTTCCGCACCACCTACGATCTCTAAGATCTCTTTGGTAATTGCAGCCTGACGTGTTCTGTTATAAGTCAATTTCAAAGCCTTCAACAATTCGCCAGCATTATCAGTCGCTTGACCCATGGCGGTCATTCGAGCGCCATGTTCAGAGGCATTTGATTCCAAAACTGCCTTATAAAACTGTATTTTCAAGGATTTTGGGATCAATTCACTCACCACATACTCCGCAGATGGTTCGAAGATATAATCTCTGCTTTTATTTGTCGCATCAGTCTTCACAGGAGCCACAGATTCGATTGGAAGAAACTCTTCCGTTCTTACTACCTGAGTCGCTACGTTCTTGAATTCATTGTAGACAATTTCTACTTTATCGTATTTACCGTCCTTAAATGACTTCATGACATACTCCGCAGCTTCTCTGGCTACATCAAATGATAGCTCCTGAAACATGTTGCAATAGTCACCTATTACCTGATACTTTCTTTTTGAAAAGAAATCAAATGACTTTTTACCGATAGGAAGGATGAACACACCATCGTGCTTCTGCTCATAGGAATATTTCTCCTTGATCACATTGGCAGTTGCCTTGAACACGTTGTTGTTGAAAGCACCACACAATCCTCTATCAGAAGACACAACAACCAACAGTACCTTCTCTACCTCTCGCTTCTCGCCATATACGTTCTCGATTTCACCACCTAGTGTGGATGAAACATTCTGTAGAATGCCTGTCAGTTTTTGTGAATAAGGTCTCAACTGCGTGATACGGTCTTGCGCACGTTTCAACTTTGCAGCAGCCACCATTTTCATAGCGCTCGTTATCTGCTGAGTTGATTTTACAGATTGAATCCTATTCTTTACTTCCTTTAAATTAGCCATTTCAGCTTATTATTTTACTTCAAAATTCTTAGCTACCTCTTTTGCAATTGTTCCGATCTTACCAGTCAATTCGTCATCGAATTTACCAGCAGCCAATTGAGCAATCAGATCAGCATGTTGTGATTTCATCAATGTCGAAAACTCCTTTTGGAAGGCTCTTGCCTTGTTTACAGGAACCTTGTCCATAAAACCTTTGGTAGAAACGTAGATCATCGCAACCTGCTCACCTACTGGAATCGGAGAGTATTGTGCTTGTTTCAAAATCTCTTGGTTTTTCTGACCTCTTTCGATTGTCAACCTAGTAGCTGCATCCAGATCAGACCCAAACTTGGCAAATGCCTCTAGTTCTCTGAACTGTGCTTGGTCCAATTTCAAAGTACCTGCTACTTTCTTCATTGATTTGATCTGAGCTGATCCCCCCACCCTAGATACCGAGATACCTACGTTGATCGCTGGTCTGATACCAGAGTTAAATAAGTTGGTCTCCAAGAATATCTGACCATCTGTGATAGAAATCACGTTGGTTGGGATATAAGCAGAAACGTCACCAGCTGCTGTTTCAATGATCGGAAGTGCCGTCAAAGAGCCTCCTCCCTTTACTTTTCCTTTCAATGACTCTGGCAAGTCATTCATTTCTTGCGCTATATTGTCATTGTTGTTGATCTTGGCAGCTCTCTCCAACAATCTTGAGTGAAGATAGAATACATCACCTGGATATGCCTCACGTCCTGGAGGTCTTCTCAATAGAAGAGAAACCTCACGGTATGCGACCGCTTGTTTAGACAAATCATCATACACTACCAATGCAGGACGTCCAGTATCTCTGAAGTACTCACCAATAGCAGCACCTGTAAATGGTGCAAAGAATTGCATAGGAGCTGGATCAGATGCAGATGCTGACACCACTACGGTATATGCCATCGCTCCCGCTTTTTCCAAAGCACTCACGATACCTGCTACTGTTGACGCCTTTTGTCCAATGGCAACATAAATACAAAATACGGGAGCACCGTTTTCATAAAATTCCTTCTGGTTGATGATCGTATCGATCGCTACCGCAGTTTTACCTGTTTGACGGTCGCCGATGATCAACTCTCTTTGGCCTCTACCAATTGGAATCATCGAATCTATCGATGTGATCCCCGTTTGCAAAGGCTCGTTGACAGGCTGTCTGTAGATTACTCCTGGAGCTCTTCTTTCCAATGGCATTTCGAATAATTCACCTGCGATTGGGCCTTTTCCATCAATTGGATTTCCTAGCGTATCTACTACTCTACCACACAAGCCATCACCTGCCTGAATCGAAGCAATTCTTTTCGTTCTTTTGACTGTATCGCCTTCTTTTACAGCTGACGACTCACCCAAGAGCACTGCTCCGACATTGTCCTCTTCCAAGTTCAATACCATAGCCTTGAGTCCGTTTTCGAACTCCAAAAGCTCACCTGATTGTGCTTTAGTCAAACCGTAGATTCGAGCCACCCCGTCACCAATCTGTAGTACAGTTCCAATTTCTTCGAGTTCAGCTTCTGTTCTGAAATTTGAGAGTTGTTCTCTCAATATTGCTGATACTTCGTCTGGTCTTACATCTGCCATTGTATAAATAAGTTTATTATTCTTCTATTCTATTAGAGCCCGATCAGGCTTGACTTACAAAATTTCTTTCTTTGAACTTTAATTTCAGTTCTCTCAGCTTGCTGCTGATGCTGTCATCGATTTGTCTATCGCCAATCTTCAAAACAAATCCACCGATCAATTCTGGATTAATTACTTCTGTCAAAATCACCTCTTTGTTAGTGATTTTCTTAACGATCTCAGCCACATCCTTTCTGGTTTCTGCTGAAATAGGAGCCACCGTAGTAATAGTCGATTCCACGATTCCTTTGTACTCGTTGTACTGAGTCACGAAAGCTTTCGCTATCTCTACCAAATACTTTTCTCTTTGTTTTTTGGTGATAATCTCGAAAAATGAAAGTGTCAGTGCATTGACTTTCCCTTCAAATATCAATCTCAAAACTGATAATTTCTTGCCATGAGTGATGACGGGGTTCTTCACCATCAACACCAACTCTCTGCTAGACTTGCATACCTCCAAGAATGATTGCATATCCTTGGTTATTTCTTCCAACAGACCTTTCTCTACAGAGAGATCAAGAAGAGACTTGGCATATCTAGTGGCTATCCTGAACTCTGACATATTAGCTTACTTTTATGTCTTTAATCAATTCTTTAACTAGCGTTTCTTGCGCGTTTTTATCCTCAAGACTTTTTCTCAAAATCTTTTCAGCAATATCTATGGATAGAGTAGAAACCAAATCTTTTACCTCAGTCAAAGCAGCATTTTTCTCAGTAGCGATGACCGCTCTTGCATCCTCGGTCATTTTGGCCGTGATCTTAGCAGTTTCTTCTTTTGCTGATTCTTTGATTTGCTTTGCGGCTTCATTGGCAGCAGCCAAAATTTTATCTCTTTCAATTCTAGCCTCTTGAAGCAAATATTCATTGTCAGCTTTGAGTTGAGCGATTTCCTTTTTGGCATTTTCTGCTGATTCTAATGAGTCAGCAATAAAGCCCTCACGTGCTCTCAATGCGTCTGAGATCGGTCTCCACACGAATGCAGCCAACAGACCCAATACGATCAAGAATGTAATCGTTTGCCAAAAAATTAAGCCTATACCTGGAGTAACTAATTCCATTTCTTTATATCTAATTTGATGAATTTAAAATTGAAAGACTTCCCGACTATCTCGGGAAGTCTTAATGCTTTTTACTTAAACGATATGAGTAGACAAACTACCACACCGAAAAGAGCAACACCTTCAATAAGAGCAGCTGCAATAATCATTGCAGTTTGGATCTTACCTCCAGCTTCTGGCTGTCTTGCGATTGATTCCATAGCAGAACCACCGATTTTACCAATTCCTAATCCTGCGCCTATCGCAACAAGACCAGCACCGATACCAGCACCCATTATTGCTAAGCTCATGTCCATTAACAAACTTGCTAACATAGTATTTATATTTAATTAAACGTTCAAATTCTAGTGATGACCCTCTTCTACAGCTGACCCGAAATACATGGCACTAAGCAATGTAAACACGTAGGCTTGTAGCAAGGCAACAAACAACTCCAAGAAATTCATGAATAGCGCAAAGGCAACACTCACAGGTGCCACAGCATAGCTCTCAAATATGAAAATCAAGCTAAACAAACTCAAAATGATGATATGCCCTGCCGTAATATTGGCAAACAATCTGACCATCAATGAGAACGGCTTGGTCAAAATCCCCACCAATTCGATAGGTATCAAGATGATCAATACTGGCCATGGCACACCAGGAGTTGCAAAAATGTGCTTCCAGTAATATTTTTTGGTACTGAATAGTGTGACTATCAATACAATACATGCCAATACAAAAGTAACAGAAATGTTACCTGTCAAGTTGGCTCCACCTGGCATCAATCCCAAAAGATTGTTGAACCAAATGAAGAAAAACAAGGTCAACAGGAATGGCAAGAATCTCTTGTGTTGCTTCTCCCCGATATTAGGGATAGCAATTTCGTCTCTGATAAAAATGATAATAGGCTCGAAGAATGACTGGATGCCTTTTGGTGCTTTCTTTGGATTCTTGTAGCCACGAGCCACCGCCAGAAACACTACAATAAGCAAAAATGCACTTAGGAAAAGAGATGCTACATTTTTGGTAATCGAAAAATCCAATGGGTGACTTCCATCCAGTGCAGCAATATGTCCATGCTCCAATTTGTAACCATTGTACTCAACCAAATTGTGCGCCTCGTCGTAGAAGTTTTTTGAGGAAAAAATTTCCAAGCCGTGATCTGTAAATAAAATAACTGGGAGATAAACGGTACCATAATGTCCGTCAAAGAAATGCCAAATGTAATCGTCACCGATGTGGTGAGTGATCATCGCTCCAGGATCAAAAGCCCCTCCTTCTGCAGCATCAGATGCAAATGCGCTCGTACTTGTAACAAATACCAATACAAAAGCTATCGCTTTGATTTTTAACTGCTTACAAACAGTAATAATATTCCTCATTTACCCTTACTTCAAATTTGAGCGCAAGTTAGACAATACACTAGTGATTTCAAAAACTAAGTAGCACAAATAGACCACCGCAAAGTTGATAATGAAGAGACTCTTGTCTACTACACCTATCAACACGACAATCACCATCGCCGCGATGGCAATCAACAACCTCGAAGTGACCCCAGCTAATAGGATCAAGGTCAAATCCATCTCCAAATGACGCTCAGCCAAATGAGAAAGTACATGTAAGCTAATGCTTACCAACCAATAAAAGCCTACGATCCAAATAATGTATGGATGAAGGATATCAGCTGTCACTACTCTGCCCAGTAAGTACTGTATCAAAAGCATAAAAGCGGAAAAAATTGAAATCCTAATGAGTCCTTTGATCATGTCAATCTTTGGGTAGTTTTTTTATTAGATAGATTAAAGATGAGACCACTCCCACCAAAGAGAGCACTGCGGTAAATACAGGGTATTCCATCGAGAATACTTCATCGAGTTTGTATCCTCCCCACACACCTAATAATATAAAGGCTAGCATTTCGAATGCTAGCCCAGAAAATTTTAAATAGTTAAAGCCCTTCTTATTCGGCTTTCCTGATTCTCGAAATTTCTTCGGGTTGATCTCCAATTTTGATTTCTTTAATAGTCACACCCATTTTGCAGCCTCCATTGAATGTGGCTCCAGATTCTACGATCAATTTGTTCGTAATAATATCCCCATTGATTACCGCTGAAGGCTTCAAGATGAGCAACTCTGACACTTCTACTCTACCAGTCACATGTCCAGCTATTTCAGCATTTTGTGCCAAAATATTGCCTTCAATATAAGATGAGTGTCCACAGGCAGCTTTTGACTTGGTCTTCATATTACCAACAATCTTGCCCTCTACGCGAATATTGCCGTAAGTCTCAATGTCACCGGTCATTACAGTGCCCTTTCCGATGATATTACTAGAATTACTCAGTTCTTCTACGTCTTTCATTTCTTGCTTATTTTTGAACATAACAGTTGAATTTTAAAATCTAATGAACTCCTCTGGATCAATAGGATTCCCATCATACCACAACTCAAAATGTAGATGTGGTCCAGAGGTGAGCTCGCCCGTATTACCTATAATAGAAATAACTTCCCCCGCTGTGACAAAATTACCAACCTTTTTGAATAATTCCGAATTGTGCTTGTAGAAGGAAATCAAATTGCCTCTGTGCTGTATAGCAATGACATAGCCAGAGTCCTGAGTCCAGGATGAAAACACGACTGTACCGTCTGCCACTGCTTTGATTGGCTCATCTTGACGAGCTACTATATCTATTGCCAAGTGATCTCTATGCGGATCAAATCCGTCAGACACGATTCCTTCGACAGGTTTGAATAGGTAAAACTCCTGTAACTCTTGGGACAGTGCAGATTCAGAATATTGTAAATCTACGCCCTTGTTTTCGAACTCCCTACGAAATTCCGAATCTATAGGGTTGATTTCCTCCTCCGACTGGACAATTTCTTTGATTTCATTTGAGCCAATATTCTCTGACCCTTCGACCTGTTCATACTCGCCATCCTTACCCGAAATGATCATCTTGAAATTGTTGATAAATTGCTCCTTTTTATCCACTTCATACACCAAAGAATCTACCTTGGCAGACAAGGAAATCACATCTCTTGTGGCCTTGAGCTGCGCATAGCGTGGATCAAACCACTCTTCCAAAAGTGTCGTGGTGAGATAAAAACTAAGAGCCGTCAGCGACATGAAAATCAACACCAAAAAAAGAATAATCTTGGCATAGGTAAACGAGTACGTTGTTTTTTCCGCAAAATTTTCCTCATTGCGAATAATCAATAGATACTTCGTGGTGAGGCGATTTGATAAGGTTTTTTTGTTTTCCAATGAGACGTACTTCTTATTTGCGGTAAAAATATATATTAATGGATATTAACTTATGCAATATTGTATTAATTGCGGAGTATCTGTTATCTCCTAGCATACAAAACATTGAATAAAGCAAAGCTCTTCTTGGTCTTCATTTGCTTTTTGGCGTTCACACGTTGTGCACCAGAGAAAAACAACGCATTCAGTAATTCCTATCATAACACCACCTCTCATTACAATGCCTACTACATTGCCAAAGAAGACATTCTGGCTATAGAAGACATCATAGAAGACAGCTACCAGTGGAATTACAATCTCATCCTCCCCGTGTTCCCTCCGTTTGACAGTGTGATCGCCCAATCATATCAAGAGCAAATCGAGCATTGCATCAAAAAGGCCTCCTTGGCCATCCAGATGCACCGAGGATCGAATTGGGAAGACAATGCCTACATATTGGTGGGCAAGGCTCGTTTCTACAGTTTGGACTTTGTCAATGCCATAGAGACCTTTAAATATGTAAACACCAAAGGCAAAGGAGACGATGAAAAGCACGAAGCTTTGGTTGCACTGATGAGGACGTTCATAGAAGACCGACAATTCAACAATGCGATCGCAGTGTCTGACTATTTGAAAAGAGAAAATCTCAACAAAAAAAACCTCAAAAATCTCTACTTGGTTAGGGGCTATCTCTACCAGATGAGCAATGATCTCGACAACATGGTCAAAAATCTGACTCAAGCTGTTCCCATCATCACGGTCAACAAAGAAAGGTCCAGAGTCAATTTTATCATCGGCCAAGTATATCAAACATTAGGGTTTGAAGCAGAGGCCTATTCCTACTACAAAGAGGTATTGAGAGATAATCCCTCCTACGAATTGTCCTTTTACACCAAACTCAACATGGCGCAAGTCAGTCAAATCGGAAAGTCCGACGACTTTAAAAAAGTCAGAAAGTACTTTAAAAAACTCCTAAAGGATCGAAAAAACATAGAGTACAAAGACAAAATCTATTACGAAATGGCTCAGTTTGAAGTGAGGCACGGTAACTTAGAACTGGGCATGGATCATTATAATTCGTCGATACAAGCCAGTGTCAACAACAATCGTCAAAAAGCACATTCCTATTGGGAACTAGGCAAAATATACTACGACAGCTTGGCCGACTATGAAATGGCCAAGCTCTACTATGACAGTACCATGAGTGTCTTGCCTACTGATGAGATAGAATATGAAGCCATAGCAGAGAGACTAGAGGTACTCACTAATTTTGTGGAGCAACTCACCATCATCCATACCAATGACAGCCTGCTGTATGTCGCATCGCTGCCCGAAGCAGCTTTGGACACGTATCTGGATGAGTATATCGCCAGAGAGGAAGCCGCCGAATTGAAGCGAGCCGAAGAAGAAAAGAAAAGAAAAAAACAAGCCGATGCGCTGGCAGCACAGCAAGTCAACGACCCATTTGCCACGCAAGGGGGTGCACACACCTTCGGCACGACCAATTATGAGGGTACGCTTTGGTATTTTTATAATGTGAGTGCTGTGTCCAGAGGAAAATCACAATTCCGTACTATCTGGGGTGATAGACCCTTGGAGGACAATTGGAGAAGGTCCACCAAACCTGCCAACCTAGTAGAGGAAAACAGTGATGACGCCAATCCTAATCAAAACAATGCACAAACCAACCCATCAGAGGAAAACAAAAATGAGGACTCGCAAGAAAACACATTCAAAATAGATAAAAAAGCACTCATCGCCACATTGCCTAATACACCAGAAAAGCGAGCAGTCCTGTTGGCAGAAATCGAAGTAGCCACCTACAAGCTAGGGAATATCTACAACTTTGATTTGGACGAAAAAGTCAATTCGACCGAAGCATTCGAAGAACTATTGAGGAGATTCCCAGAGACGGAATACAGAGATGAGGTATGGTATCTTCTATATTTGATATTTGATGACCTTGGGAACAGTACGCGTTCCAATTATTACAAAAATCTACTTCTCAATCAATCACCAGAGAGCATATATGCCAAGTTGATCATCAACCCCAACTACAGAGCAGAGTCCCAAATGGCAAGTGACAAACTTCAGGTAGTGTACGCAGAAGCGTATGCTTTGTACAAAGCTGGCAATTATTCAGAAGCTCTCCAACTGATCGATGCAGGACTACAGCAATATCCAGACAATAATTTTGTAGACAACATGGCCTTTCTCAAGGTACTGGTCAACGCCCGTACCGAAACCATCTACAAATACGAATTTGATCTGAACAACTTCATCAAAGAATACCCAGAAAGCGAATTGGTTCCTCATGCGGACTCACTGGTTTATGCTTCTGAGCAATATCAAATCAATCTGGTCAATAGCTCCAGAGCCAAATACATATCCAAATTTAACGAACCGCATTTCTTTGTTTTCGTTTATGAAACAGACCCTGAATTGGCAAATAGTTTACCAACCTATTTTGCAAAAATTGCCAAAGACAACAAAATTGAAATCAACATTGGCAACTTGGTTTTGGATGAGAAACATTCGATCATACTCTTATCAGAGTTTCCAGACAAACAATCAGCTGTTCATTATAATCAACTCGTCAGCAATCAAAAGCCAAGCGAAAAAATAAATAAGAGTGGCAAATTCTATAATTTCGTGATTACAAAAGACAATTTCAACATCTTCTATCAAACCAAGGAACTGGACACTTATCTCACATTCTATCTCAAAAATTATCCTGCAAAATGAACATCTATAAAATTCTAATATATCTGGTCTGGGCGATGGTTATATCTGCTTTTGTAGGAGGCTGTACAGTAATCACCGCCATCAAAAATGATTGGAATGGATGGTTTGGCGGGTTGCCTAGCCTTCAGAGTCTCGAAAGACCAGAGGCAGACCTTTCTTCCAATTTGTATTATGCAGATGGAGAAGAGATCATTGGTAGCTACTATAGACACAACAGAACAGCCGTTAGTTACAATGAGCTATCACAAGAACTCATTACCACATTATTGGTGACCGAAGATATCCGATTCACCAAACACTCTGGAATTGACTTGAGAGGTCTGCTCCGTGCGGCATCTGGGATTCTCACTTTCCAATTCAAGGGTGGAGGTAGCACCTTGACCATGCAATTGGCAGAAAATCTTTACGGCACATCTACAGTCAACCAAGGCAGTCTATATTCCAATCGAAAGGTTGGTCAGTTAATCACAAAGATCAAAGAATGGATCATTGCCATTCAATTAGAGTCTTCATACACCAAGGAAGAAATCCTCGCTATGTATCTCAATACCATAGAATATGGAGAAAACGCCTTTGGGATTCAAGTTGCATCCAAGACCTTCTTCAACAAGCTACCTTCCGAAATCACTTACAAAGAAGCTGCCATCCTAGTAAGCTTGATCAATGCACCAACAAGATACAACCCTACCAGAAACCCCGAAAACGCATTGGCGAAAAGAACCGAAGTGTTGTATAACCTTCATAAATATGATAAGATAGACAAGGAATCTTATGATAGTTTGGTGGTATCGGATTTTGGCCTTCAATTCAAAGTCGCAGACCAAGATCAGGGCCCAGCTTATTTCAAATTTGTTGTCAGAAATGACCTAATGAAATGGTGCGAAAAGAATGGATACGATCTCTACTCTGACGGATTGAGAATCTATACCACGATAGATAACAGAATACAAGAATATGCGCAACAAGCCATGAAAGAACACATGGATACACTGCAATACATTTTCAACCGTCACTTGCAAGGGAGAATGCCATGGATCGATGGAGATGGAAACGAAATCCTAGATTTCATTGACATGACCATCAAACGTACGCCCAATTATAAGCAATTGGTAAAAAGATATGGAGTAGGATCAGATTCCCTTAATTACTATTTGAATCTACCTAAGAAAATGACTGTCTTCTCCTATGAGGGAGAGATAGATACCACATTCAGCTTGGTTGACTCCTTAAAATACTACAAACAATTTCTACAAGCAGGTTTCATGGCTATGGAACCTCAAACAGGACACATCAAGGCTTGGGTTGGAGGGATTGATCACAAGTATTTTAAATATGACCATGTAAAACAAGGTAAAAGACAACCAGGTTCTACTTTCAAACCATTTGTATATGCTGCAGCGATTGATCTGGGATATTCTCCCTGCTTCCCTGTGGTAGACGCACCTGTAACTTGGGTGCTTGAGGATCCTGCCAACCCAACATGGACACCTCAAAATGCCGATGGCAAATACACGGGAGAAACGATGACCATACGCCGAGCCATGGCAAGCTCTGTTAATTCCATCACTGCCAACATCATGCAAAAGATCAGCCCAAGAGCAGCAGTTGACATGGCTCATGCTTGCGGAATCGAAAGCGAACTAGACGCTGTTCCCTCACTATGTCTAGGCGCAGGAGGAGATGTATCTTTATATGAACTTGTAGGGGCCTATTCTACTTTTGTCAACCAAGGTACTTGGACAGAGCCATACTACATCACCAGAATAGAAGACAAAAACGGTGTGGTTCTAGAAGATTTTGTACCCAAAAGAAGGGAGGCCATCAGTGAAAAAACCGCATACCTCATGCTACACATGCTCAAAGGCGCTATCGAAGAACAAGGAGGTACAGGTCGTGGATTGGATTGGTCATTGAAGGAAAACAACGACATTGGTGCCAAAACTGGGACTACCCAAAACGCATCGGATGGATGGTTTATGGGGGTCACGCACAATTTGGTAGCAGGAGCTTGGGTAGGTGGAGATGATCGTTATGTTCATTTTCGCAATTGGTCCTTGGGTCAAGGAGCACGTACAGCTCGACCTATCTGGGAAAAATTCATGCTCAAAGTATATGCGGATCCTCGTACAGGTGTAGAAAAAGGCCGTTTCCGAAAACCAACACAGCCATTAGGTGTAGAGCTTGATTGTGATCATTACAATGGCGTCAACACTCAAGTTGACTCTTTAGGCGTGGGTGTAGACAATTTCCAAGATGAGTTAGAAAACATAGATTTCTAATACCAAGGCATTGAGTGAAAATGAATCTATACGATCTATTGTCAAGCTATTGCCCTCCGACCCTGGAGTGTACAAGTATTTTGACAAAACTGACACGCTGATCTATGTCGGAAAAGCAAAAAACATCAAGAAACGGGTATCCAGCTATTTCAACAAACAGAGTGGTCTCAACTTAAAGACAAAGAAATTAGTTAAGGAAATCAACCGCATTGAATTTGTAGTAGTCAACACTGAATTTGACGCCCTACTGCTAGAAAACAATCTAATCAAAGAAAATCAACCTCGGTTCAACATTCTCTTAAAGGATGACAAGAGCTTTCCTTTCATTTGTATTTCTAAAGATCGCTTCCCTAAGGTTTTTTCTACGCGCAGACACCAAGACAATGAAGGTGAATACTTTGGTCCATACACCAGTGTCAAAGCCCTGAACACAGTTCTCGAACTGATTCAGAAATTGTATAAAATAAGAACTTGCAACTTCCATCTCAGCAAGGAAAATATCCAAGCACAAAAATTCAAAATATGCCTAGAATACCACATTGGCAACTGTTTGGGTCCATGCGAAGGTCTACAATCTGAAACAGACTACATGAAAGAAATTGCCTTGGTAAGACATATCCTGAAAGGCAATCTCAAAACAGTCAAGGATCACTTTGTCACTGAAATGAGTCAAGCTGCCGAACAGCTAAATTTTGAAGAAGCTCAACTCTATAAAAATAAAATAGAATTGCTGGACAAATTCCAAAGCAAGACTGTCATCTTCAACAAGAAACTCAACAACACAGATGTAATCACCATTACCTCCAACGAAAAGAAAGCATTTATCAACTACATGAGGATTGATCAAGGCATGATCAACATCTCACATACCATAGATATCAAGAAAAAACTAGATGAGAGTGATACGGAGATTGTTCAACTCGTATGTACGCAAATGAGAGAACAGTTTGAAAGTCAATCCAGGCAAATATTAACCAACCTAGATTTTGAGCATTGGGAGGAAAATGTTCAAGTCAACGTACCCAAAATTGGAGACAAAAAAATATTGGTAGACTTATCACTTAAAAATGCACTAATCCGTAAAAAAGATGCGTTCAACAAATCTGTCGAAACGAAAGAAAAAAGTAACAGAGTAGTTCTACAATTACAATCAGATCTCAAGCTCAAAGAAGCCCCGGTTCACATCGAGTGCTTCGATAACTCAAATATACAAGGTACAAATCCAGTTGCCTCAATGGTCTGTTTCAAAAATGGTAAACCTTCCAAAAAAGACTATAGACATTTTAAGATCAAAACTGTCATAGGACCAGATGACTTTGGATCAATGAGAGAAATTGTAACTAGGCGCTACAAGAGGCTTCAGGAAGAAAACCAACCATTCCCACAATTGATCATTGTTGATGGAGGGAAAGGCCAATTAAGCGCCGCTTGTGACGCACTCAAGAACCTAGAACTCTATGACCAAATCCCAATAATAGGAATAGCCAAACGTCTAGAAGAGATCTATTACCCAGAAGATAGTGTCCCCATTCATATCAGTAAAAAATCAGAATCCCTCAAACTCATCCAGCAGATGAGAGATGAGGCACACAGATTTGCTATTACCTTTCATAGGCAACTCCGTAGTAAAGGGCAAGTACTCTCTGTACTAGATGGCATCAAAGGTATAGGTGAGTCGAGCAAGACTCTGCTCTTACAACATTTCAGATCATACGAAAAAATAAAAATGGCATCAGATGAGGAGTTGATCAATTTAGTTGGTCCGTCCAAAGCCAAGCTTATTAGAGAGCACATAAAAAAAGTCTCATCAAACTGATGAGACTTTCAAGTATCTATTTCTTCTAAGAATTAAAATTCCCAAAGTTCATTTTCAAAATCTACCAAATCATACTCGATTTGCTGAGAAGCTATGATACCATCTCTTCTTGTTTTGTTGTAGATATCTACCAACCTTTCATCCTTAGGGTTAGACAATTTGGTCAAGTTTGAGCTAAACAATCTCAAATCAAATGCATCTGCCATATTCTTATGCTCAGCAGTATTATATGCATTGTACCAAATTGCCTCTTCTGGCATACTTCTAAACAAAGCAGTTAGATCCTTATATTTGAAAGAAGCCAATGGCTTTTCAAACATCGCCGGATTTCTATCTGCAGGCAAGAAAATGGTAATTGCAATCATATCAAAATACATTCTAGAACGCATTCTGTCGAAGTACATTTCTTCTTTAAGTTCAGCAATAGAAAAATCTCTAGGCGAAAACTCATTCACATCAAGTATTTCCTCTTCTTGCTTTTCTCCACCTTCTTCAAATCCACCACCGAAGAAATCATCATCGCTATCAGCTCCAAAGCCCATAGCGATCTCCTCTTCTGTCAATCCTCCACCTTCTTCTTCCAGCTTCAAATTTTCAAGAAAAGTCTCCTTTGACATTCTCGTATTTACCGAGTCATTCGTATATGGAAACAACAATCCAGCCTTAACTGCATTGATAATGATTGTTGACAACTCACCATTTCTTGAAAAAAATGGTAGGTTTTGCTTTTCCTCCAAATCAATTCTTCTCCAAACTGTCTTTTTGAACATTTTGTAAGACTCATGAACTGGGCGAAGTGCATCAGAATTGTATCCATTACCTGCTCTTTCTTGCGCGGATACACGCATAGAAGAAGCTACTACGATGACAATAAGGCTTAACACATAACAAATTTTCTTCATAACCTAATTGTTTAATTAATTCTTATCTGTTTAATCGGAGAACCAAAGCTAGCAACATCTTCAATCGCTCCTTTAAAATTTCTTCTTTGCACCTTTTTAACCTCAATTACGAGGACATCTCCAGGTCGAGCTTCACCAGCCAATTGAGACAAGTTTACATCTGGACCCTTTGGTCGTACACTTTGAACTGCTCTACCTGATCTTACCAAAGTTACTTCAGATTCGGCTACTCTAAATAAGGCATCCTTAGGCAAGAATTGCGCGAAACTTTCGTCAGCCTCGGCTTGAATTTTGATAGAACGAGGACAACCTTTGGTACCTCTCTTCTCATCCACTTGCTTGCCTCCACTATATATCAATATCTCTGGCTTAGGGATTCGCTTCACTTTGAACTCTTCAGTACCGATCAAGTTTCCTCCACTAGATACACTCAAAGTAACTTTTGCAGAAGTAGGGACGATAGTTACGTCTCCTCTATCGGCACCTTTAATTGTGCTGCCTCCCTTCGCATTAAACACAGGATTGTATGAAGTTCCTAATGCCGGTACATTGACAGTTAGCTCGTTACCACAGTTCAAGTACAACGCCTGTACAGATGCAGATTGAATTTGAATGACAGGTTTAGAAACCGTATATTCAATTGTATCTACAAATGTAGTATCTCTACCTCCTGGTAATTTCACCTTAATTGCTCCTATAAAGCTTTGCTTAGATAGGCCATTGGCATCATAATTACCAGCTCTAGCCACAAACTTGACCTTACCCATTCCATCCACTACTTCCATCTCATTTCCATCCCATGTCATCGTTGGAGATACAGATGATGACGATGCGGCAATGAACATATCAGCAATGTATTCAGATCCAGCTGCAACAATTTTAGACTCTGGTCTAACCATCGGTACAATTTGGTCAAACTTCAATTTATCAGCACCTACAGACCTTGCCAACTCCTCTAAAGCTTTGGTTTCTTCTGCCAAGATATCTGATTGAAATTGACTTAATGAAGCCAAAGCACCCACCATAGGAGTATTATGTCCAAAGTTCAATTCAGCAAAACCTTTCTTGTTCTGATTTTCGTCATACTTGAAAGCCTCTATCTCAATAGCATCCTTTGCAATATCCTTAATCGTTTCGTCTCCCGTAATTTCACGAAGGAAGGCTGAATAGCCATTGATAGTACCCTTTAGTACATCTCCTTTTCCTTCATTGACGAAAAGAGTAGGTGCAGAATCAATATCCTTTACACCCAACATGTTACCATTTTCATCTCTACCACCTGTCATCTCGATCAATTGGGTTTTATATCCCTCAATCTCTTCATAAATCTTGGCAGTAGCCTCTCTTACTTTCTTAGCTTTCTCCAATACAGCTACGTCTTGTGGTCTGCTTCCAGACTCACTTACCGCACCTTGTATATTGCTCACCTTCTCAACGTTCTCAGCGATTTTCCCTGTATTAGTATCGACAAATGCCTCATTGATAAATATGAACTTCTCAAGTACACTATTACTAACCTGCAAAGCAAGCAAGGCAGTGAGTACCAGGTACATCATACCGATCATCTTGTCTCTTGGGGATTGTTTACCTCCAGCCATAATTTTTTAAATATTAGGTTAAAATGATCGATTTATTTTGCAGGAGTTCCACCACCTCTCATCGCAGAAAGCATGTTTCCGTAGATGCTATTCAATGAAGTAATGTTTGTGTTCAACTTAGTCATTCCTGATCTGAAGTTTTCTGTATCCTTAGCAGCCTCGGCCATACCTTCCATTGCAGAAGTTACATTTGAATAGAATTTATTCATTGCCTTCACGTGACTGTTGGCATCTTTCAATTCCATTTCATACACTGCATTCAAGGCACCTAAATTCTTCGTAGCATTTTGTATTTGAGAATGAAATGCTGAGGCATCTTTAGAGGCATCAGCCATCGCTGCAATAGAAGTAGCAGTAGATGCGTAAGACTTATTCATTTCAACAAGTGATTTTGAAGCAGACTTGACATTTTGCGCATATTCATTTGTCGCTACTGCAGCATCACTCAAGTTTGACATTTTCATTGCTGAATCAGCCATATTTTTCATTCCATCACCTAAACTCTTAATCAACTCTGGACCTACTTTAGCGTCTGCCAACATTTTATCCATTTGCTGTGACACACCAGTACCAGTAGAAGCTACCGCAGCTCTTGGCTGAGCTCTTGGACCATCATAATCATCCGCTAGCTCTGGGTAAACTTTTGACCAATCTACTTCATGGTGTTTTGGCTCAAATGCACTTAGGAAAAATATAATTGCCTCAGTTGTCAATCCAATTCCCAACATCTCACCAGCACCTGGTAAGTGAAGGATTTTAAACATCGCACCTACAATTACTACTGCAGCACCGATGCCATACACCTTCGGCATTATTGTTGTAAATAACAGCTCTTTTAGTCCACCTTTTTTTGCGCTCATTTTTTTAAAGATTTTAGGTTATTAATTTCTTGTTTGATTAAAATTCAGTTCCACTTGATCGTCCGAGATGAGTCATCGCACATCTAAAGCCAATTGCAGCCCTTGAAGAATCTTTGTATTCGTATGTTCTTGTTCCTGTTTCCAAATAGTAGGCAATGTCCTTCCATGAACCACCTCTGATTACTTTCTTTGGCTCATTCTCATCAAAGAAAGTGGGGTTCAAATCCCAAACTAAAGGCATAGAAGCAGGGTTGAAAGCATCCTCGCACCATTCTGCTACATTACCTGACATCTCGTATAGACCGTAATCATTGGCAAAGAATGTAGCTACTGGAGCCGTGTATGCAAAACCATCATCAAAATAGTTACCTCTACCTGGTTTGAAATTGGCCAATAGACATCCTTTTTGATTTCTGATATAAGGGCCTCCCCAAGGGTATTTATTCATGTCTCTACCACCACGTGCAGCATACTCCCACTCTGCCTCAGATGGCAATCTGAAATTAGGCATTGGGAACAAGCCTCGATCAGCTCTGTAGCTATTCAAATGATCCGTTCTCCACTTACAGAAGTATTTAGCAGCTTCCCAATCAACCCCCACAACTGGGTAGTTGTCAAACGCTGGGTGAGACCAATAATACACCATCAATGGGTCTCCCATGTGGTGTGTAAAATCTCTGACCCATACGGTAGAATCTGGAATTAGATCAGCTACCACAAACCCTTCTGGAAGATCTGATTCGGAGCCTTCAGTAATCTCCTCAACAAACTGTCTGTACTCATTGTTAGTAATCTCGGTATCATCCATGTAGAATGGCCCGATCGTTACTTGCTTATTAAAATTAATTTGTGTTGCAGCCACATCTTGGTCAGCTTGACCCATGTGAAAAGTTCCTGGAGGAACTGCTACCATACCAAATGGCCTTACCATTTCAAAGCCTTCTCGTCCTTGGGCGCCTATTAATTCGCCTTGATCGTCATAACCGCCACCTCCGCCACCGAACAAGTTGGACAAGCTACACCCTTGGCTTATCACTAACACGTTCAGCAAGAACAGACCTGACACAATCTTCCTTACACTTATTTTATTCATAACACGTAATATTATATCCACACTTTTAACTTAACAAGTATACACAAAATATATTGCATAGTTTAAACCATAAATATAATGTTTCATTTTTCGGAAACATGATTTATAGCCTTTAAAATTATACTTTTATTTAGAAAAAAAAAATCCCAAATAATTGTCGCACAATGTTAAGTTGAAAAAAAGTCATTTAAAACCTAAATCTCGGGGTTCTAATTATTTTTTTAGTCCGTCCGTTGAGAGTAGGTAGATTGTAATGTACATAGAGCTCGTGAGATGTCGATTGTTTGTACTCTCTATCATTGACTATATAGTCAAATGAATACCCGAGACTGAGGCTCTTGTCTCCAAAGAAAGAATAGCCCAACAATACAGTTATGGCCTCAGAGTCTCTGTATGATAATCCTGCCCATACTTTGGTCATATAAACTGCTCTAACACTAATGTCATAACTAAACCCACTGATGTTTGTCCTAGCCAAAATGGCTGGCTTGAGCTCCACATACTCGGACATCAAATAGCTATATGTGGCATACAAACTATAAACCATTTCTTGCCTGTTGCTTTGGGTGGGAGCCTCTCCATAACCAAAATCAAAAGAAGGCGTCAACAAATGATCTATTCCAAAAGCGATCATATAGTCATGAGAAGAATAAGCCAAGCCTGCTGCCAAGTCTGGCATCATTTGGGATTGTACCTGTGTCTGATCCAGATCAGTAGGGTCTACGGTCACTAATTTAGAATAATCCAGTACACGCCTAGACACTGACGGTCTGAGGCCCAAACTAAAGCGTCCTCTCGGCATATCTAAATGGTAAGAGAGAGACATCTGTACATACACATCCTGCCTCGGCCCAAACTGATCGTATATAAAAGTCCCTCCAATACCCATGGGGGCTTTTTTATAATGAAGCGGGGCTGTATAATTAAAAAACTGTGTGGTCGGTGCACCACCCTCTGACTCGAATGACGGGTCATACCCTGTCCACTGATTTCTACTAATCAATGAAATACTCGACAATCCATCAAATGCCGTCAAGGCGGGACTATTATAATATGGATTGAACATGAAGTGACTAAAAACTGGATCTTGCTGAGCCATAGATGTGCTCAAGCCAAGGTATAAGAAACCCATGAGTAAGATCAGTTTTCGCATGACCAAGAGGTTAAATTTGTTATAAAAGTAATTATACAGAAAAACCTATACAATTACTTTTATCTTCAAATTTTCGAAGGACAAATGTCTTATGCCTTATTCGCTGCTTTGATATATAGCTCCAATGCTCCAGTCATTGATGGTGCATTTGGTAATGGTGCCTGTATATCCAAGATGAGGTTGGCATCTATTACTGCCTGAGCGGTAGTAGGTCCGAAAGTTGCAATTCTTGTGTTGTTTTGCTTAAAATCTGGGAAGTTCACCATCAGTGAATTAATTCCAGAAGGGCTAAAGAAAGCAATGATGTCATAATTCACATCTGCCAAGTCTGACAGATCACTTGCAACTGTTTTGTAGATGATGGCTTCTGAAAACTGAATACCATTCTCTCTCAAATAAGCTGGGATGTCATCTTTTCTGATATTAGAACAAGGGAAAATGAATTTTTCTTTGTCGTGTTTCTTCAAGATATCCAGCAATTCAGATGCTGTCCGTAGACCTGTGAAAATCTTTCTTTTGCGAATGACAATGTATTTTTGAAGGTAGTTGGCAGTCTGCTCAGAAATACAAAAATATTTCATGTCAGAAGGAATTTCTACCTTGCTCTCTGCAGCCAGTCTAAAGAAATGATCCACTGCATTGCGGCTCGTGAATATGACCGCAGTATGACTAAGAATGTCGATTTTTTGCTTTCTAAATTCCTTGATATCAACTGGATCAATTTGAATAAACGGTCTAAAATCGATTTTCAGCTTGTACTTTTCAGCCAATACAAAATAGGGAGATTTCTCATCCGAAGGCTTAGGCTGTGATACCAATATGCTGGACACTTTCTTCATTCTAGCCTTGTTTTCAATCAATAATTCTTCACTCATTCCGATGACCTTTTGTAACCTGTATATTTATCTTAAAAGAGTTTTTACCAAAATAATCAGAGGTATAATTTCTGAGCTGCAAAGGTAGGAAATTAAATGAAATTTATTAAAACTAAACGAGTTATTTAAGACCAAATACATCAGAATGAGTCGAATAAAGAGGAATACCAAAAGAGAATATCTGTACACCTCCCAGGCAATCTCAGCAGAATGATCGGGAGAGAGGAAAAGCAAAACACTGCCAATGAAAGCAATAAAGGCAATGATCAATGACAGTCGCAAATACGTAAAATAATGCACATCAGAATGCTTCTGCACACTAAATAGGCTCGTAAGGATTTTGATCAATGGAACCTTGAGCAACATGGCTCCAAATGAAAACAGGACTGCATAAATAGAAAGTACCAACGGTGATTGATCCAAAGAAACTCCCCCGTCGACCAACGTATTGAAATCAAATTTGAGAAGCTAAGTTCAGAACTAGTCCCCCTACGAAAACCGAATAGAGAAAAATGAAACCCAGATTTACGGGTGACATGGTAGATTGTGAATCAATCAATTCGAATTTTTGACGAACGCTAAAAGCTCTTGAGAGCAAAAAATATTCGTTGTAGACTCGGTATACGAGAGTTCTGAAAATAGCCAATACAAAAAAAACAAAAAGGACTCCCATAATCATTACATTGTTGTCCTCTGACGATTCTCTGGAATCGAATCCTGCAGCCTCACTATTTGCTACACCAGCTTGTCCATTTTTTACAATAAGTGTCTGTATTTCAGACTCCTTGATACGCTTGCTGAAAATTTCCAAATTGATAGTCGGCAGTTGATAATAGGCTCGCAAACTATCTACAGACCACAACAAGGAATCTACTCGCTGAGTAACTAAAATCAATTGATGATTAATGAGTAGTGAATGATTGGGAGGTACGACTAGCAACAAATCAGCTCCTTGAAATCGATTCAGATCAAGCTGGAACAGAATAGTATTGGATGGAGTAGCACTTAAATATGGCTGCCAAGAACGAGCTTCTTGATCATAGCTTTTCCAGCCATGCCTTAAATCTTTGATGACTAGATGTGTTGGCTGAGAATAGGTCTGCACACTATATAGCAAACAAAACAAAGTACAAAAAATTACCCTAAGCATTCTCCGCCCTTTTTCTCATCTTCACAATCAGCTCCAAACCGATGCTAAAAATCACTGCAAATACACCCAAGCATACCAACAGGACCGTATTGCCCAAAGCAGAAAAGTGCCTCAACAATAAAATCACAACCAAGTTGAGAACAACCAAGAACACAACCGTCTGTGTATGTGACAAGCCCAAATACCCCATATAGTGATGGATATGGTTACGGTCTGGCATGAATGGAGAATGACCATTGTACACCCTAATGATGAATACACGCAACGTATCAAAAATCGGGATAAATAAAATCCCAATGGCCAAAGATGGTGCAGATTCAATCATTCTTATTTCTATAAATCGAATCGCCAAGATGGAAATAATAAAACCACTCACCAGTGCCCCAGTATCACCCATAAAAACCTTGGCATTGCCAATGTTGTACCGAAGAAATCCAACCATCCCTCCTGCTAGAGCAAAAGCCACAAAGGCATAATTTTCCTCTCCGTACATAAAAAAATATCCCCCAAACGTGAGGCTAATGAGTACAACGATACTACCTGCCAAACCATTGATTCCGTCAATCAAGTTCAGGGCATTTGTCACACAAAGTATCACGAGGAATGTAAAAGCATAGCTAATTCCGATTTCCAAATCATACACACCAAAAAGTCCTTGAAAACTAGTGATTCTGATATCTGCATAGAAGAGCACAATACCTGCAGCCAAAACCTGCACAAAAAATTTCTTGAATACAGACACGCCATTGATGTCGTCTTTGACTCCAACAAAGAAAATGATTAAGCAGCCAGCCAACAACTGTTGTACTCCGAGTGTCATCTGACCAAAAATAGCCACGCCAGTCATGAATCCTGCAAACACACCCAAACCTCCCAAACGAGGGGTATTGATACCATGATGCTTGCGATGATCTGGCTCATCGAGGATTCTTTTGCTATGCGCCACATTGATAATAGTGGGTATCGAAAACATAGCGATGAGCATTGCCCAGAAAAATATAAGTAGAGATTCGATCATAAGCCTAGTTTGGCTGCCAAAGTAAGTGAATTAATGATTGCTTTTCAAAATAACGCACTATATCCAAAATGTATTTTTGAAGAATCAAAAGAAAAAGCTTGACTCTTCCTTCTCCCCAACCCATACAGCATCAAAAAATTACCTCCTGCTGCCTTGAATTGCATCCCCACACCTATCCCCGATGGATTGTCATACAAATCACCAGTCACGATATCGTAGGTCAAAATCGCCTGATCAACAAAGGCAACCAAATAGGAATTGTCTTCCAAATAAAACCGCCACTCCAAATTGCTATAAGCATATTGACTTGCAAAAAACTCATTTTCATTGAAACCTCTGATGGAGCGCAAACCTCCCAGTCTGTACAAGTCATTGAGATACAATTGATCACTCTGCATCCATCCTGCAGAACCAGCCAAGTAAATCACAGACCGTGATTTGACTTTCTGATAATACTGGATGCGGGTACTGAACTGGTATTGTGAAACATCCATCTGAGCGGTAGTATCCTGCTCTATTTCTTTGAACCCAACCTTGGTATCCAATTGAAATGCCAAACCCTGCTTCGGATTTTGACGATTGTCTAATCTCCAAAACTCAAGTCCCAGTCCGTAATAATCTATCCGAAAATTTCCACTTTGTCCTGACCCATCATTCAGTTCATTTCCCAACAGATTTTCATAGCTGGTCCGCAGCTTGGTCCGACCTGAGGGATAATAATCGAAGGCCAATTTGAGTGTTCTGTTGGAGAACAGCGTATCCTGCTTGAGTTGATCATAGCCTAAAAACAAATCCAGAGGCATCCCCAAAAATACTGGGTGGATATAATGAGTATTCAAAGACTGGGAGTTTCGGGTGTACTTTTCCCAGTGAAATTCAAATTGCTTGGCAGACTGAAACAAATTCTTTAGGCTCAGGTTCAACTCCCCAGTAAATTCCAATTTTTTGGAATTCTCAGCAGAGGGAATAAAACCCAATATACCGTCAAAATAATTCACCTTTTCAGGTTTCAGCTCTAGGGATATTTTGGACTGATGCAATCTGAAAGAATTACTCGCATGGACCAAGGAGACTGCAGGAATGTTTTCCAATTTGTTGGCAATATCATCCACACGTATCTGTGAGTAATACTTGCCATAATTGAGTCCCAAATATCTGGCGACAAACTTGTCTTTTAACAATCCCTCAGGCGACACTGCCAAGGTGTCAAACTTGATCAACATACCTGGATCGACACTCAAGTACAAATTGATTTTCTCTCCCACCACTCGCGATGAATCAATCTGAATAGATGCGAATGGATAACCATTGTTTTCGTAATACTTGACAACTTCATCCATCCTTTTATTGACCGCAGAGATATTTTCTTCACGGATAGAAGGTCGCCTCTCACTGACATAAGCCTCCTCTGTAGGATTGAGATAAACAGACAGATTGATCTCATCAAACTGTCTGCCTGCAAAAAAATATAGCCTAACTGTATCTGCGTAGAAAACAGAACTATCCAAACTTGCCAGCCAATAACCAGATTTTCGCAATTGACTGATTTGCTTGTTGGCAAACAAGATCAAGGTGGCAGAGTCAATCTTGGCATCATGTGCATGAAAGCCCTTGGGAAGTCCCATGAGCTTGACCTGATAGTTTTGAGCAAAAACTCCAGAAGAGAATAACCCAAAAACCAAAAGCAGCGTCACGACATAATAGATTTGTCTATACTTTAGCATCCTTATTCAAAACAATCATTAGTTGAGCGGTATCTACATCCATATCCCATATTGTAAGCAAGCCTGTCATTATTGCGACTTTCATTTTTCGACTAGTCTGCAAAATAAGCAGCAAATGGTAGATGCACTGAGTCAAGAACTAAAATTAAGAAAGGATTATTTGGCAGACCCGTTGATTCAAACCCTGTATTTTGGTGGGGGTACTCCTTCCATCCTGAGCACATCCGAACTCGCCCAGCTGATCGAAACATCTAGAGAGGAATTTGTACTGTCCGAAAACCTAGAGCTCACCTTGGAGGCCAACCCTGACGACCTGAACTTGACCAAACTACATGAACTAAAAAGTCTTGGTATCAATCGTCTCAGTATCGGGATACAATCCTTCGATGATGCGCTGCTCAAGTACTTTAATCGATCCCATGATCGTCGAACCGCCATACAAGCAGTAAGAGACGCCAGAGAGGCAGGGATCGACAATATCAGCATTGACTTGATCTTTGGAGTCCCCAACCAAAGCCTAGAGATGCTGGCTGATGACCTAAGGCAAGCCTTGTCACTAGAGACACCCCACATCTCCATCTACGGCCTCACGATCGAGGAAAAAACTGTGTTTGGCAAATGGCACAAACAAAATAAACTCACGCCCATTGACGAAGACCTCGCATCCGAACACCTGAGTCTCATCATGACTACTCTGGAGACTGCTGGCTATGTACAATATGAGATTTCCAATTTTTGCAAACCTGACTATCAATCTCGCCACAATTCATCTTACTGGGCTGGAACACACTATTTGGGCATCGGCCCTGCTGCTCACTCCTACAACGGATCAAGTAGGCAGTACAACATCTCGCACAACAACAAATACATACAGGCTATTCACGCTCATCAGTTGAATCATGAAATAGAGGTATTGACCCAAGATGAAAAAATCACAGAAATGATTCTTACCCAGATACGTACAATTGCAGGAATAGATATGATGGAACTAAAATCTCAGTTAGGTTATGATATGATTCATGAGAAAAAGAAAGAATTAAGTCAGCTGACTCAATCTGGTCTACTTAGTATCCAAAACGATAGACTTATTCTCAGCAAAAAGGGTAAATTGTTAGGAGATTACATCACGGAGTTGTTGATTCCATAAATTAAATACCCCGTGAGCAAAAGTTTTTTAATAATTTAACACAATAATCATTAAAATTGTGACGCTGTAACCTAGCCTCCTGTCTCCATGAACCAAGAAGAGAAAAAAGCCTTTATGCTCCTCAAGTCACTGATCTTCCATTACCATGGGCTGGATGAGGACGAAGAGAAGATTCTCAACGAATCCGCAGACAAACTATCTGCACATGAAGAGCTGCAATGGGCCAATGACTTCATCGCAGAAGACTTTATGTCGGCATTTGATCGATCAAGAGAGATGCTTAGCAAAATCATCGGCGTACTACCTGTCGAAAAAAAGCTAGCTTATCTATTCTCTGTATGGGAAGACAACAACAAAAAGGGCTACCTCACCGAAATGGAAGCCACTGCCATGCTCAACCTTGCTAAAGACTGGGGTATCCGCAAGGAACTCATGGACAAGGTAAGAGAAGCATAGGTCTAGCCCAGATTATCCAATAGCACTTTTAATGTACTTGATGGCTATTTCAAGTACTGGTTAAAAAAAGCAATTGTTCGATCCCAAGATAGTAAGGCGGCTGCTTCATCATATCGAGGAGTGGTATTGTTGTGAAAGCCATGATTGACCTCTGGGTAAAAGTGAGCTACAAAGGTTTTGTTATTTTCTTTAAGCGCCGCTTCATAGGTTGGCCAACCTTCATTTACTCGTGAATCAAGCCCTGCATACTGGAGCATGAGCGGTGCTTTGATATTGGGCACATCCTCTGTGGAAGGTTGTCCACCATAGTAGGGTACTGCTGCTGACAGGGTTGGAATTTTTACAGCCATCATATTAGAAATCCAACCACCAAAACAAAATCCTACAACTCCTACCTTGCCATTGCAATCGTCTCGTGAGATCAGATAATCATAGGCTGCAATAAAATCGGTCAACATCTCGCTTCGATCACGCTGCTTTTGCAGAGCTCGTCCATCATCGTCATTGCCGGGGTAGCCGCCAAGAGGACTCAAAGCATCAGGCGCCAAGGAAACGAATCCTTCGAGCGCAACACGCCGACCTACATCCTCGATGTAGGGATTGAGACCACGGTTCTCATGTACGACAATGACACCTGGCATCTTTGCTTTGGGATCTTTAGGCTTGGAGAAAAGTGCCTTAATCGTACCCCCGCCATTGGGAGATTCATAGTTGAGGTAATCAGAAATGAGTCTGGGATCATCCTGTTTCACGATCTGAGTATCTACATAGTTGGGCATCATATAGCTCATCAGAGATGATATCGTGATACCTCCTATGGCATAGAGCGAAAGTTTCTCAATAAACTGACGTCTTTCGATCTTGTTGTGAGCATAATCATCATAGAGATCAAATACCTCTTGATCAATGTCTTCTTTTCTTAGTGGGTCCTTCATAGGGTTCAAGATAAGGTGTTTTTCTAAAACCTAAAACTTGTGAGAGCATGGATTTGTGTCTTGTGAAGTTATACTACAATCACAGATACTCACATGAGGATCAATTTCTCTCCCCTTTTATTTGTCACTAAACTCTGGATGATCGTTGTACACTGGCCGAGGTTTTTGTTTGGGGACGATCCAATATAAACCATCACTTTTTTCTACTTTAGCCCCTTTGCCATACGGCGATTCGTGCTGCAGATCCTTTCGGTTGTCTTTGGCATCTGCTTTTACTTTGGATCTCCCAAAAATAAAGTTGATGCCAAAACGGATATCAAATGAACTGGCTTCTGGGGTATTCCATACTTTGATTATTTGGTCGCTAGCAGCATACAGTTGGAGTGCTCCTAGGTTGACAGCAGTAGCCAACCCCACATCAAATCCTTGCTGTGGTTTGCGGATGACATTGCCAGATACAGAAAGAATGTTACCGAATTTTCTGGTGTAACCTAGGGCATATAGCATGCGGAAATTCCCCTGCACGATATGACTAGAAATTGTTGCGGTCACCATGTCTCTGCGACTCAGGTGATAACTGCCACTGGCATAAGCACTCGTGTTGAGACCAGAACTGTAGGATTCATAACTGATAGAATCTTGCAACCTATTGATTAAGGAATCTTTGATAGCATCTACGATGTTGTCAGAATCTTTGAGATTGAGCCCATCGAAAGAAAAAGTAGTATCTGCCACCCAATAATTTTCAGGATCAGTTTTCCAATTAATAAACCCTAGATCATTGATTGCTAGACTGGTTGAGAATTTTTCATTGATTCTCCAATTGACCCCCACATCGATTCCAAAACCGAGGTTGTTGTTGCTGATGAGATGAGATTCTAGGTCGCCCTCATTGCCATTTTCGATCAAGTTGATCCCAGCAGTATTGACACGGGCATGAGACAGACTGAGCGTATGCTGATAATTGTCATCACTGACCATTATCCTGCCATCAAAGTCCGAATCACTAATGGCACTGATCATGCCATTGAGGAATTTCACCCTGACACCCACATCCAGTTTGTTTTTTGGAAAGCTTTTCCACAGTCCAATTCCGTATTCTCTGTAATACCTAGCATCTACGAGTGTAGTAGACAAGTCAACACTTTTGCCCACATAGTTTTTATTTCCATTCCAAATAAAATCCGCGGCATCATGACTGTAAAATCCTCTGGCAGCAATCCGCTCTCTCACGAAAACGGAAAAAGCCATGGTAGCTTTGGGTCTAAATCCTAAGTAAAATGTTGAAATCTCTGACTCTACACCGAGATAGTTTTTGTCTTTGGATTGAGAAACTATTTTGTCGAAATCATACACTTTTGTTCCTTCGTCATCAATGGTTTGAAGATCATTGTAGCTCGCAGTAGCGTTTAAGTCCACCATCACACCAGAAAGTACGGGAAGTCCCAAAAACACTTTTCCATCGGGTATAAAAGCGGGGTTCATGTTGTTGCCCTGAAACGTTTCATTGTTGAGATGATACAAGGATATACCAGATTGTCCCCAGCTTGCTAGTGAGACAAAACAACACATCAATAAGGTTGCAAATGTTTTCAAGGAAATGGATTTAAAGTTCAACATCTAAAGTGGCCTCCACTCCCAACAATATTTCTAATGCATAGTCTGCAAATATTTTTACATAGGTATCATTCTCGACATCATAGCTATCCACATGGATGACTATTCTGATGGTTGGTTGATTGAACAGTGCGTCCAAACCTTCGCCAAATAGCGGGATAAAATCAATGTTGACCACAGGTTCATTGATGTTGCTACCTGCAGGGACTTCTGGAGACGTGAAAATGCTTACATTTTTGCTCTCATAAACCACCGCGCTGTCTGCATCCAGAAATTGCAAATCCAACGTCCCACTCATAGGGAGTCGATTGTTGGTCTTGATGCGTAGGTTGATGGTGTCAGCCTGATCGAAACTGAAATCACTGAGGCTGTAATCAATGTGACGAGTCAATTGACGCAATTGTAAATTAAGTGGCAACTCGACTTCTACAATCGTACTGGCCGTACTGTTCTGATCGGTAAAATTGCGGTCGTCCTCTGGCACTCTGTTCGGAGAATTGCTATAATTACTTTGTGCGTTGATTGTGAGGTTGACCATGTTTGGAGAGATACTGAACAGGTCAGCGATGTTGGAATTGGTATTGTTGATACGAACACTGGAGGTTCTAGAACTACCGACGGAATAGATATCAGGTCCATTGATGAATTGCAACTGCTCCGTGACACTGCCAGTGAGCGTTTGGCTGCTGTTAGCATTAGATGTTGAAATGTTGGACAAATTCAGTCCCATTGTCAATCCAAAGGAATTGTCAACGATGATTCTTACTTCAGGAGAACTGAATTTAATCTCTCCATCCAACTGATCAAAAAAATCCATGGCTATGGATTGATCGAAAAGGTCATAGTTCTTCTCTCCAAAATAACCGTAGATGGTTTCGAAATCTGCTCCTGTAATGTCAATCGTATAACGAAATTGATCCGTGGTGTAAACATTGTCACCCGCACCTACATCCAGCGTACCCAAAAAGGTGCCTGTAAAGGAGTTTTCGTTTGAATTATTTTGTCGCGCAATGGTTTTGTGATTGACAAGAGATTGGCTTTGGTTGCCAGAGCCATTAGGTGCTGCTATACCTGTCAACACAAGTGGATTACCTGTTGCTCGGTCTATGATATCATCTATCACCATAGAAAAGCTGAGTGGCACATCAAAATCTGACTCGTACGTAATAGTGATCTGTCCCATGCTGTAGTTGATCGAGTCCAACTGATCACCACCATCGATAGGGTACAAGAATTCTAAATCTTGGGTAAACTCTACATCGCCAACCTCTGAAGGTGTGGCTCCAATGATCTCCACTGGCGAATCAATGAAGCCATTGTTACTAACATCATTGATGACGATGACTTCATCTGTATTGGTGAATGTTGTCGTGTCTCGATAGATAAGAGATAGAAGCCCTGATTGGGCAGTATCGATTTCCAGACTTTCGTCCTCCAGATCTGTGAGTAAGTCTGCTACCGTATAGGTAGCCGTACCCAAGGGGACTACTACTTCTCCAGTATAGTTGGGTAGTTCAATATCACTAAAATCGATCTCGTTCGTATGGCACTGGCTCAGTGAGAGCAATACAGTCACACAGAAAGTGGGTAAGCATAATAGCTTAAAAATGCCTTGTTTCAAATCCTTGTTGGTTAGAGTGGTACTTGAAAAAAATGCTAGCTAGTCGAAAGGAATAATCGGAGGATAAAAATCACCAAATTATTACAATCTAAACCGCTCCAACAAGGGAATATTGTGGTCGCTACTTAGAAAGTACGAATATTACAATTCCTTGATGGAATCTTCCACTTTCTTGCGCATCTGAATCTTGTATTCGGCCAGATTGTTTCCAATCGTATCGTCATGGGTACCGATGATTTGTGCTGCCAGTATGCCTGCATTTTTTGCTCCATCTAGTGCTACTGTCGCGACAGGTACTCCGCCAGGCATCTGCAAAATAGACAACACAGAATCCCAACCGTCGATGGAATTGCTCGACTTGACAGGCACGCCGATCACGGGCAGAGTGGTCAAAGAAGCCACCATACCTGGTAGGTGAGCAGCTCCGCCAGCACCTGCGATGATTACTTTGATGCCTCTTCCTTTGGCAGCCTCGGCATATTCGACCATGCGATGGGGCGTCCGGTGTGCAGATACGATGGTGAGTTCGTAGCTGACTCCTAGCTCTGTCAATACCTCTGCGGCTTGATTCATGATGGTCAAGTCCGATTTGCTACCCATGATGATACCTACTTGTGCTGTCATAGTTTATGCGATTATTTTGATGCTTTCTTTGAGAGATCGTGCAGTCTCTTTTAGTTTTTGTAAATCCTGACCGACCAATGTGACGTGTCCCATTTTCCTGAAAGGTTTGGTGATTTTTTTGCCATACAAATGTACGTGCATGCCGGTGATGTTCATTGCCTCATCTATGCCTTGGTATTTGGCAGTACCTGCATGATCGGGATGACCTAGCAGATTGATCATCACGGCTGATCCTTTGGTGTCTGTATTACCCAGCGGAAGGTTGAGAATCGCCCGAATGTGCTGTTCAAACTGTGAAGTGATGTTGCCCTCAATGGTGTGGTGACCGCTGTTGTGCGTCCTAGGTGCACACTCGTTGACCATCAACGAGCCATCTTTCATCACGAACATCTCCACTGCCAACAAACCCACCATGTCAAATGCCGTGATTACCTTTTCGGCCAATTTTCTGGCATTGGCTCTGATTGTAGCGTCTATTTCTGAGGGGGAAAACAGAAACTCTACGAGGTTTTGTTCGGGATGGTATTCTAGCTCTACAACTGGAAAAGTGGAGATTTCGCCTTTTTCGTTTCGTGCCACGATGACCGATATCTCTTTGGCATAATCCACAAATTTTTCTAGGATAGAAGGAGCGTCAAATCCTTTGTTCAAATCAGCTTCTGTTTTGATGATCTGAACACCACGTCCATCGTATCCTTCGGTACGCAGTTTGTTGGCTGCTGGCAGGAGATCGGTGTAGTCTTTCAGGTCTTCTTTGCTGTGGATGAAAACGAACTCCGAAGTAGGGATGTCGTGCTCCAAATAAAACTCCTTTTGTAGTCCCTTGTCCTTGATGGTTCGTAAGACACGCGGTTGCGGAAATACTTTTTTGCCTCTTCTTTCTAATTCTTCGAGGGCTTCCACATTGACGTTTTCGATCTCCACGGTGATCACATCATGTACGTCCCCAAAGGCCAATACCTCGTCGTAGTTGGTGATGTCACCATTGACGAAGTGGCTTGCGAGGTTTTTGCAGGGGGCATTGGGATCTGGATCCATACACGAAATCTCAAGGTTGAGATTCATGGCAGATTGGATCATCATCCGACCCAATTGGCCACCTCCTAATACAGCGATTGAAATACTGGGATCAAAAGTCATAGAACAGTCATTGTCTGAGCGGCAAAAATAGTCAGCCCAAGACAAGGAGCGAAGGTTTTTTTACTTTTTGATAATCCCCATTTTTTTCATGAGGGCACTTGCGTTGAAACTACGGCATGGACCATTGGTCAATTTGTAGTCAAACAAGATTTCGTCATTGACTAAAGTACTGTTGAAACTGAAGTTGATCATCTTAGGATTGATCAATTCTGCCAGCTCTACATCATGAGTAGATATGAGCCCTATACAGTTTTGCGCTGTGAGCTGTTCTATCAGCGCGATGGCTCCTGCATGTCTGTCTTTGGTGTTGGTACCTTTCAGTATTTCGTCTAGGAGATAAAGAGTGGGTTTCTCCTCGTTGATTTGATCCAGTAGCTGTTTGATTCTGCGAATCTCTGCATAAAAGGAGCTGACGCTCTCTTCGAGATTATCTTGCGTGCGCATGCTACTAAACAATCTGATCGGCGTAAATCGGAAAGAACTGGCCGAAACTGGTGCGCCCATTTGTGCCAAGACCAAATTGATACCCAAAGTCCGCAGAAAAGTACTCTTACCAGACATGTTGGAACCCGTGATCAGTGCCAGATGCCCCCTGCCTGACAGGGCAAAATCGTTGGAAACCGACTTACCACAAGCCAAAAGTGGATGCGACATCTCGGCACTTTGTATCCATATGTCGCTAGAATCTACCGTTGGAAACCGATATTCCTCATGAGCGAAAGAGAAAGCAGCCAAATCAGCAATTACTGAGACTTGATCTGCAGCTTCCAACCAGTGGATCACAGCATGTCCGTAATGTTTGTGCCAATTTTTCACTCTCTGCAACATGAAAATGTCTAGTACGAACAATGAATTGAGTACTTGATAAAACAAATTGCCGCGGTTGGTCAGCAAGTGCAGTGACGCTTTCAATTGTTTGATTACCTTGGATGCCCGCTCTTCTTGATTGATGGTAGATTTCAGTTCTTGCAATAGACTGGATTCGAACGCTCTTTTTTCGATTGCCCTGAGGAACGATTCATAACCACTCAACAGATGGGTTATTCCTTCGAGATTTCTGGTGAGGTTCAACAGTGGTGCAAATATGACTCTCAAAAACAAAACGTTGATCAGCATGGGTAGGAATATCCACCTAAAATCAATCCCCAACCAAAAGTGTGCAACCAAGGTCAGCATAGCCAATAGCGGTAAAATCACCTGAGCCACATGCCAGATTTTCTTATCCAGAACTTTTGTGTCTTGGGCTAGGTGGCTGAGGATATTGGAGAGTGATTGTGTTTCCTCATCTTTCTTGGCTTTGGGTGAATAACTGTGTGCCATGTTGGTTTGGCACCAATCGATATCATCTTTCAATTCGATGATGGATTGCTGTCTCCTAAGGATTGTTTGATGATCTGCAGGGTGATTGAGCCAAAGCGCCATGGTTTGGCGACTACCTTCAAAATGGCTCCTGTTGAGCAATTGGAAGAGAGAGTGCGTGCCAAAAATATCCAAGTCTGAGGAATAAGGGTGCTCGTGCTCTGCATACTTTTTTCCATCAGGCAGTGTTTTCAGCTTGCGCTCAAGTCTGAGCACTTCCTCTTCATTGATTTGAATCAAATGTTTCGCCAAATTGGCTTCATTTTTCTTCTTGTTGTGAAGATTGACCAATTGACCAAATACTGGAAGATAGAGAATGAGACTGTAAATCGCCCAGCTAGTTTCTCTATCCTTCATCAGAAAGTAAAGTAAAATAGCCATGGCCAAAAAACTCAACACACGAACCCAACCCAAGCGAAAGCTTTGATTTCTCTTCTTTTGATATTTCCGTTCGAAGTACTGCCGTCTTTCTTGAAAAAAAGTGACTTTGTCTTGCTGGCTCATTATTTAAACACTTGGTAGGCGATCAAGGCGCAAATATACGCGAGACCCGACATATAGATCAACTGCAAAATAGGCCATTTGATAGACTTTGTCTCCCGATAGACTACCGCTAGTGTACTCATACACTGCATGGCAAAAGCATAGAATATCATCAATGACAATCCCAACGCAAAAGTGTACATCGGCAACCCTGTTTCGGGGTTGATCTCTGCCTTCAATTTGTCTTTGATCGTGCTTTCATTCTCTTCATCTCCTACACTGTAAATAGTCGCGATGGTCCCCACGAAAACCTCTCTCGCAGCAAAGGATGTGATCAAAGCAATCCCGATTTTCCAATCATAGCCGAGTGGCCTGATCACAGGCTCTATGGATTTGCCCAAAATCCCCGCATAAGAATTTTCTAGTTTGTAGGCAGACAGTGCGTTTTCAAACTCTACTGAAGTTGTATCTAGTGTGGGGTAGGTGTTTTGTACAGCTGTACTTGCTTGGTCAAATCTATCACCCGGACCATAGGATGCAAGAACCCAAAGGACTATAGATATCGCCAAGATGATTTTTCCTGCTTCGAGTACAAAGGTTCTACTCTTGGAGAAAATCGTAATCCATACATTCTTCCATTTTGGCCAGCGGTACACGGGCAACTCCATGATGAAATAGCTACGCTCTTTGACTTTCAATATTTTCTGAAGAATCAAAGCAGAAAAAATAGCCCCAAAGAAGCCCAGCAAATAAAGGAACATCAAAGTAAGGCCTTGCAGATTGAAAATTCCCAAAACTCTGGTATCAGGGATGACCAAAGAAATCAAAATGGCATACACTGGCAATCGCGCCGAGCAACTCATAAATGGTGTGACAAAAATCGTGATGATTCTGTCCTTCCAGCTTTCTATGTTGCGAGTTGCCATGATGGCCGGTATGGCACAGGCCACACCTGAGATCAATGGCACGATACTCTTGCCATTGAGGCCAAATTTGCGCATGATTTTGTCCGTGAGGAAAACCACCCGTGACATGTATCCTGACTCTTCCAAGATGGAGATAAAACAAAATAAGAGAGCGATCTGAGGAATAAATATCACTACTCCACCGAGCCCAGGGATGATTCCTTCGGCAATCAGATTGGTCAGTACACCACTGGGCAAAATACTCCTTGCGAAAGCACTGAGCTGTGCAAAACCCAAATCAATCCAATCCATAAATGGGTTGGCCCACTCAAAAATGCTTTGAAACATGAGTAGCAGCACCGCCATGAATATCAGATAACCATAGATTTTGTGTGTCAGGATTTTGTCCAGTTTGCTGGTGCGGGTCTTGATCTCTCCAGGTTGTGATCGGGTGACTATCTCACTCAGTTTTTGTCGGATGATTTTGTATCGCTCGACAGTTTCTGTGGTCTGAAATTGACGGTCACAAAAATTATACTTGACTTTCGCATCTGCGATAAATTGCATGTCATCATTGCTCAGAAAAGACTTGCTATAGGTCTGCTGGGCATATTGATAGGCAATGTAGTCGTTCTTAAGATCAAATTTTTCTTTGATGACAGGGATGATTTCGGGAGACAACTCTCGGACATCATAGAGTGCGGTGTATTCTACCTCTCGGCTTTCTAAGATCGCTTCTTTGAGTTCTTCCAGCCCATCACCATTCCGGCCATTGATGGTGACTACTTTGGTATTAAATTCCTTTTCGAGTGCGGTGATGTCAATATTGATACCTTGCTTGTTGGCCATATCCAGCATGGTAAGTGCCAATATCGTAGGCTGACCCAAATCCAGAATTTGTGAGAAGAGCAGTAGGTTTCTCTCTAGGTTGGAGGCATCAGCGACAGCTATGATTTTGTCTGGGTAGTCGTGTGCATTTTCGTCACTGAGGAAGTCAAAGACTACTCTTTCATCCATAGACCGAGGATAGATACTGTAGGTACCAGGTAGATCCAGCACCATAGTTGATTCCCCTTGAAAGGAATAGTGTCCGGATACTTTGTCCATGGTCACACCAGGAAAGTTGCCCACTTTTTGGTTCATCCCCGTGAGTAGGTTGAACACAGAGGTTTTGCCAGCGTTGGGGTTGCCGACGAGGGCTACATTGATTGCTCTCTTCATACTATTGAATTAAGAAAGAATAATAGTTCTGGCTTCTTCCAATCTCAGCGAGAGCGCATAACCAGAGACATCGACACAGATAGGATCACCAAGGGGAGCAGCAAACTTCATTTCGATTTCAGTGCCTGGCAGTACACCCATTTCCAACAATTTGAGAGAGATATACTCGTCTGTAAAGTCTTTGACCATCCCTCTTTGCCCTGGCTTTAAATCTGCTGCTGATTTTATCATACCTTATTTAGAATAATTTAAAATAAGCGCAAATGTATTCCATTTGAATAAGGGCTGCAAGCCAGAAGGGATGAGATATGTCATGACACGTTATCCAATGTAGAGCTACGCAAAAAACCAATAATCCTTTACCACTTCCTTACCCCATTTGTGCAATTGTGCTCTGATTTCCTTTTTGCCGTCTGGCGAGGAAACTACGATCATGATTTGGGGATTGTCAAGGGTTGGGATCACATCATAGTGCTCCATGATGGTGCCATAAACATCCTTGCCTATCTTTCGCTCATTGTCACACACCCAGTGGAATTCATCGTCATGACTGATGAGGATTTTAGCCATGTCTTTGCCATTGCGTCCTGCACCCCAAAGTACAAGAGGTCGTGTCTTATCTCTGTCTAGTTCGTAGAAAAACCTTGTTTTTAGATCAAAATAGCGGTTGTCTTTGTATTCATCCCAAGTACGGGAGATTCGGTTTGACCGATCTCTCCAATAATGGAGCACTACATCAATTCCGATGATTTTGAGCTGAGCACGATAAAACCGAAAACAAAGGTCATAGTCCTCAGGATACACGATCGGATCAAATGCCCCCACCTGGTCAAAATCATCACGGTGGATGATCCAAGAGTGAGAAGGGATCACGCACTCGGTATAAATCTCTTCATAGTGGGCACTACGCCGAGCGACATCATTGAGCCAGACCTCATATCTCCGAAACCCATCCCCAACCTCTCCTTCATCCACGAAGTGTTCAGTTCCTCCTCCTATCACATGTCCTTTGCCATATTTGTTCCACTCTTTGACCAATACGTCTAGTTTGTAATCGGGCATCTTGTCATCAGAATCCATTCGATTGATCAGTGTACCCGTAGCTTGAGCATAAGCCACCTGTAGAGTTGGGATCAGTTTGGGTCTGTCGCTATTATATACTTTGATACGTGGATCTTTTTGGGCGTAGGTGTCAAGTATCTCAGGTGTCGCATCGCTGCTGTGGTCGTTGACAGCTATGAGTTCCCAGTTTGTATAGGTTTGGTCGATGATCGAATCCAAACAAGCAGGTAGGTAGGGCGCGGTGTCTTTGACAGCCATGATGATGGAGACCAACGGGGAGTCTTTTTTCTGCATGCGTTTCCTAAATGATTAGGGCTCAGTGTGAAAGACTGAACCTATGAGTGTATCTCCTTCACCTAAAAACCCAATTCACAGGAATCGGAGTGATTTAGATAGGATATTGAAAAAATTAGTGACTTAGATCAAAAGACTAAATAGGCACATTGACATGGCGCTCTGCGTGGTAGGACGATCTCACCAATGGCCCTGACTCCACATATTTCAATCCACGTTTCAATCCTTCCTCACGGTACTTATCAAACTGATCTGGGTGAATGAACTCAGCCACCTCAATGTGCATCTTGGTTGGCTGCAGGTACTGACCCAAGGTCAAGATGTGCAAACCATGCGCAACCAAATCATCCATGGCTTTGAACACTTCATCTTCGGTCTCACCTAGTCCGAGCATGATCCCTGACTTGGTACGTTTGCCATATTCGTTGGTCAATTTGATTTGATCCAAACTGCGTTGATACCTTGCTTGTGGTCTCACTCTTCGGTACAATCTTTCGACAGTCTCCATGTTGTGAGAGACCACTTCTTGTCCACCATCGATCATGCGATAAAGTGCATCCCAATTGCCCTTGGTATCAGGTATCAAAGTTTCTATGGTAGTTTGCGGAGCTAGACGCTTGGTCTCTACGACAGTTTGATACCAGATTTCGGCACCACGATCTTTGAGTTCATCTCGGTTGACAGAAGTCAAAACCGCATGTTTCACACCCATGGTCTTAATCGCCTCCGCCACACGGAGGGGTTCATTGACATCATATTCTGGGGGACGACCAGTAGCTACTGCACAGAAAGTGCAACTTCGGGTACATACATTGCCAAGGATCATAAAAGTCGCTGTTCCTTCTCCCCAGCACTCCCCCATATTGGGACAATTACCGCTTTCACAAATCGTATGAAGTTTGTTTTCATCTACGATCTTTCTCACATTGGCATAAGCCTGACCTACGGGTAGCTTGACACGCAACCAATCTGGTTTCTGCCTTTTCTTTGCCTTTTCTTGTTCGATTACCGGTAATTCAATCATTTTTTTTCCTTTGCGCAAAGAAACACACTATAGACTTATTTTCATAGCCTAATCATTGTCTGCAGCGGACTTTACTTCCTTCTTCCGTAAAATATGGTAATATAAGCAGATACGAACAGTGCTTTATCCTCCTCATTGGGCATCAGTTCGATTTTTTGAGCAAACCCCTCCACGAGTGCCCCAATTTCAAAACCTGTGACGTTGCTTTTGAAAGCACCCATTTCGAATAATAGACCGGCACGTGCATTGACCCCCACGGTCAATGATGACTCTCCTAGGCCTTGGAATAAAAACCCTGTTCGTGCTACAGATGTCCATGTAGGGAACTGCTCATAGCTAAAAGGGTGACTGTTGCCGTCAAAATCTTGGAGATAATATGGAGCAATGACACCAATCGTAGGGCCTAGGGAATAATTAAAATTGATTTGAACGCCTCGATCAGGTGCTTTTTTGAACAAAAGATGATCAAAGCCATATTGTGCGCGAATGGCATAGAGGTAGTGCGACTTGCCGTAGATGAACTGACTTTGTCCATTGGAAATTCTGTTCTCATGGGGATCTTTGACATTCATCAATTCAATCCCAATGTTTCGAAATTTCTTTTCGCTTCTGGCACTTGACCATCTGAGCATAAAACCGCCAATCAATCCTCCATTGGTGTTTTTGTTGATACCCCAAATGATTTCTTTTGAGTACTCATAGTTGCCATCGGTTTGTGCCATCGCACATATCGAAAACATAGATACCAGAACCGTGACAACTATTCCTTTCATTAATTCAATGAGAATTTTGATTCAAGTATAAAGATAATGCAATTACGAAGTGTCGAAAATGAACAGAGATTTATTCTCATGACCAACTTTATTATTTTTAACCTGAGTTCGATTCTTAAAGAGGGCTCATGATCCACAATAGGGCAAAACTAAAATGACCATTGATAAAAAGGACAGAAAAACCCTTCAAGGGTTCTCTACCAGATCATAAACAAAATGAATGGTGTGCTAATCTCTTCAAAAACACTGATATTCAAAATCGTACTCTGGTTTTTAGATAGGTTTGCGACATACGATCATTTTTGATCGCGTATTTCAGAAAAAGTTTCAAATGTATAATTCATCTATAGAACAAATTGATGTCATAACTTTTTTCATTCAACTCGTATAAGCAGTTTTGCACTTCAATTTTTGAAAAAAACATTTCAATGCTCAAGGACTTAAGACTTCACAACTCCCTTTCTGGTAAAAAAGAATTGTTCGAACCCTTGCACACTCCATTCGTGGGGATGTATGTATGTGGACCGACGGTGTACAGCGATGTGCATTTGGGCAATGTCCGGACTTTTGTCAGCTTCGATGTGATCTTTAGATACCTCAAGCATTTGGGCTATAAGGTGCGCTATGTCCGCAACATCACCGATGTGGGGCATTTGGTCAATGATGCCGATGCGGGAGAAGATAAGATTGGTAAGAAAGCCAAACTGGAAAACCTCGAACCCATGGAAGTAGTGCAACGCTACACCCAGGATTTTCATCAAGTGATGGAAAAATTCAACGCGCTACCTCCGAGCATTGAGCCTAGTGCAACAGGACATATCTTGGAGCAAATTGAGTTGATAGAACTGCTCATCGAAAAAGGACTGGCGTATGAAGTCAATGGCTCGGTGTATTTTGATGTCAATGCCTACCAAAAAGATCACAACTACGGGAAATTGTCGGGAAGAAAAATTGAAGATTTGTTGTCCAACACCCGTGCATTGGACGGACAAGACGAAAAACGTGAGTCTGTAGATTTTGCCCTGTGGAAGTCCGCCGAAGGTACCGATCACATCATGAGGTGGAGGTCTCCTTGGGGCGATGGATTCCCAGGATGGCATTTGGAATGTACCGTCATGGGAACCAAATATCTAGGCAAGACCTTTGATATACACGGTGGAGGAATGGATTTGAAATTTCCTCACCATGAGTGTGAAATGGCACAATCCATAGGAGCTCATGGTCACGATCCAGTGAAGTATTGGTTGCACACCAACATGCTCACGGTGAATGGCCAAAAAATGAGCAAGTCGCTCAATAATTCTTTCTTGCCACACGAGCTTTTTAGCGGGAAGCATGAGTTATTGGATAGACCCTATAGCCCGATGACTGTACGGTTCTTTATGTTGCAATCACACTATGCGAGCACCTTGGATTTCTCCAACGAAGCATTGTTTGCCGCACAAAAAGGCTACAGAAAACTCGTCAATGGTCTAAAGACCTTGAGAAATATTGAGTTGCCCGACACAGATGGAGCACTCAATGAAAAAGCAGCACAGCAAATCAATCAAATTTGTGACAACTGCTACCGCGCCATGAATGATGACTTCAATACCGCATTGACCATCGGCCATTTGTTCAACCTGCTCAAGAAAATCAACAATGTCCATACACAGAATCTAACCATAGCAGAAATCGGTATTGAGACATTCCAACGCATGAAGCAAACCTACGAAGAGTTCGTCTTGGACATTTTGGGATTGAAAGAAGAATCTAATCTAGATGTAGAAAGCCTGATGGACATAGTAATCAAAGAATATGCAGCGGCCAAAGAGCAAAAAGATTACGACAAAGTAGACGTCCTACGCAGCAGCCTCAAAGCCCAAGGAATTGTCCTCAAAGACATGAAGACAGGTATCGACTGGGCTTACGAGGAGTAGTGATCAAACTTCAACTGCATCACATTGAGACTCTCGGTAGACCCAACAAAAGTCACTACGTCTCCAACTCTCAACCGCGTAAATCCGTGAGAAATAATCATTTGTCCTCCACGGTGGATGGACAAAATCAATACGTCAGAAGGTAACCTAAGATCACGCAGCGTGATCCCATGCAAGCTTGGATCCTGTAGCTCCATGTCTCTGGTATCCTGACCTGGCTGCATACCCAGCAAGAGAGAGGTAGCCTGTGGTGATCGCACGTAGTGATCGAGCAAACTGACGATTGCTGTAGAAGGATCGACCACTCTGGCGCCTAGTGCCAAAAATTTATCATAATATGATCTATCGCCAAGCCTGACGATCATATCTGGTGTCCCAAAATGTTTGTAGGCCAATTCACAAGCTTCGAGATTTCGTCGGTCAGACATGAGGCAAACAATCGCTTCTGATTTGTCAGCATGCATGACTTTGAGTGTTTCAAGATCGACTTGCTCAATGTGTCTGAGAACAATCCCATCAGGCACCTCTATTTCTTCTGGTTTTTTGCGGGTAGCGATTTGGACTTGCCAGCCATTGTTCATCAGCTGACGAGCCAACGAAACACTTTGAGATTCATATCCGAAAATAATAGCATCGCGTATCCCGTCATATTTGAACGAACCTTTGTTTCGGTTTTCACCAGCCTTGGTGATGGCGTATTTGAACAGAGGTGGACCTACGATTTCATTGATCACAACGATGGCAATGATGAAAGCCGCAAAATCAGGTCCAAACGAAGGAAATTCATTAGAAACCACAGCAGTCAATCCTAGTGCAACACCTGCCTGCGTGATATAGGGCATCCACCCTACATGGATCTGAGCCCATGGGTCTTCCGCCATCATTCCTCCGAAATAATTGCCCGCCATGATAGATAAAAGCCTGATGAAGAAAAACAACAAAGCCACCAACGAAGCATCCATAAGTGCATAGAGCGAAAGAGATGCCCCAGTCAAAGTAAAAAATGCTGCATAGATCAGGGGAAAAGTTTTGTCCAGTATGGACAGAAATTCCGGACGATTTTTCGTGTAGTTCGCTACATAAAAACTCGCAATGATGCAAATAATCAATGGCTCAATCGTAAAGGCATGAGACATAAATCCCGCCGACAACTCTTGCAAATAGAATTTGAGCAAATACACAGAATAACCCAGCGCAATGATCAAGATAGACTTGACAAACCGCCTGATCCTAAGCGAAATAGTCATATTGAGTACCTTTCCCAACAAAAACCCAATACCCAACGACACGGCAATTTCAATCAATAGTAAAATAATGCTGATGTAGTTAAAACTGTTGCCTCCTGACAGGCTGACGGCAAACGACATGGCTACCGCAAAAAGAATAATGACGAAAAAATCCGTCAACACAGTGACGCCCAACACAGTTTGTGTCAGTGGCCCTTTGGCTCGGAGTTCGTTGATGATGGCGATGGCACTCGTAGGTGATCTCGCCACAAAAATTGCCCCAGCAAGCAATGACACACTGAGTTTGGTACTGAAATCCATCCCCTTGATAAAAGGTATCAGGTCAGAAAGAAAAAATACAGACAGACTACCACACCCGAAAGTAAAAACCAATTGGCTAATTGTATTCCATTTGATGCTTCTAAAGCGAGAGCGCAATTCACGGAGATACAACTCTGATCCCGCCGCAAATGCAATAAATGCCAAGGCAATTTCATTGATAAAATTGAGTTGATGAGTTGATTCCTTGGGCACCAGATCCAAAATGTACGGGCCTGCCAAAACCCCAGTTGCCAAAAACCCCGTGATGATAGGCAAATTGATCTTCTGAAAGATGGGTGCAATTCGAGACGCTGCGATGCAAATCACAGCAAATCCAAGGCTGAGTATGACTAGTTGCTGATATGACTCAAGAGAAAAATCCATTAACTAAATTTTGATTTAGACTAATTCCTAAAATAGTGAATAACTTTAATAATGTATCTCGTTAAAGATTTAATATTGAATTAAGTCAATAAAAACACATTTGCATATGACAGTACTCATAACAGGGGGTAATGGTTTGGTAGCATCTCATCTAACGGCATTGTTAATTGCTAAAGGTCACACTGTCAGACTGCTAAGCCGCAATCATTTTAAGCATTTGACCGCCGAAGTTTTCGAATGGGACATTCGGTCTGGCTACATCGAAGAGGGAGCGTTGGATGGCGTAGAAGTGATCATTCATCTAGCAGGTGCAGGTGTCGCCGAACACAAGTGGACAGAAAAAAGGAAGAAGGAAATCTATGACAGCAGAATTGACTCGACAAGACTCTTTTATGAAGTTCTGTCCAAGCGCAAACAAAAACCTGCAACATTTATTTGTGCCTCTGCTATTGGCTATTATGGCTATGAACCCTTTTCTCATTGGTCAAAAGAAGACGATGCAGAAGGAAAAGACTTTTTGGCCGAAGTAACCATTGACTGGGAAAAAGAGGCAGACAAAATTGCGGATTTAGGCATCAGAGTGGTCAAACCACGCATTGGCTTGGTACTTTCCTCCAGAGGAGGTGCATTGGATAAAATCGCACAACCAATCAAATGGTGTGTCGGTGCGGCACTCGGTAGTGGCAATCAGATTTGCAACTGGATACATGTAGATGATTTGGCGGCCATGATCGAATATTTCATGCACAACAAGGCGACCGTAGGGGCGTACAATGCCGTGGGCAATGATCCCGTCACCAATCTTCGGTTGACACAATTGATCGCCAGTGCACTACGCAGACCTCTTTGGATGCCCAATGTGCCTGAGTTTGTACTCAAAATATTGTTAGGAGAGATGGCTGAGATCGTATTGGAAGGTCACCATATATCCAATCAAAAAGTCATCGACAGTGGCTTCAAATTTAAATTCACTAGCGCAGAGGACGCCATCAAGGATATTCTCACTTCAGACTGAGCTTGAAGTCGATAATGTGTAAATTTGCGCTCCTTGCGAAAAAAGATTCATCAAAATAGCATAAGGAAATGGGAATGGGAGAAAACTCTATCAACGGAGAAACCGAAAAAAAAATCAGACAGGCCTTCAAAAAAAAGGATTGGAACGAAATCAAAAGCATTGATTCGTGGGTCATATTCAAAGTGATGGCCGAAATGGTCGAAGGCTTTGAAAAACTAGCTAAAATAGGTCCTTGCGTATCCATCTTTGGATCGGCAAGAACCAAGCCTGACCACCCCTACTATCACATGGCCGAAGAGATTGGCGCCAAACTAGTCCGACATGGCTATGGCGTGATCACAGGTGGGGGACCTGGCATCATGGAAGCTGGCAACAAAGGCGCACACAGTGAGTCTGGAAAATCTGTCGGTTTGAACATAGAACTACCCTTTGAGCAAAATGGCAACATCTACATTGATCAAGACAAATTCATCAACTTTGACTACTTCTTTGTCCGCAAAGTCATGTTCGTGAGGTATTCACAAGGCTTCATCGTCATGCCAGGTGGCTTTGGTACACTGGATGAGTTGTTTGAAGCAATGACCTTGATTCAGACAGAAAAAATCGGGAAATTCCCAATCATCTTAGTCGGTACAGAGTTTTGGTCGGGACTGATCGATTGGATCAAAAACGTCATCATAGAAAAAAATGGCAATGCCAGTCCCAAAGATTTGGATCTATTTCACATCGTAGACACGGCATCCGATGCAGTGGCTGTGATCGACGAGTTCTACAACAACTACAATCTTTCACCAAATTTTCTGATCTAAAGTATGCTCAAAGAAATTCGGTATTTGTTGTTGGGTCTGGTGCTGGGTGGGGTATTGATTTACTTCATCAAGCCTGAGCCAGCACAAAAAGAATTGCAGACAGAAGCACTTTTGCCTCTAGAACCTGTGACTCCACGCCTCAACAATGCCGTCATTTCTGGATATTCACTCCCAGAGCAAATCAGTTTTGCGGGAGAAGAAGTCCCTATGGGTCGACCAGACGTCAAAGAGCGCCTAGACAGAGAGATTCAGGTCAACGCCTTTTGGCACTCCAACGCCATCATCCTCATCAAGCGAGCCAACAAGTGGCTGCCTGTGATAGATTCGACCCTTCGGGCCAACGGTGTCCCTGCAGATTTCAAATATCTGGCAGTAGCAGAGAGCGGACTTCAAAACGCCATTTCCCCTGCCAATGCTGTAGGTTTCTGGCAGTTTCTCAGCGGGACAGCCAAAGATTTTGGTCTGATCGTCAACCACCAAGTAGACCAGCGCTATGACCCTATCAAATCCACTGTGGCAGCCGCCAAGTACTTTAAAAAGGCCCATCAAAAATTCGGGAATTGGACCATGGCAGCTGCTTCTTATAACATGGGAATGAGGGGCGTATCACAAGTAGCAAAAAACCAAAGAGCCAAAAGCTACTACGATATGATTGTCAGCGAAGAGCCGTCTCGCTACGTTTTTAGAATCATCGCGATCAAAAATCTCTTGGAGAACCCCGCAGACTATAGTTTTGCGGTGGACAGCACAGATTTGTATCAAATGCCCGCATCAAGACCCGTGTCGGTAGAGGAGGATATAGAGGATTGGAATGATTTTGCAGAGAGTCATGAGATGACTTTTTACGAACTCAAGCAACTCAATCCATGGATCAGGGATTATAAGATGACAGTCAAAAAAGGGCAGAAATTTACCGTACTGGTATCAAGCGCAGAATAGTTATGCAGGTAAAAGAAAACAAAACGCAAGAAGACAACAATTCATGGGTGCCCGAGCACAGTGATTACCTAGAGGTCTTCGGAGCGAGAGAGCACAATCTCAAAAATATAGATGTTCGCTTCAAGCGCGAGCAATTGGTCGTGATCACGGGAATCAGCGGTAGTGGCAAGTCTTCATTGGCCTTTGACACAATCTATGCCGAGGGTCAGCGCCGGTACATGGAGAGCTTTTCTGCCTATGCGCGGAGCTTTATGGGCGACATGGAGCGCCCAGATGTAGACAAAATCAACGGTCTGTCACCTGTGATCTCTATCGAACAAAAAACTACCTCCAAAAATCCTCGCTCGACTGTTGGTACTGTGACTGAAGTGTACGATTTTCTGCGCTTGCTGTATGCCAGAGCAGGCATTGCCTACTCTTACGTCACTGGTGAGAAAATGGAGAAACAAACCGAAGAACAGATTCTTCATCATGTGCTTTCCTATTTCGATGGTCAAAAAATTACCTTGCTTGCTCCAGTAGTCAAAGGTCGAAAGGGACACTACAGAGAACTATTTGTGCAAATCGCCAAGATGGGGTTCACCAAAGTCAGAATCAATGGTGAGATCACGGATTTGACACCCAAGATGCAAGTGGATCGCTACAAAACGCACGATATTGAGATTGTCATCGATCGCATCAAGGTCGGCGACAAGGATCGTGCACGCATCAATGCCTCAATCAAATCATCCATTCATCATGGCAAGGGCATCATCATGGTGCTAGATGAATCAGGCAAGGAACACCATTTTTCCAAGCATCTCATGGATGCCAAATCAGGATTGGCCTACGACGACCCTGCCCCCAACATGTTCTCTTTCAATTCCCCCTATGGCGCATGTCCAGAATGCAACGGATTGGGACAAATTGATAAGATAGAAGAGATTAACATCATTCCAGACCCAGAATTGAGCATCAGCCGCGGAGGATTTGCTCCCTTGGGAGACTTCAGAGATATCTGGATTTTCAAAAAAATAGAAGCGATACTCAAACAGTACAAATACAAATTGACCACCCCAATCAAAGACATGAAAAGGGAAGTGCTGGATGTCTTATTGTATGGTGCAGATGAGCCTGTGGCTGTTAGTTCCAAAAAATATCCTGGTACAGACTGGAATACAAAATTTGAGGGCATTGTTCACTTCCTCGAAAAGCAACAAGAAACAGGTACAGATAAAATCCAAAAATGGATCAAAGATTTTACCTCCAGCAGCACCTGTCCTAGCTGCGAAGGACAGAGACTGAAAAAAGAGTCTTTGCATTTCAAAATCGCAGAGAAGAACATTGCTGAGTTGGCATCCATGAATATAGAGGAACTGACCGAGTGGTTTGTGGATGTAGAAGAAAGATTGAATGAACGCCAAAACCTGATCGCAGCAGAGATTCTGAAGGAAATCAGAAAACGTTTGGGCTTCTTGCTGGACGTAGGCTTAAATTATCTAGAGCTGAATCGTCCGTTGAGAACACTGTCTGGTGGAGAAGCACAACGCATCCGTTTGGCGACTCAGATTGGTACGCAGTTGGTCGGTGTGTTGTACATTTTGGATGAGCCCAGCATTGGGTTGCATCAGCGGGACAATGTGAAACTGATCAAGGCGCTGCAAGACCTACGCGACCTAGGCAACACCGTCATCGTCGTGGAGCATGACAAGGACATGATGCTGGACTCGGACTACATCATCGACATTGGTCCAGGTGCTGGTCGTCATGGTGGTCAGGTCGTAGCACAGGGTACACCAGCAGAGTTCCTCAAAAACAACACCAGTACGGCAGGCTACCTCAATGGGAAATTGAAAATTGAAGTCCCCAAGGTCAGGCGTGCAGGCAATGGCCTAGAAATCAAACTTACTGGAGCTACTGGACACAACCTCAAAAATGTGACCTTGAAGTTGCCTTTGGGCAAAATGATTGCGGTGACAGGGGTGTCAGGTAGTGGTAAGTCTTCCTTGATCCATGAGACTTTCGTCCCCATCCTCAACAAGAAATTTTACCGATCCAAGAAAGAACCCTTGGCCTTTGAGTCAATCGAAGGAGTCGATCACGTGGACAAAATCATAGAGGTGGATCAGTCACCTATAGGCCGAACACCACGATCCAATCCAGCGACATATACAGGTGTTTTTTCAGATATCAGGAGTTTATTCACCCAGTTGCCTGAGGCGAAAATCAGAGGCTACAAACCTGGTAGATTTTCATTCAATGTCAAGGGAGGTAGATGCGAAAACTGTGAAGGGGCTGGGATGAAACTCGTCGAAATGGATTTCTTGCCAGACGTACACGTCCCTTGCGAAACTTGTAAAGGCAAAAGGTACAACCGAGAGACACTTGAGGTACGCTTCAAAGGCAAGTCAATAGCCGATGTGTTAGATATGACTGTCGAGCAGGCAGTCGAGTTTTTTGAGTTCCAACCCAAAATTGTTCGTAAAATCCAGACCTTGAGTGATGTGGGACTAGGCTATGTCACGCTAGGTCAGCATGCTACCACTCTGTCAGGAGGAGAAGCACAGCGAGTGAAATTGGCAACTGAGCTTTCTAAAAAAGACACTGGCAAGACCTTTTACGTACTGGACGAACCCACGACGGGACTCCACTTTCAAGACATCAAGTTGCTATTGGAGGTATTGAATATCCTAGTGGAGAAAGGCAACACGGTCATGATCATCGAACACAACCTCGACGTGATCAAAGTAGCTGACCATATCGTTGATCTCGGGCCAGAAGGCGGTGTAGGCGGCGGTATGATAGTCGGAGAAGGGACACCAGAAGAGGTCGTTGCGTTAAATAATTGTTACACAGCCAAATATTTGGCTACTGAGTTGTCCAATTCTTAACAAATTAACTTGTTTTGCATCTCAACTAGAACAGGGAATGGTGGATAAAGTAGAGATGAAGGAGACGAAATATGACAAACGTTGGGTGCCCTATCAGTGGCCATGGACCAACAAGTATGGTGAAAACATGACCTCATTCAGAGAGTGGTTGTGGTCAAGAAAATTCACCCTGTCGTACCTTGCTATCGTATGGATTCTTCTCGCATTTTTTGGATTTGCTTCACGTAAAAACTGTGATGGCCCATGGGAAATCCAATTCATGTGTAGCATGACCATGTGGATGGGACAATTCAAATCTGATTTTGGGCACTTTATGATGACTTGTTTTACCACGGCGTGGTTTCACAATGATTTTGTACACATTTTGTTTGTGACGATTTTTGGATTTTTCTTCCCAGTACAATCCTACGAAGAGCAGCATGGTACCAAGAGTACGATCAAGATTTACTTTGCTTCTTATGTCTTCATAGGTCTATTCACAGGTTCGTTGTTCAATACCTTGCTACTCTATTGGCCAGACCATCATTTTGTAAGCTATGGATTTGCACGTAGCTGGATGGGAGGCTCTGTTGGTATATTTGCCATCATCGGGGCACTCTCTTACTACAGCAGCAAGAAGTGGTTCTTATGGTCGCTCGTTTTTGCCTTCGAAATCTTCAATTTGACAGTTTTGGGCAACAATGGTCATATCTCTTTCATTCACATCTCTTGCGCCACCTTTGGTTGGGTCTACACATGGATAGGAGATAGGTATTTATCCAGACCCAAGGACCTACTTCCTGTCCAATGACCAGCATCCGTGTCAGACCCCGATTCAAGATAGATTCTGCATACAGCGTTGAGGAAATCAAGACACTGTTCAAAACAGAGAAGGAGTCTGCTGAATGCCCCTGTCAAATTGTGTTTGCACATCATACCTTGGTGATCAGGATTCCTGCGGCAGAACAACATTTTTGGTCTCCCCAACTCAATTTGAATTTGGACGAAGAGTTGGACAAAACGGTAGTCCGGGGTTATTATGGACCTAGTCCATCTATTTGGGCCATTTTCACATTTAGCTATGCTTCGGCAGGGATTTTAGGTCTCTTTGCGCTGATATACGGTTATTCTCAGTTGATGCTCGGTTCTTATCCTTGGGCAATTTGGGTTGCAGCATGTTTCGTCATCGTGGGAGCCTTGCTTTACTTGCTATCTCAATTTGGACAAAAACTGGGTGCAGAACAGACCTTTAGAATTCACATGTTTTTTGAGAAAGTCTTAGGTGTAAAGATTCATTTGAGCTGATTTCCTTACTCAATCTAAGCATGTCACCGCTAATCATAAAAACCATCACCACATCTTATTGTAGCTTTTACCTTTCTGGTAAATCTACTACCTTGGCAACATGTCGATGACAAAACAGAGTATCTATTGGTGGTGTCAGATTATGGGATGGTCGATTTATGGACTTCTCAATTTTGGGATCTACTTTTTTCAGAGTGGACGATTTGATGGCAAGGAGTTTTCGATCGTCCTGCTACAGATTCTTTTTTACGTGCTATCGACTCATCTGCTACGCGCCGTGATCAAACGAGGAAAGTGGGTGTCATTTCGTATTTCCAAACTGATTCCAGTTGTGATAGCCAGCAACCTGCTGTTGTCTGTGGTTAATTATTTTTTGCTGCTGTTGGTCTCTTATCTCATGGGGATCTTGATGGTGTCCGTAGAGTTTCGGATCATCAATATTTTGTTTGGGATTTTAGGTCCAATGGCTATTTATTTCCTATGGTCGTTGGTCTATTTTACCTATCAGTTTTTCGAACAATACAACAAGTCACTGCAATATGAAGCCGTGATCAAAGAAGCTGAACTCCAACACCTGCGATCGCAGCTCAACCCACATTTCATCTTCAACGCACTCAACAGCATCAAGGCACTCGTGGACGAAGACCCCCTCAAATCCAAGATGGCGATTACACAACTATCCAGTATCTTTAGGAATACACTCATTGTAGAAAAAAAGAGATTGGTCTCACTGGAGGAGGAAATGGAAACTGTCAAGGCATATCTTGGATTGGAGTCGATTAGATTTGAGGAAAGACTAACCGTAGCTCTTGATTTGGATGTGGCAACCTTGACCAACAAAGTGCCGCCCATGATGATTCAAACGCTCGTAGAAAACAGTGTCAAACATGGGATTTCCAAACTAAAAAATGGAGGAAAAGTAGCTGTGAAGACGTATTATGAGGGAGAGAACATGATCTTGCAGATTCGCAACAATGGACACTACAATGCATCCAATACACTGGAAAAAGGACACGGTACTGGTTTACAAAATACGGTGGACAGATTGAAACTGATTTATGAAAACAAGGCAACACTGCGGATCTTCAACGAAGAAGACAATGTCGTGCTGACCGAAATAAGCATCCCAAAGGAATACTGATATGAAGGCAATCATCATAGATGACGAAAGGCTCGCTAGAAAAGAACTCACCTCACTACTACAGACTCACAGCGAAATCGAAATAGTCGCAGAGGCAACCAACGCAGACGAAGCATTGGAACTGATAGACCAGCACCAACCTGACCTGATATTCCTAGACATACAGATGCCCGAAAAATCCGGCTTTGATCTACTGGCAGAGCTAGACAGGACGCCGTTGGTTGTGTTCACCACAGCCTATGATCAGTATGCTATCAAGGCCTTTGAAGTCAATGCCTTCGACTACTTGCTCAAACCCATCGAGACTGATCGTCTGGCAAGAGTAGTACAAAAGCTCCTCGATGAGCATAAAAAATCGACCATTCATGCTGGAGAACCCCAGCAGAAACTATCCCATACAGACCAAGTATTCGTCAAGGACGGCGAAAAGTGCTGGTTTGTACGCTTGGACAAGGTGCGAATGTTCGAGTCCGACGGCAACTACATCAAAGTCTATTTTGATTCGGTGCGGCCTATGATACACAAATCCCTCAACGCACTGGATGAGAAACTTGATCCCAAAGCTTTCTTTCGTGCCAGCCGCAAGCACATCATCAATCTCAGTTGGGTAGAAAAAATAGAACCCTGGTTCAACGGTGGCCTGATGGTAGAACTCAAAGGAGGAGACAAAGTCGAGGTGAGTAGACGCCAAGCCTCCAAGTTTAAAGAAAGAATGAGCTTGTAGACAAGTCTCCAAAGCTGTTGAACCACTGGGCAACAAACGCAACAATCGTGACTCAAAATGTGTGGAATAATTCATCAATTACCCTCACTTTTGGGTGAAAAACGTGCCCTATCCAACCCATTAGCCCTCGGCATAGTTCTTGGTCGATCGTCTACCAGATGAATCACGACCTGTGATTCCATTTTCAATAAAACTATCAAAACTATGAAGGCTCTCACCCCAGAATTACAAAACCTGATTGACAAACTCGTATTAGCCAGGGAGATTTATTGCAAAGCATCATCTCGTGTACACGACGAACCCATGACCGAACAAATACTGATGCTCGCAGATCGAAAGACAAAATTTATTGAAGACATCAGCAAACTCGTAGAAGTAGATATCGAACACCACAATCTCAGCCTAGCCAATCGCCTCAAAGCTACTTTGGAGAAAATAGGTATCGAGGTAGAGCATATCCTGATACAAAACAACGAGGGCGAAATCCTCAGTTTTCTAGTCAGAAGAGAGGAGGAATTGATCGAAATGTACAGAACACTCCTTCGATCCAACGACAAGGAGTATGATGTATTTTTAAAGTCTCTACTCGAAAATCAATTGTCTGAGACTTGTTTGCTTCTGAGCGAGTTAGAAGAAACCAAAGAGGCTTACAACTTTAATGAACATTAAGTTGCCTCACACCACATAGCACAATTCCAAAGACCAAGAGCCAGAACATCAGACTTTGTCTAATACCCCGGCTCTTGGCACCATATCTTGAGAGCACTAGCTCCTAACCTGAGTTTGATTCCTAAAGAGAACTCATGATCCACAATAGGGCAAAATTAAAATGACCAAATAACCTTTTGATAAACGGAGCAGAAAAACCCTTCAAGAGTTCTCATTCCAGATCATAGACAAAACGAATGGTTTACTAAACCCTTCAAAGAAGCCTTTGAAGGGTTATTCAAAATCGAACTCTGGTTCTTTAATTCAATCTAATCTTTTGGTTGGTGATGTGTTGTCCCACTTGGATCTGAACCATGTAGATACCCGATCTGAGTCCCAACTCAGATGTCAAAAATTTGATCCGATCAGATTCTCGCTCGATGTTTAGTTCCAATTGCATGCTACCTGAGAGATCATACAATCTAGCAGAAACACTTTCGTTGCTTTCTGGATAACGAATATAAAAATCCTCAGTAGCTCTCAAGGGCATAGGATAAATCAGCATTTCTTGGTTGGCTTGAGCCAAATTGAAATTTATTTGCTTGATAGCGAAAAACTCATTCTTCCCATCATAATCCACTTGCTCTAGTTGATAATAATAAATACCTGCAATCGGAGGGTAGTCAATATATTGGTAATTATAGATTTCATTGGTGGTTCCATTTCCAGCTATACTTGTGATAAGATCAAAGTCTCTGCCATTGTTGGATCTGTAAATATTAAAAAAGTCGTTGTTCTGTTCTGTAGCTGTTTGCCAAGTTAATTTAACTTGATCTAATTTGGTTTCAACATGATAATTAATTAGCTCAACTGGAAGTGAATAGCATGCTGCTCCACAGCACCCTCCTCCTCCTCCACTACAACCTTCAGCTCCATCAGTGCCGGTAGGGGCCGTTCCAGTATACGTTCCTCCAACAACTAATCCACCACCATTAACATCCGTACTACCTCCTCCAGAATTGTTGTAATCACCATCTACTTCAAGAATTCCACCGTCTTCTACAGTTGTGTTACCACTACCACTATTGTTATAGTCTCCACCAATTTTAATAGTACCACCATTGCTTACTACCAGAACTTCATTTCCAGCATTATCAAAATCACCAGATATTACAACATCTGAATTGTCAATATAGAATTCATTGTTTGTGACATCTCCGATAATATCCATTGTAGAGTTATCGGTGAGTGCTAAGGATCCTCCCCCATTCATAGTCATACCTGTAACACCAGTAGTTACTGCGTATCCTTGACCTACATTGAAAACAGAGTTTGAAGCAGTATTCGTTCCACCAGCAACCTCGAGAAACCCACCAACATTAAAAGTAGAATTGGAGATCGTTGCGTCTTCAATTTCTAATTCTCCTGTTCCAGTTGTGGTCAGTGTACTATTAGTCACTATGAAACTATTTAAGTTCGTTTCAAAAGAAGAGGATTGAACACTAGAATTTAATATTTGTATTGTGGTTCCTGAAACAGATATAGATCCTGTTACTGTCAGATCAACTCCATTCATAGTAAAAGCACCACCACCTCCTACTGTCATAGTATTTGACACATTGAGTGTGCCGCCATTTATTGAGTTTGGCCCGCCATACCCTTCAGATAATGTGTTTACATTTATGACTGCACCAGTAGCAGAATTGATGGTTCCCCCATTGTTCAAATTAAGTGTTCCACTTATTGTAACGATGACACCTGAATTAACAGTAAGTGTCCCACCACTAACTGTTAGGTTTCCCGTTGTTGTACAATTGGAGGTAATTGTTCCGCTAGTTGGGCATTGCCCAAATGACGCATACGTCACCCATGACATTAAAATTAATGCTGCAATAATTTTTCTCATTTTGCTTAGATATTAAGTGCTGCGATCTAGTCTTGCTCAGACCTACGACCATACTTACGGGTTGGAGATGCAAAGTAGATGCTAAAAAATGAGAAATTGGATATTATTTATACGTACAAACATGGTTTTCCTTCAATTTCATGTATTCCTCTATACGAATAGGTGAATCACCTAGAAAGAAAAAACCACCTAAGCAGTCAATCTGCGCAGTTTACTTAATTGACTAAGGACATGTCATTAATCATAAAATACCCTGTCTACCTTATTGTCTATGGGGTCTATGGTTTGTAAATATTTGAAGATGGCCGCAGCTTCACCATCAGTCAGATGTGTATATGGATACATCGGAGGACGAAGAGCATGCTCCCCAGGCTTCAATCCAAACCTCAATGCCTTCACAAACTTTTCTTGTGTCCAATCACCCAACCCCGTTTCGTGAGGGGTGAGATTGGCAGTGCGGATCACTTGACCTTTTTGATTCAAAGTCGCATTTCCACCTCCAAAATAACCGTCACTTTTCTCAGGGTTGAGATAATTGTTCGTTTTGAAATCTGCTGAATGGCAAGAAAAGCACTCCAAATTTTGTGCAAGGTACTTACCCAATTGTACTTCATTGGTGCTGTCTGGCATGGGAATTTCTTGTGTTGGCATAGGCATAGGTTTCCACGCCAGATGGCTGAGCAATTTGGTCAGAAAAGCAACCTCAGAATCGTGACCTGGACTAGGATCAGCAGCAACCAATAGATCATCAGATCGAAGAAAAGAAATAATCGCATCCACATCTTGGTCTGCCATCACAGTGAGTTTGGCCATGTAGGGAGGAATGTATTGTCCATCACGTTTGACACCTGTTCTCAGCAGATACAGGAGCTCCGCATCTGTCCAGTCGCCTATGCCATGCTCCTTGTCTTGGGTAATGTTACGAGAGTATATCTTACCAAATTCTGGAGGAGCATCTAGCATTTGTGTCCCAATCAATTTGCCAGTAGGTCGATCCATGTGACACCCTGCACAAAGCATCAAGGTCAATTTTTTGCCTCTTTCAATCGCCTCGGGAGTCATAGAGGCGTGGTAGTCTGTGAGTTTCACTTCGTAGCTAGGGATACCTTGATAGTTGATATAACCAGCAAAGCCAGCAAGCAATAGCAGCACAATGGAAAGTGCTAAGAATAGTTTTTTCATGTTAGGTTAGAATGTATAGTTTACCAAATTTATATGAAATCCTGATAATTCAAATCAGGGTTATTTGAATTATTTGCTACCTCTGCCATCGTACTAAACCTGACTGGCTTTCTATTAAGAAATAGCAGCTTTTCAAGTGTATTGGTTTGATGAAGAGGCTGATTTTAACACAACAAAAATGGTGTTGACATGTAAGAAGAAACCTAAACGATTGTTATTTAGATTATTTGCATGCTGGTTTCCTTACATCAAAATGACAAAAGTGTTTTTTTTGAAGCATTTCAATGGTTTATAATCCGACGCAAATTCATTTTTTCAGAAAGCGCTAAGTCCTTGATTAATGCGCCTCTAGCCAATTGTCTCCTACGCCCATTCCTATCTCCATCGGTACATCCAATGCGATGGCATTTTTCATGAATTCCTCCACTTTGACTTTGAGCAACTCTAGTTCGTCGACATGCGCATCAAAGACCAATTCATCATGCACCTGCATGGTCATCTTGGACTTGAGTTTCTCCTTTTTCATCCAGTCGTGGATGTTGATCATGGCTACTTTGATGATGTCTGCGGCACTGCCTTGGATCGGAGCATTGATGGCGTTTCGCTCGGCAAATCCACGGACGGTTGCATTGCGAGAGTTGATGTCTCGCAGGTATCTCCTGCGCCCCATGATGGTCTCGACGTATTCCAGTTCCTTGGCTTGGTTGACGGTATCGTCCATGTAGCGTTTGATACCGGGAAACTCCTTGAAGTAGGCCTCTATGATCTCGGCAGCTTCGGTACGGCTGATGCCTATGTTTTGGGATAGACCAAAAGCTGAAATACCGTAGATGAGTCCGAAGTTGATTTCCTTGGCCTTGCGTCGCACGTCGGGAGTCATCTCCTCCATGGGTACCTTGAAGACCTTGGATGCGGTAGTGGCATGAATGTCTCTGCCGTTTTTGAAGGCATCAATCATGCTTTCGTCTTTGGCGAATGCCGCAATGATCCTCAACTCGATCTGAGAATAATCCGCTGCGAATATTTTGAAATCCTTGCTCCTAGGGACGAAAGCCTTTCGGATCTCTTTTCCCTTTGCCGTACGGATCGGGATATTCTGTAGGTTGGGATTGTTGGAGCTCAAGCGGCCTGTGGCAGCCACAGCCTGTCTGTAGTCTGTATGGATCAGGCCATCTTTCTTGCTGATCAACAGAGGCAAGGCATCTACATAGGTAGATTTCAGCTTTTGGTATTCCCTAAACTCCAATATCCGATCAGCAATCTCATGCTCACTGGCCAGCTTGGACAGGATTTCTTCTCCCGTGGCATATTGGCCTGTTTTGGTCTTTTTTGGTTTTTCGATCAACTTCATTTTGTCAAAGAGGATTTCTCCCATTTGCTTGGGTGAGTTGATGTTGAATTCTACGCCTGCTAGTTCGAATATCTTGTCTTGAGCAGTGAGACTGAGTCCATTGAGGTCCTTGGACATGGCTGCCAATACGTCTAGATCGATCTTGACGCCTGCGTATTCCATGTCGGCCAGCACGATGCTCAGAGGTTCTTCCACTTCATGCAGGAGTTTTTCCAATTGATTCTCTGCAATCAAGGGTGCTAGTTTGTGTTTGAGTTGGAAAGTGATGTCAGCATCTTCTGCGGCATAATCCACCACCCGATCTACATCAATGTCACGCATGTTGAGTTGGGACTTGCCTTTGCCGATCAGGTCTTCGATCGGGATGCAAGTGTAGTGCAGGTAGTTCTCCGCCAACACATCCATCTTGTGTCTGGAATCTGGGTCAATCAGATAGTGAGCCAGCAATGTATCAAAGAGCTTGCCTTTGACTTCCACTCCATAGTTTTTCATCACCTGAATGTCATATTTCAGGTTCTGACCGATCTTGACAATCTCTTCGTTTTCTAGCACGGTACGAAACTCCTCTACGATGGCTTGTGCTTCCTGTTGATCTTCGGGTAGTGGCACATAATATGCCTCGTGTGCTTGGTAGCAAAAGGCTATCCCTACCAATTCGGCCTCCTCAGGGTTGATGCTGGTCGTCTCGGTATCAAAACAAAATTCCTCCTGCAGCAGCAGGTATTTGACGAGGGATTTTCTGAGTGCAGGCGAGTCCATTAGGTGGTATTCATGCTCCACGGTCGCGATGTTGCCTTTTTCGCTGGGCATTTCCTCTTGTACAGGCTTGGATTCTACTGCTCCGAAGAGTCCCAACTGTTGGGTATCGGTAGCTGTAGTTTTTTTCTTGCCCTCTGTCACTGGTGTTGCAGCACTGCTGTCTTCTCCAAAGATTCGCTTGAGCATCGTGCGGAACTCCAGTTCCTCAAATATTTTTTTGACTGCTTCTTCGTTGGGTTCACAGTGGATCAAATCATCCTCGTCAAAGACAATCGGTACGTCAATTTTGATGGTCGCAAGTTCTTTGGACAAGATGCCTTGTGCGCCGAACTCTTCGACCTTTTCTTTCATCTTGCCTTTGAGCTCTGCTGTGTTGGCAAGCAGTCCTTCGAGCGAACCATACTGTTGTAGAAACTTGATGGCGGTTTTCTTGCCCACTCCAGGGATGCCAGGGATGTTGTCCGCTGCATCGCCTTCCAGTCCGAGGATGTCACGTACCTGATCTACGCTTTCGATCTCAAACTTGGCCAGCACTTCGGGAATCCCCAATACATCCACACCATTGCCCATGTAGGCAGGTTTGTAGAGGTAGATATGCTCCTCGACCAGCTGTGCATAGTCCTTGTCGGGTGTCATCATGAATACTTCAAAACCCTTGCGAGCAGCAGCCTTGGCGAGCGTGCCGATGATATCATCCGCCTCAAAACCATCCAGCAAGAGAATCGGGATGTTCATGGCCTTCAAGATATCCTTGATCAGCGGCGTAGCTGTACGGATGTCTTCGGGGGTTTCTTCGCGGTGTGCTTTGTACTCAGGGAACTGAATGTGGCGAAAAGTCGGTGCGCTCGTATCAAAAGCGACACCTATATGAGTAGGCTTTTCTTTCTTCAAAATCTCCAAGAGAGAATTCATAAAACCAAAAACGGCACTGGTATTGACTCCTTTGGAATTGATTCTGGGGTTCTTGCTAAAGGCAAAGTGCGCACGGTAGATCAATGCATACGCATCCAACAGGAATAATTTTTTATCAGGTTTACTCATGAAGTAAAGGTAGGAAATCAAGGCAAAGAATTTTGATTTTTCAGACAGTGGGGAGAGTTTTTTTATAGGAAGTGATGGATGGATCTGCCTTTGGTATGGCTCGATTACTCTATCATCTGGATTGAGAAAAGCCCTTGCTGCCCTCAATCAATCATATAATTGCGAAATCGTGGGTAAAACGAGGGTTTCTCAGCGGAGTAGCAAGCAAAATTCTGAAGTAAACTTACTTTGACCTTGAAGTAAGTTTACTTGAACCCTCATGTAAGCTTACATGAGCCTCAATGTAAGCTTACATGACACCCGAAGTAAGTTTACATGAGAGTCGAACAAAGCTTACATGGGAGAGAGATATAGAGATCATCGCCATTGAGCTGATTTTGTGAAGTGTAGAGGATTACCACAATCTCAATGTTGCACAAAATGAAACACAAGAAGTGGACTTGGCGGCAGCCTTTCGCTTGATAAACCTACACAAACCCTACCTAATCAACCTTTTTCAATAGTATACCCCAGTATACGAGAATCTAGCAAAGATTTAATTACGGAAATCACGAGTTACAATTGAGCCTTTGTTGAGCGACTTTTGAATTATAACAAATTACAAAACGCCAAAATCTAAATATCATGAAAAAGCTAAAAGTATTTATCGCAATCTCAATCTTGGTTTCTATCACTCACTATACTTTCGGACAAGACCTAAAACTCTCTCTCTACTCTATGCCTAGCCGTGGACTCGGTGACATAGGTACATCCATGGGATTCTTGCTACCAGGTACCATTGGAGACATCGAAGTTGGGGCCTACTATGAAAGAAACCGTTACCTAGGTAAAAATGAAAATTCAGAAAACTCAGACACTTCAAATTCATTTACTACTTCTGCCAATTACACAGGCATTTACACTACTCTATATTTATTAGGTACAAAGAACCTAGTCGCAGGAATCAATGCCAGAGCAGGCATGGTTGACACAGACAAAGTCGTCATCACCTTTGCAGCAATCGCAGAATACTACGTCAAAGAAAATCTAGCACTAGGAGTATCTGCAAGATTCATCAGTCAATTGCCAGTTGTGGAAATGAAGGCTTCTCTAAACCTCGCTGGTGTAGCTGGAAGAATCAAAAGACAAGAGAAATACGCAGAAACAAAAGTCTTCTACCAAAACCTAAGAAAAGACAGACATTAAGACTTCATGACTGTAGCAATTGGCGAATTGCTTGGACAGCTGCACATGTGTGTAGCTGTCTTTTTTTGTATAAGGTATAGTCTTAATTTTTGAATTGGTACGGATAGGTACCTTGTTCATACACCTCCAGTCAAGCCCAAAAAAGGAAGCAGGTCTCCTGCGAACCTAACCAGCCATGCGAGGAAATACGACCAAAACAAACTGCTGATCCACATGTATTTGAAAATGTCGGCCTTTTTGCCACCAAAGGCATTGGCGATAATTGCTCCACCGATAGGCATGAAAAGCACTGGGGTAAGAAAGGCGATTCCAGGCACACCGTATTTTTGCCAGATCCTCACGTACTGACGTGTCTTTTTGGAGAATATGTTTTTGCGTTTTCTATTCAAGATTGCCTGACTATAGTGACGAATATTGGCTCCAAAAAAAGTGATCAGGTACACACTCGTCATCATGCCAAGTGCAGTCAGCGTCCCTGTGATGAAAATATTGTAGTCATAGGTCAGACCTAGTACAGGGCCAACCATGATTTTGAGCATACTGCCTAGATAAATACTGAGATATTTGAGGATTTCTGTGACCATGAGTGTGCGAAGTAAAACAACAATGTGGTTTGATATGAACGAAAAAGAATGAATTTTGTGTCCAGAATAAAATTTATATGGATAGTTCAGATTATCAGTTGCTCAACGAACTCTGCGAGGTGTTTGCTCCATCTGGCAATGAGATCGCTATGAAAGATTTTATTATCGAATACGTGGAAACCAACAGTTCCTCGTGGCACACCCGGCCGGAGTTGATTCATGGTGCAGCTTTCCAAGATTGTTTGATTCTCAAATTCGGAAAACCACGCACAGCCATCTTCGCTCACCTAGATTCGATTGGCTTCACCGTCCGCTATGAAAACCAGTTGGTACCCATCGGTAGCCCCGAAGCTGAGACGGGCTATGAACTCGTGGGTCAGGACAGTATGGGGCCTATTGAGTGCAAACTCAAAGAAGACGAGGGTTATCTCTTCTATGATTTCGGTCGTGGGATCGATACTGGGACAGAATTGGTCTTCAAGTGTGATTTTCGTGAAACCAAAAATTACATACAATCCTGCTACCTAGATAACCGACTAGGGGTATTCTCTGCCCTCAAGGTTGCAGAGACACTCAAAGATGGATTGATTGTATTCTCTTGTGGCGAAGAGCATGGAGGAGGCACGGTTCCGTTTCTTTGCAAGTTCATTTATGAGCACTGCCATGTCAAACAGGCATTGGTATCCGACATCACATGGGTGACGGAGGGCGTACTGCCAGGTAAAGGAGTAGTCATCTCTATGCGCGACATGAGCGTGCCTCGCAAGTCCTACATCAACAAAATCATAGAACTGGCAGAGCAATCAGATGTGCCGTTTCAAATCGAGGTGGAGCGCAGTGGAGGTAGTGACGGACGAGAAATCCAAGCCTCGCCTTACCCCATCGATTGGTGCTTTGTGGGAGCACCAGAAGACTTCGTCCACTCTCCCGACGAAAAAGTTCATAAAAAGGACATAGAGGCAATGATCGATTTGTACAAATATCTCATGGAGAACCTGTAAATTGCCGATCTAAAATAAGACGACCCATCATGATCCAAATCGAGGATAAAAAATTCAAGAAATACCTAGACAACAAGGAGATAGAAGAAATTGTCAGCCAACTGGCAGATCAAATCAGCAAAGACTACCAAGACAAGACGGTGGTTTTGCTGGGGATTCTCAATGGTTCTTTTATTTTTCTATCTGATTTGGTCAAGAAAATGAGCATTGACCCAGAGATCAGTTTTTTGAAATTGGCCTCTTATGACGGTCAAAAATCAACTGGGAAGGTCAAAAAACTGATTGGCCTGGATGAAGATTTGGATCAAAAACACGTCTTGATCGTAGAGGACATTGTCGATACGGGCAACACACTCGCACACATTATTTCCTCGCTAGAAAACGAAGGCGCCGAATCCGTCAAGATCCTGACTTTGTTTCACAAGCCAGATGTTTACAATAAAAGTATCCCTATAGACTACATCGGAAAATCCATTCCAAATGATTTCGTCATAGGCTACGGCATGGACTACAAAGGATATGGTAGATCATTGGTCGACCTCTATCAAATAGAGGAGTAAGATTCTGAATGGATTTTTGTTATATTTGACCCCTTTTTCAAGCTTTACGCATATATTAAACACATTATGTTAAACGTAGTACTATTTGGCCCTCCAGGTGCAGGGAAAGGAACTCAGAGTGAAAAATTGATTGAAAAATACAATTTGGCACATTTATCCACGGGTGACCTATTCAGAAAACATCTCGGAGAAGGAACCGATTTGGGCAAATTGGCTCAAAAATACATGGATGAGGGCAATTTGGTGCCTGATTCTCTTGTCATCGACATGGTCAAAGACAAGATTGCTTCGACTACAGATGCCAAAGGCTTCATTTTCGATGGATTTCCTAGGACAGTGCCTCAGGCCGTAGCTTTGGACGACATGCTGAAGGAATTTGATACAACCATCAGTGGTATGGTTGCTTTGGAGGTTCCGGATGAAGAATTGAAGAAAAGACTCCTAGATAGAGGAAAAACTTCTGGCAGAGCAGACGATCAAAACGAAGAAAAAATCAACAACCGAATTCAGGTTTACAAAGACGAAACACTCCCTGTTGCCAATTTTTACAATGAGCAAAACAAGTTCAACCAAATACACGGAGTAGGTAGTATAAATGATATATTTCAGGAGATCAGTGCTGTCATAGACAAATTCTGATTTTGATCAATATAAGAAAATAAAGGTTGTCCTGAGAGTATATAAACTTTGCAAGGCAACCTTTCTTCGTTACAAAAACACAATGGTTGAGACTTTCTTGACTACTTTCAATTAACAGTTTTCTAATAACTCCTGACTCAGTCAGGTTTAACTTCATCAAGTGGCATCATCAAACTTCATCGATCACGTAAAATTCTGTTCCCGCTCTGGTAAAGGCGGAGCAGGCTCGGTTCATTTTCGTCGGGAAAAACACGTCCCTAAAGGCGGACCAGACGGAGGCGATGGTGGCAGAGGTGGCCACATCATCCTACGCGGCAATAGACAGCTCTGGACTCTCCTGCACTTGCGCTACAAAAAGCATGTGCTGGCAGATGATGGTGGTCCTGGCGAAGGAGGCTGTAGATCAGGTGCTGAGGGCAAAGACATCATCCTCGAAGTACCGCTAGGCACAGTTGCCAAAGACAGTGAAACAGGTGAAACCATCGTAGAGATCCTAGAAGAAGGTCAAGAAATCATACTGACCCCAGGAGGCCGAGGTGGGCAGGGCAATTTCCATTTCAAAACTGCTACCAACCAGACTCCGCACTATGCTCAGCCTGGTGAAGATGGTTTAGAGCACTGGGTACTGTTGGAGCTCAAAGTCCTCGCAGACGTGGGCCTTGTCGGCTTCCCTAATGCAGGCAAATCTACCTTGCTATCTGTGATGTCAGCCGCCAAACCTGAGATTGGGGATTATCCATTTACCACTTTGGTACCCAACCTTGGTGTAGTAGGATACAGAGACAGTCAATCTTTTGTGATTGCCGATATCCCAGGGATTATCGAAGGTGCCGCTGAGGGCAAGGGATTGGGCATTCGTTTTCTCCGACACATTGAGCGAAACTCGATGCTGCTTTTTATGATACCTGCTGATTCGGACGATATCCAAAAGGACTATGACATTCTACTGGGCGAGTTGACCAAGTACAACCCCGAACTGCTAGACAAGGAGCGCCTTTTGGCCATCACCAAGTCTGACATGTTGGACGAGGACTTGATAGACGAGATGAAGAAGGAATTGCCCAAAGGAGTCCCATCCATTTTCATATCCAGTGTAGCCCACTACAACTTGGACAAACTCAAAGACATGCTTTGGGAAAAATTGAACTAAGCAGGCGCTGAAAGACACAGATTTTCACATTTCAAGACATAATGACACAAATCCGACATTGGCAAAGTAATTGACTATGTACGGAAGCAATTAATTTTTGACAAAAATGGCAAAAGGCAAAAACAAGGCTGACAATAAGTCTCAAGAAGCAGAGATCAACGAAGAAGTACTAGATCAAGTAGAAGGTACTGAATCTCAAGAAGAAGAAAAGGAAGAGCAGAAAGAAGAACTTTCTGTTGAAGATAAGTTGCAAGCGGAGTTGAAAGAGTCTCAAGACAAATATTTGAGATTGTATTCTGAGTTTGAAAACTTCAGAAGAAGAACTTCCAAAGAGAAATTGGATTTGATCACCACGGCCAACGAAAGCTTGCTTCAGGCATTGCTTCCTGTAGTCGATGATTTCGAAAGAGCAGGAAAGTCTATGACCGAAGAGGCTGATTTGAAGTCTGTAAAAGAAGGCGTGGATTTGGTGTTCGCCAAGCTCACGAGCATCTTGGAGTCCAAAGGAGTAAAAGCAGTAGAGGCTGAAATCGGAGGTGAGTTTGATTTGGAAAAACATGAAGCCATCACACAGATCCCAGCCCCAGAAGAAAAATTGAAAGGTAAGATCGTAGATGTAGTGGAGAAGGGATACCTACTTGGCGACAAAGTCATACGATTTGCTAAGGTGGTAACAGGCGCATAATTATGGCAAAAAGAGATTATTACGAGGTATTGGGGGTAAGCAAGTCCGCGACGGCTGATGAGATCAAAAAGGCCTATCGTAAACTTGCTATCAAATATCACCCAGACAAAAACCCAGACAACAAAGAGGCAGAAGAGAGTTTCAAAGAAGCTGCTGAAGCCTATGAAGTCTTGAGCGACCCACAAAAGAAACAACGCTATGATCAGTTTGGTCATGCGGGAATGGGTGGAGCCTCTAGTGGGGGTGGTTATGGTGGAGGCGGTATGTCTATGGACGACATATTCTCTCAGTTTGGAGACATCTTCGGTGGCGGAGGTGGAGGCGGAGGATTCGAAAGCTTCTTCGGTGGAGGCGGTGGACGTCAGCGCAGAAGAAAAGGCACCAACCTTCGTATCAAACTGAAACTGTCTCTCGAAGACATCGCACACGGTGTAGAGAAAAAAATAAAGGTAAACAGACTAGTGGCTGCCGATGGCGTGACTTTCAGAACTTGTCCCCAATGTCAAGGTTCAGGTCAGGTACAAAAGGTCGTCAACACCATGCTAGGACAGATGGTATCTGCATCAACTTGCCCCTCATGCAATGGCGCAGGACAAACCATAGACAAGAAACCTCCAGGGGTAGATAGCTCAGGCTTGACATACAAAGAAGAGGTCATCTCAGTCAAAATTCCTGCTGGTGTAGTAGAAGGCATGCAACTCTCTATGTCTGGCAAGGGAAATGAAGCCCCAGGGGGTGGAGTACCTGGTGATTTGCTCATCGTCATAGAAGAGAAGGAAGAAGAAATCCTCAAAAGAGATGGAAACAACATTGTTTTTGATCTCTATTTGAATTTCGTAGATGCAGTATTAGGTACTTCTGTAGAAGTCCCCACCATCGATGGCAAGGTCAAGATCAAAATCGATGCAGGAACACAAAGTGGCAAAATTCTTCGTCTCAGAGGCAAAGGAATCAAGGATATCAATGGATATGGCAAAGGAGATCAGTTGATCCACGTCAACGTATGGACTCCCAAGACCTTGACGGCAGATGAGCGTGAAAAACTCGAAAGCATGCGCAACTCTGACAACTTTGCGCCAAATCCTTCTAAGACAGATAAAGGATTCTTCGAGAAAATCAAAGAATTCTTTTGATCCGAGCTAAAGGAATGATAGAAAATGGAGAATGAAAGGGCTGGAATTTTTGATTTCAACCCTTTCATTTTATTTTCGAGGTTTATAATTGGGAAAATACGTGAATTGACCCAGTATTGATAAGAAAAAGAGTGAAGGGTTGGTACTTCACTTGTTACTATTTTTTGCAATTACCGCTTGAATTAAGTAATTCAAGATGATTTATAACCAGAAAGTTCTGTTTTCCGTAACTACATTCATGTTTAGGATATTGTTGGTTGCTTTGGCAGCATGTGCATGGGGATTTGAGGGGCATTGTCAACTGAAGAAGTTTTATACTTTGAAGAACGATGCTTCCTACGACACTGTTGATTTTTCCATGAAGGCCACTTCTGGCACTTGCTTCGTCAAACCCTCCCACCACCAAGATCCCCTCACCATATATGGTAATCCTTCCCTTTCTGATGTCAATCCTACATTCAAATCATCCGTCCGCGGAGCGACCAACTGGGTCAACCTAGAACTAGAAGACTACAACAAGCGGGGATTAAGTCACGCCATCACTTACAATGTTTTCGGGAGTGAAAGCAGTGCCTCAGAAAAGGACTATTGGAAAGTCTACCTCACAGACCAAAAAATCTACAAGCTCAATTTGAACTACGGAGTGGGTGACACTTACATCGACCTATCCAACCTCTCAGTGGCCCATTTTAAAATAGAATCTGGCAGTGCAGATGTCAACATCAACTACAGTGCTGGCGGAATGAACAGATGTCAAATGGATACATTTTCGGTAATAGTAGACTTGGGTACATTGGTCACACAAAAGATGCACCTGGCTAGAGCCAATCATGTAATTGCCGAAGTGGGATTTGGGACAGCTGTACTGGATTTTGGACAAGGGGTCAGTCAGAAATGTACTGTCAATGCAAGCATCGGTGCAGGTACGCTCAAAGTCATTGTCCCAGAGTCCGAGTTCCCAGCAATCATCCGCTTCAAGAGCTCTCCTTTGTGCAAGTATTCCCTCGAACAAGGGTTTGAAAAAATAGGCGATGGCATCTATGCTAGCAAAAGCTACAAACCCAATGCAAAAAACCTGATGGAATTCGTCATAGACGTGGCATTAGGCAATATAACCTTCGAGTACGTAAAATAAATTTCCAATCTTGTAAGAAATTTTTGTCAAATGGTACTAAACTAGCGTATCACATAATCGACTTGACTTGAATTTATTAGACATTAAGGAAATTTCTAAGGCCTATGGTAGCCACCAAGCCCTCGAAAACATTTCATTTTCAATCCCAGAAAACAGCATATTTGGACTATTAGGACCCAATGGTGCTGGTAAAACCACCCTGATTAGAATCATTACTCAAATCATCATGCCCGATGCTGGAGAGGTTCTTTTTCACGGTTCCAAATTGGAACCAGAACACATCCGAAAAATCGGTTACCTCCCAGAAGAAAGAGGACTCTACAAAAAGATGAAAGTGGGAGAACAACTCCTATACCTTGCACAACTCAAGGGAATGTCCAAATCTGATGCAGTAGACAAAATCAAATTTTGGTTAAAGAAATTAGAAATCAGTTCTTGGACGAATAAGAATGTCGAGGATTTGTCCAAAGGCATGCAGCAAAAAATTCAGTTTATAGCGACGGTGATTCATGACCCCAGTTTGATCATCTTAGACGAACCGTTTTCTGGTTTTGATCCAGTCAATGCCAACCTGATCAAAGATGAAATATTGGAAATGAGAAACAGAGGCACCACTGTCATCTTTTCGACACACAGAATGGAATCTGTGGAGGAGCTGTGCGATGACATAGCTTTGATCCATCACGCCAGTTTGGTCATTTCAGGTTCTAAAAAGGAGATCAAAAATCGCTACCGAGACAATACATTCATCGTCGAATATACTGGCCAACAGTTGAGTCCTTCTGATCAGTTTGACATTGTAAATAGTCACGAACAGGAAGGAGTGATGCAGTCTGAAATCAAGTTATTGGATTCCTTCGGCGTAAATGATTTGGTCAACAAGATCACTCAAAACTCAACTTTGGTTTCTCTCAACGAAAAAATCCCATCCATCAATGACATTTTCATTTCCACTGTAAAACCCACCAGCCATGAATAAGATTTTACTCATTATCAAAAGAGAATATATGTCACGAGTCAAAAAGAAATCCTTTTTGATTATGACAATTTTAGGGCCTCTTTTGTTCTCAGGTCTGTTTATTGTCCCTATCTGGTTGGCTACTCGCGAAGGGGATCACAAGGTGATACAAATCCTAGATGAGTCTGGGTTGTTTACCGATGAGTTTGTAAGCAATGACAATACCACCTATGAGTACATCGATGAAGATCTAGAATCGGCCAAATCTACCCTCAATAGCAATGATGTATTTGGACTGCTGTACATTCCAGAAATGACTATCGAAAACCCTGAAGGTGCCAAATTCTACGCTACTCAAAACCCGGGCATTAGTTTTCAAGCCAGTCTGGAGGGAATGATGAGAGATAGAGTTGAAAATATTAAGTTGTTGAACTCAGGACTCAACCAAGAGTTTTTGGATGGACTGAAAGCCCAAGTCTATGTTCAGACGGTCAACCTCTCTGAGTCGGGAGACGAAAATGAAAGCAGCACAGGAGCGGCTACTGCAGTAGGGTATTTAGGTGCCTTTCTTATTTATTTTTTCATCTTCCTCTATGGTGCGCAAATCATGCGTGGCGTGATCGAAGAAAAAACAAACAGAATTATCGAAGTAATCATTGCTTCGGTCAGACCTTTTCATCTTATGATGGGCAAGATAATAGGAGTAGGTAGCGTAGGTCTGACCCAATTTTTGCTTTGGGTGGCGCTATCAAGTGCGATTGTCACTGGCATCAGTTCATTCGTAGTAGGTGATGCAACTCCAGAGCAGATGGAAGCCATCAGTCAAGCCAACCAGACGACACCCATGGCAGCCAACAACTCGCAAACTCAAGAGGTGATTCAAAAATCCATGAATGCTGTAGGGCATATTAATCTGCCTTTGGTTATTTCGTGTTTTGTATTTTACTTCATAGCTGGCTATTTGTTTTATGGTGCTTTGTTTGCGGCCATTGGTTCGGCCGTGGACAGTGACGCAGATTCACAGCAGTTCATGTTTCCGGTGACCATTCCACTCATTTTCTCTGTGGTAGTGTTGTCAGCCGTAATCAACGATCCCCACGGAAGCTTTGCTTTCTGGTTGTCAATGATTCCCTTTACATCCCCAGTGATCATGATGATGAGGATTCCGTTTGATGTACCTGCATGGCAGATTATTTTGTCCATGTTATTGACGATTGGAGGCTTCTTATTCACAACTTGGCTCGCCAGTAGAATCTACAGAGTGGGCATCTTCATGCACGGCACCAAGGTGAATTACAAGACGCTGGCGAAGTGGTTTATGATGAAAAGCTAGAATGAATTCAAGATTTGAACTTTGCCCCTGTTTCTAATTCCCCATCGCAGTGAGCACTAATCTCCTAGAGCCTCCGTGGTTTCGGTGTTCGCAGAGATAGATGCCTTGCCAGACACCCATATTGAGTTTCCCGTGTGTGATGGGGATAGAGACGGAACTCCCCATCATAGAAGACTTGATGTGAGCGGGCATATCGTCTGACCCTTCATAGTTGTGACGGTAGTATGGAGCATCCTCTGGTACCATTTTGTTGATGTGGCTTTCAAAATCCTTCCTCACTGTGGGATCAGCATTTTCATTGATTGTGAGACTTGCAGACGTGTGCTGGATAAATACGTGGAATATTCCGATCTCAATCGACTTGATTTCAGGAATATGAGCTAAGATTTCTTCTGTTACGAGATGAAAACCTCGTCGATAGGCTGGCAATAAAATCTCTTTTTGAAAACTCTTCATAAATGATTAATAGCAAAAAGTCTATCTCTTTACTCTGATTCGCTGCGCTTTTTCTGCCACCGTTATTTCAAAAGGAGGATGACCAAAAAACTCTCCGTCGATATGAGCCATTAATGCATCATTGGTCTCAATACGGATATGCTTCACTTGATAAAAATTGACCTCTGGTAATCGACCATGAGTTCCAAAGCTAAACTTTCCTACATTAAAAAATCTCCTGAAGTAGGAGATTCTGCCAACAGTACAGATATTGAGTAAACCATCGTCAATTTTAGAATCTGGATTCAATTTGAAGCCCCCACCAAAGGTAGTCCCATTGTGAACAGCCATTAGGATCAGGTTCATTTCCAATCTTTGTCCATCCATGTAGTAGACAAACTTTCTTGATCGATAACTTCCTAATATTTTCAGTACGAGCAAGAGGTATTTGAGATGTCCAGAAAATATACTTTTGGATCGTAAATCGTCATGTACAATTTGTCCATCAAAGCCTACTCCGACACCATTGATAAATTTTCGGTTATTGCAGATACCAATATCAATGGTTCTTTCTCCACCATGGATAATCGTATGAATTTGCTCACTCAGATCATTGCCTATTTGAATGGTCTTGATGAAATCGTTGCCTGTCCCCACAGGGATAAAACTGAGCACCATATCTTTTCCGCGGAGTGCATTGAGTGTCGCGTTGATTGTGCCATCTCCACCGATCACGACCACATCTGTCGTATCGGTAAACAGGTTTTCCTCTATAAATTCGTCTAAGATTTCGCTCTTTGGAGTGATGAATATAGCGTAGTAAAAATTTTCCTTGTCCAGCCTCTTTTTGAGCATACTCAGTGCAGCTTGGGCCTTACCCTTTCCAGAATATGGGTTTGCAACAATGAAAAATTTTCTGTTCATCTATAGAGTATAAAAAAAGCAATCCCTTGTAAACCAAGGGATTGCTTTCGCAAGACAAAGGTAGTTATATTTTACAAATTGCTCATAATCCAGTTGGTCATCATCGTGTAAAGATGTGTCCGTGTTTTCCCTCCATATAGGCTATGTGCCTTGTCTGGATAATAAAATGAATCAAATTGCTTGTTGGCCTGAATCAAACTCTCTTGGAGCATCACTGCATTTTGGAAATGGACATTGTCATCACCTGTGCCATGGATTAGTAGAAAATTCCCTTTGAGCTGTTGAGCATAGGTGTTGGGAGAATTGCTGTCATAACCTTCTGGATTGTCCTGAGGCTTTCTCATATAGCGCTCGGTGTAGATGGTGTCATAAAATCTCCAGTTGGTCACTGGTGCCACGGCTACACCTGCTTTGAAGATACCATCGCCAGTCATCATGGCCAGAGACGACATGTGTCCTCCATAGCTCCATCCCCAGATACCAATTCTATTTGAATCCACAAAACTCATCTTACCTAGGAATTTGGCACTAGCAAACATGTCTTCTACTTCCATTTTTCCTAGATTCATGTAAGTCATTTTCTTGAACGCCTCTCCGCGTCCGCCAGTCCCACGAGAGTCTACACATACTACGATGTAGCCGTTCTGTACCAGCATTTGGTGATAGTAGTAATGTCCACCAGACCAGCTATTGGTCACGTTTTGAGATCCAGGCCCGCTGTATTGATAGATCAAGACAGGGTATTTCTTCGTGCTGTCCATATTGGCAGGTTGTAACATGTAGGCATTCAACTGATTCTGATCTGCCCCGTCAATCTGGAAAAAGATTTTTTCGCTGAGTTGATACGCTTGGATTCTATCTTTGAGCGCCTGATTGTCTTTGAGTACTTTGATCAGCTTATTGGTTTTGGTTGAAACCAAAGAAATCTCCAAAGGTGTAGTACTAGAACTGTTATACGCAATGTAATATTTGAAATCCTTGCTCATATCCACAGAATTGGTTCCTGCTTTGGTGCTCAATTTCATTTTACCTTTGCCTTTGATGTCTACTTTGTACAAGTGGCGTTCCATCGACGATCCCTCTGTGGAAATGTAGTATAGCACTGGCGTCTTAGAAGATTGATCTAAACCAACAAACTCTTCCGCCTCCCAATTGCCTTTGGTGATAGGGTTTTGCATCTGTCCGTCCATACGGTGTAGGTAGTAATGCTTGTAGCCCTCTCTTTCGGTTGAATAAAGAAAATGTGTCCCATTGTTGAGATAAATCAGCTCATGTGCATAGGTCACATCCAAATAGGTTTTGGACTTGTCTGTAAACACCAAGGTCATCACACCAGATTGTGCATTGACATGGTAGATATCTAGCTTGTTTTGCAATCTATTCAGCTGCATCAAGGACAGCATGTTGGCATCCTGAGTCCATTGCATTTTAGGATAATAGACGTCTGTCTCTTTGCCTGTTTTTACCTTGACATTTTCGTTTTTAGCCAATTGATGAATGAAAACCTCCACCACAGCGTTGTCTTCGCCTGCCTTTGGGTATTTGTATCTGTAGTCACGGGGATAGAGGGCTCCATTGTCCCAATATTGCAGATTGTATTCTTTGACCTGACTTTCGTCAAAACGGAAGAAAGCAATTTTTTTGCTGTCTGGAGACCACTCAAATGCTTTGGTTAGGTACAATTCTTCTTCGTACACCCAATCTGTACTGCCATTGATGATGCTTCCGAATTTACCATCTTTGGTCACTGCATATTCAGACATGTTGACAAGCTTGACATAGTACAGGTTATTCTCCCTCACAAAGGCCACCATAGAATTGTCTGGCGAGAATGTCGCATAAGATTGACGGCCACCATTTGAAAGTTTCTTCAATTCGCTCCCTTCAAACGTATAGACATAATACTCTGCTGTGTAGGATCTTCTGTAGATGAATTTTTGCTCCGTCAACAACAAGATTTTCTTTTCATTGTCACTGAATTCGTAATCCGAAATCTTGATATTGAGTTTGTTACCATCCACTAGTATCGAATCTGATGCTCCAGTGGTGACATTGTATCGAAGGATTTGGTTGTCTTCCAAGGCAGAGTAGTACAGACCATTATTCATCCAGTTGAGACTGGACAGGTAGTCAGATCTGAAAGTGCCTTTTTCGGTGAAATCTTCCACCGTAATTTTCTTTTGCGCAACTGACGAGACTGCCAGTGAAAGAAATAAAATGGTTAATAATTGCTTCATGTGTCTTGTATCTATTATCATTTAAAACAAATATATGATATAGATCAAAACTACACCGAAACATATTATGTAAACGGTAGCGAAATTAGACCCAAGACCCAAGAACCAATTCAAAATCTTGGGTCTTGGGTCTTAAATATTTTATTCTGTTAAGTGTTTCAAAATCTCTTTGGCCTGCGACCATTCCAGCCTTGGACCGAACTGAGAGACGACCTTGGAAGATGCCAAACTGGCCAACTTTCCCGCTTCGGCATAACTGTGACCGTGCGTGATGCCGTACATAAATGCCCCTGCAAACATGTCTCCAGCACCATTCGTATCAATGGCGTCTACTGCATACGGCTCTATATCGACGAAGGTATCCCCATCAAATATCATCGCACCATTCTTACCCATCGTGATGACAAATTTCTTAGCCACTCCCTTCAATACTTCTCTGGCATCCAAGATGTTTTTCGTATCAGTAAAGAGCATCGCTTCTTCTTCATTGCAAAACAACAAATCAACCCCGGTACCCACTACTTCTTTCATCTCCGCATTGAAAAACTTGACCATACTGGGATCAGAAAAAGAAAGTGCAACCTTCACACCATTGGCACGGGCGACTTCCATAGCTTTTTTCATGGCGTCACGACCCGAAGGAGAAGGCACTAAATATCCCTCAGAGTAGATGTAAGTAGAGTTTTTGATCGCCTCTTCGTCGATCTCCGCCACCGAAAAATCAGAGGTGATACCCAAGAAAGTATTCATCGTACGCTCAGCATCAGGAGTCGTCATGACCAAACATCTACCTGTAATACCTGCTGGAGCTGTCTCAGGGATAAGTTTGGTATCCACGCCATTGTCTTTCAAATCTTTGAGGTAGAAAGTCCCAAAATCATCGTTGGACACTTTGCAAGAGTAGTAACAAGTGCCACCAAATTGGCTAGCAGCCACGACCGTGTTGGCAGCTGATCCACCGCCTTTCATCATGCTTTCGCTTACTTGGATCTGGCTGATCAGTTGCTTTTGTCGGTCTTCTTCTACTAGCGTCATGAGACCTTTTTCGACCTCATTGTCAGATAGGAATTTCTCATCTACTTCGAATACCAAATCTACCAAGGCATTACCAATGCCATATATATCGTATTTCTTCATTACTGTTTAGTTAATTCGTTATGACCAAAAGTGGACTGACTGTCAACCCGCTTTTGTAATTTGTAGCAAATAGAGTGAATCCTCTACTTAGAAGGAAAGAAGCCTGTCAATTTCTATCAAATAGCATTCGAGGGATGAACAGCAATCAGCTTAGCACATGCTTTATATGCCCTCAATTGACTATTTCTCATATACTATTCACTACGAATTGGAAAGCAGTTTAAAAAGCCCTTTTTTTGCGTTCCTTCTTCTTTTGGGAGGAATATTTGGCTAGGTCATAAAAATTATGGCCTACTGACTTCTGCCATCAAAACTAGCAGAGACAGCAGTAGATTATAACTTTCAACTCCTGAATTGAAAAAATCAGGTTTAAAAAACAAACAAAGTGAGCACCGAAAAACGCACCAAAATACTGGACATATTACAATCGGGAGAGGTTGGGACCAGTACGCTTGTAAAGGGATGGGTTAGAACCAAAAGGCAAAACAAGAATGTAGCATTCATTGCCTTGAATGATGGCTCTACGATCAACAACATACAGCTGGTCGTGGATCCTAATCTGATCTCTGAGGTACTTTTGAAAAGCACCACAACAGGTGCGTGTATCGCCGCAAAGGGCGAATTGGTCGCCTCACAGGGCTCTGGCCAAAAGGTAGAACTCATGGTCAAATCACTGGAAGTACTCGGTGAGGCAGATCCAGAAAAATATCCTCTGCAGCCTAAAAAGCATTCGATGGAGTTCCTCCGTGAGATTGCTTACTTGCGTCCTCGCACCAGTACTTTTAGTGCGGTGTTCAGGATTCGTCACGCGATGATTTTCGCGGTGCACAATTTTTTCAATGACAAGGGATTCTTCAACATCCATACCCCAATCATCACTGCGTCTGATGCAGAAGGTGCTGGTGAGACTTTCAAAGTTACGACTTTAGATCTCAACCAGGTCCCCAGAACTGAAGATGGCAAGGTAGACTACAGCCAAGATTTCTTTGAAAAGGAAACCAACCTGACCGTATCTGGTCAGTTGGAAGGAGAGTTGGCAGCTATGGCATTGGGACAGATTTACACTTTCGGCCCTACATTCCGAGCTGAAAACTCAAATACTACCAGACACTTGGCTGAATTTTGGATGATCGAGCCAGAGATGGCTTTCGCAGATATCGATGACAATGCTGATCTGGCAGAGGAAATGTTGCAGTACTTGGTGCAATATGCACTGGATCACTGTGCCGATGATTTGAAGTTCTTGCACGAACGGGAGGTAGAAGAAAACAAAAACAAGAAGGAAACTGAGCGACCAGAAATGTACCTGCTCGACAGATTGAAATTCGTTGTAGAAAATGATTTCGAGCGTGTGACCTACACCGAGGCAATTGATATTTTGAGAAATTCAAATCCTAACAAGAAGAAGAAGTTCCAGTATTTGATCGAATCATGGGGGGCAGATTTGCAATCAGAGCACGAAAGATTCTTGGTAGAGAAGCACTTCAAAAAGCCCGTCATCTTGACCAATTACCCTAAGGATATCAAAGCATTCTACATGCGACAAAACGACGATGGCAAGACCGTTGCTGCTATGGACATTCTCTTCCCAGGTATCGGTGAGATTGTGGGCGGATCGCAGCGTGAAGAGCGCTTAGACAAGCTGGAACAAAGAATGGCAGAGATGGGAATCCCCTCAGAAGAACTATGGTGGTATCTCGATACCCGAAAGTTCGGTTCAGCACCACACAGTGGATTCGGATTAGGATTTGAGCGTATGATCCTCTTCGTGACAGGGATGACCAATATAAGAGATGTTATTCCTTTCCCAAGGACTCCTGGCAATGCAGAGTTTTAAACCAACTTCACGTGCTAAGAGAGGTAATAAAAAAAGTCCTTGCTCATCTGATGAACAAGGACTTTCTTTATATCGAAATTTATCTCTGCTTACTTTGCAGGAGGTGTGATACCCAATTTCTTGAAGATCAAGTTTGATACATCATATTTTTCATCTGCATCCAAAAGAATATCTACTCCTGGTACGCCTGTACTGAAAATAGCGTCATAGCCATTTTCTGTTCTTACTGCTTTGATTGCATTACCGATTTCTTCAAACAATGGAGCATAAAGCGTAGTTTGCTTTTTCTGCAATGAAACTTGAGCATCTTTTTGGAAAGTCTCTAGTCTTGTTTGTAGATTTTGCAATTCTGATTCTTTGTCAGCTCTCATGATATCAGTCATGGTTGCTGCACCTTGCTGATATTCTTGCAATTTGGTTTGGAACTCTTGTCCTTTTGATTGCAATTGGTTTTGCAACTGAGATTCATATGTTTTGTACTCTGAATCTACTTGTTTCGCCTTTGGCATCTGGCTCAAGATATATTCTACGTTGGTATATCCAAATTTGAATGATACTCCTTGAGCTTGCGAGCTAACAGATACAGCCACGAATGCCAATACTGCGATTAATGATTTGATTTTCATATTTCTGTCCTAATTAATTATTACTTATTACATCGTTCTTATCACCCAGACCTAGCTCTTCGAGTACATAATCAGTATAATCATGAACTGGGTCGGTATATATCATTACGAGATCACCTGATTTGTCAAAGACAATTTGCAATCTCTGTTTTTTTGCTACTTTCTCTATTGCCTCAAACACTTTGTCTTGGACTGGTTTGATTAATTCCTTCTTCTTCAAAAAGAACAGCCCTTCAAAACCAAAAATTTTATTTTGATAGGCCTTCACTTCATCCCATTTACGATTGATCTCTTTGTATCGATCGTCTTTCATTTCTTTGGTCAATAGCACTTCCTCAGCTTTAAGGGCAACTTCCAGAATCTGGATTTCCTTGTACATTTCCTGTATTTCGGCTTCCCATGCTTTGGATAGTTTATCTATTTCTCCATTTGCTTCCGCGTATTCTGGCACTTGACTCAATATGTAGTCTGTATCCACATAGCCAAATTTTTGGGCCTGTGATACATTTACAATTAAAATCAGAGTAAACGCAAGAATCGAACCGAATTTATAAATATTCTTCATTTCACGCGGATAATAGATGCTAAAATTAATCCATTGTTAGTTAATGACTATTCTTTCTTGCATTTATTATCTCAATGTTTGACCAATTGAGAAGTGAATTTGTCCTCCACTGGCACCTCCGTTTGGATTACTAGGATCAGGACTAAAGCCATAACCCCAATCAATACCTAGTAGACCAAATGCTGGCATGAATATTCTCACACCTGCGCCCGCTGATGAATAGAGGTTATTTGGGTCATACTCACTGAAATTGAGCCAGTTGTTGCCTGCCTCTGCAAAAGTCAAAACATAGATCGTTGCGGATGGATTCAACGAAACTGGATACCTCAGTTCGAATACAAATTTATTAAATATGGTACCTCCATTGATTTGATTACCATTGACAACCTCCGTAGGAGTAATCGAATTGTTATCATATCCTCTCAATCCAATGACATCATTACCCAATAGGAAATTAGATCCCGTAAGACCATCTCCACCAAGCTGGAATCGCTCAAATGGACCTACACCTGTGGTGCTTTGATAAGCACCCAAATAACCCATATGAGCCCGTGCCTGTAAAACTAAATTGCCAACAATCTGCATATAGTAGGCAGCATCAAACATCCATTTGTGGTACTCTACCCATTTGTATCGCTCATTGTTGGAGGCTGTTTTCATAATCCAAGTCATTGAACAAAGAGTAAGGTGGTGTCAATGCTAAACTCAAACTAATCGATGATCCACTTCGCGGGAACATGGGGTTGTCAACACTATTTCGAGCCAAAGTAGTCTTGAAGGTAAAGTTATTAGCCACACCTGTACTGTTGTCAAATCCTAAGCTACCACCGAACCTGTAAAGATTGTAGGTCGTGTACGACACTGCGTTGCTCAAAGTAAAATAATCATCAGGCCACTTGAGACGCTGTCCCAAGCTGACGGTAATCCCTGTCACCTGCATCGATCCTATGATGTCCTTTCTGTTGTAATCAAGACTCCTTTGCACAGAGTAATTGTAACTCACACCAAATGACATAGGCTTTTTACCTCCAAGCCATGGTTCGGAAAAGCTGACAGAATAACTCTGAAATTGACGTCCATTGGCCTGCAACCTCAGAGACAATTTTTGTCCATCCCCTACAGGTAGAGGTCTCCATTTATCAAAATGAGTCAGATTTCTAAGTGAAAAATTGTTGAATGTCAGACCCAATGTACCAACGAATCCAAATGAGCCTCCCCATCCACCTGAGAGTTCTATTTGATCACTTGGGCGTTCTTCAAGTGACCATTCTATGTCTACAGTTTCATCCGCTGGGTTAGGTATAGGGTTAGGACTCACTGTCTCTGGGTTGAAGTAACCCAGTTGAGACAATTCTCTCTGTGTTCTGATCAACTCAGACCTACTAAATTTCTGTCCAGGCAAAGTTCTCAACTCACGCATGATTACGTGATCATTGGTTCTATCATTGCCCGTCACATATACCTTTCTGATGGTAGCTTGTGCTCCTTCATAGATTCTCATCTCTACATCAATGGAATCTCCTTCTATTTTAATTTCGACGGGGTTGACACTAAAAAACAGATACCCATTGTCCATGTACAACGAACTCACATCTGGGCCGTTGGGGTTATAATTCAACTTCTTGTCCAAAGACTCCATGTTGTAAATATCTCCTCTCTCTACACCCAATATTTGATTGAGTGTTCGATCATCATGAATGAAGTTACCCGTCCAAGTAATTTCTCTGAAATAATATCTCTGACCTGGCTCCACTCTGATATTGATATCTACAGAATTTTCGTCAATGCTAACAATGGTATCCTCTGCTATGTATGCATCTCTGAATCCCTTCGAGTTATAAAACGCAATGAGTGCCTCTTTATCTTCTTCGTATTTTTCTTTGACAAATTTGGATGACTTAAAGACATTGAGTTTTACGTTTTCATAAATCAAATTCATGGCAGGTTTTGAAATACTGTACCATAGAGTGTCATCCTCATCTTTAATTTTGACTCGCTTATCTTTAGGCTTCAATGCATTGATCCCTGTGGCCACCAATGCACCTGCTATTTTGAATCTTGGACGTTCGCCAGTATTTTTCATTTTACTTTTCAGCTTCATCTCAGTGTACTCCCCATTGCCGACGAAGTTGACATCTCTGATCTTTACCTTCCTATTTTTCGCGATATGAATGTCCAACAAGACGCTATTGTTGATGATAGAGTCCTTTTTATATCTGATATCTACTTCTGTATTGAGATAGCCTTTCTCATAGAAGTATTTTTTGACAGTCATTTCAGTATTCTTGATGATGGCGTCTGTCATAACACGACCTCTGACCAAATCGATTTTTTCTTTCAAATCAGATTCTTGGCTTTTATTTACGCCGTGGAAGTTGAACCTACTCAACCTAGGTCTTTCTGTAAGTTCAATGGTGAGGTAAACATTGCTTCCTTCTATTTTGGTCGCATAGATTTCCACATTACCAATCAGACCTTGCTTCCATAGTTTTTTGATGGCCATGGTGATGTCATCTCCTGGTATTTTGATTTTGTCCCCTACTTTCAATCCTGATATTGAGGTCAACGCCACTTGATCGAGATACTCTGCGCCTTCAATTTTGATCTCCGCAATGGTATATTCTTGCGGATTAGAATAGTTAATGCGTACAGTATTGCTAGGATTAATCCTACCTTGGCTTCCGTACCTTATTTGACCAAAAGCACTTGTAGATGCGATAAGAACTAAAAGTAATAACTTTAATTTCATTGTTAGTATGCCGACTTCTCTGCCGTTAATTATTGGGTAAGTTGTTCACTGATTTTACCATATCTCCTCTCCCTTTTTTGAAAATCAATTACAGCCTCAAAGAGATCATTTTTTCTGAAGTCAGGCCAAAGTGTTTCGGTGAAAAACAGTTCAGCATAGGCCACTTGCCAAAGTAAAAAATTGCTGATTCTATGTTCTCCACTCGTTCTTATCATTAATTCTACATCTGGTATTGTATGTTCGCTAATGTATTGGTTGATGAATTGATTATTGATCTCATCAAATTCAATTTTCTTATTCTTCAAATCTTCCACTAGGCATTTGACGCTTTCTCCGATTTCCCAACGGCCACTGTAGTTTAAAGCTAGTGAGAGAATCATGCCATCATTGCTTGCAGTCTGGTCAATACCATATTGCAAATTCTTTTGCGCCTCTTTCGGTAAATGCAAAATATCTCCAAGAGGTTGCAACCGAATGTTATTTTTCATCAATGTAGGAATTTCCTTCTTGATGGTCGAAACCAGCAAATTCATCAATCCATCTACTTCGGCTTTTGGTCTACTCCAGTTTTCTGTCGAGAACGCATAAAGGGTCAATCTATCAACTCCTATTTCTGCACAAGCTTCTGCCGAGTCCCTAACAGCCTGAATGGCATTCCTATGTCCAAATAGACGTGCAGCTCCTCGCTGTTTTGCCCACCGTCCATTACCGTCCATGATGATGGCGATATGCTTGGGAATATTTGTTGAATCAATCTTCTCTTTCATGCCAATATCTCTGGCTTATGATATAAATAACCCGCAAAGTTGTTTCTTTTTTTGCTGAAAATGAACTCTATAATTAGTTTTCCTATTTATAGAGTGTTCTGTTAGGTATGTACTGGTAGGTACAAGGCACTTTGAAGATCACGTAAGAAATCGAAAAACCTACGAAATAATACCAGTCCTTGTCTTCAGGATTTCCAAATTGAAACGATGCTTTATCGTAGAGCTCGCTATCCGATACCTCGTCAAAATAATCTGTGAAGGTCTTCCTCGCTCCAAACTCAACCCCGACATTAAATTTCCGCCCTGCCAAATATTTGAATCCAAGTCCAAAAGGGATTACCGGTTGGATTCCTTTGATTTCTTCTCCACCGACATTGAAAATTTTCATAACACCAACTCCCCCAAACAAGTAAGGGGACCACTTGATTGCCGATTTTGGGTTTTTGTAATCTAGAAAATGAAATTCCATCACTGCACTACCTTCCAATATATTTCGACTAAAACTAGCATTCCTTTGCTCACCAAGAGCATCAAAAGGCCTATCGTCATTCCCTGATACTTGCCCATACAGCAGAGAAAATTTGAAACTGACATCCTTGTCGTAATTGATTCGGTAGTGGCCTTGTACGCCTAAGTTTTGTTGGAGGATATTGTATCCTCTGAACATATCACCAGAATAACTCATCGCCCCAATACCAATTCCAACTTCCGTTCGTTGCGCCAGTCCCACTTGGGTAAAAAAAAGAAATGCCGACAGAATCGGCAATATTTTTAGTCTCATAGAGTCTCTAGTTAATAAATAGCTATCACCTGAACTTACCTTTAGCCATTCCTTTTTTGTCAAGAATGTAAACCAATCTGATCTGAGTAGTCACTAAGAAATCCTTGTATTTGGAACTCGCTCTGTCTTGTCCAGCTACGTAGTTGTACCCATGCGTATAAGTTGAGCCACCACTCCAATTGAGGTCTGCATTTGATCTATCCAATTGGACTGCATGAGTACTTGTGATTCCACTTAAGTCACCACGATCTTTCCCATCCAACAACGATTTGCTTTCCGCTCCTCTTTCTGACAATGCTCGTGCCAAATGATCATTCCCAAAATAATCCAAGTTGGCATAATTACCTCCTATATCATCCAAATAGTCAGTAAACAAATACCTGAATCCAACTTCAAAATTTAAGTCAAAACTACGTGCAAGTTTAACTTTAACACCTAGCCCCAATGGCAATGAGAATTGAACTTTGCTATATGGTTTTAGATTCAATGAATCAGAGTATTGACCCTCAGTACCAATAGAGTGCAAATCTACCCACTCACCTTCTTTTTTTCCAGTTGGGTTTCCTGCCTGGTCAAACGCAGGTGCTTGCGCTTTAGGTGCATGATGAAATACTGCAACTCCTACAAACATATAAGGGTTGATAGGAAAACGTCTTCTTGCTCCACCATTGCTAGGAATCATATCTACTTCAAACCCTAAAGAAAGTTCCTTGATTGAATTTTTGAATTGGTAGTTTCTTGCCCATCGACCATAGTCACTTGTTTCCTGCTTGCTCGCATCTGGCCCTGGGACAGTACTACTACCTGTCGAATAATCTGAGACTTTAATTTGTCCATAGTTGAACCCTCCTCTAAGGAAAATACCAGGGTATAAAACTTTGGAAGCTGTAATTCCAAATCCGTCTGGGATGAATTTATAGTCAGTACTGAACTTACTACTGGAGTTACTAATGTCTCCAAAGTAATTGTTCATGTTCATACTTACCCCAATAGTGGTATATTTAGGATTGCCCACGCCAGAATAACCAACTTTCCCCCCCTTGTATTTGGAGAATTGCTTGCTAGTATTTTTATTCTTGTAACTGTAGCGGTTTTTTCTTTGCGCATCTGCATCTGTGACAGATATGACAATTAAGGCAAACAAAAGAGTTATTAGTATACTGTTTCTCATTACAAATTCAAACGACCCGTTAACACAAATCTATATAAATGTGCTGCAAATTAAACACATATATATTTGATATTTATACTAATTCCTAATATCTAAGCCCCAATTGAGTTTAGTTCTGAGCGTATCAAAGAAATTGTACCCGTTCAATTTTATTAATCTAGCGCTAAAAGACTCCTTCCTTACCGATAGGCTCACTGAATTATCTACTTTGTATGACCTTGAGTCTAAGGATGTTAAGAAGGACCTACCTTTCCCTTCGATTTCAAATGAAATAATACTAGAACCAGAAACGATCAGGGGTCTAACATTGAGATTGTGAGGACTTACAGGTGTAATAATAAAACTGTCGGATTGAGGTAGTACCAACGGTCCTCCTGCACTCAACGAATAACCTGTAGAGCCCGTAGGTGTAGAAACCATCAATCCATCTGCCCAATAGGTATTGACAAATTCACCGTCTATATAGCAATGTACGATGATCATGGAAGACGTGTCTCGTTTGAGTACCGCTACCTCGTTGAGGGCAAAATTTTGACCTTCAAAAACAGAGTTGTTGCTATCCAAATGAATCAACATCCTGTCATCAAAAGAAAACTCCTTTGCAAAAAAGCTGTTGAGGGCAGGTTCAATGTCCTTTTTATTGATGGTAGCCAAGAACCCCAGCTTACCTAGATTGATACCAAGAATAGGGGTTTGCAGACTTCCTACTTTGGACACGGTCTCTAGCAAGGTTCCATCTCCTCCCAAGCTGAAATAATAGTCTATGGTCGACGAATCAAATTTGGAATCGATCACTTCAAACTGCTTCGTTTTGAAGTGAGCTTTGGCTGATTGAAACAACTCGGGACTGAATACGATTTCAGAGTTGTTGGACTGTATTTGTTCTATAATTTGATCTAGGTAGAACAAGGAATCTTCCCTATTTATTCTACCATGTAAGGCTATTCGCATGGGTTGAGTTTTTTTGGATCAGACTTTTAGGTAGCGCATCAAGGTGTCTAAGCGTTCCTTTTCAAAGGTACTCTCTTCACCTTTTCCATATATAGAGGTGATCTTGTACCCAAATCTCTGTAGTGAAGAAATAATATTGGAGCCATTTTCTAGATTCAACTTCAATGTCAATCTGATCATTCCGGCTTGGTTGGCATTTTCTATAAAGCTGCTGAGTATTTTACCTCCTTCTGATTCTACAATTCTGCTTATCTCTGCCATAGAATAATCTGACATACTCATAGATGCAACTATGATGGTACCAGGACTATTGATTGCCGACATTTTTGAAAATGCCTCTACGACGTCTTGAATGGTGACACAGCCTATGTATTTTTTTTCTTCATTGAGGACAGCTACAATATTAGAACTGGCTTCATAGGCTCTTTTAAGCACTTCGTAATAATGTTCGTTTTGATCTACATGGAGATGTGCACTGAGCAAATGGAATTCTTCGATGCGATGAGCTCCTTGCACCTGATCGAACAATAAGTTTTCGTTGAAGATACCGACAAACTCACCATTTTGTACCACTGGCAATTCATGAATATGAAATTCATTCATCCATCTTTTCGCCTTTGAGACTTTGTCAGATGGTTTGAGCGGCGGAATGGTGTAGTTAATCAGATCTCTAGCTATCATGCTGTATTTCTTTTATTCAAAAATTCTTCAAGCACTTCATTGAACATGTCGGGGCGCTCCATCATAGGGGCGTGGCAACATTTGTCAATGAACCTCAATGTAGAGTTTTTCAACAGTCTGTTGAACTCATGTCCTACACGAGGAGGAGTGATTGTATCATTCAATCCCCAGATTAATAACGTTTCATTTTCAATTTGGTGCAATTCATGAGCCAAATTATTTCTTTGAGCTGATTTTGCTATCCCTACGATGCGCATACATTTGGGAATACTCTGCGTCGTATTAAAAATCTCATCAATGTATTCTTTGGTAGCTGTTTTGGGGTCATAGAATGTGTATTCTACTTTTTCTTTGATAAAATCATAGCTTCCTCGCTTTGGAAAAGAACCTCCCATGGAGTTTTCAAATAGACCAGAACTTCCCGTCAAAATCAACCGATCCACTTTTTCGGGATATTTCAACACATACATGAGCGCCATGTGTCCACCTAGCGAGTTGCCCATAAGGTCGAATTTTTCTAGCCCTTTGAACGCAATGAAAGACTCCAGAAACTCGATTAATTTCCCCAAACCAGCTTCACGAACTGGGAGTTCATAGATTGGCAACATCGGGATAATAATTTTATAATGGGGAGAAAACTTCTCGACCACAGATTGCCAGTTGCTCAGTGCGCCAAACAAGCCATGAAGCAGGAGCATGACTTTGCCCTCACCTTCTTCAATAAACTGAAACTCACCTTCTTCCTTTAAATTAGCTACCTCAAGCATGTTGATTTTTAAAAATTTCTTTAATTATATCTATAATATATTAATTTCTGATAAATCAGACGTTAACTTCTTGTTGATTTATCACTTCCTCAGAGTGTTCAAAGAAATCCATGATAAATGGAAATATGCTTGAAAGCATGTCAAAAAGTTTTGGTGCAAACGAAGTGATAGGCTCGTACAACAGGCTCCTACTCGTGATATCATGATCTATTTCTCCTCCGAAAGAATGATAAATCCAAAAGAAAATACTGATAAACAATGCCCATTTGACTATACCCAACAGACTACCTGCAATATCATCCAGACTGCCCAATAAAGTCAGGTCAAGTAATTTTTTGAGCACCTTGCCCAGCAGGTGCAGTGCAATGATGATGATGATGAAAATAACAGCAAACGAAATGACAGGCAATAGCCCCTCATAGCCGTCTATGAAATCTGATAACACCATCACTCCCCAGTCTATCAATCGGATCCCCAAGATGATGGCAATAAAAAACGCAGAGATAGAAATAATCTCCATCAAGAGCCCTTTTCTAAACCCCATGATCGCTCCGACCACCAAAAAGACCAGTATTACTATATCAATTACATTCAACTGCTTACCCCAATAAAGTTTTGACCATAATTGAAATAGACTTGCCATCTGCCTTGCCTGCTAGGGCTTTGGAAGCTGCTCCCATGACTTTGCCCATATCCTGTGGGCCAGTAGCTCCCACCTGAGCAATTACTTTTTGGAGTTCCGCCTTGAGATCTTCCTCTGATAGCTGCTTAGGCAGGTAGTGATTGATTACCTCCAGCTCCCCTTCTTCCTTGTCTGCTAGATCGTCACGACCCTGCTCTCTGAATAGGTCTGCAGAATCTTTTCTCTGCTTGGCAGCCTTCATCAGCAACTTCATTTCTGCATCTTCAGAGATTTCTTCCGTTGCGCCCTTTTCAGTTTCTGCAAGTAGGATCATCGATTTGATAGATCTAAGAGCTGTTAGCTTTTCTTTTTCTTTGGCCAGCATGGCAGCTTTGATGTCAGCGTTGATTTGATCTTTGAGGCTCATTATTTCTGGTTTTTTAATCTCTTAAAATGTGTAATTTTGATGCAAATTTAGTTAGAAACAGTTCTAAGCCAATTCGCGGCTCAATATACTTTAGCTCATTAGATTCTCATGACAAAACTTAGCGTAAACGTTAATAAAATTGCGACAATTCGTAATGCACGTGGAGGCAACAACCCGGATTTGATTCAAGTTGTCAAAGATTGCGAACGCTTCGGCGCACAGGGAATCACTGTTCATCCCAGACCAGACGAAAGACACATCACAGCACAAGATGTCTATCAAATCCAACAAGTCTGTCAGACAGAATTTAATATAGAAGGCTATCCAGACGCTAGGTATTTGAAGTTCATTGAGGAGGTGAGGCCTGCTCAGGCCACATTGGTCCCTGATCCACCAGAGGCAATCACTTCCAATGCTGGCTGGGACACGATCCAACATGAAGCTTATCTTAAAGACATCGTACAGCAAATCCAATCCTTTGGCGTAAGAGTGTCCATTTTCGCAGATCCCGATTTGAGAATCATAGAAGGGGCGGCCAAAATCGGAACCGATCGGATAGAACTCTACACCGAACCTTATGCCACTGGCTACCCTGTCAACAAAGAAGAAGCAGTCATACCCTATGTGGCTGCTGGTAAATTGGCACATGAGTTGGGACTAGGAATCAACGCTGGGCACGATCTGGATCTTTATAATCTTAAATATTTGAAAGACAACCTGCCGTTTTTGGATGAGGTCTCCATAGGTCATGCACTCGTCTGCGATGCCTTGTATTTGGGATTAGAAAACACTATCCAGATGTATTTAAAGCAATTGAAATAATGCAGTTATTAAATTATAAGACTTTTGGCGAAGGCCAACCTTTAATCATCATTCATGGTTTTTTGGGGTCGCTAGACAACTGGCTGACTTTGGGGAAAAAATTTAGCGAGGACTTTCAGGTTTTTCTAATTGATCAACGCAACCATGGTAAGTCATTTCATTCTGATAAGTGGGATTATGATGCTATGGTGGAGGATTTAGAATATTTTATCGATGAACTAGGGATTGAAAACCCCATCTTATTGGGACACTCTATGGGAGGGAAAACCGTGATGCAATTTACTGCATTTCATGCGTCCAAGGTGGATAAACTCATAGTTGCCGACATTGGACCTAAACTTTACCCTCCTCACCATCAGCAAATTTTGGATGGGTTAAGTGCCGTACCGATTGATACAATTGACAGCAGACAAGAAGCCGAAGATGTCTTGATCAACTATGTGCCTGATTTAGGAACTAGAACTTTTTTGATGAAAAACCTGAATCGCTCAAGTGACGGTTTTTCATGGAAAATGAACTTGCCTGTATTAATCAAAAACATAGAAAATGTAGGTGAAGCACTGAGTTATCAAATTCCAATTGAAACAGAGACACTTTTCATTCGAGGAGGAAATTCCAATTATATTCAAGACGAAGAATGGCATGAAATCGAAGAGATATTTCCCCACGCAAAGCTTGAAACCATCGCTGATGCAGGGCATTGGTTACATGCAGAGCAGCCTGAAGAATTTTATACCAAAGTAATGAACTTTATCCAATGAAAGGAAAACTCTATTTGATACCCACTGTCATCGCTGATGACACAGAAGAATCGGTACTCTCACCGCAAATCAAAGAAGTGGTCGCAGGGCTTGATTATTTTTTGGTAGAAAATGTGAGGACAGCCAGGCGCTACATTAGCAAATTGAAGCTGGGCTTAGTGATCGAAAATTTGGCTTTTGAACTTTTGGATAAAAAAACCAAAAGAGAGGTTATAGATCAATACTTGGAAAAGGTGATGCATGGCAAAGATGTGGGAGTCATCTCTGAATCTGGATGTCCAGGTGTGGCCGACCCAGGAGCAGAAGCAGTCGCCTTGGCACATCAAAAAGGAATACAAGTAGTGCCTTTGGTAGGCCCTTCTTCTATACTGATGGCATTGATGGGTTCAGGATTCAACGGACAATCTTTTGCCTTTCATGGGTATATACCCATCAAAAAACCTGATTTGATCGCCAAAATCAAGGACATGGAAAAAAATGCCCTTCAGCTGGGACAAACCCAACTATTCATGGATACGCCCTATCGCAATCAAAAATTATTTGAAGAGCTCCTTTCTACTTGTAATGGAGAAACCCAGCTCTCAGTAGCCAAGGGAATCAGTGGACAGGAGGAATACATCAAGACTTTAAAAATTAAAGAGTGGAAAAAGAAAAAAATAGATCTGCATAAAGTACCTACAATATTTTCAATTTGCTCTTAATCTTATTTATAATTCAATTCGTCTAAATTTGCCGACTTTAAAAAGAAAGTAATTTATAACTATGCCATATTTATTTACATCAGAGTCTGTGTCTGAAGGACACCCAGACAAGGTAGCCGATCAAATCTCTGACGCGCTATTGGATCATTTTTTAGCTTTTGACAATCAGTCAAAAGTTGCATGCGAAACTTTAGTAACTACAGGCTTGACTGTACTGAGTGGCGAAGTGAAGACCAAATCGTATGTGGACGTACAGCAAGTAGCTCGTAACGTGATCAACAAAATCGGATACACCAAAGGTGAATACCAGTTTGATGGTAATAGCTGTGGTGTGATCTCTGCCATTCATGAGCAGTCTCCAGATATCAACCAAGGTGTAGAAAGAGCTTCTGAAGAAGAACAAGGTGCTGGTGACCAAGGAATGATGTTTGGTTATGCAACCAACGAAACAGAAAATTATATGCCATTGGCACTAGATCTGTCTCACATGCTGTTGATCGAATTGGCCAAACTCAGAAGAGAAGGAAAAGAGATTCCTTATTTGAGACCTGATGCCAAGTCTCAGGTAACTATCGAATACAGTGATGACAATAAACCTGTAAGAATTGATGCAATTGTGATCTCTACACAGCATGATGATTTTGCAGAAGAAGCAGCCATGCTCGACAAAATCAAAAAGGATATCAAGGAAATATTGATCCCAAGAGTCGTAGCACAACTGGCTCCAGAAATTGCAGCGCTATTCAACAGCGACATCAAGTACCACATCAACCCAACGGGTAAATTCGTAATCGGTGGACCTCACGGTGATACTGGTTTGACTGGACGTAAAATCATCGTAGATACCTACGGAGGCAAAGGCGCTCACGGTGGAGGTGCATTCTCAGGTAAAGATCCTTCAAAAGTAGATAGATCAGCTGCCTATGCAACCAGACACATTGCCAAAAACATGGTGGCGGCAGGTGTAGCTGACGAAATATTGGTACAAGTGTCTTATGCGATCGGAGTAGCGGAACCAATGGGTATCTTTGTGAACACTTATGGCACAGCCAAAGTGAACATGAAGGATGGAGAGATTGCTAAAAAAATCTCTGAGATTTTCAACATGAGACCTGCTGCACTGATCAAAAGGTTGAAATTGATGAATCCTATCTATTCGGAAACTGCGGCCTATGGTCACATGGGTAGAACCCCTGAAATCAAAACTGTAGAGTTCTTTAGTCCAGCGGGTTCGGTCAAACAAGAGGTGGAGACATTTACTTGGGAAAAACTGGATTATGTAGACCAAGTAAAATCTGCATTTGGATTATAATTTCCGACGAGGAAACTTTTTTGTATAATTTGCGATTAGTAGGCAGAGTTATTACTAGTTGATATGAATAAAGCAATCGCGATTATACTAATATTTTTCAGTGTCCAAGGATCAGCACAGGTGTTGCAACCTGCCAAATGGTCCTTGGACATTTCTGTTTCTGAGCCAGAGATAGGTCAGGAAATGGATTTAACTTTCAATGTCAAAATCGACCAAGATTGGTACTTGTACTCATCAGATTTTGATCCTGACTTGGGACCACTGGTCACGACGATCGAGTTCGAACCCCATGCAAGTTTTGAGCTACTGGGAGGTATCACACCCGTGAACCCTCAAAAAAAATATGACTCCCTGTGGGAAGGCGAGTACACCTATTTCAAGAAAAATGCCCAATTCACCCAGAGAGTAAAAATTCTCTCCACCAATCCGACAATCAAAGGTTCGTATTTCTATCAAGTCTGTACCGACATAGATGGCAAGTGTATTCCCTTTGACGATGAATTTGATTTCAGTCCTTTGTTAGGCAGTCAACTGCATGCTACATCGGTAGATGATCAAAAAGACAAGGGAATGCTAACCCAGCGCAGCAACAATGACCCTTACAGTCTTCTAAGTTTTATGATTGCGGCGTTTTTAGCTGGTTTGGCCGCCATTTTCACACCTTGCGTGTTCCCTATGATACCGATGACGGTATCGTTTTTTACTGGCAATGGCGGTGGAAAATGGAAAGGCATTTTTTATGGCTTCTCTATCATCTTGATCTACACTTTGATAGGATCGGTGCTTGCGCCCTTCATGGGAGCTGAGACAGCCAATGAATTGGCTACCAATTGGATTCCCAATGTGATCTTCTTTGCCGTGTTTGTGGTTTTTGCCCTGTCCTTTTTGGGTCTATTCGAGATTACACTTCCCAGCAAATTCGTCAACAACATTGACAAGCAATCGGACAAAGGTGGCCTAATCGGTATATTTTTCATGGCCTTTACGTTGGTAGTGGTTTCATTCTCCTGCACTGGACCTCTGGTAGGTACCATATTGGTGGAATCTGCGGGAGGTCAAATCTTGAAACCTATCTTGGGCATGTTCGCATTTTCATTGGCTTTTGCTCTGCCATTTACGGTCTTTGCGTTGTTCCCTAGTTTACTCAAAAACCTCCCAAAATCAGGTGGTTGGCTCAACAGCGTCAAAGTTGTTTTAGGACTGCTAGAGTTGGCCTTTGCATTCAAATTCTTAAGCATCGCAGATCAGGCCTACCACTGGGGTATTTTGGACAGAGAAGTATATTTGGCGATCTGGATTGTCATATTTACTATTCTTGGGCTTTACCTTTTGGGTAAAATCCGATTCCCACATGACTCTCCTTCGGATCACACTTCAGTTGGCGGATTGATCTTGGCCATTGCTACTTTGTCGTTTGTGGTCTATTTGATTCCAGGGATGTTTGGTGCGCCGCTCAAGGCATTGGCAGGCTACCTACCACCTCAGAGTTCACAGGATTTTAACCTGACTGCCTCGACCGAAACACATGCAGAAAGTACCATTTGTGAAGTACCCAAATACGCTGATTTCCTACATTTCCCACATGGGATACAAGGTTACTTTGATTACGAGCAAGCTTTGGCTTGTGCCAAAGAACAAAACAAACCTGTCTTCATAGATTTCACAGGGCATGGCTGTGTCAACTGTCGGGAGATGGAAGCCAAGGTTTGGTCTGATCCGATGGTACTACAGCGATTGAATGAGGATTTTGTGATGTTGGCATTGTATGTAGATGACAAAACGGATCTACCTGAGTCAGAATGGGTCACATCCAGCTACGATGGTAAAATAAAAAAATCGATTGGCAAAAAGAATGCTGACTTTCAGATAGCCAGGCTTGACAACAATGCACAACCCTATTATGTAATCTTGGATACAAATGGTGAATTATTACTCCCTCCTAAAGCCTATGATCTAAATATTGCTAGTTTTGTAGAATTTTTAGAACAAGGCAAGCGAAATTTTAAGAAGCTAGCCAAGTAGCACGGGGAGATTACATGACAAAAAGAAAAGGGACAAAACGACTGTTATCAGTAGGGTTATTGTCAGTATTATTTGTAGGTAGCTATTGGATGCTACCTACGCAAGATCAAATACAAATAGAGGAGACCTTCGTAGAAGACACATTGCAGGCACCCGTATATGTGCCCAATTTCTACTATGGGATCGTGGTGGATTCACTACAGGTATTTGAAGGAGAAATTCAGCGAAACGGTACATTGGCCGATATTTTGGCACCATTCAATGTCCCGTACGAAAAGATCAATCTGGCTGCTAAAAACTCCAAGGCCATTTTTGACGTGAGGAAATTTGTAGTCAGAAAACCCTATTCCATCCTGTATCAAGGAGATAGTCTCAACAAGTCTGCGACACACTTTATCTATAGACCCAATGCCATAGACTATGTGGTTTTTGATTTCAGAGACTCTGTGTCCGTGTACAAAGGTGTACGCGAGATTCGTCTGGTTGAGCGAGAGTTGGCTGGCGAGATACAAACTTCACTCTATGTCGATATGCTCAACCAAGGTGGAGATGTCGATTTGGTCAACAACCTGGTAGATGTTTTTGGCTGGCAGGTGGATTTTTTTGGAATCCAAAAAGGTGATAACTACAAGATCATCTATGACGAACAATATGTAGATGATGAATACATTGGCTCTGGCAAGATCAAAGCAGCCTACTTCAACCACATCAATCAACCCTACTATGGTGTACACTTTGATCAGGGTGATGGACAAGATTATTTTTCCAAGGATGGAAATAGCCTCAGACGTGAGTTTCTCAAAGCACCGCTGACGTTTACGAGAATTAGCTCACGCTATACAGGACGCAGATACCATCCCGTACAGAAAAGATTCAAAGCGCACCTCGGCACGGACTATGCTGCGCCTAGAGGAACGCCGATTTTTGCAGCATCCGATGGGGTAATAACAGAAGCAAGGTACAAATCCAACAATGGTAACTATGTCAAAATCAACCACAACGGAAACATCGCCACTCAATACCTACACATGTCTAAAATCGCAACTGGTATGAAGCCAGGGGTAAAAGTGAAGAGAGGACAAACCATCGGCTATGTAGGCTCGACAGGGTTAGCGACAGGTCCTCACCTGTGTTACAGATTTTGGAAAAATGGCGTACAAGTAGATGCCTTGAAGGTGGAATTGCCACCATCAGAGCCTATTATGGCAGAATATAGATCAGCCTTTGATTCCTTGTCATCATTGTATATTTCGAGATTGAATCAAATCAATTTGCCTTTGAAACAACAAGAAGTTCTCACAGCAGTAGCAACTCAATAACAACCAGTCATGATGAACTTTGATCCAGCACAAGTCACAAAATTGCTTCGAAACCGAAGATCCATTTTTACCAAACAGTTTTCTGGCGAAAGGGTGAAGGATGCGTTCATTCAAGAGATGCTAGAAAATGCCAATTGGGCTCCCACCTACAAAAAGACTGAACCTTGGAGGTTCAAGGTTTTTTGTGACGAGGGATTGAAAAAACTGGGTGAGATGCAGGCTGAAATCTACAAGAAAGCAAATGGAAAAAAGGCAGACGACAGCACACTCAAAAAACTCATCAACAAGCCTCAAGAATGCTCTCATGTGATTGCCATCGGCATGAAACGTGACAAGTCAATCACCAAAATAGAAGAAATCTGTGCTGTAGCCGCTGCAGTTCAAAACATGCATCTGACCGCCACGGCTTTGGGTGTTGGCTGCTACTGGTCGACAGGAGGCATCACCTATCTGGAAGAAGCCAAACCTTATTTTGATCTCGGCAAAAAGGATTTGCTACTCGGATTTCTATATGTAGGCATGCCTGATCTCAAAAAATGGCCTGAGAGCAAAAGAAAATCCATCGAAAGCAAAGTCACTTGGGTGAGAGAGTAAGACCCTCATCGAGCAAATCAACCATAGTCGTACTATTTACCTCAACCTTTACATATTTCTTCTATACTGTCCTCCTACTTCGTAGAGTGCATTGGTGATTTGACCGAGTGAGCAATATTTGGTTGTTTCCATGAGTACCTCGTAGATATTGCCATTTTGGATGGCCACTTCTTGGAGTTTTTGCAGGACTGTGGACGATTGGTCTGCATGGTGGCGATGTAGCGCAGACAACATGCCTATCTGGTGTTCCTTTTCGGTTTTGGTAGCACGGATCACTTCTCCAGGTGTCACAGTAGGGGAGCCTTGAGCAGACAAGAATGTATTGACACCAATGATGGGATACTGACCTGAGTGTTTGAGATGTTCATAGTGGAGACTTTCTTCTTGAATCTTGCTGCGCTGATACATGGTCTCCATTGCTCCCAATACACCGCCCCGATCTGTGATTTTATCAAACTCCAACAATACAGCTTCTTCCACCAGATCGGTAAGTTCCTCGATGATGAAGGCTCCTTGCAAGGGATTTTCGTTTTGGGTCAATCCCAACTCTTTGTTGATGATGAGCTGTATCGCCATGGCACGGCGTACCGATGCTTCGGTAGGCGTGGTAATGGCCTCATCATATGCATTGGTATGCAGTGAGTTGCAATTGTCATAGATAGCGTAGAGGGCTTGTAATGTCGTCCGTATATCATTGAAATCTATCTCTTGTGCGTGGAGTGATCGGCCACTGGTTTGAATATGGTACTTGAGTTTTTGTGAGCGCTCATCTGCATTGTATTTTAGTTTCATGGCTTTGGCCCAAATACGCCTTGCCACTCGACCTATCACTGCATACTCTGGATCAATCCCGTTGGAAAAAAAGAAGGATAGATTTGGTGCAAAATCATTGATATTCATCCCACGAGAGACATAGTATTCCACGAAGGTGAAACCATTGGATAGTGTCAGTGCCAGCTGGGTAATAGGGTTGGCACCTGCCTCAGCGATGTGGTAGCCCGAAATTGACACGGAATAAAAATTGCGGATCTGCTGATTGATAAAATACTGCTGCATATCACCCATGACACGGAGAGAAAATTCCGTTGAGAAGATGCAGGTGTTTTGTGCCTGATCTTCTTTGAGTATGTCAGCCTGCACTGTTCCACGGATTTTGGATAGGGTATCAGCTTTGATTTGTTGATACACATCGGTGGGTAAAACCTGATCACCAGTGACTCCTAGCAGCATCAATCCTAAACCATCATTTCCCTCAGGAAGCTCTCCTTGGTAATGAGGTTTGGTTCTTCCCTCATAAATCTTGGCTATTTTGGCAGCTACTTCCTTTTCCAAGCCATGTGCTTGGATGTATTTTTCACACTGCTGATCGATGGCAGCATTCATAAAAAAGGCACATATGGTCGCAGCAGGCCCATTGATGGTCATGGATACGGAGGTGGTCGGAGCGGTCAAGTCAAAACCAGAATAGAGCTTTTTGGCATCATCGAGACAGCAGACATTCACACCAGAGTTGCCTATCTTACCATAGATATCTGGACGGATGGCTGGGTCAGCACCATAAAGTGTCACCGAGTCAAAGGCCGTGGATAACCTAGCAGCAGGCAAACCCATCGAGACGTAGTGAAATCTGCGATTGGTTCGTTCTGGTCCACCTTCTCCTGCAAACATCCGTGTCGGATCTTCTCCTTCACGCTTGAATGGAAATACACCCGCCGTAAAGGGGAATTCACCTGGCACATTCTCTTGAAGTGACCATTGGAGGATGTCGCCCCAAGCCTCGTATCGGGGTAAGGATATTTTGGGAATCTTGGTCTTGGAGAGTGACTCGGTTTTAGTCTCTACACGGATTTCTTTGCCACGGACATGATAGACGTATTGATTCGCATCATAGTTAGCCTTCTTGTGAGGCCAGTCATCAATGATTTTTTTGTTTCTCGGATCAAAATCCAAAGCCGTCTTTTCGTAGAGTCCGGTCAGTTGATTGATGATACTAGAGTCACAGAGATTGATTGTGTTTTGTATGCTGTAGAGGTTTTGAGCAATATTCTTTTGTTGAGACACCCATTGGTCGTACTCTCTGATACTTTCAGCGATCTCTGAGAGATACCGAACTCTTTTGGGAGGAATAATGTAGACTTTTTCTGAGCTATCCTGGGTTACTTCTAGTTTGGGGGAAAAACTCGGATCAAACTGTGCAGTCAACAACCTCATGATATGCACATAGAGTTGATTCATCCCTGGGTCATTGAACTGTGAAGCAATGGTGCCAAATACAGGCAACTCCTCGATGGGGCGATCCCACAACTGATGATTGCGTTGAAACTGCTTCTTGACGTCTCGGATGGCATCCAATGCACCACGTTTATCAAACTTGTTGAGTGCTATGACATCAGCAAAATCCAGCATATCAATTTTTTCCAACTGGGTAGCGGCACCATACTCAGGCGTCATCACATAGAGTGCCAGATCAGAATGATCCGTGATTTCGGTATCTGACTGACCTATTCCGCTGGTCTCCAATATGATCAAATCATAACCCGCTGCTTTGACAATCTGAACAGCTTCATTGACGTACCTAGACAAGGCAAGATTAGACTGGCGTGTGGCCAATGAACGCATGTAGACCCGAGGGTTGTTGATGGCATTCATACGTATACGGTCGCCCAGTAGTGCGCCACCCGTTTTGCGTTTGGAGGGATCGACCGAAATGATAGCTATGGTTTTGTCTTCAAAATCCATCAAATACCTCCTGACCAATTCATCTACCAAGGATGACTTGCCAGCACCTCCTGTGCCTGTGATACCAAGTATGGGTGCTTTGGATAAATCTGCTTTGCGCTTGATGTCGGCCATCAGCTCTTGAGCTTGTTTTGGGAAATTCTCTACCACTGTAATCAATCGACTCATATCCAGTGTATTTTGTGGAGAGAGCCTTTCGAGTGGCATGTTTTCATTTTCTCCGATAGGAAAATCACATGCCGCAATCATGTCATTGATCATACCTTGTAGTCCCATCGCACGACCATCGTCCGGACTGTAGATTCGATTGATACCATAGGCATGGAGGTCGTCGATTTCTGCTGGCAGTATCGTACCACCTCCTCCTCCGAATATTTTGATCTCAGGTCTGCCTTTCTCTTTGAGCAAATCAAACATGTATTTCAAATATTCCACATGGCCTCCTTGGTAAGAAGTAATCGCGATGGCCTGGACATCCTCTTGAATCGCACAGTTCACAATCTCATCGACGGATCGGTTGTGTCCGAGGTGAATCACCTCTACGCCTGTAGCTTGGATGATGCGGCGCATGATGTTGATGGCGGCATCATGTCCATCGAATAGCGATGCAGCGGTGACGATTCGGATGTGATTTTGAGGCGCGTAAACTTGAGGGACCAATTCGGACATATGGATAATAGTAATTTTCTCAAAAGTAGATAAACCTGAATTATTCAATTCAGGAGTTAAAAGTAAGAAGTTAAAAATGTGCGCAGTAAGTCACCTTGAATTTTAGTCTCTTTCAATGTTTGATCATCCCTATTGAAAGTAAGCCACTAGGTTATTCCAACATATTCATTTTTTGGGACAGAAATCTTATGAGAAATTTCGCTGGTTTATATGTAGCGAAGGAGTTTGAAAGAGGTTTTGAATTCCTCTTCTCCTCGGGTGATTTTGAGTGTTATTTTTTTTCCCTCCTTCTGTCTCAACAAGGTACTCGCACCAGACAGATTGAGAATTTCAAAATTGAAACCATTGATAGAATGAATGATGTCACCTCTTTTTACACCCGCCAAATAGGCGGGAGAGTTATATCGCACTGAACCGACTCGGAATTCGTTAAAGTCTGTGCCATGTGCTACGAGTGTCATCCCGCTCATGTCATATTCAAATTCTCGGGCGTAGTTTTTGTTTTTCTTGATGTACAGCGTACCAGAAAAGTAGTCAAATACCACGTTGAATCTGGATAGAAATTCGCTACCCATGGTTCCATTTCTGCTGCCTCTCATCACAGCAGAACCATAATCCCCTTCTTGCGGAAAGGAAACGATTGGATTTTCAAACTCATATTTTCCGATTTTTACATTTTTCACTCTACCCAAATGTCCCTCGATATCACCACCTAAGCCCCTACCTATGACTGACATGATATTGGTGGTAGGGAGTACAGATCTGTCGTCTGGACTGTCAATGAGTAGGGAATGACTTGCTCCTGTATCTATCATGAGGCTAAGCTTGTTTTTGTCTCCACGTTTATTTTCTACCATGAGGCTGACATAGGGTTTGGTGTTGTAAACGCGCATGTCAAGTTTCTTATACCTTCTTTTAGGCTTGTACCTTTTGTGTTCGTGGACTACCAGGTATTTTTCATCATAATTGATTTCTACAATGAAACGACTAAAAATGTCATATCCTATGATGCCATATACGTCGACTCCCATGGTTTCACGCAAATTGAGGTAGTCGTTTTCCAAAACGAGAAGTGATTGATTCATTCCAGATTCTACACCTCCAGGTAGCTGTAGATGGATATCCGTATTGATGAGTGCAGTAATGGAGTCTTTTTCTCCAGGGCCTTGGATTATGATTCGGCGACTATACGTCAGCCCCAGCATATCGGCCAACGCCTTTTCGGTGATAATGGGGTATTGCACCCCTGTGTCTAGTATAAAATTGGCCTTGAGCGTCTTGTTGAGAACGACAGGTATGACAATCAGATTGTTGTGTAATTCAAAGTCAATGCGTACTCTTTGCAATTTGTCGGGAAGATCGAAACCCACATGCTGTGCCATGCCATGTCTATAGGATAGAAGTCCCACCAGTGACATCACCAATATGTAATATTTTGCTTTCATCTTTCACCCTGTATCAAGCCTCTGTCATGTGCAGCCTTGAATTTCCTCTATTAATCTAACAAAAAAAGAAGACTAAATCAACATTATAGACTGACATTCAGAGAGATGACATGTTTTCCGCTCCATAAAACATCCCAATTGAGTCCAATATGTTTGGAACCAAACATCTAAAACCTTGGTTCTTGAATCTCTTTGGGATGATTTTCCCTGAGATATTCTACTTTTGCTCCAAACACAGAAAAGATGCTAAGAAGACCCAGAAGAAACAGAAAATCTGAAGTAATCAGACAGATGGTAGAAGAGACAAGACTGTCCACCAAAGATTTTATGTATCCTATGTTCCTCTTGGAAGGAAAGAACAAAAAAGTAGAAGTCAACTCGATGCCTGGCATCCACCGATTGTCACTGGATCATATGCTACGTGAAATGGAGGAGTGTCTCAAACTAGGGATCAATGCCTTTGATATCTTCCCAGTAGTCGAAGACAAACACAAAGACAAAGAAGCCACTAAGAGTTATGATCCAAAATTTTTCTACCTGAAAGCACTGGAGAGGATCAAGCAAGAATTTCCTCAAGCATGTATCATGACCGATGTAGCAATGGATCCGTATAGTACAGATGGTCATGACGGTCTGGTAGATGAGTACGGCAACATTCTGAATGATGAAACTTTGGAAATATTGGGATCAATGGCTCTGGCTCAAGCTGAGACTGGTATTGACATCATAGGGCCATCAGACATGATGGATGGGAGAGTAGAATACATCAGGGATATATTGGACGAAAGTGGCTATGAGAATACATCAATCATGGCCTATACTGCCAAGTACGCCAGTGCATTTTATGGGCCGTTCAGAGATGCGCTAGATTCCGCTCCCAAGTCTGGGGATAAAAAAACCTACCAAATGGATCCTGCCAATCTACGTGAGGCAATGATTGAGGCTGAAATGGACGAAGAAGAAGGAGCAGATTTTCTGATGGTGAAACCTGCCTTGGCTTATCTGGACGTCATCAAGTTGCTGCGTGACAATTTTGACTTGCCTATCGCTGCCTATAACGTATCGGGAGAATATGCGATGCTCAAAGCTGCGGCACAGAAAGGCTGGATCGATGGTGACCGTGCCATGATGGAAATGCTATTGAGTATGAAACGTGCAGGAGCCAAGGTCATTTTGACGTATTTCGCTAAGGAAGCTGCTCTGCTGATGAAAAATAGTTAATGGAGGTAAATGACTCACTACCATAAACCTGTGTTCGATTTTACATATCCCTTCAAAGGCTTTTTTGAAGGGTTTAGTTGACCATTCGTTTTGTCTATGATCTGGAAAGAAACCCCTGCAAGGGTTTTTCTGCACATTTATCAAAGGTCATTTCAATTTTGCCCTCTATAAGATTCGAACTCAGGTCATGAGTAAAGAGTTGGGTATTTCGTGTGACTAGAATTTTGAAATCCACCCCAATGAATCTCAAAATATCAAGCATACGGGTTGCGATATTTCAATCTGCTGACTGGTGTAGTAAAGCATGCCTGTTGCTGAATCACGTTGAAACACTGTGATGTTGTTTGACCTTTGGTTGGCTACCAGTAGATAATTGTTGTCTGGTGTCAGAGCGAAGTTTCTCGGCCAATCTCCATAAGCAGGTTCTGTAGCTATCATGTCCAAACTACCATCCTCCGCTATGCTAAATATTGCTATGCTATTGTGTCCACGGTTGGATGCATACAGGTAGCGACCGTCCTCTGATACATGGATGTCAGCACAGTAGCTCTCCCCTTCGAAATCCTTAGGCAGAGTACTAATTCTGTGGTTTGCTTGAAAGATGCCTGCAGAATCTATGCTGGCGGTCACGATCATGTTGGTCAGTTCCGTGATCACGTACACTATTGGTAAGGTTGGATGAAAAGCTAAATGTCTAGGTCCATCTCCTGACTCCAAACTCAAAGCAATCACACCTGCTCCAATCTCAGATCCATGGACTGGATACTTGATTACTTGATCTATACCCAAATCCACTGTGTATATATTTTTTCCATCATTGGAAAACATGGAAAAATGAGCATGAGGACCTTCTTGTCTCTCCGGGTTGGGTCCTGTGTCCTCATGTTGTTTGATCATTCCTTTCGTGGAGATCACGCCAGCCTGATCTATGGGATAGGTGATAACATTGCCTGTGCCATAGTTGGCAATACTGACGAAACTTTCCTCTGGATTGAGGGAAAGATAGCAAGGATAATCTCCCTGACTATCTCGTCTGCTCACCAACTTCAATAGCTCTTTCGTTTCATCCCAAGCAAATGAACTTACCCCTCCCTCTTGTGTTTCGTTGACCGAAAAGACAATTTCATGGTTTTTGCTGCGTGCAATGAAAGATGGATTGGCTGTTTCGACCAACAGTTTTTTATCAGACAGCACCCCAGTAGTAGGGTCAAACTGAACACTGTATATTCCATCGCTCCCTTCTCCAGTGTAAGTGCCTACTAAAATCTCCAAATTGGATTTGACAGGATGATTTTGTGTTTCTGATTTAGTGTTGCAAGCGAGCGTACCCAATGCTAGTAAAAGGAAAGATAAATTTAGTTTCATGTTAAGATCATATTCTCATGCTAAACTAAACAAAGCCCAGAGATTAATACTACTCACTCGCTAAGTGGCGACACTTTGTAGCTAAACCACTCAAAACTACAATTAAGACAGTACCGCTGTGCAATCGTACCTGAGAAAGTGAAATACCTAAGTCCCATTTCACAACTGCTTTAGGTTAATGATACTTACCAAACCACAAAATCAAACTCAAGATTTTCTCTTCGAGAAGTAGGATGTTGTTTGCCATTGGTCAATTGCTCTACTCGGTCAAAGACATAATTTTTAAGTTCCGAAATCTGCACTTCTCCATCTAGGTTTTTGTCACAGTTTCCTGATTTTAACCCTTCGAGTAAAGCGTAGGTAAACACCCCATTTTGCCACTCAGGACTCTCAAATGCAAACTCTACACCTGAAGCAGACGAGATGACCATGGCGCCTGTGCCGCGTCTAAGATCCGCAAACAATTCCTGCATCAGCTCGAATGTATTATTGATCCCAATAGGTTGCGGCTTTTTGGCAAACCCACGTGTAGATACTCCTGTGGTACTGACTGATGAAGCAATCAATTGGGTATCCTCTTTGTCCACTTCTCCAGAGTGACAAGCATCTATGAGCATGAGCTTTTGACGGGCTGGGATACCGTCCAGTAACCCTTCGAGTTCTTCATACTTGAGTCCACGACCAGATGGGTTGCTGAAGTCTATGTCCTGTGTTGCGAAGTAATAATCCAATTTGTCATCCAGCAATCCATGTCCTGCCATAAATAGAATCACTTCATCTTCTACTTTGGTTTTTAGTAATTTTTCCTTTACGGCGAGTATTTGTTCTCGCTGAGCCAGTGCATCCGTGAAGCGGTGGATATGAATCTGGTTGTACCGCTGATGGTGTCCAAAAAACAAGTTGGCTATATCAGTAGCGTCCTTGCTGGCATAGGTCAAATCATACTGACTATCCTTGTAGTTGGACACACCAATGGTGACAACATGCAAATCTGGTTTGGGATCGGCACCTTCATAGTAGATGATCACCGTTTCTTTTAGTGATTCTATCCCTGAAATATTCATCGTGGAAACTTGAATCTTGTTTTTACCAGCTGTCAATTCGACAGGTATGGATTTGTATATTTTTTGTCGATTCACTTCTTCCTTGACAGAAATACCCTTGATTCCAAATATGGGAATGTCATTGACATAGACATGAATACGGTCAAGCATGAGTTTGTCATCTGCGGCAGTGAATTTCAGCGTATAGAATTTGTCCTTGACCGTCTGACCAGCTCCGTCAATGCGCACTGTAGGCAGGTTTAGTTCTCCTGAAATATCCTCTTCACGCAGACCCATTTTCTTTACACGCTTTTGGTATGCCTTGTAGATCAATTCTCTCAACTGATCAGACCCCATCCCCAGTACCTCCAGCACCAAATCGGGACGATTGTACTTGAGATCAAAATTTTCAAATGGGTAATATTTGGCTGCTTCGCGAAAACCTTGATTTTGATGAAAACCCACATATTGACCTCCTCTGGTTGAGGACATATAATAGCCCTGCTCTGTCACCACTATCCATTCGCCCTCCTTGCTAAAAAAGCAAGTAGCTGCAGGCTGTAAAAATTTCTGCTTGCCTACTTTTTGGGCATCCCAAAGTCTAATGCTCTGGTCATGAGAACCTGATATGATCCATCTATCGTCTGTAGAGAGGTTGATAGTGAATACGACGTCTTCATGCCCTTCAAACTTGGTGACCATCTCCCCGTTGAGGTTGTAGGCTTGTAAATATCCTCCTGAGCCTCCTACAAGCAACAATGAATCTGGTGTGAATGTCAGAGAGTATTTTTCGTAATTATCAGAAATAGAAACTGGAATATCACCATACTGAAAATCAACAAACTTACCCTTGACTTCCATCTGGTATGGCAGAGAAGGATCGGGAAGGTACTTGACAAAAACCGAATTTCCGTTTTTAGAAGCGCGCAACCCTCCTAGCTCAAGGATAGGTACTTTGTATTGATAGGTTCGTCCCTTAAAAGAGGCGCTTCGTTCCTTGAAAGTCCCCCCTATTGTAGCTTTGAAGATATTATTGGCTGGATCCATCGTAGCATACTCTCGACTGACAAAGTTGAATCCATGTGAAAAATCTACATCCTTGAGCCCAGGGATATAACCATTGGGTTGAGCGCCTGTCGAGAAAGCCAATATTTCTTCATTCAATCCAGCACCCCATACTTTTTGGGTACTGCCAACAATGTTGGTAAGGCTATCCACACCCCCCTCACGCAACTGATATACTGCGATGTTGCTGTCCATGCCTCCTGCACTGAATATGCGCCGATCGGTAGTCATCTCTATTCCCGCCACAAAAGCCCCCTTGTGTGGTCGGTAGTTTGCCAATTCTGTCAATTGACCTTGATCAAATTTATATACTTGAATACTGCCGTTGTTGAATCCGATAAGTGCCAACTGACCTGCAGAATCAAAGGATATAGTTGATGGTGTTTGTTTCAAATATAAGGTGCTCAGATAGTTGAGGTCGGCATCATAGACATTGATCTGGTTGTCATCACCTCCTGATAGAATGAACCGCCCTGTAGGATCAAAGACCACACGAATGACCGTACCCACATGATCGTAAGAGGTATTGAGCAACTGACCTGTGTTGAGATCTGTGAGATGAACAAGATTGTCTTGGGACCCACTCACAATTTTATCTCCAAAGACATCTGCACACCAGACAGCATCTCCATGCTCCTTTAGGACTTGTTTGAGTTCCTTTGACTTTAGATCCCAGACACCCACATACCCATCGTTAGATGCAGAGATGATGTATCTACTGTCACGACTCCAGCGTAGACAGTTGATTGATTTTTGATGACCTGCAAATACGTGTACCATCTTTTGGGAATGAAAATCATAGACACGTATATCGGCTAGATATTTGGTCGCTCTGCTATCTCCAAAGAGCCCTGCCGTAGCGATGTAGCGACCATCTGGAGATACCCTAGCAGCAGAAACGCTTCCATAATTTTCCTGACCGATGTGTCCCAGTATTTCTCCCCTTTGTTCATAACTATTGACATCCCAAAGACGGACGGTTTTGTCCCTTCCAGCGGTCACAACCTGCTTGCCATCAGGCGTGATGCTGAGGTCGTGGATCAGTCCTTTGTGTCCCTTGGGTTTTAGCACAAAACTGAGGTTGCTTCCCCCGTCTTCTTGCGCTGAGAGGGTCAGACCGTGAAAAAGGAATAAGACAAAATAAGAAATACGAAACAAAGTCATCATCGAAGATTAATTGGACATAGATCTACAATAGTCAATGTATTGCTTCAATTCTGTGCTTAAGGAAGGATCTACCGCTACAGCTTTGCGATAGCAATCCAGTGCATTGCTATAATAGCCCGCACTGTACGCCGAATGCCCTGCGAATTTTACGGAGGTTGCGTCTTGGGTATTGTACTCATAGGCTGTGTAATAAAATCCATAAGACTCTTCATACCTTTTGGCAGTATAGGCCTGCCCCGCTGCAGTCCTACAGAGGTAAGTATAGAAATTGATCAGCTGACTGCTTTTAGGAAATTGTTTGAGCCCTTGCTCACATACGTTGAGACCTGCAGACATTCCATATTGGTAGTAGTTGGCCAGAGCCAGTTCGGTATATGCCCATCCAGAAGGAGAACTATTGATTACCATCGAGGCAAAAGTAATCGCTCCAATGTGATCCTTTTTTAGGTTTTTGACATGTGCTACATTGGTCCAAGCTTCAAACTTATGTTCATTGTCATTACGCGCTCTGTATAAATCCCCAACGACGATGTACAAATCATTGGCTTCTTGGTATTTTTCTTCTTTGAGAAATTTTTCAGCTTCTTGCTGCTTGGCCTGAATCTCTTGCCATTGGCTGTCCTTGGCTAGTGCTGCCTTCTGCTGCTCGCTGTAATCCAGGTTAAACTCCGTCTGTAAATAGTAAATGGCTGCTCCTGAGCCCAAATCTGCCATGCGTTTCAAATCGACCAGACACTCATCTCGTTTCCCTAGTTTCATGTAAGCATTTGCTCTGTTATGCAAATTGCCAATGTTAGGAGGAAAAACTTCTATCGCTTTGGTGTAAGAAGCAATCGCACCCTCGATGTTGTCATTGGCGCTCATCACATTGCCACGGTTGGAGTAGCCAACTGACAGTACTTGCTTATCTTCTGGTCTCAGTTGAATCAGCTTATTGAAGTTTTGGAGTGCCTTGGTATAGTCTTTCAACGCATAGTAGACATTGCCTCTACCTGACAAGATATCATACAAGAGTTTTTTGTCCGAATCATCGGACATCAACGCCTCTGCTCTATAGAAATGCGCAATTGCTTCAGTTGTATTACCCAAATTGACGGCTTTGAGAAAACAATCTTGGGCATCTGTACAGTCTTGTGCGTAGGTGGAATAGGTCATCAATATGACAACCCAAAGAGTTATATTAAGTTTCATGATAGAAAATAAATTATGGTATAACAAATAGGTCTGTTAATTACTCTTCTGAGATGTTCCAAATCTTATCATAACCCATCTCTACTTCTTTGGCTCGCAGAGTGGTGATGCCTGCTTTGAGTCCTTCCAAGATGGCCGGTACGCTACAGACCCTAGCTAGTTCGTTCTTATCTGATTTGAGCTTCGCTTCATTAAATGGCTCTCCCTTTTTGCGAGTGACTTGTCCATCAAAATATTTGCCTTCTCGGTCACCACGAGTTTCGTCACGACCACTGATTGAAATGGTAAAACTCGGGTATAGTACCACTTTGTCGTCTTTGTCTGCTCCGACCATCAGGTTGATGTGCATGGATAACAACCCATCGATATCCCCTGCAGCTTTCATCATATTGACCCTAGGGTTGTCAGTCGTCACGTTCGAACTAACTGATCCAAGTATTTCGCCCATGGTACCTGGTGTAGATCGCTTGGTTCCCATATAAGACTTCATGACTTTCTTTTCACTGTTTCTTTCTGCAGCGGCAAATAAATCATTGTACTGAGGTGTACTCGTCACATCCACAACTGGCACAAACTCTACGTTGTACTCTGATTTGAAAAAGGCAACCACTTCCTTGTAGATTTGATCGAGTGCATACTCCCATGTCTCATTCGACAGCTGAGGAAACTCATAAGTAGTCGTGGTAGTGGTGGTTTGGGTATATTTGGTGTTCCCTACCGTCCAAGATTTCGAACTTTCTTCTACTTCTCGTTTGTATGTACTGGCCTCCATGGTAAATGACACCAGACCAAACTTAGATGCTTTGGATAGCGGAATACCATAGGTTGCATTGGGCTTGTAGAAGGCATAGCCCAGGGACTTGTCCGGAGTGATTGCTCTGACACGGAGTACGGACATCACTCCATCTTCTTGCTTGCCCTTCACGATGATAGGAAAAGAGGCATAGTTGCGTGTATAGAGCTCTGTGGCTACTATTTTCCCAGGGTTCTGATCATCCCCAAAATCTTCTTTCACTTTTTTGACTTCCCGCTCAAGAATGATGTAATTGTCTCCCTTGTCAAAGTTGCCCACATTCAATTGTCCTGCATACTCAGGGTTAGCCAATGCTTCCTTAGGAATGGTGATTTTGACATTGCCAGGCTTGGTGACTTTGTAGTCCGCAAAGTGGTTGAAAGCTCTCACTCCCATGATTTTGGTGAGCATAGATACCTTAATCGTGGTTCCTTCAGATCCAGGAGGATTGTAGTATTCTAGCTGGATGTCATCTGCCAAATCCAAAATCGGAAGCGCTGTTTCGCCATTGACACTGAGGATGTCCACCTCAGGAATCGGCTGAAAAGTATAACTGGCCTCATCACCTAGATTCGTTTTGATCTTCAACACGATGGGTTTGCTAGGAGGATAGAGATAATGCTTGCCGTATGATCCCATTCCATAGTATTTTAGCGGCTCGTCATCGATGGTGACGCTACCTTGGATTTCTAGCAGTCCCATGCCTTCATTTTTGAAGAAGGTGATGAATAGCATGTGGTCTCCCTCACGTGCACCATCTGGGAAATATTTGGCCTCCGTCGTTTCAATGTCGGTCGAATAGAGACCATTGATGTAATTGGCCTTGACGACTACCCCATCTAAAGTTTCGGTTTTACCCGTCATAAGGTTACCCGTCATGTCCCCGATTTTCTCCATCAGGTTGAATTTCTTCTTTTTTGGTGCTTCACCCGTGTCTTCATTTTTTTTGAATTGACCAAAGGTGCTGGTGACTGCCATGATTAGGGTCAAGAATAGTACTGCTTTTTTCATATTGATTAGGTTTTCATTCAATCCATTTACAAATCTCTAGGAATACCCTCACAAAAAACATCCGTGGTAGTGGGTATATATGGCTCAATATCATTGCCTATATCTGCAATTTTGATCCTAGCCCTCTCATAAAACACAAAGGGTAAATAGCTTTTATGGGGTGCTTCAAAAAAAATACAAAATCAAGCGCAAGTATTGCGTAGCGAAGGCATCTAAGCTAAAAAATTATACAACACATGATGAAGTTAAAAGTACTCAGCACCCTCATAGTCCTAGTGACCATGATCAGTTTTCATAGCCAAGCTCAGCCAGGAGGTAGAATGGACCCCAAAGATATGGTCATGAGAGAGAAACAAAATTTGTACAGCAAGGCAGAAGGCCTATCAGATGACCAAAAACTCATCATAGATGGTGTATATGATGAATTTGCTCAATCCATTATCGAAACTTTTGAAGAGGGAAGACAAAATAGAAACAGGGATGAAATGCGTCAGAAAATGGAAGCGCTCAGATTGGAAAAAGACGAACTGATGAAAGACATCCTCAGAGAAGACCAATATGCAGTCTATGTCGAAATCACCGAGGCACAGCGCAAACGAATGCAAGAGAGACAAGAAAACAGACCCTCAGATCAAGCTCCTCAATAATGAAGAAAATCTCATTTCTAATCGCGATTCTGTTTTGCAGTATTCACTCCTTTGCGCAAGTAGAAACCAGCCAAGTATTTGGTCGATTGGTAGACAAAACAGATGGTTCCATGATCATCGGTGCTACCGTGCAGCTCTACAATATCAAGGATTCTACCAGATCTAGGTATGCCGTCACCGATGTGGAAGGCATATTTTTGATCCCCAAGGCAGAACATGCCTTCTACAAACTCAATATCAAGAGTCTGGGATACAAGCCCTACTCAAGAACAGTCAGAATCAACGAAGCGGAAATGAATTTTGGGAACATCCTGCTCGAACAAGACCAACAGGTGCTAGACGGGATAGAAATCCAGGGTGCAGTAGTCGCCATGGAGCAAAAAGGTGATACTGTCCAGTACAATGCCGATGCCTACAAAGTAAATCCTGATGCCAGTACGGCGGATTTGGTCAAAAAAATGCCTGGTATCGTGATAGATGCGACAGGTGTGACCTCCAACGGAGAAACCGTCGAGCAAGTCCTTTTGGATGGAAAAAGATTCTTTGGACAGGACCCTCTGCTTTCTCTCAATACAATCCCTGCCGAAATAGTAAAAAAGGTGGAAGTTTTTGATCAGAAAAGTGAAAAGTCTCAGTTTACTGGGTTCGATGATGGCAATACAGTCAAGACCATGAACGTCGTGACCAAGGAAGGAAAGAAAAACGGACAGTTTGGCAAAGCATACGCAGGCTATGGTACCGATGATCACTACAAAGCAGGTGTCAATGTCAACTCCTTCAAAGGTGACCAAAGATTGACCGTCATAGGCATGTCCAACGACATCAACCAACAGAATTTCAGTTCTGAAGACTTGGCAGGCATAGAAGGAAGTGGTGGAGGTTTCCGACGTGGAAACAACAACAACCTCATGACAGGGACGCAAAATGGTATCACTCAAACCAATTCTGTTGGGCTCAATTTCACGGATGATTGGGGAAAGAAAGTGAAATTTGAAGGCAGTTATTTCTACAACCAAACCGCCAATAGTCAGGATGAAGTGACTGGACGAGAGACTTTCCTAGGAGACAGCACCCAGTACTATGACCAGACACAAGACTCTAATACCGACAACCTGAATCACCGATTCAACAGTCGGATCAATTATGACATCAATGACAACAACAAGGTAGTCATCATCCCCAAAGTGAGTTTTCAAAACAACAAAAGTCTCAAGTACACCAATGGTCTGACTACCGATGAGGCTGGTGCTACTGTCAACCAAACGGAGAACAACTACAAGAGTGAAAACAATGCCTACAACATCGACAACTATATGAGCTACATGCACAAGTTTGAAAAGATAGGCAGAACCGCGTCAGTCGAATTGCGAACTCAATACAAAGATACAGATCGAGAAAACTACTACGAAGATTTTACCCTCGACTCAGTGACTCAATACCTCACCCATGAGATTGATTACACTATCGGGAGTACACTTGGCTATACTGAACCTATCGGGAACAATGGTCAATTGTCAGCTACCTACGAGCTCAGTTACAATGACAGATCATCTGACAAGGATACTTACATTTTGAATCCTGATACGGGAGGAAAAATCTTTAACAGTACCCTATCCAATCATTTCAACAGTGCATACACAACGCACCAAACTGAGATAGCATTTGCCAACCGAGGTATGGGTACTTTCTATAGGTTTGGGTTAGCCTATCAATATGCCACACTCAACAACCAACAGGAACTGCCACAAGAAGGACAATATTCAAATGGATTCAACAGCATCCTACCTTTTGCTATGGGTAGATTAGAATTCAAAGGTGGAGCAGATTTATTCATCCGATACAGCACCAATACCTCCACCCCATCTGTCAACCAACTACAAAACGTAATTGACAACAGCAACCCGCTGTTTATCTCCACAGGTAACCCTGAGCTGAAACAAAGCTATACTCACTCGCTGATCATGAGATTGAGAAAAGCCAATACAGACAAGAATCGTTCACTATCTAATTTTACACGCGTAGAAACGACCCTCAACTACATGACCAATGGTATTTCCTTTACAGAAAAGGATTCGGTCTATGCAGGAGGAATCGTGGTACAAAAAGGTGCGCAGGTTTCAGCACCTATCAACCTAAACGGCTATTGGAATGTCAACAACAACACAACATACAGCGTGCTGGTTTCTAAAATCAAGTCCAACCTGAACACCAGCGTAGGGCTGAACTACAGTAGAAAACCAGGTATGACCAATGACATCCTCAACATCGCCAATACCTACAGTGGCAATTTGAATCTGGCTTTGGCGAGCAATTTTAGTGAGAAGATAGATTTCAACATCTATTATGATGTAAGTGCCAATCAGGTGATCAATACGATCCAATCCAACTCCAACAGCAACTACATCACCCAAACGACAGGTGCCAAAATCAACTGGATATTTGGAGATGGATTCGTGTTTAGGAATGACATCTATTACCAAAAATACCAAGGTGTCAATGATTCATTTGACACAGACTACGTCCTCTGGAATATGAGTGTGGCGAAAAAATTCTTGAAGAATGACCAAGCCGAGGTAGAACTCTCCGTCTTTGACCTGCTGGGACAAAACCAGAGCTTTTCTCAGTCTATCAACCCAGGATACATCGAGGAAGTAAGAACTCAGGTACTCCAGCAGTATTTTATGCTGACGCTGTCCTATCAACTTCGTCGATTCAAAACTTCCAATTGAGAATAGGAGAGATGCTTGAATGCAAGGGAAAAATGTATTGAAAAATAAGTTAGTTAGATTGGTTAGAAGGTGAAGTAATTCGCCTTTGATTTGGAAAGAGGGGACATATTGTGTCCCCTCAATCTTCTTTCATCTCCAAATTTCGATCTATGGATTCTTTCTATCTACCGTCCAATAGGTATCTTTATCTTCAGTCAGTTTTTGACGCCTAATTTTTCTACTCGACATCATGAAACCAGAAGACCTCAATCGGGCATGGACGCACCGTCAAATTCTCGAACTCAACTTCAACAATCGCCTCAATTTTTTCCTGTTGTTCCAATCGATACTTTTGGCAGCTACAGTCAACGGGATCGGTCAGGGCAATGACCACATCATCTTGCTAGCCTTCTGCATCTTTGGAGGACTCATTACCCTCATTTGGTGGTTGATTCAATCCAAAGAACACCACATGCTAGACACAGTCAAAAACTACCTGAGAGACAATGACGAGAGCTATTGCGAACGCAGAAAACTCTATACCAACTATCTATCCAAGATTTCGGTCAATCAACTACTCAGCAAAGTCATCCCTCCCATGCTGACCTTGGTTTGGATGCTGTTGATCGTGTACTTGATTTGGACTTAAAATCATATGCTTACATTATTTCATGCTCTATGACATAAAATAATATGACATACTTTTTGGTTTCGGTTGTCACTCAGATGTCTTTTGGTTAATTTCAAACCAGACTTGAAACATCAAAACCAAACGACCCAATGAACAAGCTCCAAAGAATATTCAGTACAATCATGATGTGTACTGTCTGCTATATTCCGACCCATCTTATAGCACAAGACAGTGAAGAACAAACTTCTCCATTGAGCATCAGTGCCTTTGTAGATACCTATTATAGCTATGATTTTGATAGACCGACGCAGGGTTATCGCCAGTCGTTCTTCTACAACCACAACAGACACAATGAGTTCAACATCAACCTGGCACTGATCCGCATGGCCATGGAGACAGATCGCTACCATGCCGTGGTGACACTCCAAGCAGGTACCTATCCGCAAGACAACTACAGTGCAGAGCAAGATTTGCTCCAGCATCTGCATGAAGCCTATGCGGGCGTGGCACTCACTCAATCTGGCAATCTATGGCTGGATGCCGGGGTGTTTGCCTCCAATCTGGGATTCGAAAGTGCCATGTCAATTGACAACTATACCTTGACACGCTGTCTGATATCGGAGGAGTCTCCCTACTACCTTTCAGGTGCCAAGTTGACCTACACGCCATCCGACAAATGGTCATTTCTAGTATTGGCTTCCAACGGTTGGCAACACATCCAGCGCATCCCGGGCAACAGTCTGGTGTCGATGGGATCGCAAATTCAATTTATGCCCAACGACAACATCCTGCTCAACTGGAGCACCTTCATCGGTACAGATGACCCTGATACTACTCGTCGCATGCGCTACTTCAACGACTTCTTCGGTACTTTCAAACTCTCCGACAAACTCAACCTAATCGCTGGAGTCGATGTGGGTTGGCAACAAACCGCCATAGGCAGCGATAGCTATGACAGTTGGGTTGCTCCTGTGGTGATTGCCCACTACCAGATCGATGACCAATGGGGTACGGCACTACGAGGAGAATACTTCAACGACAGTCATGAGGTGGCAGTGCCGACGGGCACAGGTTTAGGATTCAAAACAACCAGTGTCTCTTGGAATCTCGACTACCAGCCAGACCCAAAAGTCATGTGCAGAGTAGAAGGCCGCTACTTCAGCAGCCCCGACGATATCTTCAACAACGGCGAAGAATTCTCCAACAGCAATTTTTTCATCACCGCCTCGCTGGCAGTTAAAATAGGTAAACAGCTGTAGGACACACAAAATCCCCGCAGGACGAAATAATATTCTGTAGGACTGGGTCAAAGTCGCGCAGGAAGAGTGCAAAGTCATGCAGGACAGGTCACAAGTCATGCAGGAAGGGTCATAAGTCACGCAGGACGACTCATCAGGCATGCAGGACACATAAAATTCTTGCAGGAAAGAATAATATTTTGTAGGGAAATTAGAAAGTATGCAGGACAGAATATTATTTCGTGATGAATACAGTAAAGTCAGTTCAGTAAACTGTGTCAGAAGATCAGGGAAGTGTACAAAGAATTGACATCTACATAAGAAGTCGTTACTTACCCCTTCAAAATCTCGAAACTATGGGTCATGTCTATCTCAGGAGAGAGAGACGATGCAACACTACAGTAACTCTCGACGGCTAGGTCGATGATGCGCTCGGCTTCTTTGTCGGTGAGGTCTGGTGAGGTGATGATGAATTTTTTGTGGATCTTGGTGAACTTGGCTGGGTGGCCTTCGGCACGCTCGCCCACTGACTCTACTTTGAGATCGACGAAGGTCTTTCTGCGCTTTTTGATCATCGACACAATATCCACGGCAGCACATCCCGCCAATGCTGACAACACCAAATCCATCGGAGACTGATTCTGCTTTTCGTCCTGAGGATACATGTCCATCTTGACGGTATTGCCTGCCTGGTTGGTTGCTTCAAATTCTTTGTCTGTCTTGTAAACGAGCGTTGAGGATATTGCCATGTCTGTGATCTATTTGTCAAAAATGATACGGCAAAGATAGGAAGTTGGTTGGTCTCTGTACACAACCTAAGTTACAAATCTATCAACCTCCACCACCACTATACCAATGCCCTCGCCTCCAGGATCAATCCACACTGCTGTAGGATATCCCCGAGCTCCTCAAACTCATGATAATCGAGATTGAGCTGGATCTCAGGGTGAGGCGTTTTGATCAGAACCCGCTCCACCATGTCTGGAAAGAGCATCACGTGATCATGGAACTCTATCTCACAATAGCGCTTGCTAAAATTCATGAAATCTCGCTGACTGAATCCAATGAGGACGTTTTTGTAATAGATGCCAAATCTACCACAGCCCGTACAGCGACTGATGCAATAGTTGGCTCCTTCTACTAGTGCTACGGCTTTGCATTTACTCATAGTTGGATAGGAGTTGAAAGTGAAAAAGTAATTCATCAATTCGATGGTAGGAGAAACCTTAATACGATGTCTCAGAAAGCAACTAAGTTTCTTCCTACCGATCGAAATGACAGTAATATTATATGTTCTACGCTTATTCAATAAGAGCCATTTGATTCAGCAAGGGTTTACAAACCTCGATAATTCCTCCCCCCACCCCCTCCAAAGGGGGAAATAATCTCCTTGGGAAGAAGTGGTTTTTTTGATTTATGGTAGAACCTATTTTTGCTTCGATTATTTATCTCGCGCTCAGTAGCTGATCGCTTTTGAGGTGCAATTGTATGGCCTCACGGATTTTGGTCTTGGCCAATTCCGAATCATAGACATCAGCAGCCATCATTTCTTTTTCCAATCCAAACAACCGAGAAAACAATACCTGATCGCCCACTTTCATGTTGAGTGCGATGTCCTTCTTGGTAGCAAATAGCTCGTCCCATACAGTACGCACATCTGCCCAATAGACCTGGTTGCTGTTCCACCACTGCTGGGCTACCTGACATTTGCTATCCTCTACTTTGGTGTAGGTGTTCCAGCCCTTTTCTTGTGCGATGAGTGTTTCGCCATCGTCCTCGCGCTGGACTTTGTCATTGTCCTGCTCATGTAGCCAGCCATAGCTAGTGATCTCCTGTCTGTTGGTACGCACCATGACATTGTAATCACTCCTTTTGGTATGGTCACGACGAGGCAGCGGTGCATCGGCGGTGTTTTCCCAATAGTGCTTGCCATCGTAGTGTACCCAAGTCGCAGAACCTTCATATCTCGGGCTGTCATCTACCTGGTAGACTTTTTGAGTCCACTGGCCTGTCACAGATTTAGGAGCGAGGCTGGTGTACTTCCAAGTGCTATTTTTGTCATACTCATACAGATCTGTGTTTTCGTAGAGCCAATCCTGTCTCCAGTGCTTGATGATCATGGTATCGCCTATCACCAAGAGATGCTGCAAGACGATTTTGTCTTTGCCATTCTCTACAGGGATGACATACTCCAATGCGCCAGTTTTGTAGTTGTCATAGAACTTGTATTCCTTGTTGGGAGAGAAAGTCTCCGCAAAGTTGAATACTACTTCGTAGCAACCACACATGGCATTGATCGCCTCTATGTCTTGTTTTTTCTTGTTTTGAGCCGTGGCAGAGACCGTGATCAGTGCCAGCAGGAGTCCTATTATTTGCTTCATAGTTTTATTGTATTTGGTATAAAAATCCATTTCAATCTGTGGTAATCATAAGCCAATAGACTTATGTTGGCAGCCAGACACAGCCCTGTGAGCAATAACTCTGGCAAATCGTGTGGTTCAAGGAAAAGGTGAAACAGGAAAATATTGAGTGTAATGGGTACCGTCATCACGGCACCCATTAGGGACAATACTTGGCTGATGAGTAGCAATCCACAGACAATCTCTGCGATGCCCAAGAAGGGCCAGAAATATCCGCTTTGCTTCAATCCACCTATAAAAGCTTTGATATGAATCACATGATCCGGCACCTCCGTGCTGACCTCTGTGCTGCTAGGTCTCGGTGCTTTGGGGATGAACTTGTTGACTCCTCCATACACAAGCAACGCGCCTAGTGCTATTCTGATTATTACAATGATGATCTCTTTCAAGGCTACTGGATTTAAAGGAGTTCGTACACAAACTGTGAATGTCCACGAACACCTGTTTCACTAGACAACCTCGTAAATTTCAATTTGAAGTAGTTCCCTTCTACGTCTTTGACTACATAGTATCTATCGTCTTTGAGCGTAGCTGGCGAGTTGTACCCTGAGTTTCTCCAGTCGCTGCCTATGACAGCTCTGTTGTCATAAACGAAAGCCATCTCCTCTACATCTGCCAAGGTAAAATCATCATAAGACGGCACATCGCTTGCATTGAGTACCTGATACAGACCCGTGCCTCCTAGTGTGTTATGCAAGGCATAATCAGAGTAAGTCAAACCAAAGCCCCCTTCGAAGTATGAAAACACGCCTGAGAAGTTGATATCCCAAGATGATTTGGCTGGCTCTACTACGACTGTTTTTTCATCGACCAAGCTGAAGAAAACATGGTTGTTGCTGGCATCTTTGCTGATGGTCACTTCTTGATGAGTAGTAGCATCTAGTTCGGCATATTGCAGCTTGTAGTTTTCACCATCTAGGAGTACTCTTATTTTGTAAAGTCCTCTTTCATCCTCAGTAGTTTTCAATGAACCTTCAGATTCCTCCGGTATGCTGTAACCGAGGGATACGATGTAGACTTTGTTTTCAGCATCTGTCGCGGAGATTGCTTTGATCGCTGTCTCAGTACCAGCCTTGTTGTCTGTGTAGTTGCCATACATGTAGTATCCGACCGGAATCCCTGGTTTCAACTCTGACACATTGTTGACTGTGACAGGTTGACCATACGAAGACAATTCCAGAGCTGTCGCAAATACAGTTTCAGAATTGACCGCATCTATGTCTGTAGATTCTACCAACTCAGCCGCTGATACCAGCAAGGCAGCATTCAAGAACACCTTGTTCTCAGCTCCTGAATAAAAGGCCAACTCCCAAGTGTCTCTTCTGACCGCCGTCTGGGTATAGTTGCTCAAGTCGATGTAGCACTGGTTGGGCATGTTGGACCCACCGGTGAGCAAATCGATCGTTCCTCCTGTAGACACTACCTCCTCGAAGAGAATCGAAACTTTGGCATTGCCCACGATCTCAGGAGATTCTTCTCCAGCAATAGAAGCCAATGTAAGGTCGATAGAGTTGCCCGCTGGCAAGAAATCCACCAATCGTGTCACTGTGATTTGAGCACTCGTTGCTCCTGCAGGTACTGTGACAGTGATCGTTCCCTCGCTCGCTACAGGCTCAGTTTCGTAATCCGAACCGTAGCTAACTCCATTTTCGGTCACCTCGATCGTCACGGTTGTTTCTTGAATCGTAGGGATCGAAAAATTGACGACTATGTCTTTACTCTCATCGGCAGCACCGAGTCCCAGGCTGTTGGTCTGAAAAGCAGCCTCGAATATTCTCTCCACGCCCTCGTCGGTGCTACATGCACTGAAGAGGATCGAGAGTACGGCTAGGATGGAAAGTGTTTTATATGTGATTTTAGTTAACATTATTTTATTGATTTGTGAGTGATTAAATTCTTACTTTTTGAAGGTGTAGGCGAGGTTGATGAAATACGATCTGCCATAGGCAAAGAGCTGGCTGGTCGGTGCAGAGCTATCATGAAATCCTCCAGAGGATGATCCTGAGGCATTGACAGAGACTACGTCCAGCAAGTTTCTTGCACCGAGTTTGACTTCCAGAGAGCAGTCAAAAAAATGCTTTTGAACACTGGCATCCAGAAAAGAAAAGGAGTCCAAAATTACTTTGTTGATTCCATCATCATTCTGATCATATCGCTCATTTGGCCCATTGTATTTGAAATTCAACGCCATGCTTATGCCCTGCTTGGGCAATTGATATGCGACTTGTCCTGTACCAGTGAGCGTAAAGAGGTAGTCCTCATCTGTTTCTTCTGATTGGATCGATTGTCTGACGCCCGTATAAGCCGCTCCTAGTTGAACAGACAAGTTCTTGATCTGTATATGATTGTTAGTCGATATACCCAGCGTCTGATATTGGTTGATATTCAGATAGGTGGATCGCTGGATGTCTGCGCTTGTGTTGGGATCAGAATCTGTGACGAGGGCCAGATCAATCTTGTCTTTGATGTTGAAATGGTAGCCTTTCAGTTCGCTTTTGAAAGTCACCAAACCCATTTTACCCTTTTTACTCAGGTTGAGCAAAATGGAGATGCCATCCTCTGGGTCTAGGTCAGCGTTGCCCGTCACGTCATGATTGGCATCTACGAAATACATGAAAAGTTGTGTGTAGTTCGGTGTTTTGTAAGCTGACCCTATTACCAATTGAGTTTCCACATTGGCGGGGAGCTTAAGCACGCTTGATAGCGACCAAATCAGGTGATTGTCATAAACTGAATTGTTGTTGATTCTGACACCAGGTGATACCTTCCAATTTGTACCCATGTTGAAATCACTTTGCAAAAAGAAATCCGTATTTCTGAGACTTTGCTCGGAGACCTTGCTAGAGTAGGCACCACTGGCAATCGCATCATAGCCACTTTGATAGTCGAGCTCATATCCAGTCGTCAGGCTGAGCCAGCCTCTCGTTGGAAAAAGGTTGCTAACCACCCCTTTTGAGTAAATAAGTTCGCTGGATTGATTCTTGGTCAGCCCTGTTGTACTGACCTTGATTTGATTTTCCAGGTCATAGGTGTATTGCTCGTTGTATCGAGTTTGGTTTTGATAGGAAACAAAAACCGTGAGAGGAACCTCACCAAAGCGTTGATCAAAAGTCAAACCATGCACTTGACGCTTGGTCATGAAACTTTGATCCTTGGCTTTGTATTCGGGCAATCCATCTACACCCACTCCGCCTATGAGAGTCGTGTCATAAATAACCAACTCCTCGTCATAGAAGGCAAATTTGTAACTCAATGCCGTAGCTGGAGAAATGGCAAAACGAAGAGTTCCATTGAGGTTGAACTGCTCTTTGGGATTCCACTCGTACCCTCTGACACCCTCGTCTCCGTAGTAATTTTTTCCCCTCTGATCATTTTTGAATCCTTTGAAATCGTTGTGATTGGCATAGGCCAAAAGGCTCAATTTATCATTGACCCTGCCAGCAATACTCACGCGCTGGATGTGTCGCCCCTCATCAGACCAGTTGTACTCACCGCCCACTGTTTCTTCTTGGACAGACGCTTTGACGATGAGCCTTTCGTTCAAGTCCTTTTTGGTAATGATGTTGATGATGCCCGCTACGGCATTCGATCCATACATGACGCCCATCGACCCTTCTACCACTTCTATTCTTTCTACATTGTCCAGATTGATTTGTGTGATGTCGATATCATTGCCCACCCCATTGTCACTCACGATGGGCACATTGTCTAAGAGTATTTTGACATATTCCCCACTCAGACCAAACATACTGACGGTAGATCGCCCCGTACCCGCATCTGGAGTGACAGAGATGTTAGCGTTGAAGTTGAGCAAGTCACCGAGATCATTGCCACCCAGTTGATCGATCATCTGTCTGCTCATCTCTTCCACTACAAACAAATCCTTGTTGGTAGAATAGTTTTGATAAGGGTCTGAGGTCACTGTGACATCTTCCATCACAGTAGCATTGGCTCGGACATGAAATACATGCCGATGACCTGATGCAATCGTCTGGTGATGAGGCTCATAACTGAGGTGCTTTGTCTCTATCTCCACAGGCCAGGGCATTTGTGTCCTGTAGATACCCTCTAGGTCTGTGACCCCCTGACTCAGTTGCTCAGTGGCAGTAGATCGGAGCAGCACTACCATCCCAACGATGGGCTCATGGCTTTCGTGATCCAGAAACTGGAATTCCAGATCCTGTCCAAGTGCTGCTCCTCTACAAAGCAAAAACATCAGGGTTATAATCGTGAGTTTGTTCAATACTGTCTCTTCCATTATTTAGATTAATTCTAAACAATGCAAAAGTGCGAGCATATTTGGACTGTATCAATCGCTACCTGTAGTGAAAGCGATAGCTACTTGTAGTGAAATGTTCTCCTCATTGACCTTCATATCCATCAACCTATTGCTCTTATTTCATATGGATAAAAAGGGAGCATTCTTTATTGATTATTCGAAAACATTTGTAATTTGAATAATCAATAAAACTAAAGAACCGATATTATGAATTTTAACCTTAAGCCAGTACTCGTTGCAGTACTTGTCTTGTTTGCGTTGGGTACGCAGGCACAAAAACTCAAAGTCACTTCCGGAAAATTAAAAGATGTAGCCGGAAACAAATCTTTCAACATGGTATATACCTATGATGATAATTTGAAACTTGGGAAAAAATCTGAAGCAGATTATGTTGCAGAAAACATAGAAAAAAAGAATAAGAAAGAGGCGGGTACAGGTGACGCATGGGCAGCAAAATGGCAAGAAAACAAAGAAGGCGGCAAATTCTTCGATAAGTTCGAAGAACTCTTCAATGACGTATTGTCTGGCAATGGAGTAACTGCAAGTAGAGATAATGCAGATGCTACTTGTACCATTACTCTTAATGTCTATTATTTAGATCCTGGCTATAATGTAGGCGTACAAAGAAAACCAGCTTATTTGAGTACCACGGCTACTTTTACAGTAGATGGTAAAGAAGTTGCTGTTGTTGATATGAGTATGGCTCCTGGACAAGACGCGATGGGTTATGACTTTGACTCATCATATAGAATCGCAGAGGCATTTGCCAAAACAGGGAAAACTCTTGGCAAGACAGTAGCAAAAGAGGCATTCTAATGTTTGTCTTCATATAAAGAAAAGAAAAGCCCCAATCTCTACAGATTAGGGCTTTTCTTTTTCCAGACCCTGCAAACACCAAAACCTTTAGGAAACGAGTTCAGTTGAACTGACTAACAATAAAAAAGCAAAATGAAGAATTTTGAATTATACAATCCCACCAATCTCATCTTTGGCAAAGGCCAAATCACCAAAATCAGCACGCTCATTCCCGCAGGCAGCAAAGTCCTCGTGATCTATGGTGGTGGCAGTATCAAAAGCAATGGCGTATATGATCAGACCATTGCTGCGCTAAAAGGTTTTGAAGTCATCGAGTTTGCAGGTATAGAAGCCAACCCTCAATACAGCACGTTGTTGAAAGCACTGGAAGTGATTCAATCTGAGAAAATTGATTTCCTACTCGCAGTAGGTGGTGGATCCGTCATAGATGGCACCAAATTCTTGTCCTCCGCTGCCATGTATGAGGGAGACTCTCCATGGGATATTTTGGCCAACAGGATTCGTACAGTCAAAGGCATGCCATTTGGAACCATCCTCACACTACCCGCCACAGGGAGTGAAATGAACAGCGGAGCAGTTGTCAGCCGAGCAGAAACCAACGAAAAATTAGCCATGGGAGGACCTGGCTTGTTTCCACAGTTTTCCATCTGTGATCCATCAGTCGTGGCATCCATCCCTGAGAGACAACTCGCCAATGGCGTGGCAGATGCCTACACACATGTCTTGGAGCAGTATATGACCTACCCTACTGAGGCACATCTACAAGATCGCTTTTCTGAATCCATCATGCAGACTTTGATAGAAGTAGCTCCACGCATCATGAAAGACCCCAGCAACTACGAAGTAGCCGCCAACTTCATGTGGTGCTGTACCCTGGCACTCAATGGCCTGATTCAAAAAGGGGTACCAACCGATTGGAGTGTACACATGATCGCTCACGAAATCACCGCCCACTATGGCGTAGACCATGCCCGGACATTGGCTATCGTATTGCCCAATGCCTACCATCATCAGTTTGACAAGAAGAAAGAAAAATTGGCACAATATGCCGAACGTATCTGGGGCATCAGCACAGGTACAGTAGAAGAAAAAGCCAAAGCTGCAATCAAAAAAACAGAGACCTTTTACCAATCCTTGGGCATCAAAACCAGGCTAAGAGACTATACCGACGACTATCAAGGATTTGCTGCCAAAGCTGCGCAAAGCCTCCAGGATCATGGTCTATCCAAACTCGGAGAACATGGTGACATCACACCACAAGTAGCTGAAAAGATCCTGGAAATGTCCTATTGAGCTGAGTTCAATTCCCAAAAGTGCTTTCTAACCAGAGTAGACAGGAAGTGCTGATGCTTCGGTACGGCTTGTCTACTCTTCGAGAGCCTCAGAGTGACAAGGAGAGAACCTCAGCGTGACAGGCGCTAGGTCTAGCTGAACAAAAATTCTTGTGGTGAATATTAACTATCCCAAACTACCCCTATACCCATTTCAAAGGCCATTTTACTTGTCTCCAAAAACCTGCGCAGATTTACTCCAAAACGTAGTGTCGTTTGTGTGAAAGTCTGCTGTTGTTTGTTCGAAAGTGGACTTGCAACAAAAAAGTGGACAAATAGTTAAGCGCATTTTGAATAATTATCTTCCCCAAATTCATCGGGTGTTTTATAGCCTAGATAGGCATGTTTCCTTTTTCTATTGTACCAAACTTCAATGAATTCAAATATTTGAGTTTTAGCTTGAAGGATACTGTAGTAATTGACATGGCTGACCATTTCAGACTTGAGTATTTTGAAAAAGCTTTCAGCAACAGCATTGTCCCAACAATTCCCTTTTCTGCTCATGCTCTGCTTGACTCCCTCTCGCTTGAGATGATCAGAAAAAGCATACGCAGCATATTGCACGCCTCGATCTGAATGAAATAACAAGGCTTTAGTAATAGGTCTGTTTTTGATTGCCATTTTCCATGCAGCTAATACAGTAGCCTGTGTGGTCATCGTCGTGCTTAGTGACCAACCCACGATCTTTCGGTCGTACAAATCCATGACAATAGTGAGGTACAACCATCCTTGCTTTGTGGGAATGTAGGTGATGTCAGACACCCATTTTTGCCCTGGGCCTTCCGCATGAAAATCCCTATTCAAGTGGTTTTCAGCTAATGGGAATGAATGTTTAGAATCAGTAGTAACACCTCTGAATTTCTTGACCACAATACTTCTAATGCCTTCTGCACGCATGATTCTTGCCACTCTCTGCCTGGAAACTTTCCATCCCATATCCTGCAGGTCATCTGTGACTTTAGGGCTTCCATACCTTTGTTTACTGCTAAGATGAACCTTTTTGATGTCCTCCATGAGCTGTTTCCTTTGTTTATACCTTTTGGAAGGCTTGTGATGTAACCAACGATAGTAGCCGCTCCGACTTACCTTGAATACTCGACACATCTTCTCAACGGAATGTTTATCGTGGTTTGCCTTCATGAAGAAGAAAACTTCCCGTCGTTCTTGGAGAAGATGCTCACCGCCTTTTTTAGGATATCCCTTTCTTCCTGGGCATCTAGGAGCGCTTTGCGTAGTCTGGCTATCTCTTTTTGTTCATCAGTCATATTTGTGTTTCCCTGTCCAGAAAAACTCCCTTCCTGATATTGTTCATGTTCTCGTCTCCACCGTCTGACTAGGTCTGGTTTGATCCCCAGCTCCTCGGCTACTTCTTTGGTAGGCTTTCCTGATGAAACCAGGTTAACTACCATCATTTTAAACTCCTTATCGAAGTTCCTCCTTTCTCTTTTCATATGCAATAAATTTAACTCCTACGAGCTTAACTTACTGTCTCTTCAAATGTAGCAAGTTCAAAGTCTGCCTAGGTTTGAGAGAAAGTCTGCGCGGGTTTGGGACAAAGTCTGCGCGGTTCTAGAAAAAATCTGCGCGGGTTTGGGAGAAAGTCTGCGCGGATATGAGGTAAAGTCTGCGCAGATTTGAAGTAAAGTCTGCACGGATTTGAGGCCAAGTCTGCGCAGACTTTGAGGAGCATGTCGCTAGCCCTCTCTAGGTGTAGTTTGTAACTACAACTTTTAATCACTATTACAGCCGCATCCCAAGATAGTACCTGTGATAAAAACGCATTTGCACGTGTCCGCCAGAGGAGGAAAATGCTGCTTTCTGCCTCCCAATGATAAGAAGACATAGTGAGTGGAGATGCAGTTCTGTACCCTCTCCCTGTCATGGTGAGGTACACGCCTCGGCGGGTAAACTCGAACCATAGGCAGGCAGTACTGATGCTTCGGTACGGCTTGTCCACTCTTCGAGAACCTCAGAGTGACAAGGTGAGAACCTCAGCGTGACATGCGCTAGGTCTAAATGAACAAAAATTCTTGTGATGAATAGTAACTACCCCTATACCCATTTCAAAGCCCATTTTACTTGTCTCCAAAAACCCGCGCAGGTTTACTCCAAAACGTAGTGTCGTTTGTTCATTTTCGAAGGTTGAATCTTAGTCGCGCTCTAATCAAAAAGCTTAACCTGACGGCTATGGTCACAGACGAGGACGATTGAGATTAAATTTTGAAGGCTTTTGGATTTATCCTATTGGGTCTAAAACTGACTATCTCAATGCAATTGCCTTGAATCCGATAGTACATACTCGTTTGCTTGCTAAGGACGCATTTTCGCAAGCCCTTCTGTTTATTGGACGGCCTGTACATGTTTGGCATCTCAGAGATGAGATGGAGGATTGACTCTATTTTCTCATAAACTTCTTTGGCTTTTGCTTTGCCAAAATTCTCGAGGATATATTCCAATAGATCAATTTCTTCTTGCCTTGCGCGTAGGGAATATCGAATGTCCAATCCTAAAGTTAGAAATTGAAACGATCCTTTATTTCTAAGCGAACAGATGCACTAGATACATGCTGTCCAGCATCTAGTTGGGCTAGCCCTTCTTGGATGGCTGCTTGGTCTTCCGTGTTTAGATCATCCCAAAAATCAGTCTCATCATCGATTTCGAGAATGGATTGGATAGCAGCTAATACTCGATCATCTTCGCTACGGATGATCTTTGCGATCATTTTGTATTTTAGAGCTATTTCCATTAGGTATTTGTCTCTGTATATTTCATAAAAATAACGATTTTTCTTTAGTTTGATTTCATCCCAGCCCTTGATATTGATTCTTTTCTAGTTTTAGTGAGACCAGTAGGGAACGATTTTGGCCAGCTGAGCACTTATACTCGTCCTGTCATGCGGAGGTAAAATAGTATGCGGCTTCCTGATCTCTGATTGGATAGGCTGATCCCATGTCGCTAAGCTTTCAATGCTGCAACATAAGATAGTACCTGTGATGAAAAACGCATTTGCACTTGTCCGCCGGAGGAGGAAAATGCTGCTTTCTGCTTCCCAATGATAAGAAGTAAATACTACGACCAGTAGAGGAGGCTGTTCTGTACCCTCTCCCTGTCATGGTGAGGCAACCGCCTCGGCGGTTAAACTCGAACCATAGGCAGGCAGTACTGATGCTTCGGTACGGCTTGTCCACTCTTCGAGAACCTCAGAGTGACAAGGTGAGAGCCTCAGCGTGACAAGGAGAGAACCCTACCTTCTGCCCCAATGATAAGAAGGCGTAGTGAATACTACGCCTAGTGATTTTCTATTCTACGCTCAGTCGAGGGGCTGTCGAAAGAGGCTATATCCCCCATAACCTCAACCCTTCTATGAATTTAAAGTCTTTTAAATTTAAGGTATATAGTGGCAAATCTTCCGCGATGGCAGTTGCCGCTATCAACCCATCTCCTAAAGATAATTTGTGACTCAATGTGTATTTGATCATCAGTTCAGTAAATACTTCGCTAACAGGACTACTAATACCAAAAGGAATTAATTGTGCAAGATCTTTCTTGATCCTATTGAGCTCTTTTTTATTCAACGCACCATACAGCAATTCACCAGTAGTGACGATACTGATGGCCATATTTGCTTGCCCAATTGATCTCAATGATTTGATGATTTCCTCGTTATTCTTGTACAACTCAATAAGAATATTAGTGTCGCACAATACTAACCCCTTCTTTTCCATGCTTTCTCTCGAAGTTCTTTTGCATCAATATCTCGACCTGACCACATCCCTGCTGAAGAAAATATATCATGTGTAGCCCTTTTTTCAGCCTTTTTCTTCACCCTTTCTACATCTACAAAATCTAACTCTTTTAAGAAGTTAACCAAAAGCATCAGCTTACTTTCGTCTTTAACTATAAGTGTTAATTTTTCCATCTTGTAAAGATAATTAATGTTATTAGCTATTCCACATTCATCTGGTATGTACGCAATGTCGCCCCGCAATAATCGTAGTGAACGGTGCTCTAAGTATAACTCATCATGCAAGTCCCTTCGATGAAAAACGCATTTACACGTGTCCGCCGGAGGAGGGAAATTCTACCTTCTGCCCCCGTTATTTTAAGTGTTCCGTAGGATCACTTAAAATAGAGCATGAAAAGCAGTGTCTCCGACACGGTCAGTCTAGCAGATCATTTCTATGTCCAACAGACCTCCCAATCCAGCACAGTTCCTTGCACTAGAATACAAATAATGCTCAGGTTCGCTTACAATCCGTGCCGCAACTGGATTGTTGTGGATGCCCGCCTGCCGGCGAGCAGGTAAGCTAGTTTCTGCTTTGTAAATTTATCAGAAATCAACTGCTCGGCATGGCTGTCTTGTTTCCAAAACTGATACTTTTTGTTGTTGCTATTCTTTGCTCCGGCAGAACTAAAAATCCATAACATCCCTGTCTGCCGACAGGCAGGCAATTTCTCCTACTTTCTCGGTGTTGCCTTCAATGGATCGAATAATCTGCGAAGAACAGTACTTCTTAAAATCTCTCACAATATGAGAAAAACTAGCTCCAGTATCACTTCTGGATATAATCATGTGCATGTGATTTGACATCAACACCCATGCATGAATCACCAGCTCCTTTTCCTTTTGACAGTAAGACAAACTATCAATGACTATTTGTCGATAAGCATCTCTGGTAAACACATCGACCCCTGTCTGCCGACAGGCTGGCATTCTACAACTGTGAAGGTCACAAAATACACTCCCTCTGGATCGGTAAACTTATAAGCAGACATAGCACTAATATATTGACTTACTGCCAGTTTCACCGTGTCATAGACACTAGGGTTCATATTTTACTTTCAAGTGATCCTGCGGAACACTTGAAAGAACAGGCACACCTAAGACCAGAAGGGGATACCATCTAAAACGCAACATCTGCCTTTTTTATCCACCCTGTGACGAGTCTGGTTCCTAAAAATTCAAACCTGAGCCAGTCTCCTTTTTCTTCTAATATGGTAGGTACATCACCTGAAATCATAAACATTTTGGTAGGGACTTCAGGAGCAGAGTAAATAACACATTTATCAACTTTCACTTGGGCAGCTTTAGTATCCAGGTATTCTGAGATATAATTATGCTCCCGTTCTTTACCTGCTTCATAGAGGTAGCGAATGGCCTTACTGGGCAGCCTCTCCAGACGGCCATACTCTATCATATGGCGAGCTTGGATGTATAGCCCTTCACTATCACAACCTTCATAGCTAGGCGTTGTAAAATATGAAGAAGTGAATACACTGTCTTGACTTAATTCGTCTGTATAAAATTCAACATAATAAGAACCTTCTGGTTTTAAATCAGTGTAGTTTACCTTTCCAGCAACATTCGGGTCATAGTCTAAAAATCCAATAATCAATTCCGTAACGCTTGGTTTGTAGCTAGAAGACCCTTCAATGTAGCTAATTGAAACAACATTATGTCCTTTCCGAAGTGAAAACCCCTTCTGATTTGAATCGTCGTAATAGACCGTCCAGACTCCGTGCATGCACTCCAAAGGGGTTTCTTGTGCATTTACAAAAAATGATGTCAAAGACACAATTGATAACAAAATTATTCTTTTCATAATTGGATTTTATTTAATCGCTTGATTAATAGCTATTGTCTTGTTTAAACGATCATCGGCACCATTTGGAGGGTTGTCTTTGGAGCCATTAACAATGCTCCCTACTCTCTTGATTGACTCGCTGTCCAGACCAACATCAGCATATGCATTTAAACCCCTCAAGTCCCATTCTATCATGGAGGCCTTCATGGCCACTTCGATATTTGTTTCCAACTCATTCCGATCTGCATTGACAAAATCTTTAGGGTCATCAGGGTATCGTTCATTCCATTCATCAATAATAGCCTGATATTTATCCTTTCCGGTTATCTGAATAAACCCCCGTCCTCTATACAATGATCCATCACCGGAAGCAATATTTCCATTACCCAATCTACACGCGTAGGTAACATCAAACAACGCTACATTTCGAATGTATGCCTCTTTAACCCTAAGTTTTCCATCGTTATAGTTTTCGGATACTTGAGCTTCTATGTTGTCTTTTGTTATTCCTGTACGGTTTTCAAGCGAATTTTCACATATCTTTTCTACCCCTTCATGCATGATGGTGATACTTGTGTTTCTTCTAGAAGCATAGGCATTCCTAATTTGACCATTGGTGTAGGAAAATGTGCTTGATCCTCTACTAGTTTCCTCATCGCTTGTACAACTGTTCACATCGAAATTAATAGGTGTATATATGTATTCACAATTGGCAGCATCTAGCTCAGCCTCTTCAAAAAGATGCCCGTATTTTGTATAAGCAAATGTTTTCACAATTCTTCTGGGAGAGTAATTATACCCTTCCTTTTTTTGCGAAAATCCGTTTGACTCATGACCTAATTGCCCTAAAAAATGACTCATTCTCTGAACCGTATTTATTCCAAAATCTGCTGCGTTGTTATTCAACACAGTGACTACTTCTTCTAAAATTTCTTCATCTGTATCAGAAAACACAGTTGATAACTGATCAGTAGTGATTGTAACCATGTTAGATTCCTCAGGATCCCCTTGATAGATATCAAGCCGTTTTAGCCAAGCCGCTGTTAAATAGTCTTTGGTTTCCATGTCCGTTGGAATTAATTGAAATACAATATCCGGGTCTGAGTTGGTTTCTGAGTAGAAGGCAATCAATACATAGTCATCCATTGGATACAAGAGCTCTTGAAGAGAAGGACTTGTAATATTTGCATCATCAATTTTGAACGATCCAACTTTTATAGAGGTTATCGCAGATAACTCAGATAGATCAACTATTGTTGGCTTATCAAGGCTTATATTGTTTACATATGAATAGAGGGCAATATCTACACTTTCTATATCCTGAAAATCCCAAGCCTCAACAAAGTTGGGATATGTTTGATCTTTAAAATTGTAATGCTTGAGATAAATTTCATTAGGGTCAACAGAAGAATAATTAATATCATCACTTGATTCAAATTGACCGGCTAATTGTGGTATTCGACCAGGGTAATGTGAACTTTTTCTGATTGACCATGGTCCAAGTTCACCAGTGAATGTCACATTATTAGTTTGACAACTATTGTAGTGTACTCCAAAATTAGTAGCAACTTCATCATAAAGTTGCTGAAACTTGGTTAAAGTCGCATCATCACTTTTTGGAAACAACTGTTTCCAAGAACTCCCCGAGTTAAACGCTATTACACCCATCTCACTCTCCGCATCATCCTGTGCCCAGCCATTCATGCTCTCTGGGTCGTGGACGAAGTCCCACTGGTGTTTGAAGAGTTGGGTGCCGCCGTTACCCGCCCCGGCGGATGAATAGTCCATCAGGTTGTCGGTGCTGCCCTGTGCTGCGACGAAGTTATCTGTGCTGAAGGTGTGTCTGAGACGGAAGGCACCATGTCCTAGCTCGTGGGCGATGGTCGTGGATTGGTTGCTGGTCTTGTCGGTCCAGATGTAACCAAACTGCCGCTTGAAGGGCATGAATCCCGCCCTATCGGCGGACAGGCCCGCTCTGTCACTGTCCGATCCCGGGATCAGGAAGAGGTAGTAGGCATCTTTGTCATAGTTGTCCAGACTGCGCTTGAAGTCTCGGTTGAAACGCTGCATGTTGCTCGGGAAGCTGGCTAGTACACCGCTTTCTCCGTCGTTGAGCGTCTGGAGGACAGTCGCATCGACTGTATATTTGCTGGCGACCTCCACTGTCCACTGCGCCACGGCCTGGCCGTAGATGCGGTTGAGCGCTGTAGTCAGGGTGGCAGCACTCGGTGCTGAGGCAGTGTTGACAGGTACGATGATTACCTTTTGGCTGACTTTGTCATAGGTCATGACATTGAGCTGCCCGATGGTGTGCTCTGTGACGTTGCCTGCGGTATCTACCTCTTGCTTGTAGTAGGCGAGCAGTTCCGTGGATTTCCCTGCCTGTTGTCCTGTGATGCTGAGACGCTTGCTGTTGTCCTTGTCACCGGGCTGTGTGGGGATTTCTCCCGTGGTGGTTTTGAATCCCACATAGTCGGGAAACTTCTTGCCATCACTGGCGATGGCATTGACCCAATCGGTCTGTCCAGTAGCGAGGGACTTCCACGCCACCCAGTAATCTTTACCTTGGATGTCGGTCTTTTTATACTCTTTGGCTAGGCTCGTGGTAGTTTTGTTATCCACCAGCGGATCATCGAACCCAAAGCTTTGGTTGTCCGAGGCAGCAAAGGCCACGATCAAGTCCACCTGTTCCCCTGCTGGGAGTGCATCAGGAGAAGAGGCTGCCGCTCCTGCAGGGGCTCCTTTGGATACATTTCCCTCACTGTCCACGACCCAGGTGTCACCACTTTGGTCTGTGACGGTCAGGGTTTTGCCTTTCTCAGGCAGTGCCGAGGCGCCTTCTGCCACCACGACTTGACCTGCTTCGTCGGTGATCACGATGACTCCATCTATGACTACCACCGTTGCGATCTCAGCAGGGACAGTCACGACGACTGTTGGTAGAGCGCCCTCCTCCTCCGAGAAGCCGCCTCCTTCTTCATCCTCTTTGCCTTTGATCTCTCCAATAAATCTTCCTGTCTTGTCATAGCTGGTCACGACTGTACCTGCGATGGCGTAGTGGTCTTCGTTGACGAGAACATTCTTGATGTTGACTTTGATCCCTGCTCCCTTAAACATCGGTGCTGGGGCATAGCCCTTACCTGTGTAGGTGTCGTCTGCATTTTTGGTGACATTGAGGATGATCACTTCGATCCCTCCGATGTAGAACTGATCAAAAGGTCTCAAGTCCCTACCCAGTGGCACAGGACTCAGCTCTGGCAATTGGGAATTCGTGCCACAGGAGAAGTCTTCGTCTGCTCCTTGCTCGGACTCCAACTCTGTGCGGACAGTTTGGATGCTGCTCTCCGTGCCCTCATACTGCTGGCACATCCCTGCTACCTTGTACTCATACTCTGTGTCTGGCTGCAGGTCGGGTATGATCTGCGAGCCGCTATAGGTCTTGGTAGACAGCCAATTGGTTTTCCCTTTTTGGCGATAGGAGACTTTGAACTGAGTGTGGGTGGACTCTGCCTCCCACTCGACCCGAATCCTGTTGGCATCCAATACCTCGGCACTCGTACTGCGCAAGGGCAGGCAAGCATCGCCATATTGAAACCAAAAGGTCTCACTGTAGCCTTGGTTTTTGAACAGGTCACGCCCGCCTACGTCGTATGCCCGAATCCGAAAGGCGTATTTTTTTCCAGGAGTCAACTGTGGCTCTGCTGGACCATAAAAGAGCGAACTCTGCGTGGTGGTGGTACGGTAGATGCTGTTGGACGAGCGCACGGCAGCATCGGGCCCGCCCGCCGCGGCGGGATTGCTTTGTTCCGCCCCGGCGGACAGGCCAGGGTACATCTCGTAGAGGACAAACTCATACTCCGTACTAAAGGCAGCGTTGGGGGAAGCCAAATGCCTGCCCAGCCAGGAGAAGTTGAGGGTCTGTGGTTCGTTGGTTCTGAGCTTGTCTCCATTGAATGGAAAATTGATCAAGGGTGGGTCGTTGAGCACGATCCAGGCTGTGGACATGCCTTGGTTGGAGATGCGCACCCCACGGTTGTAATCCAACACGTCGATGGTGAAGGTATAGAAACCCTCTGGCAACTGCCCTCCACGCATAAAGGCTGCTTTGGTGATCCCCTCGAACACCAGGTTGTCAGGATTGAGATAATTCCTCAGATCAAAGCCTGTCAAGATCTGTGGCACACCTCCTTGCAAGATCAGCGCAGGTGGCACATAGGCAGGACTGGTTGTCAGGCGCACGCCTGCTCCCTCGATGGTGATGCGTAGCTTGGTGCGCAAATCCACCCTGTCCAGCTCCAGTACATGGATGAACACCTGCAGGTTGTTGCCCTCCGCACTGGAATAGTGGCTCAACTCTGGCGAGTAGGGAGGTATCACCGTCGTGGTGACCTGTACGGGATAGTTCTGCGCCATCGTCCACGACGACACCAGCAGTAGCGAAAACAGTATCAAAGCACCCAATGCGGACGATAGGTGATGGCTTAATGAATGGCGCTCCCTCATTGGCTGCTAAAGTTAAAATTGTACCCCAGCTCCGCCACAAATTCACGAAACTGCCTTTGGGTGTCATTGTTGGGTGTATAGCGGTTGACCGCTGTGATGTTTAGATTGAATTGGTGCTTTTCTCTGAGGGCATAGTTGCCCCCGAGGCGCAGATTCAGCACACTGCTGTTGAGTTTGTCATTGGTCTCCGAGACGTTGTAGGAGATGGAGCCCATCACTGAGGCTTTCTTTTCTCCCAGCGTTTTGCGGGTCGACAAGGAGGGGCCATAGATCAAGCTGCGGTTGGTGGCGGCCTCAGATACGTTGACATTGCCCGAGAGACTGAGGATCAGTGAAGAAGGCTGCAAGCTCATGCTGTACGACGAGTTGAGATTATAATACTTGCTACCCATGTTTTTGGACTCTCCGCCTTGCTCCTCAGCAGATTGCTGATAGGCCATGTTCATATTGAGATTTTGTCGGCGCTCTTTGTTCTGTCCCAGCATGAAATTGACCCCCAAGGATGCATTTTGCGAAATCTGTTGGTAATTGAGCGTATCGAGGTTGTCATAGGGAGTCACCTGATTGTATTGTTGCTCTGGGGTGCGAAAGTTCACCACCGTACTGAAGTTGGAATAATTGGCAGTGGTCACGATCTTGGGGGTGACCTGGTAGTTGAGACTGAGTGACCCAGACCAGCGGTTCATCGAGTTCATCTCTTGGTTGTCGAGGTTGTTGCGCTGCAATCCTCCACGCGCGCTGACACTGAGTCGCTGGTTCAGCCACTGAGAGCTGTGCGTCAAGGCGATACTCTCCAAGTCATTGTTGAAATAATAGGCACCTAATGTCCTATAGCCGGGATCAACTCGCTCATAAGCTACCCCGAAGGTTGATTTCTCGAACTGATATTGCAGGGCGGCATTCATGGCGGTGTAGTAGGAAGATGAGACGCGTGGCTGGAAGGCAAACGAAAGTTTGTTGTAGACGTGATCAGCTTCGACTCCCAGTGACTGGGTGTTGGTGGATATCGCAGAGTAGGCCACCTCTCCTTTGAAGCTTAGGTTTTTGAACAAGGTAGAACTAAGTCCCATACCCAAGACAAAATTTTCCTCCGGGAATATCTCGATTGTCCCCAAATCGGTTTTCAATGACTGATCATCATCCGCCGCTTTGAAAAAAGAAAAGTCAACCGAATGACTATTGCCTCCCAGAGTGACCTTGGCACCTCCTCCCATCCTGCGGTAGGCGGGGAGGTTACCGACTTGGGTGGTATCTAGTTCAACTTCCTTTTGCAATCGTCCATACATGACCGCTACTTTTACTTTTTCGGATGGGGTCAACTCTAGGCCAGCTCCTAAGAATAAGTGACCATTGAGTGTGTATTTGGAAAAAGTCATGCTGCGGTACCCCAAATGTGCCGTGACCCACTTGTAGGTAGGACTCATCCCGTATTGGTTGAACGGCTGCTGAAAAGAAGCATTCTGATTGGAGTAGGAAAAGGAAACTGGTACGCTCCATCCATACAGACTCAAATTGAGATTGCCCGACAGGAAATAATTGTAAGGATCGCGTCGGTCTTCTACGCCATTGGCTTGATAAAATACCTGGTTGACATTGATGCCCCCAGATAAGGTGATGGCATCACCTTTGCCGATAGACTCCAGATTCTGTGCGGCAAGATTTCCTGATAAGGCTATCAGCAGGATGATGACAATCGCTATTTGCCACGCGGAATACAACCTTTCGTTGTATAAAACCCTCCAAGGTTTGAATTCCTTGAGGATACTGCGAATAGAATCACTGTTAACTCTTTTCTGACAGAACCCTTGGAGGGATTCAGGTGTGAGACGATGGACGATATAGATCGACAACCTACTCATTCACCGCATGGATTAAGAATTGTACCCTTCTGTTTTCTGCTCTACCTAGCTCTGTGTCATTGTCTGCAATCGGTTCGGTATCGCCACGACCCGTAGTACTAATCTGCTCACTAGGCAGCCCCTGGCTCAAGAGGTACTCTTCCACGATGATGGCTCGCTCTACAGAGAGGGCATAATTATGCTTTTTGATTCCTATATTATCAGTATGGCCAATGATCTGCAGCTTCCACTTGGGATTTTCTTTGAGGAGCGCAACCACCTCATCCAAGAAAGGATAGCTGCTTTCTGTCAAGACAGCCTCTCCATGCTCAAAATGAAAGTCTTTGGACAGCTCAAACTGTAGGGTCTTGACCTTGTCGAGTTTCTCCAACTCTGTTTTCATTTGTTGAACCTCTGTCTGCTGATAGACCACTGGACGGTCTTGCTCAAAATCAAATTTTCGTCTGCTAGATACCGACTCTATCACAATTCGCTCGGTCTTGGGTTTCCACAGGAGTTTGCTGATGGTCACACCCACTTGCAAGCCACTCTGAAAGTATTGATTTTCTTTCCCTAGTGGGAAATTATAGGAGAATCCAAAGGAACAATTGGGCTGGTTGAGCACCACGCCTATGGAAGCGTCTTGATTGAATCCATAGCGCATGATCAAGTCAATATTGCCCGAGCGAATGATGTCATAGGGATTGTCATTGCGAAAGAATAACTTGGTCGAAAATAGCGCTGTATAGCTGTTGATCTGCCCTGTTCGCTGATAATAGACAGAAGGAGTCAAACGTAGCTGTCCTCGCTCATACAAGATGCTTTCTGCATAAATCTGATAGTTGATAGACACCCTAGCTTCCTCATCAAAAAAAGACATATTAGGTCTATTGGCATCCCAGATGACTAAACCTGCAGAACTGTGGGGCCTCCCGTCCTTCTCCAAAGACCAAAGCAAACCCGCACTCAACGAAAGATAACTGAGCTGCTGTACGGTAAACATCTCGCCTAAGCCTGCATTGGGATCATATCTAAACTCACTGGCAATCCATTGTGACCCAGTGGTGAGTTGATCCAATGAGGTGCGGACATTCACATAAGTGGCATTGATCCCGAAGTGCAAAAATTGTTCGGTGGTCAGTTGGATTGGAGTAGCGACAGACAGTCCTGCATTGTAGGTCTTGAGTAGGTCAGATTCGCCTGTGTCGCGAGACAGGGCATTGATCCCCACGCCCAAAACCCTGCGTCCTGTGTTCTTTTGTACGAAAACATAATCGGCATTCAAGCTATTTGTATTGAGGAAATCCCCCGAGGCTATGGTGATTTCATCTCTGAAGAATGACAATTCAGCGCGGTAATTGTATGTCGGACTAGCTGGATTGACCAGCAGTGGTGTGAACTGATTCATCGTATAGATGGGTCTCTGTGCCCATCCCGTCCAGCAGCTCAACATCAACAGCGATATGATTAGTACCTTCCTCATCTCAACAGCTTTATGGTTCCTTTGTTGTGTCCTTTGGCCTCTAGCGGAGTGCCATCATGATAAGCCCCACTCAATGACCAGATGTAAGTTCCGCTTGGCAGCATTTGCCCTCGATAACTCCCATCCCAACCCTGCGTGGTGGCCTTTTCGACATCACTTGTATGATAGACTTGGTTGCCATGCATGTCAAACACTTGAAAATCTATCTTGGCGATCCCTGATCCATACACCATGAACTGGTCATTGTTTTGATCGCCATTCGGCGTAAAGAGATTGGGAATGAAAAGCACATTTTGGACGAGAACCGTGACCTCTCCGCTACTCTCACAGCCATTGCTATCTGTCACCAAGACAGAGTAGGTAGTAGTCACCAAAGGTGAAGCTTCTGGAGTAGCAATCAAGGGATCATCTAGGGTGTTGTCTGGAGACCAAATATATTCCACGCCTCCGGTCGCTTCCAGTAACACAGATTCATCTGGCCCTACACTGAGCTGAGGACTCACGGTGATCTCTGGAGCATAATTGACCACCACAGTCACCGTATCAAACTGCTCAGGACAGTAAGCCGATTTTACTTTGAGGTAATATGTGCTGGTTTCTTCAGGACTGACCAAAGGATTGCTCTCATTCGGTTGATTCACAATAGTTGTACTGCTCCATGTATAAGCATACTCAAACAAACTACCGCTCGCTGTGGGTTCAGTACCTAGAGCCACTTCATCGCCTAAGCAAATGGCCAGATCTTCTCCTGCATTGATCACAATAGGAGAATTGACGTAAATCTGTATGGTATCGTAGGCTAGACATCCCTTGTGATTGGTGACTTTCAAAAAGTAACTTTCATCAACTAGTGGTGAGACGATAGGTCGCTGAACCTGTGAATCACTCAATTCTGACTCAGAAGACCATAAGTAACTCCAGCCTTCTTCGCTGTAATCGTCACCCAGCTGCACCTCAGTTTCATAGCAGATCAAGGAATCAGCACCTGCCAAAGCTTGAGGCAGACTATTAACCACTACTTGCACGGAATCAGTTGACAAACAACGATTCTGATCTACGAGTGCTGTGTACAACCAACTGTCCTCACTAGGAGAGAAAAAGATGGAACTCTCGTCAACTGCCAAACTTGCACTCTGTGTGTACCAGTGGATAGAATCCATGTTGGCAAAGGCAACAGACAATTCTGTGCTATCTCCCAGGCAAATCTCTGGAATCCCCTCTATCTCAAAAATGGGTAAAGGATTGACGGTAAGCGTGAGGGTATCACTGTAGTGACAGGCATGCTCATCTTCGACGTACAGAGACACGACATCTGAGCTGCTTGCTATCGTCTTCCAAGAGGGATTCAGTGAGAGCAGTCCTTCTTGTCCCATCCACTGATGAAGACTTCCTACCTCGACACTCAGGTTGATGCTATCTCCGAAACAATATATTTCTTCCTCCGCCAAATCAAAAAATGGAAGTGCCAACGCATTGACGATCAAAGTATCATATTGCACACAGCCCTTGTCCGTGAATACTTCCGACCATAGGGTCAAGGTTTCTTCTACTTCAAATTCATATTCGGGATTGTCCTGTGCGAGTAGTTGATCCGATACGGTGTACCAGTTGACCTCTTCCCAACTACCCGGTACCAAGAGTTTTGCGGTATCTTCTAGACAAATATTCAAATCCTCTCCTATAGTATAATCAGGCAATACATTCATCTCGATGGCAATTGTATCATAGTTTAAGCAACGGTGCATGTCATAGACCTCCGCTACTATCGTATCTGTCACCAACACTTCGTAATTAAAAAACCAGCTGTCTAGATTCAGACTACTACCCGCTGGGTAATTGTACCAGTTGACCTCATCGTACATCGCGCCTGCTATCAAAATCACCGAGTTGCCATAGCAGATGGCAGTATCTGCTCCTATGTCGAAGACAGGTAGGTCATAGACAGAGAGGATCAGTGAGTCATAGTTGATACAGCCGTTCACATTGACCACCTCTGCAATCAACGTATCCTTCGTCAAAACCTCATAGCTCAGCGTTTCACTATCAAGCAGCAAACTCCCCAAGCCAGTTGAGTACCAGTTCACAAAATCCAGTCCTACCACTCCCAAATCACTCACGGACAAGTCAAAATAACCACCATAGCAAACCGTGGTATCATTGCCCAAATCAAAGGAGGGCAAATCATACACCGACACAATCAAACTATCATAGTTCACACAGCCATTCACATTGAAAATCTCCGCAATCAAAGTGTCTTTCGTCAATACCTCATAGCTCAGATCCTCACTATTGAGTAGCAAACTGCCCAAGCCTGTAGAGTACCAGTTGACACTGTCCAACCCAACTACGCCCAAACCGCTCACCGACAAATCAAAATATTCGCCATAGCAGATTGTTTGATCTGAACCTAAATTGAAAACTGGTAAGTCATAAACTGATACTACTAAACTGTCGTAACTCACACAACCATTCACATTGAAAACCTCTGCAACCAAGGTGTCCTTCGTCAACACCTCGTAACTCAAGTCCTCACTGTCTAATAGCAAACTGCCCAAGCCTGTAGAGTACCAGTTGACACTGTCCAGCCCTACAACACCCAAATCACTCACGGACAAATCAAAATACTCGCCATAGCAGATTGTTTGGTCTGAACCTAAATTGAAAGCTGGCAAGTCATATACAGAGACAATGAGCGTGTCATAGCGCACACAACCATATGTCTTGGTCACTTCAGCGATGATTGTGTCTTTAGTGAGGGCTTGATGATCATAGCTCAGTGCGTCTGCCAACAACAATCCATCGGTTTTTGAGTACCAGTTCACCACGTCAGCCTCAGGATCGGTGATCGACAGGGTCACGTACTCATTTTGACAAATGCTAGTGTCCTTACCTATTTTGACAGGATAGCATACAGAAAAAGTCTCCTCACTGCTAAAGGCAGAACCTTTGTATTGGCCATCTATCGCCTGCACCGCCCAATAATAATTGCCCTCTGGCAGAGACGCTATTTTTTTGCTGGTGCTAAATCCTGCATTGCCTATCGTAGCGACTTGTCTATAACCCGTAGCTATCAAAGAATGGGGTGAAAGTAGCAAATCACTGCCTCCAGCCTCTCTACTCACATACACGTTATAAGTAATGCTGTTGGAACTGGTGAGATCATCGGTCACTGCTGACCAATTTAAAATCACGGAATCACCTTGGGAAACAACCACCCCAGAAGTTGGCACTTCAGGAGCTAGGTTGAAGTATGTCACTGCGGCATCAGATGCATAGAAATTGGATTGGAATGCCAAATCTGAATTGCCGATCTGGAACACATCCAAATCACCATCCAAATCAAAATCTGCTACTGCTATATCCCCTTCATATATATTTTCCATCGTGTGCGCTACAGTACCGAACGAATAAGACCCTGCTGATCCTGCATTTTGATAATATTCAAAAGAAACATCTGCACCTTGCAAACCACAGATCAAAATATCCTGCAAGCCGTCATTGTTGAGGTCAGCAAATTCTATAGACGAGGCAGATACTTTTTTCAGAAATGACGAAGCTTGTGTAAATGAAGATTGGTTGTTTGTATAGAGATCGCTCTCCTCTGAAGCAGCCTCTGTAAAGCCCGTAAAAGCCAAATCTATGTACCCATCCTCATTGTAGTCCGCCATATCAGTACTGTTGATCCCGTAGCCTTTCAATGCGATAGTGTACTCAGATATAGACCAATTTTGACCTATGGTGTACATGATAGATGTTGCCTCTCCATCACTACCAAAACCTGTTAGAAGTACTTCAATTCGTCCATCATTGTTTGCATCCAAACAATCAACAGTTCCCAATGAAAACAAATCCACAGCCAATGAAACTGGTTCATAGGCACTATTCTTATTTTGATAAAAAACAGCTGATTTAGCAAAAGACTGATCCAATCCAGTAGCGACAATATCCAAATCTCCGTCTCCATCCAAGTCTGACCAAGCCACACCACCACGAGACATACTGATAAGACCAAAAGACTGAGGGCTAAAAGAAAGTCCATTGCTATTCTTAAACACCTTGAAATGTTTCGTTCCTCCACTTTCTTCTCCTGATATCAGTAAATCCAAATATCCATCCGCATTGTAATCACCTATGTCATAGGAGACTTTGCTCCAGTTGACCAAGTCCAAAGTTTGAAAAGTTTGATCTCCGTTGTTGAAGTAGATGCGTACTTTGGAGATACCACCAGAATTGGTTCCTGCGACGAACAAATCAGGTAGTCCATCATTGTTAAAATCTGCCCACTCTGCCTTTGCACCCGTCATAGGTTCAAAAGCAGAGACACTCAATTTAGTGAAATTTTGTGCCTGCAACCAAGTACCAATAAACAAGGCGCTGACAGTATAGATTATTTTCATTCTCCTCATTTCAACACCAATATTCTTTTGGAATGAACTTGACCACCTTGTGTAAACAACAAGAAATAAACCCCTGTAGGGACATTGTTAAGATTCCATTTGACAAAATAATCTTTCTTACCTTCTAGCATTTCTGTTCTCAAAGGCTTTTGATCTCCACTGATGAGCTGCACTTCAATTGGGTTCTCATTAGGAGCATTAAATACTATTTTGATCTCGTCACTGGTAGGATTTGGGGATATTTGTACCTCAAGAGGATCAATAATCCGAGCTGATTCTGATACTTCTCCAGCATTGGTGGCTTCTACACTTACTACTTTGAATATTTCTGCAAAACACTCCCCCAAGCCGACTTCTATACCTATCTCAAATTCTCCTGGTTCGGTAAAAACAAGTTCCATAGAACCAGGCCCCATGTCATTGATGACGATAGATTCATCTTCAGGAATGAGCCAGTTGACAGCCTCAGGCGTCGGCAAACTCAAATCCACAAAAATAATAGGATCAAACACAACTGCCTCACTAATGCGGATGAAGTCTGGATCAATTGGGTTTTCAGATACTTCTACATAGGTCTCTGTCTCACCTGGGCAATTATTGTCATCGGTCACTACCAGTAGGTACTCTGCTTCATCTTCTACCACTGCTATCCTTTCCTTACTTTGATAGCCCTCTGTACTAGACCAAGTATAAGACCCCCACTCGCCAATGGGTTCGAGATACAACTGACCTCCAAGACACAAAATATAATAATCTTCGATTCCTAAAACGACAGGTTTGTCCGGGTTATCTAATGTAAATTCTTCACTAATAGAACATCCCTCTTGATCATAAGCTGTCACCGTATAATTCCCACTTTGCAAGTTATTGACCTCATTGCTACCCTCTATATTTCCCCAATCATAGGTATAGGTTCCTCCACCACCAATCACTATAAATGAGATGGTACCGTTGCTCCCATCATAGCAAATAGGATCTGTAAAATTAACATTGGCGAACTGTAGGCCAGAGGGGTCTGTCAATCGCCATTCGCGTTGGAGTGTACAACCCTTGGCATCTGTAATACTCACAGCATACAATCCAGCTTTTAAATCTTTAATATGCGTTCCAGTCATGCCATTGTTCCACTCCACCGTATATGGAGCCACTCCACCATACAGCGAGATGTCCAACGAACCATCTGCATATCCAGTACAAGAAGGATTATCCCTGACTGCAGAAATAACTGCCAAAGGATTCGGTTGAAGAATGTGGTAGTTAGCAGTCGCCGAACAGCCCGCCTCGTCAGTCACCTGTACGACATAGCTCTTAGCTGAAAGACCAGAAATATCCGAACCTGTGCTACCATTGGACCAAGCGTAGGCATAATCCCCCGTTCCTCCGACAACAGTCAGGTCTACCTCTCCGTCCAAGCCTCCATAGCAAGAGACATCCGTGACCATCGAAGAAATCTGGATAGGATCGGGTTGGCTGATCTCAATACTGGCAGAGACCTGACAGCCATAAGCATCTGTCACAGTGTATCGATAGCTCCCTGCACAGAGGTTTTTAGGTTTTATCGAAGTACTGCCGTGACTCCAAGCTACAGTGTATGGAGCAATGCCTCCCGAAATGCCAATGTCGATCTGACCTGTACATCCCCCAGCACACCAAACATCCTGCTTGGAAGTATTGACAGTCAATGGCTCTCTTTCTTCTATAGTGACCTGACCAGTTGAGACACAACCTTGTGCACTCTGGATTTGATACCCATAGATTCCAGCACTTAGGTTGGAGACTTGGGAGCCAATCACGCGCGCATCATGATCCCAACGAATCAGAGGAGATACTCCCGATTCTATTACCAGCTCTATAGAGCCAGTTGCCGACCCAAAACATCTCGGTGCAGTCACCATTACCTCCTTCGGTACTATTACTGCTCTGTTTGGCAAAGTGTAACTCTCTGTTTTCGTACAACCCAGAAGATCATCTTTCACCTCAATCTGATATTCACCAGGTGTACCTGTTATTTTGGCTAGTTTGCTACCTGATGACCAGTCATAAGAATAAGCTCCTAAACCTCCACTGACAGCAACTTCGAGAATTCCATCTGATCCATCCGCACATGTAGGTTCAACCTGCTGCTTCAGAGATAAATTGAGACTGGGGTAAGCCTCTATAATGACACTACCTGAATAAATACAACTAGAAATATTCGCATCATCGAACACCTGATAGTGGTACTCTTGGCTACAAAGGCCTGTGCGAGACTCTCCATGGACTTCATCATCTCCATCCCAAATCACTAGATAGGTACCAGACCCCCCCTTGATTAATAAATCAACTGTGGCATCACAGCTACCCTCACACGTCTCTTTACTTTGTATCACTTGTACCTCGATGGGATCCAAAACGGGAATATCAAACAAAACTGTTTCTTGGGTGTCAGTGGCATCTCTTACTAGCAAATTGTAGCTTCCTCCAGCAAAGGAAAGTGTGTCCGGGTTTACCTCTTTCCCTTCGAAAGAAAAAAAGTATGGTTGTACCCCATTATTAGCATTAATGAAGACTTTGCCATCCCTTGCATTGGCACAAGTGGCAGGACTCACCGAGTAAGCTACCTCCAAAAGAGTTGAAGAACAATCCTCATAATCTTTCTCAGTCACCATTTCATTCTCATTCAATGTTACTTCAAGCATATCTGATTGACAGCCATGAATGCCTGTCTTCCTAGCTTGAACTGAGTAAGTGCCAGGGGACAAATTAGTAAACAATCCTCCATTGGCGACCCACGCTTCCCCATTGATGGTGTATTCCAAATCCTCTTGATTAGCTGAAATTCTAAACCAACCATTGTTCTCGCCTATACAAGGCTTTTTAACTTCTTCAATCTCTAAACTCAATCCTTGCTCCTGAATCTGAAAATCATAACTCCCCGAACAATCACTATTCATCACACCAAAGTCAATATGGTGGGTTCCTTGGTTCAAACCTCTAAGTACTACAGTCTGAGATCCTAGGATGTTAATATTAGCCCCTCCATCTATGCTATAGTATTTTGCCTCTGCAGGAAAACCTCCCATAATTTCAAAAACGATTTTTCCATCTCCATCCGATCCGCAACTCGCGTCTATCATCTCTAGTGCTTGAATATAAAGGGCAGGAGGTTGCGTTATTTCTTTGTTGGTATGTATGGCATCCTGTGCACTTTGCTCATGCGTATAGTCAAAATCACTAAAGTAGTGACTCTCTTGATAGAGATAAGAGGCGTCCAATCGATAGTTGCCACTATTCAGATTGGAAACAGGAACAATCGCATCTGCATCAATATCAATGATGACCTCCCCATTATTGGAGCCATCCATTTTTCCCCACGTCATCTGCAAGTTGTCATAATGGGCATTTTCACTCAAGCCATCCACAGTAAAAACAGGCTGAATGCTACCATCTTCCTCACCATAGCAGCTGATATCTGTTACTTCACTATCAGAAAGCGATATGACACGACCCTCTGGCACAATGAGCTCAACTGATGTCTGACAAACATCTTGCTCCTCCTCAATGTATTGATTGTCTCTTAGATAAACTGTGTAGCTTTCTGATTCTGCCGTGTTGAAAACCCAATAAGTTGGGTCAAGTAATACAGAGCTGGCAAAACCGCTGCTTTCCTCCAAAGAAAATTCATAATAGCCACTTGGATCGCTACCTGTACCTCCACTTGCCTGCACAGCAATGAGACCATCATCCTCATAGCGAAAAGACGGTCGAATTATCCCTACATTGGCAAGGGTAAGTTGATCAGGAGCCTGAAGTAAAAGACCTCTTATATAATTCCCTATCTCATCTTCATCTTGTGACTCATCACAGCCATAGCGATCTATCACATAGATGTGATAAACCCCATCCACATTGGTATCGTGTAAACCATCAATCGTAAAAGTGGCTTCTTCGACATGGATGGTTTCAGAACCTGCTCCCAAATGTCCTCCTGACAAGACATAATCAAAGCCTCCACCCGTCAGCGCATTTCCTTCATCTACCTCGAATTGCATACTACCATTTCGACCATCATAACAAGAAGGTGCGGTAAAATCAGTTCTGGTTACAGTCAGGGGAGTTGGGTCTGGTATCATCTGTACCAGTTGATCATCCAGACAACCATTGACATCTATGACTCTGATGTAATAATCCACCGTCTCATAGTAATTGGCTGGTGCATCAAACGCTGCATTCCCATCAGAACTGGTTAAGCTATCCAATTTCTGTTTACTCTGATCCATAAGATAAAAAGTATAGGCAAAACCAGCAGGTCCTGTTCCACCAGTAGCTGTAGCGTTGATTTTACCCAAGTCCTCATCACCATCTTGATCCACGATGCAGTTTGGAGGGGTCACTAAGTAGCTTGTGATATCAATAGATCCGACAGGTTCAGTAAGTATGAAAGTTTCCAGAGGAGAAGATTGACATGAATATTCATCCGTGAAATATACTTCGTAGCTCCCTGCTAGTAGATCAATCGACAGAGAATCATGATAGGTAGTGGTGGTAGAGAATATTCCAGTCGTCCCATCGAGTATATTCTCCCAATTAAGCGTATAAAGCCCTGTAAAATCTCCCCCTGAAACTTTAAAAGCAACAGAAGCTACACCTCCAGTACATGCAATCTGAACACCCCCAGGCAATGTATCAAAGTCAATCATAGTAATCACTACTGGATCAGGGAGTGTCAAATTGATCGTTGACGCAATCAGGCAGCCTATTCCATCTGTGACGGTAACAGTATAGTCTGTTCCTGTTTCAGGATTGATGCTCAACCCGCTGAAGGTATTAGTCAGACTTGCGGTTTCAATATTGCTAGTTATACCATCATCTATGTGATAGATGTAATCGGTCAGACCTCCGCTGACCTCCGTATAGACATGCCCTAGGTCTGTCGAGCATTCTACACTGGCTCCATGGTCAAGTGTCGTCTCATTGTCGTAAAACTTTTCAAACTTGAATTCAGTTGGGTTTTGGATGGTGAAATCCTTGCTACGAACACAGCCATTAGCATCTGCTACTTTAAAAACATTGGTAGTATCGGTAGTCCCCTCAGGCCAAGAAAAACTTTCTGAATCCTCAAATTCTATTTCATTCATGTAAAAGGTATAGTCTGTAATACCTCCTGTAATTGTCGATACTATAGGATTGAATATGAAAGGTTTATCATGGCATTGGGCATACAACTGGTTGTCTCCTGTGTATAGTTTGATCTCATTTGTCCCAAAGTCAGCTGGGTCAATATCTGCTATCGTGAGTACCGCCGCTGGTTCTGTGATCTCGAAAGTCTCCGTGCTAAAACTCTTTTCACATCCGTTCTCATCTGTAATCACAGGGTAGTAGATTCCTGCCTCCAAGTTTTTGAAAGTAAAACAGGTATTTCCACAAGGTGCGTAGTTGTCACTCACCAGCATCGAACTAATAGAAAAACCAGCCTCTCCGACTTTATGAAGTACTACATCATAGTATTGATCCAAAGGATCAGTGGTGTCAGGATTTCCTCCTGATACATCAATCGTGACATCAGTCGAGTCACCTGTACATACTAAATCATATAGTGGGTCTAAACCCAGATGCGGAATGGTTGCTTCGTAGGTGATGGCTCCATTTACTTCATCGGCATTTTTCACTAATACTTTGAAAGAAGTTTCATCTATATATCCACAATTATCAGTAACAACCAATTCATATTCCCCTCTTGGTAGATTTGAAAGTGTAGTTGTTGTGGTATTGATACTTGTGGAAAAATCTTCATTGGTTACTTGTTCATCCAATTCCACCCTGGTTAGCACAAAAGTGTATGGAGTTGTCCCACCACTGACAGTGTAGGTTAAACCTTCATCATATGTACCATCAAAGCAATTGATCTCTACATCTGAGATATTGTCACTAATATCCAACGCTGTGATATTACTGACGGTAACATCATCATTATAAATTTCAGTAGAAGTACATTCATCTGTTACAATAACAGTATGAAGACCTCTAGGAATATTAACGACCGTGTGATTGCCAGCATACGTGCCAGTACAATCTGGTAAGCCACAGTTACTGATGGTATATGAATAACTAATTGTCGAAACTTTATCATTCACGTTAGGTTTCGACACGGTAAATTCAATGGATCCATCTCCATTGTAGCAGGTTGGAGGGATTGGCCTGACCTCTTCGACCTTTGCAATTGGAACATCGTTAATAACAATACCATTTACAGATGATTCACAGAGATCATTAATTTTCATGCTAAGAATATATTCGTCACTCGGTACAAGTGAAGGTATAGTACGCATGGGACCGTAACTTCCACCATTTAAGGCATAGCTAACAGTGTAGCCTTGGGTATTGGAAAAAGTATTTCCTTCAACTGTTATAGAACCTCCTTCATCACACTCAGGGTGTAGTTTTGAAAAATATGGAAGATATACTTCTGAAGATGCTAGAATAGTAAACTCCTTTTGAAAAATTTCGCAACCATTGTATACATCAACATAATACGTCTCCCCACCTGTATATCCACCAATTGGTACATTTGAGTTCCTATATTGATCATCGGTTTCTCCCTGTTTCTTCCATGTAAAGCTTTTTTCAGGAGGTGCAGCTACATTTATTGAATTGATCTTTACCGAACCATCATTATTACCTATGCACGATGGGGAGGTTTGCTCTAATTCAATATTATCATCTGTAAGTATTGGATATGTAGGATCCTTTATCTCAAAGTAGCTGCTATCAATTCGACAAGTACCCATCTTTATTCCTGCCACATTTTGATAAGATTCTATCTTTAGTATATAATAACCAGCCTTAAGAACCTTTGTTACATCAGCATTACCCTCCGAAATAATTACGTCTGCATTGAGTTCGAAATTTTGATCCATATCTACGTTTTGGGCATTATATGCTGCACCATCTGGACAGTACTCTATAGTACTCCCCGCAAATAAAATAGGAGACGTTGATCCATTTTGACAATCCTGGTTTTCATAAGGTGTATATTTAGTGATATTATAGACAAATACTTCTTCAGGCTTGTTTTTATGTTTTATTATAACACTTCCTCTTTGCCCTTTACAAGTTGGATTTACTGGTTTAATTGGTTCTATCTCAGGTGGTGAGGGGTAGAGCGTGAAGGGGCCAATCCCTGACTCTCCTGGTATGAGGGTGCCATCATCGTATCCCAGCCTCATTCTATATGGTTGGTCATACGACAAAACTGTAGGCTGACCACCAATCACATATGACGTTTTTGATTCCAATGAAAATGTAGTAGAACCAGTGGTATAGCTTATCTTCTTCCAATCAATATTTCCTCCTACTCCTTGTATGTACCAATCATGGTTGGTGAGTGGACCAGTGTGACCATCCACACCCCAATTATGAATAGCTCTGATGTCTGCTGAACACACTGAACCAACTGCCACATTTGATTGTAATGCACTTAAATTGCATTTTTCTAATTTTGGTGTAAATGTGTACCAAAATGACTTATTACCGCCTCTATAAGCTGACTGGTAAATAGTGATTCCCATTTCCCTTGTATTGTCGATCCAATCAACCAACAAATAAATATCATTTGTTGGATCATTTAAATAATCAACTTGTGTATTATTAATTTTTAATTCCCCACCTCCATCGGTAATATATTCCGTATTGATAATGGTACCATTGGTAACATAAATATATACTGGGTTCAATGACCAATTTGCATCGAGCTCACCATCAATTTCATGGGAAACATGAAAAAAAACAGGCTCTTTTGAGCATTCATCAAATTCTCCAGCTTGTCCCAGTAATCTATGGTGTGCAAATAGTGAAACGATAAATAATAAAACCTGAATTACCTTATTGCTAGCACGCTTTCCCATCACAATTCCACATTAAGTTTTTTTGATAAAACAGACATTTCACCTGACTCAAACACTGCTTGCAGGCTATATGCCAATTGGCTATCCCCAGTGTATTGATCTACAAATTGATTGCTCACACTCTGAGCTACGGGTAACTCTTTGTACAACTGCAGCGCACTGTCTCCTACAGATTTATACAATCTGTATTTCACTACGTCATCCTGGTTATAAGACCAGCTCAGTACTATTGTTTTCTTCTCTTGATCTACCACATGGTTCAGACTAGTGATCGATGGATAGGGATTGAGTTTCTTGCGCAGCATGGTCACAGGTTTGGCAGGCAGTGACTCTAAGCCATCATCATCCACTGCGATCAGGGTATAGGCATAGCGAGTATTGTGCTCGCTCTCCTCATCTAAGTAGAATGTAAACCCGTCCTGCTGGGTATACACCAGCTCCCAGTCAGACTGATCTGCCGCTCGACGGTAGAGCAGCTGTAGTTCCATATCCTCACTAGGACTATTTTCCCACTGCACCAAGATGCCCAGAGAATCATTTTTGATGTTGGTGAATACAGGGGAGACGGGAGGGATCAAATCTGGCTTTTTGAGCTCTATGATGTCAGAAAACTCGGATGGATTCTGTCGCTTGTCAAAGGCCTTGACGCGGTAGTATATTTTTTCGGTCAGGTTGTCGAGAGCAATGCTGTCCTCAACCAGCGCCTGAGTCACCATCTGACCTGGCAACTCAATGAATCCATCCTCATCTGCATAGTTGGATTTGTACACTTTGTAGCCTCTGAGGTCACTTTCGGTATTTTCATCCCAAGTCAAAGAAACAATGCCCAAGTCCGAGATACTTCCTTTCAATCCAACAGGTCGAGATGGAGGTATGCTGTCATCGAGCTGTACCATGTAGGGGAAGGATGCTATTTTTCGACCATAATCATCATGTGCCGTGACAATATAATAGTTGGAGCTGTGAGGCAAAGAATCTGTAAACTGTCGGGTCTTTGCAGGCAAATCATTCGCTATCGGTGCATTGAAGCCCGTACTCCCACTCTCTCTGCTGATGCTAAAGGAATGCAAAAGAGACAGATCCACCTGTGGTACTTTCCAATACAGGGTGACCTCTTGTGTCTCGGAGATCTCATGCGAAGCAATAGTGGGCGCAATCTTAAATACAGGTAGGCCTGTGCCATCCACTATCTCTGAGGGAGGCCCCTCGAATCCAAAAGCATCTACACCTATGACTCGGTAGTAGTACCTGATACCGTTGGCAGAGAGGCTGTCCCCTTTGTAGATTCGCTCACTGGGATTTCGTTGATAAGTGCTCACGATGGGTACATCTGTGATGGATTTGAAACTCGTGCCATCATCTGATCTCTCCACCCAGTAGGTATTGTAGACTTTCTGATGGATCTGGGCATTCCAACTGATCACCGATACCTGGTCTTCAAACGCTACCTTGACATCAAAAGGTTGCGGCAAAGGAACTTCATCCGCCAAGCCGATATAGATGGAGGCAGTATCAGATACATGGGTTGCTACTGGTGAACTGACATATATTTTATAAACATATTTTTCGCCTGCATACACTTCTTGGTCTGAGACGAACAAACCAGACAATTCAGCTGCTTTGATGGACATGTCAGCTGCATAGAGTGCAAAAGAAAATCTATTTTCCAATTCACGAGAGGCATTGATCACCCGCATCATCTCCGTCGCACTGGGTTCCTCTACCTCAAATGACTCACCATAGATGGCCTGTGCTGCTACGCCTACATAATCATCATCGCTGTATGGTTCCCAATTCTCCAAAGGGGATGGTTTCAGTGCATAAGGCAACAATACTTTGCGCTCTGGTGAATCCACCAAACGACCGTTTTGCATGATCCTAAACCGCTCGATGGTATAACCATACTTGTTGGCCAATTGCCAAGAAACCGCATTCTCTGGTGCCCAGCGGAGATAAATACGACCCTGTGAGACTTTAGCTTTGGCTTCTATACCAATGACTTGAGTCTCCTGTGCCCAAAGAAATAAGGGTACATTCAGTAGGACAAACAAAAGGACAATATGGTATATTTTACTAATCAAGTGGATTGCTAATTTTATGACGATAGGTAGAACTCACTATGTTTTTACCAGGAATGGTATAATTACTGTTCACCCAATAATCTCCTTTTTTGATGATCGGAAAAGATTCTGAGAGCAGCCTCCTGTATCTATCAGACATGTTACTAGTATAGCGCGAAGCAACTTGATTTGCCAAATCCAAATAATCCTCATACATGACAGGTACTAGCATATAACTGACCGTACCCTCTGGAGATTGAATATTCATTACTCCTGCTCCATGGGCACTTTCTGGCATGCTAATCATGTAGGGGTATTGCCAAATATGTACTGCCTTGGTGGGAATGACACCAAACACCTCTACATCGCGATTTGATTCTCTAATGGTAATGTTACCCATCAAGGGATAACCTTCATAGATGATAGGATAGATGCTATTGTTGTACCACGAGTTATTCGATAAGTCTGCTTCCATACTGATCAAAGGAGGTTGACCATCTACCACCTTCAATTCTCGATAGGAGAACCTCTCTGGGCCAGAAAGATTGGTACCAATCCTGTGAGTAAGTATAGATATAGGATCACGCCAACCACCAGCGCCTAAAGTAGCAGCAGCCTTTTGAGGAAAAGTAGCATAGCGGCTCACTCTGAAGTATAATTCATATATGTGTTCCTCTTCGAAACTCTCCACAATTCCTTCTGCACTTCGGCTTCTCAACTTTGTTACACCACCAGCATCACCTAGGTCTACTGCTGTCGAATCTTCTCTGATGTTGGCTGTAATGTTGGTAGTTTGAGTAGGCTTGTTTATCACTTGCAAGGCATACACTTTATCTTTAGACAAGTCTGTAGGAATTGAAAAAGTCAGCTCATTGTTGGCGTAAGTTACTGGAACATCTGGCACGGCTGTACCACTCGTAAAACGAACAATAGTAGTAAAGTTGGGATCACTGAAAAGATACCCTTGATCATCTTTGACATGAATAAAACCTTGCGGATGCTCCTCTGGATAGTAATTGACCATATCCTTCAAGGGATATACATAACTAACGTTACGATCTGGTATGTAACGTGGTGCTTTGTCCGTCGTAAAAGTAATCGTCTTAGTCTCTCGCAATTCACTACCGTCCTCAACTTTGACTATTTGCCATCTGCCGTCCTTAAACTCCTCAAAAGTGGTAGAAGCAGTCAAGGTTAGTTCTGACTCAGGTGGCAATATTCCGTCAGAGTCCAATACTGCCGTCATTTTATCATCTGACCATTCTACAACAACGTCTAATTTCTGTCCATTTTGCTTGATGGACATTTCATCTGCAGCAATCCTAAACTGAATGGTACGATCTCCCTCTACCATGTTATAAGACTTGTTGATCTCGTAGTTGAAGACTATTTGAGGCAAAGTAAATACATCTACTTCTTTGGTTTTGTCTCCAGGAGTAAGTTGAGCAATCACATCCAAGCCATCTAATGCCCCATCTGACCCACCGTACTGCATATCACACTCCTCACCAATCTCCACTTCAAACTTGCATTCACCCTTGACCAAACCTCCCATCACACTAAACCTACCTCCTACGATTCCTTTCATCCATACAGGATTAGGCAATTTGGCTTGGAGCACTACCGCTGCTGCGATATTCAAAATATCGACTTTCTTTTTCTTGCCAAAGACTTTCACCTTGATCCCAATCACCCCATCAAAATAAGCATAAGATTGACCATTGGCGTACCATCCATCAATACCCAGCTGTCCTCTGCCTGCACAAGTGACATTGCCATAATCCTTGAGCATGATGTCAAATCCCAATCCTACTGCAAAATGTCCATAGAAAATCAAGAAGGTTTTATCACCAGTGTCCATGGTCAAACTGGCGCCAAAGCCAATGCCTGCTCCATCCGCCAGCGCATTGAGATCCTTCATGTAGTCTAAATCCATTCCTCCCAAAATCTCTGAAACTTTCTGCGGAGGAGGTGGACTATCAGGGACGACTGAGCCCATCACAAAGTAGGCATCAACTCTGATCACACTCATGATATCCAAGTATATTCTGTTTTCAACCTCTGGTCGTCCTATATAGATATACCACTCAGAGGGAGAAAAGTGCATGACGGCATTGCCTCCACCTTTGATGACCCCTCCAGCTACCAGGATATCCAAACTCAAATTGGAATGTAGGGAGTTGTCGTCAAAATTGAACTCGATAGATACAGATCCAAAAATAGATGCATCACCTCTGTCACTTCCCAGTACTGCCTTGGAAGCATCGGGGTTGTTGCTAATCTCACTCTTTGATCCTGCCTGTGCTGCAAGGCTTTTTGCTTGCAATTTGAGGAGTTCGGGAGGTATGTCCACTGGAATGGAAAGCATGGATATATTGCCCAAGAATCGAATGTATTTAAGCCCACCATTCGATCGAAAGGCCATTTCAAAAGTCACCTCTGCAAAAAAACCTTTTTCATTTCCTCCTGCTACGCCTACGATAGCCTTGATACCCAACCCAACGGTCTTATCGGGAATGTAGGTAATGCCAGAGTTAGTAGTACCGAGTTCTGAACCTACACCCTTGTTGTCCAAAGACATATGATAATAGGCTCCTCCACCAAACCTAGTAAGGAAAAATCCTGTAAATACAGGAATACCATTTCCTAGATCTACCATGGCGTCAACATACCAATATTTCATACCTTCGACATTGCCAAAAACTGCGTTGGCAGACAAGCCAAATGAAGAAAAGGTAGCCTCCACAGAACCGTTGATCCCATTCCCATAAATTGGGTCATTTTTGAAAAAGATTAGTTTCCCTTTGAAACTAAAAGCATCTGTAACGATATCAATACCTAATTTTTCGATTTCAAGACCGGCATACTTATAATGTACCTGTGAACCCGACTCCACAGCCCTAGATAATATTCTAAACGCACCCTCTGCTCCGAACCCATTACCATCATCTTCTGTCAACTGTAGCGTCAAATCCACTCCTAAAAACATCTCTTCTCCAGTTACTCCTCCGTAGATTTTATTGACTTGTATTGGAAACCCTCCCATACCTGAATTAGAAAAACCAAGTGAAAAATAACTAACTGTTATTTAGGGCTTTACAGATTGAATCTTCAAATCTTGGAAAGTAATCCCTTCAAGCGAAATATTCTTTTTTGCATTGGAGTCAGCGTCACCATTTTCGGAGTTCAACCCTAGCATGATATCCATCTTCCCATTCAGGTTGGCGCTGGGCAAGAACTTTCCATCAATGGATTTTACTTCAACATATGAAGAAGGTAATAGTGTTACCTTTCCAGCCTTGAACAAGTCAAAGCTGATCTCTTCTGGAGAAGAAACGTTGAACAGATATTCTCCTCCCATTTTCATCATGGCAGAGTAAGCAAACAATTTGTTTTCATCAGCAGTGCCACTTCCCTCTTTTTCTTTTAAAGGAATATCTATTTTACCTTTAAGGCCTCCCTCAGTTAATTCATTAGCTACGAGCTTTACACTGATCATGTCCAACGAAAAATTCCAATTACCTAATTTCCCCTTTTCGAGAGGAATTAGGTTTTCTCCAGAAATAATACCTGTAAAGCCCAAGTCATCTATGAGCATATTTTGACCAGTTAGACGAACTCTTTCAGTAGCATTACCTTCACTTTTCGTATCAAACTGATGAGGCAAGGCTATGGTTAAACTCTGAATAAAAACCCCTCTCCACAGGTTAGGATTTCCAGACTGGTGAAATGGAGATTGCGCGATATACTCTGCAGGAAAAGAAACCCCAGGGAGATTTCTAGTATCACTCAGGTCAATGACTGCATTGGTAATGCTAAATGACACACCATCTAGGCCTTTCACTTGAAAAGGATCGATCCCAACCTCTACCAATATGTCATTCCAGTCAGATACTGATGTAGTAAAATCTACCGATACATTTTGGTTTTCAAGAATCTTACCCGTCTGATCTTCTGGTAAAATAGTTTTATTAGAAAACACCAAACTGGCTTCCAAACCAAATTGTTTGAACCCATTACAGTCAAACTCAACAAAAGTTTTGTTGTTCTTTCCTCTAATGATTAATTGTGTTTTGTCTTTAGATTGATTTTCTTCTGTCTGACTAGGATAGTCTCCAACCAAAAACAAGGTTCCCCCACCTTCAATCCCTCCTTTTTTAGAGAACCTAATTCCTTCTCCTCTGAAATGAATCCTCCCTGTTTTGGGAGTCTCAAAACTCATGCTCGCATACAAAAGAGAATATTCTGGCGTAGAGACTACACTATCTATTAAAATTACATAGTCGAGTGATCCAATACTAGTTTTAATCCCGACGGGTAATTCAATCAGCGCATTGCTATCTAGAAACTTTACAAACCTATTGTTAGCAGCTACCTCTTCATATGTGGCATCTATCTTTGCTCGTAACAATTCATCATCGACAGATACTGGTTCGTACAACCCTTCCATGAAATAGGAAGATTCTGTCTCGTCTGCAAGATGTGAGAAGGGGTCAAGATTGGAGAAGGACTTTTTCTGTTGAACAGCATAGCTTTTTTCAACATGCTCTGTCACATCTCCTAGTGAAATCGCACAGAGTGGTTTGATAAAAAAAAGTAAAATGATTAAAATCCTTATCAGGGCATTCATAGCTGGTTGGTTACTTCGCACATGTTCAAATTAGTTCCATCATATTAGGTATGAAAGAGCCTACATCCTCTCTTTCAAAAAATATCACAATTACTACCCTACAGATGGAATTTCAACGAACCAAAAACCAATTGAACCACACAAAACAATAGTACTCAATTGATTATAGAATTATAACAATTTGCTAAAGTAACGCTTTATCTGAATAAATAACAAAACAAAATTATTTTCATTACGTAGCACAACAAATTTCTCTCTACAAGGATTTTAGTTTATGGGAGAATCAGTATTTGAAGTCTACTCCGCAAATTCGAAAAACGGGTGTGTCATGCATGAATAACTAGCTCCCACCTAAAAGCCCATTTCCATTTGAGTGTGTAGTTTTTGATTTTGGCGGATGCCAAATACTGCGTCAATTCCTTTCGTGTAAAAGAACGTGCAACTGATAGCACGCTATCATTTTTGACCATAGTCGATCGAGACCAGGCGGTCAGTAGCCATTTGGTGAAATAATAGGAAATAGGATGCCTGTGGAGGTCATTGATGACGATCCCCAATGATACCTGCTGCTGCAGTTGATGAAAAAGCTCCACGATAGCTTCCTCATCAAAATGGTGAAGAAATAGGCTGCAATGTGCTATATCAAATTTTTTGGACAGGAAATCAGCACTGTAAATGTCCTCTGCATAAAATTGAATGTTGTCAAACTGCTGCGTGTTTTGCTGGGCATACTCGACAATGTGAGGGTTGGCATCAATACCCGTCAACTGGAGCGATTTTTTATTACTAGCGGCCCATTGTGCGAGGAGTTTCAAGGTATCTCCTCCCCCACAACCCAAGTCCACAATTCTGTATTTTTCTTGTGGATGTTGTCGGATCAGCGCTCGGATGCTGTTGAGTGAAATGTTGGTTCCTCCTAGGTAAGTATTGATGCTGTGCAGTTCTCTCAAGGTTTGATTGACTACCTCTCCATGGCAGTCAAAGTCGTCCATGATTTCTTCTTCTTCGGATCGGGTCTTGAGGAATTCAAACATGGCTATGTGATTTGAACAAGATGCTCTCCATGGTGAGACCTGGACCAAAGGCAAAGGAAAGCACATTTTGTCCATCCTTCATTTTTTTCATGAGCTCAGCCAAGACAAACAAGATGGTAGGAGAGGACATGTTGCCGTATTTTTTGAGTACCTCATAGGCATATTGGTTATCGTCCTTGCTCAGTTTTAGTTCACGCTCGATGGATTCTAATATTTTTTTCCCCCCTGGGTGGATGGCAAATAGATCTATATTGGCAAGACTCATCTCTGTCTGACTGAGCAGTTGACGGGTCAAATCATGAATGCCCTTTTGGATGATGTCTGGGACATAGGACGTCAAGGCCATTTCAAATCCAAAATCTCCAATTTGCCATGCCATATCGTTTTTGCCGATGAGGGCGAGATAGCTGGAGTTGGAGACGATTTCCAGACAGTGGTCAGTTGGTTCCGAACTCACCACAGTGGCTGCCGCTCCATCGGAAAACAGGGAGTGTGCCAATAGGTTGTCTTCGCTGTGACTGGATTGGAGGTGAATGGTACAGAGCTCTACCGATACGATCAGTACTTTGGCAGACTGATTTAGGCAAATCTGCCTGGCCATATTGAGTGCATTCATCGCAGCATAGCAACCCATAAAATTGATACTCATGCGGTTGATGCTAGGACTGAGATTCAATGTCTTGATCAAGTCCACGTCCAATCCAGGGGCATACATACCTGTACAGCTCACAGTGATCAGATGCGTAAAGGACGACAATTTCTCCCCATTGATACATTGAGTGATCGCAGATATGGCGAGAGGTACAGCTTCTTCTCGGTAGAGTTTCATCCGCGTGCTGGTCTTCGGAAAGGGCTGCAAATCTGCACTGTTTTCGAAAAACGTAAAAGTTCCCTTTTTGCGCTTGTAGTCGTGGAGTACAGAGTAGCGCTCTTCGATCCCCGTGGCACGATAGAGTATGCACAATTTTCGCTGCTCCTCAGGTCTGAGAGACAAGTTTTCGCACATGAACTGGGCGATATCATCTTGCTTGTATTTGTTGGACGGATTGGCCGTCCCGATGGAGGTGATGTATGCTCCCATGTATCAGTTGATCGTGAATAAATCCATAGTTAATCGTATGGGCGGTGATTTTTTTAGCCATCCTTCCCATCACTGGGCGGTTGGTAAGAAGAGGGAAAATAAATATTATTTCTAGCTTTCACTATTTTCTCTTGAGATATCAATGACTAATTTCCCCAAATGACAAAGTCTACCTTTTTACACCTGCGGTTTCCCTTTTCATTTTTCTTGCTGCCAGTATTTCTGTTTGCACTAGCGGTTTCGGCCAGTACAAAGTACTTTGAGATTCTATGGATTTTTTTCATCCTCCATGTTTTGCTCTACCCGGCTAGCAATGGGTATAACTCTTATTTTGACAAGGATGAAGGTAGCATAGGAGGGTTGAAACATCCCCCCAAAACCAGCAAAGAACTCTATGGATGGTCGATTGCACTCGATGTACTAGCCATCATGATGGGATGGTGGATTTCATGGCAATTTGCCGCGATGCTTTTGATATACGGACTGGTTTCCAAGGCATACAGTCATCCGCTCATTCGACTCAAAAGCATGCCGATCATTGGCTGGCTAGCCGCTGGGATCTTTCAAGGGTATTTTACTTTCTTGATGGTGGTTTTGGGATTGAAAGACTTTGACGGATTGGAATTGATAGACTGGCAGTGGCAGCTTCCTGCTATCCTAAGCTCCATGCTGCTGATGGGCAGCTATCCTATGACACAAGTATATCAGCACGAGGAAGACAGCCAGCGTGGAGACATCACGATGAGCATTCTTCTCGGAGTTTTGGGCACTTTCTATTTTACGGGTCTATTCTTTTTTGTATCCAATCTAGGCTTTCTGTACTACTTCTATACTTATTTTGATTGGATGACAGCCCTGGCTTTTCAGTTGAGTTTGCTGCCTGTGATGGGCTATTTCTTCTTCTGGTTTTTGAAAGTAAGAAAAGACGAACGACGAGCTGATTTTGAGCACACCATGAGACTCAACCTGATCTCCTCACTCCTGCTCAATGTGTTTTTTCTAGGCTGGTATTTGTTGAGATGAACAAGAAATGATTTGTAGTAAACATACCCCAAATCATTTCTCCTGTGAATTATAAATTCGTCAAAATATCCTGTGTCATTTTGGACAAGTCAAACGCAGGTTTCCATCCCCAGTCATTTTGTGCCACAGAATCATCGATACTTTGCGCCCATGAGTCAGCAATTGCTTGTCTAAAATCTGGTGAATAGGAGGTTTTGAAGTCTGGATAGTGCTTCACGATTTCCTGATAGATTTCTTTGGGTGTGAAACTCATGGCGGCTAGGTTGTAACTAGACCTGACTGTAATCTTGTCAGCAGGCGCATCCATCAACTCTATGGTAGCACGTACAGCATCATCCATGTACATCATAGGCAGGCGTGTATCTTCTCCCAAGAAGCAGGTGAAATTTTGTTTTGCCTTTGCCTTGTGGTAGATGTCTACAGCATAATCAGTCGTACCCCCACCTGGCAAGGATTTGTAACCAATCAGCCCTGGATAGCGCAAACTGCGCACATCTACATCGTGCTTTTTGTGGTAGTAATCGCACCACCGTTCTCCAGCCAGCTTGCTGATGCCATAGATGGTATTGGGATCCATGATGGTCTCCTGTGGTGTATTGAGTTTGGGGGTGTTGGGACCAAATACCGCGATAGAACTCGGCCAATACAATCTTTTGAAATATCCTTCTTTTGCCAAATCTAAGATATTGACCAGGCTGTTCATGTTGAGTTCCCAGGCAAACCTCGGACTGGCCTCAGCAGTGGCCGAAAGCAGAGCCACCAAGTGATAGACTTCGGTGATCTGATACTTCTTCAGGATCTCCTTGACACGGTTAGTATCTAGTACGTCCATTATTTCAAACGGACCCTCGCTCAATTGATCCAAAGACTCTTTTTTGTCCGTAGCGATGACATGGTCAGCACCATAGATTTGTCGGAGTCTGACCGTCAACTCCGAACCGAGCTGACCGCAGGCACCTATTACTAGTATGTTATTCATTATGGGTTTTTTGTTGTAGGATAAAGGTATGAAGATTTCCAGATCAAAAACTGCGCTATTGGTTGATAAAAGGGATAAATTGCCTTGTTATCACGATTTATCTCCCAATTCCTATGGAAAACGACATGAGCTTTGAAGCGTATTTAATTTCGAAAAAAATAGATTCGTCAAAATTTAAGTTGGCGGAAAACACCTTGTTTTTGGAGTTAAAATCAGACTTTGATCAAATGCATCCAGACAGCTTTACCCATCAAAAACTCTTCTTGATTAACCCCTTGAGGAGAAAATATTTGTTGGCAGAGGAGATAGTCAAAACAACACCCAAACCAAAAAGCGTTTTTAAACCCAAAATCCAAAAATGAAATGTATAATACGCTCAAAGGAAAGCTCAGTACAGAGTTATCAGAAATAGAAAAGGCTGGTCTTTTCAAGAAAGAAAGAATCATCACAACCCCACAGGGAGCAGACATCAAGACGACAGAGGGCAAAGAGGTAATAAATTTCTGCGCCAACAATTACCTGGGACTGTCGTCTCATCCTCAAGTTTTGGCAGCAGCCAAGACAGCCATTGATAGCCATGGTTTTGGCATGTCATCGGTCAGATTCATCTGCGGAACGCAAGACATCCATAAAGAACTAGAACGCAAGATCTCGGAGTTTTTGGGGATGGAAGACACGATTCTCTATGCCGCCGCATTTGATGCCAACGGAGGCGTCTTCGAACCGCTATTTGGGCCTGAGGATGTGATCATCTCGGACACCCTGAACCATGCTTCTATCATAGATGGCGTCAGATTGTGCAAGGCCCAGCGCATGCGATACCTGCATAACGACATGGCAGACCTAGAAGCCAAATTGATTGAAGCCAAGGATGCCAAATGCAAGATTATTGTGACAGATGGCGTCTTTTCCATGGATGGCACCATTGCGCAGTTGGACAAGATATGTGACCTAGCGGACAAGTATGACGCGGTGGTGATGTCTGACGAATGCCACTCTACAGGGTTCATAGGCAAGACGGGTCGTGGTGTACATGAGTACCGCAATGTCATGGGTCGTGTAGATATCATTACTGGCACACTCGGCAAGGCTCTTGGTGGTGCGTCTGGTGGATTCACCTCTGGCCCCAAAGAGGTCATCGAGATGCTGAGACAGCGCTCTAGACCCTATTTGTTCTCCAACACTTTGGCTCCCTCTATTGTAGGTGCGTCTATTGCAGTGATTGACATGCTCAGCAAGACCACAGAGCTCCGTGACAAGTTGGAACAAAACACGATCTATTTCCGAAAGGGAATGACCGCAGCAGGTTTCGATATCAAACCGGGTGATTCTGCCATTGTACCCATTATGCTCTACGATGCAGTTTTGTCTCAAAATTTTGCTTCGCGATTGTTGGAAGAAGGCATCTACGTAATTGGTTTTTATTATCCCGTAGTACCTCAGGGGCAGGCAAGAATCAGGGTTCAAATGTCTGCGGTGCATGACATTTCGCATTTGGACAAAGCCATTGCGGCATTCACCAAAGTTGGCAAGGAGCTAGGAGTGATTTAAATCGTGCGTTATTTTTTAGACATATCGTACGATGGCACGGCCTATCACGGCTGGCAGATTCAAAACAATGCCTCTACAGTACAGCAGGTACTGGGGGAGGCATTGTCCACAATCCTAAGACAGGAAGTCGTGACTACAGGCAGCGGACGCACAGACAAAGGAGTCCACGCCATCAACCAAGTAGTACATTTTGATTTGGATCCCAATATCAAGACGCAGAGCCTGATTCACAAGCTCAATGGATTGCTCCCCAAAGACATATCTGCCAATGAACTGCGCCGTGTGCAAGACGATGCCCATGCCAGATTTAGTGCTGTATCGCGATCTTATCTATACAGGATGCATACTAGAAAGAGCCCATTTCTAGAAGGAAAATCCTTTCTATTCACCAGACACTTGGATCTGGAAGCTATGAACCTATCCTGTGATATCATCAAAAGATGGCTAGATTTTGAAAGCTTGAGCAAAGTACATACCGACGTTCACACCTTTAACTGTGAAATATTCGATGCATACTGGGAGAGTCACAACGATGAAATCAATTTTCACGTAAGTGCCAATAGATTTTTGCGAGGGATGATTCGTGCCATGGTAGGAACGATGATTTTGGTCGGTGAAAGCAAAATTAATTTAGATACTTTTGAGGCAATATTAGAGAGTAAGGATAGAACCAAAGCAGGTAGCTGCGTGCCCGCCCATGGTCTCTATCTCAAAGATATTATTTACCCCAAGGAGATATACATTTAACACACCAAGGCAGTTTTGAAGAAAGAAGAGGCAAGCGGAAACATAGTGGATTTTAAGATGCTCAAGAGGCTATTTGTATTCGTCAAGCCTTATATGCTTCAATTCAATTTGCTCATATTCCTGACATTACTTTTGGCGGTTTTGGTTCCTATCAGGCCATATTTGATCCAATACACCATAGATCAGGATGTCGCATCTGGAGATTTTGATGGACTGGTCAAGATGATTTGGATATTGATAGGTTTGCTGGTCATACAGGCATTTGTCCAGTATTACCATACCTATTTGTCGAGCTGGGTAGGTCAGCATATCATCAGGGATATCAGGACCACCCTTTACGCACACATACAGCGATTGAAACTCAAGTTTTTTGACAATACCCCCATTGGACGTTTGGTCACGCGCAATGTCTCCGACATAGAGACATTGGCAGATGTTTTTAGCCAAGGGATTGCCATGATGGTTGGTGATTTGCTGCAGTTGATCGTCATTTTGATCTTTATGTTCTATACCAACTGGAGGTTGACGCTGGTGAGCTTATCGACCTTGCCTATCCTCATCATTGCAACCTATGTGTTTAAGGAAAAAATCAAAGTTTCATTTAACCATGTGAGAGCAGCAGTTGCCAATCTCAATTCATTTGTGCAAGAACACATCACAGGGATGAACATTGTCCAGATTTTCAACAGTGAAGAGGAAGAATTGCGCAAATTCAAAGACATCAATCGCGAACACAGACATGCCAATATCAAGTCTGTGCTATATTATTCTGTTTATTTCCCTGTGGCTGAGGTCATCCAAGCAATTGGAATAGGGCTCGTGGTATGGTATGGAGCCTTTCACATGATTGACCGTACTTTTCAACCAGGAGAACTGATTGCTTTCATCATGTATATCATGATGTTCTTTAGACCGATCCGAATGATAGCTGATAAGTTCAACACACTACAAATGGGGATCGTAAGCTCCAACAGAATCATGAAATTGCTGGATAGCAAAGAACATATCGCTAATGAGGGAACGTACGTTCCAGCAGCGTTCAACGGAGATGTGTCATTCAACCACGTCTGGTTTGCTTACAATGATGAAAATTATGTACTGAAAGACATCAGCTTTGAAGTGAAATCTGGACAAACCATTGCCTTGGTGGGTGCAACTGGTGCTGGCAAATCCTCCGTGATCAATCTACTGAGTCGCTTTTATGACATCAACAAAGGTCAGATCACCATAGACGGGGTCGACATCCAAGAATTTGAATTGAATACTTTGAGACAGCATATTGGTGTAGTGTTGCAAGATGTATTCTTGTTTTCTGACACGATCCAAAGGAATATTTCTTTGGGCAATGATGAGATACCATTAGAAAAAATCATCGCCGCTGCTGAGCTAGTAGGCGCACGGGAGTTTATCGACAAATTGCCCGGTGGGTTTGAATACAACGTGATGGAGAGAGGAGCCACTTTGTCTGTGGGACAGCGACAACTGATTTCATTTGTCAGAGCCATGGTCTACGATCCCAAAATCATCGTACTGGACGAAGCGACATCCAGTGTCGATACCGAGACAGAGGAATTGATCCAGAGCGCGATCAACAAAATCATGAAAGGACGTACTTCTATCGTGATAGCACATAGGCTTTCAACCATTCAACATGCTGACAAAATACTCGTTTTGGATCATGGAGAGATAAAAGAGAGTGGAACTCACGACGAATTACTTGCGAAAGACAGTTATTATGCGCAGCTTCACAAAATGCAATACAAGGAAGTATTAATTGGCTAATAGTTGACTTACCCTAAGAAAATATTTTTAGTAGGTATGCCTGGATCAGGCAAAAGCACCTTCGGCAAACTGCTCGCTGACCAGCTTGGCCGACAGTTTTTTGATTTGGACGAACAAATCGAAAAAATGTCAGGTATGTCTATCCCTGACATCTTTGAGGACGCTGGAGAGGATCAGTTCCGCATGTTTGAGACCTATGCTTTGAGTATGATTACCCAGCTCAATGAGCCTGCACTCATTGCTACAGGAGGGGGCGCTCCATGCTTCAATGGCAACATGGACTTTATGAACCAGTCAGGTTGTACGATATTTTTAGATACTCCATTGAAGACCATCATTGAGCGTGTCACAAAAGACAGAGAAACCCGTCCCTTGGTCAAGAAGATGGCAAAGAGTGACGTCACGGCAGATATGACTTCTCTTTATGAAAGAAGGTTGAAATTTTACCAACAAGCAGCCTTTACGTCAGATTCAAACATGAAAGAGATTATTTCTTATCTGGAATCTCTTTAGAAATTGAATCCAAAAGTCACCGAAACATTTAGGTTTTTGTTGTTGATCCGAGCAGTAGGACTGATGTCCAATTCTGGATCATCAAAACTGTAGATTGTATAAGGACTTCTTACTGTGTAGTATTGGGTATGCACGACAGACAAATCCACAAAAAAGTCATTATTTCTATAACCAAGCCCTCCAGAAATCCTTTGGATGCTATTGTCTATGGAGCTACTCACATAGGGATCACCATCGTAACCATATCCAGCTCGTAGCATAAACTGATCCAGTCTGATTTCTCCTCCGAGTCTAAAATTGACTGTGTTTTGATAAAAATTTTCTATGGTTTTGTTGTCAAGGCCAGTTCTAAAATCATTGGAAGAAATTTTAGCTTGTGAGTAATCTAAGAAATCAACATCGGCAGATATGAAACCCATTTTACCAAGAAATATCGAGGCTCCTGTCGAGAATTTCCAAGGAGTAGAAAGATTATATCTAGAAGTTGAAAAATACTCATCATAAAATTGCCCTAAAGTTATATCATCACCACTATCATCTTGAATCACAAAATCATTATAAATAGTAAGGAAATCTTCAGAGGACTCCTCTCTCATTCCATAGTAAGTGGGTGTAGAGATGGCAGCACCTATTCGCAAAATAGACAAAGGACGAGCCACTACTCCCAAAGTACCACTCACCCCTGTGCCGTTTAATCGCAAAGAATTCCTTGTACTATACAAATCTATAGCATCATCTGGCTGGCCATTGTAGATATATTCTGACTCAGTATAAGTACTTTCTCTGTAGAATCTAATAGTACTAATCCCTAAGCCTCCTCCTACATAAAAGACATCGTTGTAATTGACACCTCCCGAAAAGTCCCACTCATATTGGGCTCCTCGTTGCTGAACGATTTCTACTTGTCTGGGAAAGTCTCCTATGAATTTATCATACGCAGTAAAATCTTGCCCCGTTTGGGCATCTGTTTCTAAATATGGGTTGATGAGATACTGGTTGTATGCATCGTATAAATCACCGCTAAGGTCATCAGGGTCTGTGCCCCAAGCTCTATCCAAATATGAATCTACTATGGATGTTTTCCCAATCTCTCCTTCATTGTAAGCATCATAGGTGAAGTTGCTATGAAAATTATTTTTTCTGGTCAGCGTAATGGCAAAAGCCCCACCTTTGAATTTACTCTCCTCGTCTTTGTTAGGCATGCTGAAGACGATCCCCAAATTGGCAAAGTTGAAATTGGCTTTGAATTCATCCGTTTGACTGCCTAAATAACTAGATTCTGTGTTACTGAAATCCAAAGATGGTGTCACTGTGATCCCTGACTTGCGAATCGAGCCCAGTCCCGCAGGGTTGGCAAAGGCAGAATTGATGTCTCCTCCCAATGAAACTTGAGCTCCACCAATACCCTGCATACGAGCCGTACCGCCATAATAGGTTCTGCTAAACAACAATGCGTCATTGTAATAACCAAATGCTCCATCTTCGATCTGTGCTACTGCCGAACTCATGGTCATCATTAATACTATTGCGAAAAGACTTGCTACTTTTCTTTTGGACATGGGTTGATTGTTCATATTCAAATGATTCGGGATTTAAAACTGTGTTGAGATAGATTACCTTCTGCTTCTGCTCGATGAGCTACTTCCCGATGAGCTACCTCTTGACCCTCCTGATGAACTTCCAGAAGACGATCTTCCGCTAGATGATCCTGAGCTACTTCTTGATCCACTAGAATAACCACTGCTGTTGCCAGTAGACCTACTAGGAGTGTACGACGATCCACTAGATGTACCAGAACTTCTAGAATAAGACGAAGAACTTGATCCTTGGTATCTCCTTGTTGGGGTGCTGCTGCTCGAAGAGCTAGACCTAGGAGTCACACTACTGTTGGAGTTCGTTCTGTTATAACTATTATTAGATGTACTATTGGTTGGGCTGTTTGTTCTGACATTCGACGAGTTACTGTTGGTTACTCGGCTATTTGATGAAGGGTTGGTTGCAGATGATGATCTACTGACCCTCTGATAGCTAGATGACTGGCTGCTTGGTGCAGGTCTATTATTTACAGCATTTTGTCTGGTGCCTGCTCTGGATTCACTTGAGCTGGTTCTTGCACTGGTTGATGTTCTAGTTGATGTTCTTGAATTGGCAGATATGTATTCATTGTGAGATTGTGTTCTCGCGCTGGCAGTACTTGAGGTTCTGACAGAACTCATTCTACTGTTAGGCACAGTAGAGCTAGACGCTACCCGTGCATTGGATGTGCTACTAGCGCCTCTTGCTGGTTCCACAGATGACATGCGAGATATGCGGTCACTATTCACAGAGACGTTTGATCCACGACTGTATCGTCCACCACGACTTACGTTGCGAGCTACATACTGACCTCCACCGGCATAGTATCCATCATAGAACCCATTGTAATAACCACTGTTATACCCATAATATGGGTAACCTCCATAGTATGGGGCGTACCACCTGTATCTGTTATAGCAATACATAGGTGAATAGAATGGATCATAGTAGAATGGGTCATAATAGCCGTATCCAGCTCCCCATCCCCAACCATATCCAATACTCATAGACCAGCCCCAGCCAGAGTTGTATCCGTATCCAGCACCCCAAGCAGGTGAATAAACTGGATAGGCGTTGTTGTACCCACTGTTGCCGTAGTAATTGTTGACCACAGTAGTTGGTTGCTGATTGGAATACGCTTGGCTACTTTGATCATATCCCTCTATGTAATAGTCTGAACCCGAATAAATAGGAGCGTCTGCATATGACTGAGCTGCTGCGCCCGCATTGGTTTCATCTTTGTATTTTTGAATATAATCAGGATTCACCTGTTTGTCGGCATAACTATTGGTATAAGCTGGATTGTCGTACGATTGCAAAGCTTTTTCTGAATCTGCGGCGACTTGTTCTTCAACTTTCTTTTCCTTCTCTCGGTCTTTGGCAGTGAAATACATGTCATCGTACTCCTGAGCGACGAGTGGAACAGAACTTCCCAATAGGAAAATTGCTAGGGCTAGGCTGATTTTTCTGTAGTTATTCGATTTCATGTTGACCTCCTGCTAAATGATGAAACATTGAGTTATAGTTATACGACAAACAATTATATTTGTCGCATATTTCAACCTGAAATATGCAATTTTCATACCAAGAATACAAATCAAGATGAGTAAAGGATTACCAAAAAGAAGCGAAGATTATTCGCTGTGGTATAATGAATTAGTGAAAAGAGCAGACCTTGCAGAAAACTCCGCAGTGCGTGGGTGCATGGTCATCAAACCCTATGGTTATGCCATTTGGGAAAAAATGCAGGCAGTGCTAGACCAGATGTTTAAAGACACAGGTCACAGCAATGCATATTTCCCTCTTTTCATCCCCAAATCATACTTGAGTAAAGAAGCCAAACATGTCGAGGGTTTTGCAAAAGAATGTGCAGTAGTAACACACTACCGCCTCAAAAATGACGAAAATGGAAAAGGGGTTGTCGTAGATCCAGATGCCAAACTAGAGGAAGAATTGATCGTCAGACCTACCTCCGAGACTGTGATTTGGAGCACTTATAAAAACTGGATTCAATCCTATCGTGACTTACCCTTGTTGGTCAATCAGTGGGCCAATGTCGTACGTTGGGAAATGAGAACTCGTTTGTTTTTAAGAACAGCGGAGTTTTTGTGGCAAGAAGGACATACCGCGCATGCCAGTAAGCAAGAGGCGATAGACGAGACCGTACAGATGATGAATGTCTACGCGGATTTTGCAGAGAATTACATGGCGATGCCTGTCTTGAAGGGAGTGAAAACCGAAAGCGAACGCTTTGCTGGTGCAGAGGACACCTACTGTATCGAAGCGTTGATGCAAGATGGAAAGGCACTTCAGGCAGGAACCTCTCACTTTTTGGGACAGAATTTTGCCAAGGCGTTTGATGTCAAGTTTGCCAACAAAGAAGGTGGAGCCATGGAATACGTCTGGGGAACTTCTTGGGGCGTGAGTACTCGTTTGATGGGAGCGCTGATCATGGCACACTCTGACGACAATGGATTAGTCTTACCTCCTAAATTGGCTCCATTTCATGTGGTAATTGTACCGATCTTCAAGAGCGATGAACAATTAGAAGAAATCTCTGTGGTGGCCAAAGGCATCATGGCAGACCTGAAAAAAATCGGCGTTAGTGTCAAATATGATGACAGAACGACCTATAAACCAGGATGGAAGTTTGCCGAGTACGAATTGAAAGGCACACCTGTCAGAATCGCAATCGGACCTAAAGATTTGGAAAATGGCACTGTGGAGGTAGCACGTAGAGACCTCTTGGAAAAGAGCATCATGACATTGGATGCTAATTTTGCTCAGGGTATCAGCGAGCTGTTAGACAACATCCAAGATACGATTCACCAAAAAGCACTGAAATACCGCGAATCACACTCCTTCAAAGCAGATACATTTGAGGAATTCAAAAGTATCATCAACAGCGAAGAAGGTGGATTTGTCTATGCGCATTGGGATGGAACTGCGGAGACGGAGGAAAAGATAAAAGAAGAAACCAAGGCAACGATCAGGTGTATTCCTTTGGACCAAGAGGCGGAAGAGGGTTCATGTGTCTATTCAGGAAAGCCATCGAAGGGTCGAGTAGTTTTTGCGAAAGCGTATTGATGTAAAAAAAGGAGAAATTAGTATCTAGACCTTGGATGCAAATCCTGCTTTTAGTGTCTAAATACTAATTTCATTTCTCCAAATACTCTATTCCAAAATGTTGTCTTAATAGTGCGCAAAACTCATCTGGATTAAGAATGTTTTGTTCTTGGTGAACTCCCAATTTGTTTATGATAAATTTTTTGTCCGTCAACGTGATTCTACCGTCCATTTTGGCTTGGGTGATGATTTTGTTTTGAGTGAAATGTGACTTGGAACTAGTCTGGTGGTAGTGACACATATCGATGAACTCGATCAATTGGTAGGCTTGTTTGCTAAATAGATAAATGGGTTGATAGCGCAGAGAATCCTCTGATTTGGATAGGATGTACTGTCCGTCTAGGTTTTTGTCCATTCTATAATACCGATTGTAATCCATCTGTATCTCTCCAGGGTAAAGCAATTTGGGCGTAAGGAAAGCATCTCCAAATCCTACATCACAGAGATAAGTACTTTGATTGACGGATGTCAAGATCGCCGCATGACTCAAAGCAGGACCGACTCCCCCGCTCGCGTCATATACACTCGCCCCTATGAGATGAGTATCAAACCCTAGAGACTGGAGCAAACTGTAAAAAAGCCCATTCAACTCAAAACAAAAACCTCCTCTTCTCTGAATCAATACTTTGTAAAATATCCGATCTATATCCAAAATGATCTCTCGGTGCATATGGATATCCAGATTTTCAAATGGGATATGAAGCAAATGATTTCTGTGAAGTAGTTTGAGGTATCGCGACGAAAGTTGGTTTTCGCGTGGGGTCTTGATCCGAGCCAGATATTGGTTGATCTGCTGGTCTGTGAGTTTCGGTTTTTGTCGCTTTTGCGTGGTATCTAGCATGTCGCAAGGATCCAATTCATTTCACAAGTATTGTGCTGTGAAGATAATGATATATTGATTACTCATCCTTTTTGTAGAGCACAGTTGAAATCGAACCTATGACTTGAGTAGATGGTTTCATTCTCATGCAAGGTTATAGTGGTTTTTTCTATGTTTTGGTTCTCACTAGATTGGTTTAGACAAGGAGAGGAACGCATTTTTTATCTAAGTTTACATTCAATTTCCTACGAATCTACCTAGATAAAAATCACACAAATGAAAATATTAATAACTGGTGCCAATGGATTGTTGGGACAGAAATTAGTTCAGCTACTCCTCGACAATAACGAAACCATCATCGCTACCTCTCATGGAGAGAGTCGTTTGGATTACCTCCAGGGGGATTTCATCTATGAGAAAATGGATATTCGTGAAGCGGATCAGGTCATGGGCGTAATGTCTAAATATTCGCCAGATGTAGTGGTCAACACCGCTGCCATGACCAATGTCGATCAATGTGAAACAGAAAAGGAAGAATGCATTCGTCTAAACGTCGATTCTGTCAGACATCTTGTCAAGGCTTGTAAGCAGACAGGTGCGTTTTTGATACATTTATCGACTGACTTTATTTTTGATGGTACATCTGGACCCTATTTGGAGACAGATGAAGCCAATCCGTTGAGTTATTATGGCGAGAGCAAGTTGGATGCTGAAAAGATTGTAGAAGCCAGTACAATAGACTGGGCTATTCTGCGTACCGTATTGGTCTATGGAATTACACCAGGGATGAGCAGATCCAATATCATTCTTTGGGTGAAAAACAGTTTGGAGCAAGGCAAGGAACTAAAAATCGTGGACGACCAATGGAGGACTCCTACTCTAGCGGAGGATTTGGCTATGGGTTGCTACCTCGCTGCTCAACAGCGAGCCAAAGGTATTTTCAATATATCAGGCAAGGATATGTTGACTCCCTATGACATGGCAATGAAGACCTGTGACTATTTTGATCTAGATCGCTCTTTGATCACTAAAGTCGATGGGAGCATGTTTTCACAGCCAGCCAAACGTCCCCCAAAAACAGGTTTTGTTTTGGACAAAGCTAGAAATGTGTTAGGTTTTGAACCTGTTTCTTTTGATGAGGGCATCAAAATTCTGGATCTCCAGATCAAATCATTGCTCGTTGAGTGATCATCCTGTGATCACAAAATGAGAAGGTAAAATATTGGAAAATTTTGTTTTAGGTATTTTCTTAGCGTCGTTTAATCCACGCCGTGCAAAATTCGTTCATTCTATTTTGATGGGCTGTACGGCTTTTATTATGAAAAAGAATAAATTTGGTTTGAAGATTTAAAAGAATACTTATTCATGCAGAAACTCGGGTTAATCCAATCCCTCGGCCAAAAGCTCTCACCGCAGCAAATACAGTTCATCAAGCTGCTACAGGTTCCTACGGCAGAGTTGGAAGCACGGATAAAAGAAGAATTAGAAGTCAATCCAGCCCTCGAAGAAGGCAAGGAAGAACCAGCAGAGGAACAAAGTGCTGATGATGACCTGTCAATGGATGACAACAGCAACGATGAGCTCAATGTCGATGATTATCTCAATGAGGATGATTATGCTGGATACAAAATGCAAGGTGATGGCAATTCTCAGGAAGAGGATCGTGAAATTCCTTTTTCTGTGGGCAGTTCACTTCAGGAACAATTGATTAACCAACTCGGTTTTCTTCGCTTGGACGAGACGCAGGAGATTATTGGGCGACAGTTGATCGGGAGTATCGAAGCGGATGGATACATTCGTCGTGACTTAGAAGCCATCATGAATGACCTGGCTTTCTCCCAAAATATAGAAACCAGTTTGGACGAAGTAGAAGAGATTCTGTACAAAATACAATCCTTTGATCCAGCAGGTATAGCAGCTCGTTCACTCAAAGAGTGCCTTTTGATTCAATTAGACAAAAGAGAGAACCATGGTGTAGAGGTCGAACTGGCACAAAAAATTATTTCTCAATGCTTCGAAGAGTTTACTAAAAAACATTACGATAAAATTGAGAAAAAACTGGGAATCAGTGAAGATTCCCTCAAAGAAGCAGTACAAATCATTACCCGTCTCAATCCTAAACCAGGAGGTACTACTGATGGTTTGGTAAGAGTCCAATACCTGTTACCAGATTTTATTTTGGTCAACAATGATGGCAAGCTAGAGTTGACACTCAATTCTAAAAATGCCCCTGAGCTGAAAGTGAGCAGATCCTATTCGGATATGTTTCAGTCATACAATAAGAGTGACAAGAAAGACAAGAAACTCAAAGAGACGGTTTCGTTTGTGAAGCAAAAACTGGATGCTGCCAAGTGGTTTATCGATGCTGTGAAGCAGCGCCAAAACACCTTGCTCAATACGATGAATGCCATCATCAAATACCAGTATGATTTTTTCTTGGATGGTGACGAGACCAAATTGCGCCCAATGATCCTCAAGGACATCGCAGAGATCATTGGTATGGATATCTCAACTGTGTCGCGGGTGGCAAATAGTAAGTCCATCCAAACCGAGTTCGGGATTTTTCCATTAAAATATTTCTTCTCAGAAGGCATTGCCACTGATTCTGGTGAAGACGTGAGTAGTCGAGAAGTCAAGCAAAAACTCAAGACCTTCATCGAGAATGAAGACAAATCTAAGCCTCTCTCTGATGACAAATTGGAAAAGCTACTCAATGCGGAAGGTTATAATATTGCCAGAAGAACGGTAGCAAAATACAGGGAACAGTTGAATTTGCCAGTGGCAAGATTACGCAAGGAGCTATAGTGGACAATCGATTGAGTCAAGTCATATCGCATCTGTTTCACCCACTGCTGATGCCGACGTTCACCTTTTGCTTATTGTATTGGTATGTTCCACATCTGATTCAGCCCATTTCGCTGCTCTCACTTCCGTTTTTGTTCATTAGTACTTTTGTGATCCCAATGATTAGTATTTCGGTACTGAGGGTGTCAGGTTCCATTTCGAGTTTGAAGATGGACAAAAGAGAAGAGAGACTGATACCGTTTGTTTTCATCACACTGTTCTTCGTGATGACGACCTATCTTTTTATAATCAAGGTAGGAGTCAATGATTTGGTAGCTGTGATTTTTATTTCGACGACTTTGCTGTTGGTGTTGCTGACCTTGATTACGATCGTGTACAAGATCAGCATTCATTCTGCTGGCATGAGTGGTGTTGTAGGCTATTTGCTAGCTCTGTGTTGGCAATACCCTGGCAGTGAACTGATCTACCCCATGCTAGGCGTGATTATGTTGTCAGGAGTGGTAATGAGTGCTCGGCTTCAGCTAGACGCGCACCAGCCCAAGGAAATATTGGCTGGTTTTGCTTTAGGATTTGCCATTTGCTTTGCTGCGATCTACTGGTTTGTTTAGAGACCAGAGATAGAGATACCGATGGTATGGTTGATGATCTTATTGTTGTCGGCAAATTGATTTTCCTTAATCACTGGTGTGATATACTGTTTGTAGAACAAACTTACTCCTCCTAGACCTACTCTAGCTTGCAATCCAATTCTAAACTTAGGAGTATCTAAAAAGTCGGCATCTCCTTTGACTTTGATTTTAGCTTTTTCTCCCAAATCTTTATCTTCATACTTGATTTTAGCTTTGGTTTCGAAAGCATAACCAAACATACCACCAACACTGATATATGGTGAACTTTTGGAATCATTACCAGTCATGTTGTATCGAATCTCTATAGGTAACTCAATATAATTGAACGCCATTTGACCTTTAATAATATCTATATTTGAACCAAGATCAGTTAATGTCCCATCAGGATCAATAAAATTGGCATTTCGAGATCCTATTTTCTCCAGACTCACTCCGATCCCTGGTCTGAACTCCATTTTTTTACTCAAATCAAAAGGCTTTACAAAATAAATAGCAACCGATTTAGATCTCCACCAATGTATGTCATTCCAATAGTCTGGCTTGCCAGTGAGCATGTTGAATCCAAAATCTACTTGAATCTCTCCTGGCAACTCTGGGGTCTTTTTGTTTACTTCTTCACTCAATTGAGCGGATGCATCAAAATCTAGGGTGAGGAGTAATGCGAGTGCTCCTAGGACTATTGTAACTTTTTTGTTCATTTGCTTGAATTAAAGCCTTTTAATTTTCGAGTCGCAAAGATAGATGAATTTTGAAATTATCAATTTTCATGGGTGTTTATCTCCACGCAGTGTTATAATGAGTTATTGAGCAGTGAAAGTTGCCCCGCTTTTTGAAAAGATTTTAGTTGGGTAGCTTTTATATATAATTCTACGTGTTGCATACGATGGATATCAGAACCAATCAAATGAACCCACTGCTTATTAATGATATATTCGGCGGTTTTTTTTGCTCCCAAAGAATAATGCCCTGTCAGTGAGGCTGCGTTGATTTGTAATTTGACTCCCATATCAATGTACTTTTGTAAGCTATCGGGGTCTCGCTGAACATAATCATAGCGCTCTGGATGAGCAAAAATAGGTTTAAGTCCTTTGGCGATGAGCTTGAAAAATACCTCTTCTAGTTGTAGCGGTTTGTTCATAAACGCCGTTTCAACTAAAATATAACCGTCAGAGAAACTCAATAACTCGTTATTGTCATTGATTTGTTGGATGAAAGTCTCATCCACATAGTATTCCGCCCCTGCAACTACTTCAATAAGAATATTCTGCTCTTTTAGTTTTTCATTGAGCTGTTTCACACCATTTCTGATGATTTCTGGTGTATTGGGGTAGTAATCAGCTATAATATGAGGTGTCGTGATGACCTTTTTGATGCCAATAGCAGAAAGTTGTTTGATAATTTCTATTGATTCATGCCAGGTTTTGACACCATCATCAATACCTGAAATGAGGTGTGAATGGACGTCAACAGTCAACGGGCTGATGAATGGCTTTTTTTTGAATAGACCGAACATTACGATTTTCTCTGGAATATACTCTTAAACCTCGAACTGGAGTTGGTTTTTTGATCCTCCTCGTAGTAACCTGATCCACTACCTGTCCCGTATCCATATCCGTAGGTACCACTGCTACTAGTAGAGTTGAATATGACAGACAGGTTAGTAAATTTGTTGTTTTTGATCAAACTATGAATAGCCTTGAGATAGACTTTTTTTGAATAGTCTGCCCGTACCACATAGACAGGTAAATCACTCTTTTTCATCACCAAGATACCATCTGTGACTAAGCCTACAGGAGGTGTATCCAAAATCACAATATCAAATTTTGACTTGAGTTCCTCCAAGAATTGATTGAAACGATCGCTCAAAATAAGTTCTGATGGATTGGGTGGTGTAGGGCCTGCACTGATGTAATACAGGTTTGCTAGTTCTGATTCATTGAGACATTCGTCTAATGTATTTCTATTGATGAGCAAGGTACTTACTCCTCTGTGGTTTTGCTCGGAACTAAACGCCAAGTGGACTTTAGGTCTTCGCATATCTAGATCTACCACTACTACTTTGAGCCCTGAGTATGCAAATATAGCGGCGAGATTCACTGTAATAAAAGTCTTTCCTTCACCACTGACGGTTGATGTAATCGAGATGACCTTTCTACCATTGCCAGAGGACATAAACTCCATATTGGTGCGGATAGACCTCAAAGCCTCGCTAATAGAAGACTTAGGGTTGGTATTGACCACCAAGCGCGTAGTTTGTAGCTTTTGTACACTGTATCGAGGTACTATTCCTAAAACAGGCGCCATCAATAGTCTTTCCAGCTCTTTGATGTTAGTAATTTTATCATCAATCAAATAGCTGATGGCGATAAAAAAGAAGCAAATGACTAGACCTGCTACAAAACCAGCACCATAGACTAATATTTTTTGGGGCTTGATGGGCTCGGTGGGAGTGGAAGCAGGGGACAATACCACGAAATCTGTAACTGTCCCAGCACGGGCAATTTCCAATTCAATTTTACTTTGAATCAAGGAGAAGTAAAACTCTTCTTGCAAGGAATACAAACGCCTGTTTTTGTTGTACGAAGTACCCATGGATGGCAACTCAGCAAAGTTACTCTCTAGAATGGTACGTTTACTAGTGAGTTCTTTTTGGGCAGACAACAAATTTTCTTTTAGTGATCCAAGGCTCGATAGTGCGTTCTTTTTAGCCAACTCTACTCTGTTGGTCAATTGTTGAATGATCTGGGTGTTCTCATTGTAGTTGGATAGCTTGAGTGCTCTTTCATCACGCAGTGCATTGTATTCTAGTATAAGTTCTTGACTCAGTTTGGGTATATCATGAAGTGTGATTGGTGTATCCTCTTGCAGTTGTTTGATTGCCAACTCGACTGATGAAATCTGATTTCGAAGATTGAACCTTTGCGAATCCAGCTCATTGAGCAACTGAATCGTGTAATTCAGGTCTTGAGTGAGATCCGTCGTTCTATTTTTGATCGTAAACTTCTCGAAATAATCTTCATACTGCTCCAGGTCTTTTTGAGTTTTGAACATCTGAGTCTCAAGAAACTGAATCTTTTGTTCAACCGCTTGATTTTTAGCAGCTTTGGTGTACAACAAATAGATCGTATCTATGGCTTGGAGGAGACTTTTTGCTTTGAATTTGTTGTAATCAGAGAGGCCAATTTTTATGGTGTTGGCGTTGAGATTGATTGGTTCTACCAGTATATTGTTTTGAAAATAGTCAATCAAGGCATCTTGGCTGTTGAGAACAAAATAGAAATCTACCAAATCTTTTTGATCCGCAAAGTAGTTTGTCTTGTATATGGTCATTTCGAAATAGTCATTGACTATTTTTTCTCCAAACACATGTGTATTTGATGCTTTTGATAGAAAATTTTCAGCATGGATGACAAACAAACGGTCATTGAGGATTTCGAGATTGATTCTTTGATCCAAAATCGATGGATTCAATATTTTGTATTCGACTCTAAATGGTGAATTGCCATAGCGCTCGTCATACAGGTGACTTCTTCCAGGATGAAAATAAGAGACATCCATTCCTACTGCATCGACTACTTTGCTCGCAAACAGTCTAGATTTTAAGATCTCGATTTCACCAGATACTCCCTTGATATCCTGCTCCATTGGGCTTTGTATTCCTAGAATACCCGCCTCACTTTTGATGTCCAATTTCAGAATAGATTCTGAACTATAAACAGGCTTGGTATATCGTATATAGAGAAAAGTAGCGGCATTGGCTACAAACAGAATCATAATAATCCAAAATAAATTTTTGACAAAGACTTGCTTGAGCTTGTCAAAATCTATGTTGTTAAGCGGGTCTTCATGAGAGTCCTGCTGATTCAAATTCACCTGTTCTGAGTCAATATGTTGCGTTTTGAAATTCAATCCTTATAGGTTTTGTAATACAAGAATGAGTGCAAGTGTACTACTCAACAGACTCAAAAGTGGGGCAATGTCTTTTGTACTTTCCAGCCATGGCCTTCTCCAAGGCTCTATATAGATAATGTCCCCAGGTTCCATGCTGAGCATAGTTTTTTGCATCCCACTGATCGTGCTGAGGTCTATTTGAAAAACTTCTGGTTTGGACAGGGTGCCTCTGATCACTTTGATATTTTGAGATTTAGCACCCATTTCTAGACCACCTGCTAGAGCCAATACTTCTATTAGCGTCATGTTTTCATTGAGGAGAGGTATCAATTGCCCTCCCATAGCACCTAAGACGATTACTCGTTTGTTGACATAACCTAGCTTGACAAATGAGTCTTTGTAGAATGTATTGTATGCTATTTCTAGCTGAGACTCAGCTTGATTCAGTGTAAGACTGTCTATCTTGACCTGACCTATTATAGGCAATTTGACAGTTCCGTCTTTTTGGACTAAGTAGGTAAAATCTTCTTCTATTCTCCTTTGGGTTGTCATGTTTTGCTGTAGCTCCTTGTTAGGATCAATGATGCGTTCACCTCTGTTGGTATATACATTGATGCTGAGGTAATCATCGGTCTGGATGACATAATTTCTCTCTGCGTGCAACACGGCGGCCGCAAGGTCATTTTCATCAAACTGATCGTCTAATTTAAACATGATGTCTTGCTTGTAGACTTTGCATGAGCAGAGGAAAACAAGAAGGATGAGTAATAGTTTTTTGTCCAAATATGTATTCACTTAACGCGTTTTTCAGCAATTTATAAAATTGCCTCAATGACCAACAAATATGGGGTAAGATAAATCAGAATGGCTATTTCTAGAGGTTTCTAGTCGATAATCTTGCTAGTCTCAGAGAGATACTTTTCGATGATGATTTTTTCATCAAACTTGTCTTCGACTAATTTCCTCCCCTTTTCGCCCATCACTTTTAATGAAAACAAGTCCTTCTTAATAATCTGATGCATTTTTTCTCGCAGATCCTGACTACTCCTGACTTGACACAGTAGCCCGTTCTCTCCATCTACCACGACTTCTCTACAGCCTGGCACATCAGTAGTAATAATGGGTCTACCCATAGCTGCTGCCTCTAGCAGGGTTTTGGGAGTCCCTTCTCTGTAAGAGGGCAATACTACACAAGTAGCGTCCTCTATGATGTCTCGTACTTGATCGTTGGTACCTAGGTAGCAAATCGATTTTTCTTCGATGTAAGAGGATAAGGTGTCGAGTTTGACTCCTCTGGCATGCCCTTCGTCGAGCTGACCCAGAAGTTGGAATTCCACCATAGGATGGGACTGTTTCAAGATTCGTGCTGCCTCCAAGTACTCCATTACTCCTTTGTCGAGTATCAATCTGGCAATCATCAAAAATCTAACTGGTCGATTGGAAAGCTCCTTTTGGGATTGAAATGTGGATAAATTAATACCTGATCCTGGTATCAGTTGCGTATTGAGCTTAGGTAATTTTATTTGATTAAGGAAGTCTCGCTTGTCATCATTATTCTGGAAGAACACCAACGCTACTTGCTGAAATGCCCATTTGTAAAGTTTTTTAGCGATAAAGGGAGCCATCCCTTTGTTGAGAAAAACGGTACCCAATCCACTTACATTGTTGATCACTGGGATGTCTAGTGATCTAGCTGCCAGAGAACCATAGATGTTGGGTTTGACAGTATATTGATAGATGATGTCTGGCTTTTCTCTTTTGTATATCTTCTTTAATTGAAGGTATAGCTTGAGGTCTGTAATGGGATTAGAACCCGTATTGTCCATTTTGATGGAGCGAAAGGTACACCCCATGTCAACCAACCTTTGTGAAAATTCGTCTTCTGGAGCAATGGCTATTACTTGATGACCTTGTGCGATAATGGCACGGATCAGACCTGATCTGAAGTTATAGATATTCCAAGAGGTATTGACCGTGATGGCTATTTTCATAAGAACCAATCTTGAAGGATTTGTTGTAAAACTATACTAAATCCAGATAATTGATGAGTTTTGTAAAAAAATCAGAGAATGGGCGATTATTACCTTACATCAAAAGAAGAAGAACGGGCAGTTTTAGTTGCTGTTTCACCACAGAAACAAACTGAAGAAAAGACCAGAGAATACTTGGATGAATTGGAATTTCTAGCCAGTACGCTTGGGATTGAGACCTTCAAAAGTTTTGTACAGAAACTTGACAAGCCAGACTTGAGAACCTTTGTTGGTAAAGGTAAGCTTGAGGAGATCATCGCCTATGTGAAAGACAAAGAAATCAATGTCGTGATTTTCGATGATGAACTTTCTCCCTCTCAGATTCGAAACTTGGAAGCCGAACTAGAGGTCAAAATATATGATCGGAGTTTATTGATCTTGGATATTTTTATGAAAAGGGCACAAACTGCTCAAGCCAAGACACAGGTAGAATTAGCTCGTCAACAATACTTGCTGCCTCGATTGACACGTATGTGGACTCACTTGGAGCGTCAGAGAGGAGGTACGGGTACACGTGGGGGTGCGGGTGAGCAGGAGATCGAAACGGATAGAAGAACAGTTCGCGATCAGATTTCTGTCTTGAAAAAGAAACTCGAAAAAATCGATCTGCAGGGAGCCACGCGTAGAAAATCTAGAGAAAACGTTGTGCGAGTGGCACTAGTTGGATATACGAACGTAGGTAAATCAACTATTATGACTTTGCTGTCCAAAGAAGATGTCTATGCCAAGAATGAGCTTTTTGCTACGGTAGACTCGACCGTACGAAAAGTGGTCATCAATACAGTTCCTTTCCTGCTATCAGACACTGTTGGATTTATCCGAAAACTGCCTCACAATTTGATTGAATCTTTCAAATCCACTTTGGACGAAGTACGTGAAGCCGATATTCTATTACATGTCGTAGACATTTCCCACCCATCATTTGAAGAGCAAATGACAGTTGTGAATCAGACATTGGCAGACTTGGGAGTCGCGGACAAAGAAATGATCGTTGTGTACAACAAGATAGATCAACTCGAAACACCAGAAGAAGAAGGGTTTGATTTTACCTCAGGGATAGACACTACGTCTAAGAGTAGAACCAATATTTTTATCTCCGCAGTAGAGAAGCAGAATGTAGCGGAGTTTAGAAGGGTGCTCTTTGAGAAAGTCAAAAAGCACCACTTGAGGATATATCCTAACTACTTAGCGCCAGAATACCATTAATAATCCTTCACACATCTGCAGCTATTCATGTTTCTTGCACTGATGACGTCATGAGAAACCTCGTCATAATCAGCGTAAAGAGAGATCAAGCCTGCAGTTCTTTTGTCTCCGAGCTCTGCATCCCAAAGGTGAGCCGTTTTACCAATGTCGCTGAATTGTCCTTCAACGTTAGAAAAACCTCCCATCAAGATGTTCAAATTGCTTTTCCCCCCTTCTTTCAATTCTTTGCCGGCCATTTTATAGCCACCATAGCCAAGCATTAACTCTTGCCATTCTAGCTGGGTGGATAAATGCCATCCTTCTGGACACGCCGTTTTTGCAGAAATCCAGTTGTATAATTGGCCATATTTACCACAGTAGGCAGGATAGTTTTTGTAGCAAACCGAACCTTCCATTACATAGTTCAAGTTTTCTGCCATCCATTCTCTTTCTATAAAAATGCCTCCTTCGAGTTCTATCTGCATTTTCACAGATTTGTATACTTTCCCGTCTCTGGAATCAGTAAACGTACTCATCTCTTGTGCGTTTGAGGCCAAGACAGATACGAATAAGGCAAGCAACAGTAACAATTTTTTCATATGGATTTAATTAAGTTCTAATATAGGTATTGTCTAGTTCAATAAAGCTTAACTAAAATGTCTGTACATAATAGTTTGCCCAAAAATATAAAAATTTCTAGCAATCAATGATGATTTTGCACATTCTTAAGCTTTACTTTAAATTTAGAGAGATTTAAAGTACTTTATGAAGGTTAATTTTTGCTAAACCTTAGTAACTAGCATTAAGATCATCGTTGAACCAATTTATTATCCTAGCTGATGTCTGAAGAAGTCCAAAGCACAACCAGTCCCTTGATTAGCCTACTTGTAGTGGCAGGGTCCATCGTGACACTTCACTTTTCTATGGTGAATACAGATCCAAACGAAAAGGTGACCTATGACAATGTAATTATCATAGATCAGAATTACTATACAGAAGAAGTAAAACCAGCTGTGGATGAGGACACAAGCACTCAAGCACAGGAAATTAGGCGATCAGCACCAGTCAAAAAAGTAAATAATGCGCGGGCGGATTCTTTGTTTTTTGCAAAGATGCTCTCACAATCTCCGACCTACGATACTCCTGCCAAAAAAACAATCATTAGATATTATGTCAAGGATTTGGACTTTGGAAAGATAAAGGCATTGGAGAAATATGGTTTTTACATCCACGAAAGACCCTCTCCCCTCAAGGAGACCTATGCCACCAACGCCCTGTATGTAGGAGATTCGGTGACCAACCACGACGTGTTGCTAGTAGCATACACGTTGATCGAAAGCGGGGTTGTGATCAAATCTATCTCGTTCTCAAGAGAACATGCGGGATGGAAATCTCATTCTATTGAGATTGGAACCGATACGACTATTTTGGATGCGCAACCTATGACACTGGGGGATTTGAAAGAAGACTGGGGACGGATGTGATCACAAACAATGAACCTATGGCCTACAGATTGCTAGTCGATGCACTACGACTGAGCCGTGTCAATAACCTCATTATTATATTTTTTACACAATACATCACCGCTATTTTCTTGCTGGGAGAACCAGTACACTTCATGCAGGTGATCACAGATTTCAAGCTGTTTGCTTTGGTGTTGGGAACTGTTATTATCGCTGCGAGTGGCTATTATATCAATGACTACTACGACATCAAGATCGATCTGATCAACAAGCCAGATAAAGTAATTGTAGGGCGCAACTTGAAGCGGAGACCTGTGCTTTTGGCTCATTTGATGATGAGTCTGCTAGGAATATTGATGGGCGCATGGGTTTCACCATGGCTAGGGCTAGTCAATCTTGGGTGTGCCGTACTCTTGTGGTGGTATTCCAATCAATTCAAACGTCTGCCTTTTGTGGGGAATTTTGTCGTAGCGCTGATGACAGGCTGTACCTTGCTGGTATTGGGCATTTATTATCACACGACTGATTTGTTGCTGATGGTGTATGCTTTTTTTGCTTTTGGAATCACGCTGATCAGAGAGATCATCAAAGACATCGAAGACAAAGAAGGTGATGCACAATACGGCGGACTGACGCTCCCTATCGCCTTGGGTACACGACGTACCAAGTATGTTTTGTACTTTCTGATGTTGTGCTTTCTTATTTTCCTATCTTATTTCCTTTACCGACTAGGGAGTCAAAAATTGACGGTTTATTTTCTGATTCTGTTGTTGCCCTATCTTCGATTTGTCTACCTATTGATCAAGGCAGATACAAAAATTGCCTTCACGCATTTGAGTAATTATTGTAAGTGGCTTATTGTTGCAGGCATATTCAGTATCATCGTTCTTAATATCTAAAATGAGCAAGATCAAAATCGCAATTTTCGCCTCTGGTAGTGGTACCAACGCAGAGCAAATCACCAAATACTTCGCAGGACATGCTCAAATAGAGGTCTCGCTGATTTTATCTAACAAGCCTACTGCCTATGTATTGGAAAGAGCCAAACAGTTGGGGGTACCTTCTCAGGTGTTTGATCGCAGTACTTTTTACAATTCTGAAGAGGTGCTTGATTTGTTGAAAAAGGAGGGAATTGACTTTGTCATACTAGCTGGGTTTTTATGGTTGATACCTGGATATTTGATTGAGGCATACCGAGAGAAGATGATCAATATCCACCCAGCTCTTTTGCCCAAATTTGGAGGAAAGGGCATGTATGGTGACCATGTACATCGAGCAGTCGTAGCACAGGGTGAGTCTGAAAGTGGAATTACGATTCATCTGGTAGATGAAGTCTACGACAATGGACGCGTGCTGTGCCAGGCCAAGGTAGTCTTGGAGGCTCATGAAACCCCGGATTCACTTGCAAAAAAAATTCATGTTTTGGAGTATGAGTATTTTCCTAAAACAATCGAAAGTTTTATCACAGAATCAATGAATTGAGCCAATCTTTGAGGCAGATAACTGTTCTTTCCCAATTTAATAAGTAGCTTTGCAGCCTAATTTTAAGTAGTGAAAATGGGTTCAAAAAAAATCAAATCAGCGCTGATTTCTGTCTTTCACAAAGACAATCTGGATCAGCTGATCAAAGTGTTGGCAAGCAATGATGTGCAATTGTATTCTACGGGTGGTACGCAAAAATTCATCGAGGATTTAGGTATCAAAGTAACTCCGGTAGAAGAGATCACAGATTATCCTTCAATTTTTTCTGGGAGAGTAAAAACACTACATCCGAAAATTTTCGGTGGAATACTCAACAGAAGAGACAATGAGAGTGACAAACAAGAAAAGTCACAGCACAACATCCCTGATATTGATTTGGTCATCGTGGATTTGTATCCATTCGAAGCGACAGTGGCTAGTGGAGCATCCGAAGCTGATATCATCGAAAAAATTGACATAGGAGGTATTTCACTCATCAGAGGAGCTGCCAAAAACTTCAATGATGTATTGATCGTGTCGTCGATGGAGCAATATGCTGAAACCATCGACATGTTGTCCACGCAAGATGGAGCGACGACATTGGAGCAAAGAAAAAGATTTGCTACCAAGGCATTTGACATCTCATCACACTATGACAGTGCGATTTTTAATTATTTCAATCAAGGTGGACAAGAAAATGTTTTCAAGCAGAGCATCCGTCAGGCATCACCCTTGAGATATGGCGAGAACCCTCATCAAGAAGGGGCTTTCTTTGGTGACCTGGATCAATTGTTTGATAAATTGAACGGCAAAGAACTGTCATACAACAATTTGGTAGATGTAGATGCTGCCGTGAGTTTAATCAGAGAATTTGAGGGAGAAACTGCTTTTGCCATCATCAAGCATACCAATGCCTGTGGTGTAGCCAAAGGGTCTTCCGTGAAGGATGCATATTTGAAGGCTTTGTCATCTGACAATATTTCGGCATTTGGAGGCGTATTGGTGACCAACGACACAGTAGACCTAGCCGCGGCGGAAGAAATCAACAAACTTTTTTGTGAAGTGCTGATTGCCCCAGAATATGACAAAGAGGCACTAGAGCTACTCAGTTCTAAAAAGAATAGAGTGATTCTTAGAATCAAGCCATTGGTAGTGGCCAAAAAACAATTCAAAACGCTGCTCAATGGTGTCATCATGCAAGACGCAGACTTGAAAACCGACATGGCTGAGGACTTGACTGTCGTCACCAAAGTTGCGCCAACAGCTGAGCAGGTAGAGGCGATGCTATTTGCCTCTAAAGTGTGTAAACACACCAAATCTAACACCGTCGTGTTTGCCAACAAAGACATGATGCTGTCAAGTGGCACGGGTCAAACTTCCAGAGTAGACGCCTTAAATCAGGCAGTAGAGAAGGCAGCAACTTTTGGCATGGATCTCAAGGGAGCGGTGATGGCCTCAGACGCATTTTTCCCTTTCCCTGATTGTGTAGAGTTTGCGGACAAGGCTGGAGTAGTCGCGGTGATTCAACCAGGAGGCTCTATCAAGGACCAATTGTCAATTGACTATTGTGACGAGCACGGTATGGCTATGGTCATGACAGGAACAAGGCACTTTAAGCATTAATCAGAGCAAAAAAAATAATCGACTAAGAATAAAGTTGATTGGAATTTTTTTTGTGCGTAATTTGTGACAATCCACTCAAAAATAATAATCGAGTAAAATCAGTATGGGACTTTTAGATTTCTTTTCCAGCGATATAGCCATTGACTTGGGTACCGCCAACACTTTGATCATTTGCAAGGGAGTAGTAGTAGTAGATGAGCCATCTATCATTGCGATTGACAAGGCGAAGAACAAGGTGATTGCGATCGGTCGTGAAGCGATGCAAATGCACGAAAAAACACACGAGAGCATCAAAACCATTCGCCCACTCAAGGATGGTGTAATAGCCGACTTCCAAGCTGCTGAATCTATGATCCGCGGGATGATCAAAATGATCGACAAGGACAAAAGAAGATTGTTTCCCGTTTCGCATCGGATGATTGTTTGTATCCCATCTGGTATCACCGAAGTGGAAAAAAGAGCTGTAAGAGATTCATGCGAGCATGCAGGAGCCAAAGAAGTCTACATGATTCATGAACCCATCGCTGCTGCGATCGGAATAGGAATAGATATCGAAAGACCCGTGGGTAGCATGATCGTCGATATCGGAGGTGGTACTACAGAGATTGCAGTCATTGCCTTGTCTGGTATCGTATGTGATCAGTCGATCCGTGTAGCTGGAGATGCCTTCAACAAGGACATCTTGGACTACATGAGAAGACAGCACAACCTACTGATAGGTGAGCGTACAGCGGAGAAAGTGAAAATCAACGTCGGTTCTGCTCTGACAGAATTGGACGAAGGGCCAGAGGATTTTGATATCCGTGGACGTGATTTGATGACAGGGATTCCTAAAGTAATCAAATTGTCATACTCCGAAGTGGCGTTTGCGATCGATAAGTCTGTTTCTAAGATAGAAGAAGCTGTATTGAAGGCATTGGAAATTGCTCCGCCAGAGTTGTCAGCAGATATCTATGACAATGGAATCTACCTGACTGGTGGAGGTGCTCTGCTCAGAGGCCTAGACAAAAGACTGGGAATGAAAACCAAATTGCCCATTCATATCGCAGAGGATCCATTGAAGGCTGTAGTGCGTGGTACAGGTGAGGCTCTAAAGAATATTGAGGCTTACAAGGCAGTTTTAATGCAATAGTAAATGAATCGTCTTCTCCAGTTTCTATTCAAGTATAGGACACTTTTGGTGTTTGTTTTCTTGGAGGGGATTTGCTTTTGGGTCATTGTCAAAAGTAACAGTTATCACAGTGCAGAATTTTTTACTTCATCCAACCAGATGGCAGCATCTGTATTGGAGAGTTCTAGTAATGTTCGTGGTTATTTTTCACTGACGGAGCAAAATAAAATCCTTGCAGAGGAAAATGCTCGCTTGAGACAATTGCTGTTGCAGATGCCTGACTCGGTGTGGGCAGACAGTCTACTGGCAGATTCTACCCAATCCCCTATAGGGATAACTGCCAACGTAGTTGACAATTCCATCTTTTACCGCAACAATTATCTCACAATCAACAAAGGAAGCGAAGATGGTGTCCATGAAAAAATGGGGGTCATAGGACCTGATGGTATAGTAGGACAAGTCAAACACATTTCTTCTCATTATTCAACTGTGGTGTCATTGTTGCACAGCAGGTCGATGATTTCGGCAATGCATGCAAACAGCAAAGGACTGTGTACAATTACCTGGAAGGGAGAAGACCCTCAGTATGCGGAGATTGAGTATTTTCCTCGTCATATTCTGCTCAATGTCGGGGACACGATTGTTACCTCAGGTTACAACTCTGTCTTCCCAGAAGGGCAAATGATTGGAATTGTGAGCAAAATACATTTGGATGAGGCGGCTACCTTTTATGATGCACAGCTCAAATTGGCAACTGATTTTTATACCCTTAAGGATGTCTACTTGATGAGTCTCCCAGACAAAAATGAAATCGATTCTTTAACCTATTCAACCATGGAAGAAGATGGGCAGATTTAAATTTTTCGAAGGCATCATCAGCGTGATCCTCTTGGTCTTAGGTCAAGCCGTTTTGTTCAAAAACCTAGTGCTTTTTGATGTGGCATTTTGTTTTGCATATGTGATGATTTTCTTGCTGTTGTCCATTGAGACTGCTGCGATAGTGCAATTGATCTACGCATTCGTGATGGGTATGATCATCGATATATTCTATAATACACCCGGGATGCATGCAGCCGCCAGTTTGGTCTTTGTGTTTGTCAAATTGTATTGGGCACAGGCCATGACTCCAAGTGGTGGCTATGACATAGGTGCCAACATCAACCTCAAGACACAGGGTTTGCGTTGGTTTGTGATGTACTCCTATCCATTGATATTGGTGCATAGTCTGGTGGTGTTCTTTGTAGAAGCGGCTGGTTTTTCTTTGTTTTGGAGGACAATCACCACAGCATTTTACAGCTCTTTGTTTACTTTGGCAACCATCCTGATCATTCAGTATTTGTTCTACAAAAAAGTAAAATAGGAATGAATGATGATAGAAAATATGTCATAAGGGTTGTTATCATCTTGGTAGCAGTGATATTCTCTGTCAAACTGTTTTTCATCCAAATCATAGACGACAATTACAAAGCAGCTGCCGAAAACAACATCATCCACAAAATTGTAGAGTACCCATACCGCGGATTGATCTTTGACCGCAATCACAAGCTGGTCGTGCACAACGAACCGATTTTTGACCTTATGGTTGTTCCCAAAGAAGTTTATATCCCAGACACGGTTGCTTTTTGTAAGCTTTTTGGCATCACTCAGGAAGAGTTTGATGAAAGCATGTCGAAGGCCAAGAAGTTTTCCTACATTCAACCTTCTCAATTTATCAAGCAAATATCTAATGAATGGTTTGCTTCGATTGCGGATCAAATGACGGAATTCAGAGGGTTTTACCCCAAGGCCAGAACTATCCGCGGTTATAATTTTGAAAACCTCGGCAATGTCCTCGGCTATATCGGAGAGATCAACCAGCGTCAGCTCAAAGCAGACACGACCAAATATTACAAGTCGGGGGATTATATGGGAATCACGGGGCTAGAGTCTTCCTATGAAGAGGTGTTGCGTGGCAAACGTGGCGTGATGTACAAAATGGTGAATGTACGTGGTGTGGATCAAGGGTCTTTTAAAAATGGGCAGCTTGACACCTTGTCTGTCCCTGGAGAAAACTTGACCTTGTCCATTGATTTGGAGCTACAGCAGTATGCAGAGCGATTGATGAAGGGCAAGATTGGCAGTGTGGTGGCGATAGAGCCCTCTACAGGTGAGATACTGGCCTTCGTATCGGCTCCCTCCTACGAGCCTACATTGCTCAGTGGACGAAACTTTAGTCAGAACTACAAAAAATTGACACAAGACAGTCTCAAGCCATTGTTTAACCGACCATTGATGGCCATGTATCCTCCAGGCTCAATATTCAAAATCGTGCAGGCACTGATAGGGCTGGAAGAAGGAGTCATTACTGCCAACGAACAAGTGTACTGCGACCATAGCTTGATTGGTGACCATGCCCCTCAAGGCTACTACGATATCAGAAAGGGAATCATGTATTCATCCAACAATTATTTCCTCAAACTATTCAGAAGAATCATCAACCAAAACCCTGAACTGAGCCAGTTTGAACAAGCACCGATAGGGTTGAAGAAATGGGAGAAGCGAATGAATAGTTTTGGCTTGGGGACTCCACTAGGAGTGGATTTACCCAGCGAAAAATCAGGCTTGGTTCCCAGCCCTGAGTTGTACAATCGTATCTATGGAACAGGCCGTTGGAAAGTATCCAATTTGAGTTCGTTGAGCATAGGACAGGGAGAAACACTACTGAACCCTATACAGATGGCAAATCTGGCAGTGATCATGGCCAACAGAGGACATTATTACAGGCCGCATATGGTCAAGTCTGTCGGCAACAGCCATTATTTGGATCCATACTACAAAGAAAAAATAGAAACAGGCATCAGTGCACAGCATTTCCCAGTTGTGATTCAAGGAATGCAAGATGCATTGAGAGGAACTGCTGGTAGAGCATTACTCCAAGATGTCGAAATATGTGGTAAGACAGGTACAGTAGAGAATCCACATGGTGAGGATCACTCCACTTTCATGGCATTTGCTCCCAAGGATGATCCCAAAATTGCCATTTCGGTTTATGTGGAGAATGCTGGATGGGGAGGCAGGGCTGCTGCCTCGATTTCGAGCCTGTTGATCGAGTCGTACCTCAAGGGTGAGGTAAAACGAAAATGGTTGGAAGATTATGTACTTAAAGGAGATTTTCTAGATTGAGAGGAGAGAGCGCACTTGACCGGATTGATTGGACAGTGGTCCTGATTTATTTTGCCATGGTCATCTTGGGATGGGTCAATATCTATGCTGCGGTATATGACGAAGAGCTGGCAAACAATATTTTGTCATTGGACTACAATCCTGGCAAACAATTGATCTGGATCGGGACATCGATCATGATCATCATCGCCCTGATTAGTTTGGATTATAAGTTTTTTGATTCGTTTGCCTACATCATCTATGGCGTGGTGCTTTTCTTGTTGCTAGCGGTACTCCTCTTTGGTAGGGAGGTAGCGGGTTCTACTTCTTGGTTCGAACTGGGAGGTTTTAGATTCCAACCTTCTGAATTTAGCAAGTTTGCAACTGCACTGGCATTGGCCAAATACCTCGGAGATATCAATGTCAAGATGGACAACCTCAAAACACAGTTGATCGCAGTAGGGATCTTTGTCTTGCCTATGATTTTGATTGTGTTGCAAGGAGATACAGGCTCAGCCATGGTATTTGCGGCATTTTCTATCGTGTTGTTTAGAGAGGGTATATCTCCCATCTATTTCATAGTGGGTATAGGTCTGATCATCCTGTTTGTGGTGTCATTGCTGGTCAGCAAAACCATCATTTTCATCGTGGCAGGAGTGGCCTGCTTGGTCGTGATTGGGGCATCTGTCAAGCACCCTAAAAGAATCGCCATCACAGCCATAGTGGCTTTTGCTGTATTTGCTACTGTGACCAGTGTGGATTTTTTGATGAAAAATGTACTGAAACCACACCAGCGTAGTAGGGTGATTTCGCTCATCAATCCAGATGCCGATCCCCTGGGAGCAGGATGGAACGTGACCCAATCAAAGATCGCCATAGGTTCTGGAGGTTTTTTTGGCAAGGGTTTTTTGGAAGGAACACAAACCAAGTTCGATTTCGTACCTGAGCAGAGTACAGATTTTATCTTTTGCACTTTGGGAGAGGAACAAGGCTGGTTGGGTAGCATGGTGATGATTACCTTGTTTGTTGTATTGCTGATCCGAATCTCGGTGATTGCCGAACGGCAAAAGTCCCGATTTGCTAGAATCTACGGATATGGTGTGCTGTCAGTGATCTTCTTTCACTTTGCAGTCAATATTGCCATGACCATTGGTCTTTTTCCAGTGATAGGTATTCCCCTGCCATTTTTTAGCTATGGAGGATCTTCTCTATGGTCGTTTACCACTTTGCTATTTATACTCTTGGCACTAGATGCCAACAGAATGAATGTACTGGTGAGATGATTGTGCGTTTGCGCATGAAATCTTACCATGCTAAAAGCAAAATATAAGCACAGACAATCTGGCAGTACTGCAGTCCATACACAAGCAAGAAGTACAGTTTTAGATCCATCCATTGAGCCCATAAAGTAGGGTGAGAAAGGATCACAAGTGATCGTCAAAACAAACACATGTGTTCGACCGTCGGAACACACGTGTTTGGAGCTCGGAACACAGGTGTTTGATCGATCAAACACGTGTATTTAAAAAGGGACGATAAAACCGCCTCTAGGCTATGTAAATAGCATTTTTAGGAGAGATTCGGTACGATACTCTGCAAGCCCTCAGGTGCTCATATCTAGTTCGTGATCTATCTGCTATAGGAGTTAAAAAAGAAGACATTTTGTCTGGGTGGGGTTGTTCTGTATCCCCTTTCTCTAGTCTCTCCCTGCCTATGCTTCGGTACGGCTTGTTCACTCTTCGAGTACCTCAGAGTGACAAGGAGAACCTCAGCGTGACAAGGAGAGAACTTCAGCGTGACAAGCGATCGAGTGTAACTACTGCTAGGTCGCAATTGCATTGCGACTTTAGCTTTTGGCAATAAAAGCTTCGATGTCCTTGAGGGTGATATGTCCCTCGAAGAAAGCTCTACCGAATACAGCTCCATGTGTGCCCATTTTTTCGAGGCGTTCTAGGTCTTTGAGGTCACGGATACCTCCACTGGCAAACAAAAATATGCCTGGATAGTCTTTTAATATTTGCTCATAAATCTCAAAGGAAGGACCTTTGAGTACTCCTTCTTTGGAAATATCTGTAGTCTTGAGGTACTTTAATCCACGCTCATAAAAAAAACTCACGTGTTCGCTGAGGGACAATTCGGTGTTTTTTTGCCAACCACCTACACGGATCATTCCATCCAGGCAGTCTGCCGCCAAGGCGATTTTTTCTCGTCCATAAGACATGATCCATGACGCAAATGTGTCTTTGGCATATACTGCCATCGTAGCACAGGTCACACTCTCAGCACCTGATTCGAATATCTTGGTGATGTCTCCATCGGTATGCACACCTCCTGTAAAATTCACCGCCAACTCTGTGTGACCTACCACCGCCTCTAGGATGTGGTAATTAATGACCTTGCCCTTCTTTGCGCCATCCAGGTCTACCATATGGATTCTTTGTACACCATGGTCTTTGAACTGCTGAGCCAGGTCAATTGGGTTTTGGTCATATACTTTTGCAGATGAAAAATCATCCTGAGTCATCCTGACTACTTTTCCATCTTTGATAGCAATAGAGGGGACAAGTTGCATAGTGGGTTGTTGTTTAGTGTGTTTCTCTTTGTATAGCAGAGATAGCAAAAATATACGTATTTATTCGACTTTGACAAGCTTAAATCCTTGACCATGAACTGTCAAGATGTGAATTTGTTCCTCCTCTTTGAGGTATTTTCTCAGTTTGGCGATGTAGACATCCATGCTGCGGGCGTTGAAATAACTATCGTCCTTCCATATAGCCATCAGAGCGACATTTCTTTCCATGGTTTGGTTCATGTTGTCACAGAGCATCTTGAGCAGTTCGTTTTCCCTAGAAGTCAGTTTGACATCTCCAGATGGTCTGGCTAGTAGGCTCTTGTCATAGTGAAAAGTCAGTGCGCCTAGCTCAAATTTATTGACTCGATTCGAATCTTCCGAACGAGTACCAGTCCGTTTCAATATTGCCTGGATTCTCAATATGAGCTCCTCCATGCTGAATGGTTTGGTTAGGTAATCATCCGCACCGATCTTGAGGCCCGCAATCGTATCTTCCTTCATAGATTTGGCCGTGAGAAAAATAATCGGAATCTCCCTGTCAATCGCCCTAATGTCCTGTGCCAGGGTAAAGCCGTCTTTTTTGGGCATCATCACATCTAGGATACAAAAGTCAAAGTGTTGGTTGTTGAACACATCAAACCCATGCTGACCATCCGTACACAGCGTCGTTTCATAGCCTTTGAGGCTCAAATATTCATTGAGTATTTGACCTAAATTAGGATCATCCTCTACTACCAAGATCTTAGTCATAGCATATTATTTTTATGATCATAGGGAAGCAAAATTTTAAACTCACTCCCTTTATTGAGTTCACTCTGTACACTTATATTTCCTCCATGTGCTTCGATCATGCTCTTGACATAGGACAGTCCTAATCCAAAGCCCTTGACATCATGAAGATTGCCTGTCGGGATTCTATAAAATTTTTCAAATACCCGCTTGAGTCCTTCACGAGACATCCCTATCCCATGGTCTTTGACCCTGATCACCAGTCCTAGAGCCGTATCATCAGTGGTCACACAGATGTATGGTTCGTCTCTTGAGTACTTGTTGGCATTGTCCAGCAGGTTAAAAATAATGTTGGTCAAGTGAACTCTGTCTACCATGAGGGATTTTTTGACTGCATTGAGTTCCTTTTGTACATATCCGCCTCGACTAGATACCTGCACCCATATTTTGTCCAAGGCATTTTCGATGATCTCATGGATGTCTACCATCTCCAGTTTCAACTCAAAATCACGTCGGTCGATCACTGCCATTTGCAGCACTTTCTCCACTTGCATCCCTAGTCTCTTGTTCTCATCCTGAATGATGCCCAAATAGCGATCCTTCAGCCCAGGTGTATTCTGTATCTCAGGGTCGCGCAGTGCCTCGCTGGCCAAGGATACTGTCGATATAGGCGTTTTTAGTTCGTGGGTCATATTGTTGATAAAATCATTTTTGATCTCCGAAAGTTGCTTTTGCCTGTAAATCGTATGCACAGCATATCCAAAACAAAACAATACAATCAGAATGAAAAACAATGAAGACAGCAGCGTAATCCAAACCTGTCCCAAAATATATGTCTGCTGCTGCGGAAATCGCACATACAGCTGTCCTACCTCGCCGATCACGTCGTTGGGAAACAAACTGACTTTGAGGTCAGAGTTGAGGATGTCACTATCTATCCGATTGGGAATAATGATCCCCTCCAGAGGATCATAAACTGCATAATCAAATCTCAAATTGATACCATTGTCTCTCAGGCTACTTTTGATCAAGGAGTCCAAATCTGGATTGCCCATCCTATCGATCAATTTGCGCTTGCCTGTGAATAGCTCTTTGAGAGCCAGTTGTATGTATTCGGTTTTTTTAGCTACCTGACGGAGTCTTTTTTCATATTCACGCTTGGTCGTCCCTGTGGAATCTCCACCTTCGCCCAGATAAATCACCTTGTTGTCGGCAGGTGCAATGTCATCAGAGAACTTGACAGGCGTGTCCTTTAACCCATCGGAGTTCACACCAGAATTGAAATAAAAACTCATCCACTCTGGTCTATTAATGGAGTCTTTGACCAAATCCTGAATCTGAACCACCTTTTTTTCGAAGGTACTCTCTATCAACTCGACATGGCTACTATCAATGTTGGAGAGGCTCTTGTAAATGAAATCTGTGTGAAAATTGTCTAGCGTCACTTCGAGTGCCTCTCGTTTTTCCAGTTTGGAGACCACATTGTTCAGTGCGCCGAGTACATTGATCTTAAATGCCTGCTCATTGGACCTGATGACATTGTCCAACCAATATACCTGAAAAACGATGAGACCGATCAGGGAAGCTCCCATAGCCATTACCAACCATCTGATCCTAAATTTTGCCATCATCCAAATTTACGCGTTTCGAAAAGAGCCAAAGATCATTTAACCATTTTTAACGGCCGCTAGGTGATCCATGATTGCTAGGATTTCTGTCAAATTTTTGATTTCATGTGTGACTGACTCATTGTGCGCTATACCTGCTGGGTTGTAGTAGATTTGATCCATCCCATAATCTCTGGCCCCTTTGATGTCTGCCTCCAAATTGTCCCCAATCATAATAGATTCTTCGGGATTGGCACCTGTCCACTTCATCGCGTAGTTGAATATCCCCGCAAAGGGCTTTTTGAACCCAGCTTTTTCTGAAGTAATGATGCGATCAAAATAGTGATCGATTTTGGAATGAGCCATTTTGATAGACTGCACCTCTTCAAATCCGTTGGTGATGATGAACATTTTGTAATGGCCATGCAATGCCTCCAATACTTCTATCGCTCCATCCATCAGCTTGCTCTTGCGCGGACTGTGGTGTAAAAACTGCTTGTTGAATTCTTTCAAAAACATCTCTTCTACGAGAGTCATGATCGCGCCAGCGTCCTCAAACACGAGTCTGAAACGCTGGTTTCGGAGATAAAATTTGTCAATCTCGCCCACATTGTACTTGGCCCACAGTGCGTTATTGGTTTGTACAAACCGCTCAAGGAATAAATCTGCTGATTCTATCCCATACTTACCCAGATCATACGTAAAATACAGTTCCCTCAGTACTTCGGAAGAATTGCTATCAAAATCCCAAAGGGTGTGATCCAGATCAAAAAATATATACTTGTATGGTTTGCTCACATTCTCTTCATTTTCTTATAAAACGCCAACTCTCTGTTCGATTTCAGTACTTCGTAGACCTCATTGTCCTTCTGCAGTTGAGCATCCTTGTTCAGGAATTTGAATATCTGACCGACCATCCCCATCACCTCGTCTTTGATGAAATAAAACACCCATTGATCTTCCTTTCGATAGCTCAACAATCCCGCATTTTTGAGATAGGATATATGTCTTGAAGTCTTGGTCTGAGTGAAATCCAAAATATGCTCTATGTCAGAAATACACAACTCCTCGTGATTGAAAAGCAAAAACAAAATTCTAATTCTTGCTTCATCCGAAAAAGATTTGAAAATCTGCGAACCGTATTGAAGATTAAAATGTTTGAGTTTCATGTGAAGCGACTTTTGGGTTAGCTCTTGGTAGGAGAGACCTCATTTAGCTTTTTATTTAGTAATTTTACCGCATTGGAAAACTTTCTGATGCAAATTAGCATTAAATAATACAAAAACCTTTGAGGCTCATTCAAGCAACCATATTGTCCTTTGTCATTCTGATTTCTTTGTCAGAAAATTCCTATGGACAGCAGGACAAAAAAGTCATTCAATTTTCAGGAATCGTCGTGGATATGGAAACAGAGATGGGCATCCCTGGAGTACACATATATGCCCCCAAAGGGGGGCGAGGGACAACCACCAACCCTTACGGATATTTTTCGATGGCCATATTAGAAGGCGATAGTCTGGTAGTGAGCTCCATTAGTTATGAAAAAGAAAACATCAAAGTACCCACGCTTCCCTTTAACAGAGACAACTTTACCGTGGTGATCACCCTACAAAGAGACACGACCTATCTCGAAGAACTCGAAGTATATCCCTTTCCTAGTGAACAAATGTTCAAAGAAGCTGTCCTAGCACTGCAACTGCCCAATCAATACGATCTCGACAACATGCAGCAAAATGTGGACAGACGCATGCTCAATAAGATGTCACAGGGACTCACCATGGGAGCTGATGGCAACTACGAATACTACATGAATCAGCAATCTGCTGCCTACAACCGACAGTTCCAACCCAATTCTATCTCTCTGCTCAATCCCTTTGCTTGGAATCAGTTTATCAAGTCTCTAAAGAAAAAGGATTCGGAGCGCTAGGCTTCTCTACAATTCAATGAATCATCTGATCAACAAAGAGACACAGTTCATTTCACTTGGATTGATGGACTATCAAGAAGCTTGGGACTACCAAGAGAAGATCTTCAAAGAAACAGTGGACATCAAAATTGCCAACCGCAATCTTCCCGAATCTGATCAAGTCCCTACACCCAACTACCTCATTTTCTGCCAGCACCCACATGTCTATACCCTAGGCAAATCAGGAAAGGAAGAAAATCTACTGCTCGATGAGCAAGGGCTGTCAGAGAAAGATGCCCGATACTACAAAATCAACCGCGGTGGTGACATCACCTACCACGGTCCTGGACAAATCGTAGGTTACCCCATACTCGATCTGGACAATTTCTTCACAGACATCCACAAGTACCTGCGCTATCTGGAAGAAGCAATTATCATGACCTGTGCAGACTATGGTGTCAATGCTGGCAGAATCGACGGACTCACTGGCGTATGGATAGATCATGAGACGCCATCAATTGCCAGAAAAATCTGTGCCATGGGCGTGAAATCCAGCCGCTGGGTCACGATGCACGGTTTCGCCTTCAACGTCAGCACCGACCTCCACTACTTTGGCAACATCATCCCCTGTGGGATCGATGACAAGGCGGTCACCTCCCTAGAAAAAGAACTGCAAAGAAAACCCGACATCCAAGAAGTAGAATACAAACTAAAAGGACACTTGGAGGAGTTGTTTGGATTTGTATGGGGGTAAGGAGTTTTCTAGAAATTATGCTGGTCTGCACGGACTATTAACTTAATATCAATTGACGCTTAACACCAGAATTGAATAATTCAGGTTGAAGTTTGCTTATGTCAGCATCTTATCATATCCTAGTGATAAAAATTACAACTTACATTAATAGGCTTTTTAATGAACGGCATAAAAATTTTAATCCTTTTCTTATTTGTAATACTCTTGTCAATCCAATCTGGTACGGCTGGCAACATCATCAACACTGCAGACTATCCATATTGGCGACAGCTGGCGGCAGATTCTCCTTTTTTTGCCGAGATGAAAGCCAGTGCTATCCACACCGCAAATAACGGGATAGAAACCCGAGATGTCATGGGAGGCTGCGCGCTCGCTTACATCCTTGATCCCGAAAACAAGACCGTTTATATCGATAAAATAAAAGCAAAATTCGAAACTAGGATTACAGATATGAAAATCGGGAATGGCGCAGCTACTTCTTCTGTTCCCTCACATGAACTATTTTATGCTCTGCTGGCCTTGGATGTGATTCGGTATGATCTAGATTCAGCGACACTAGTCAGCTATGAGTCTATTTTGAAAAGCAAAATTATGAGTCTCGTGATTGGTAAATGGGATCCACACGGATGGGCCATGCGCATGCTTTGGTATAAATACATCGGTGAGGAGGACAACTTTCTGAACGCAAAAATCAACTTTGATATCGGCCTTTCCGAACATTATATGGCCAACGATGGAGTTTCTCCAGCAGGTACTGGTTACTGTGTGCAGCGATTCAATTCCATAGAACGGGCAGCTAAAAACACTACCCTAGACATAATGGAATACATGGGATACCATGAATATTATACTAACCCGGGTCTCATCGGCCTACATGAGTTTATGTATGGCTATGCTACCTCTCCCTTCGGTCGAGTGATGTTATATGGTGATTCGCGCAATACCCATGACCAAGAGGCCTGGACAACAGAGGATACAGTGATCGTCTCTCCTACCATTGTTAAATCTGCTCGGTTTTCTCCTGAGGCTTACCAATATGCTATGTGGGTTTTGCGCGAAGGTGCTGGTATTTCTTCGGGAATACTCAAAGGACATTTATCCAATTACTTGGTAATGGCTGGGTCTGCTGTCAATAACAATCCCTTAGAATTTGACACCAATGATGCAGCAATGGCTCCTAGTCGGTTGTTTAAAAATTTTGGTGCTCTAAAATCAAAAGAGCAGTCGAAAGATGCTCTTTATATGAGTATGCAAAATCTAACAGGAAATACAGAGTACCACACCCACTACGAAGTAAATGCGCTGGCTTTGTCTGGCTATGGAGAGATTTTGATGAGAAATGCAGGTTATAATGGCCCTGGGAAAGATGTAACTATAGACGGGGCAACCGCCACGTTCGAATACATGCATTCAGATTCGGAGTCTTCTAATAACCTGATGATCGGCGGAAAAAAACATACTGCCTATGTCGGTGAAGGGATTACCGAGGGGCTTATTGGCCAAGATGTAGAATACTTTAGAGGTAGCAGTACCACTGCAATCGAAGGATCACATGATCGAGATGTCGTGTTTGTGCAGCCATCCGATGGTGCCAATGGATACTATCTTGTAATGGATCATGTGCTCACAGATCATGCTGGAGACAATGTAAACATAGCTTGGCATCCCAATGCAGGCATTTTAAATATAATCAAGCCTGAAACACAGTACTTTTCTGAAATCAAACAAGAAAGTGGAGCTGATGGGCCTCATATATTTACTGAAAATGAAGCGAAATTAACTACATTCTTAGCAACTCCACCCGCCACAGTCGAAATAAAGCGAACAGCCAATCAGGCTAGAGAATATACCTATGCAGCAGACTATATGTATGTCAATTACGACCCCGTTGACAAGAGGAAGGACATTCTCACCGTATTATTCCCAGGAGACAAAACCCATAAAACTGGTGATCTATCAAGAATAGTCGCAGCAGATTACACCGGTAGTAAAATCGCTCAGGGAGATATTCAAGATGTGGCTTTTACTTCTAGTGGTGCCACTGTAGGCCAGTACGGGACAAAAACTTTTCAAGGAGAAGATGTGCTATTCAGAATGAACTCCAAGCGATTTATTTCCTATTTTGTCAAAGGAGTTTCTTTTGATGATAAAAAAACTCGTTGTGGTTTTGAGGCGGATCAACCTATTGCTCTCTATATGAATGCTTCTGAAATGGACACTGGTATGCGTGGGATAATTACCTCCTCTGGCACGAAGGTTACTTTGTATTATCCAAAGATATCAGCAGTGAAACTCAACGAAGCTGCTGCCGTGATTACTGCCTCTGGTTCAAACTGGATACAGATTCAAGTTCCCTCAGGTACTTTCACGGTCGAGATAGTTTCGCCTCATTCTTTATGATGGTTAAAGCACCATAGATTTAGGGGAGAAGACATGCTAAAAACAGAATCTAACTGGCAGAGCATATCCTAAAACAAAAAAGCTCTTCCAAAGAAGAGCTTTTCAATATTCTATGTTGAATCTACAGATGTTAACCATTGATTGCTTCCACAGCTTTCACTTCTGGAATCATTCTTTTTAGTAGATTCTCAATTCCGGCTTTCAAGGTCAAGGTTGATGAAGGACACCCACTACATGATCCTTGCAAGATCACTTTGACAGTTCCTTCTTCAAAAGAATGGAAGCTGATCGCTCCACCATCTTGCTCTACTGCTGGACGGATGTACTCATCTAGAATGCCTTTGATATTCTCATCCATATCAGATGACGGCAAAGCTGTTGCTGCCTTTTCTTGTGCCTGTTCGTAGGCGATCGACATGTCTACCGCAGTCTGTCCTGATTCCAAGTATGCTTTGATGTGGTCTCTAATACCATTTTGTACTTCAACCCATTCTGTTTCTGCGTCTTTGGTCACTGTCACAAAATTGCTCATGATGAACACTCCCTTGACGAAAGGGAAAGTGAACAACTCCTGCGCCAAAGGTGAATTGGTTGCAGCATCAATAGTTGGGTAGTCAAAATTCATTCCCTCTGGCAACAAGAAGAAGTTCGCCACGAACTTCAACGTATTGGGATTAGGGTTTGATTCTAGGTATATATTGACTGGTGCGCTTTTTACTTCGTCTTCCATGATTTCCTTCTTTATGTTTTGGCAAAAATAAACCTTTTTATCGTTGATCTAATGACGCAAGAGAGCAATCATAGGTTTTGTCAACTACGAATACTTTTCTAACTCACCTTCAGACTTGGCGATGATGGTACAAACCGTCGCATCACCCGTCACATTAACGACCGTACGACACATGTCCAAGATTCTATCCACTGGGAATACAATCGCCACCCAAGCAGGGTTCAAGCCTACAGATTGTAGCACAATGATCATCATGACCAGGCCAGCACTCGGCGTAGCGGCAGTACCTATAGAGGCCAAGGTAGTCGTCAACACAATCGTCAACTGCTGCGCAAACGTTAAATCTACCAAATGCAACTGTGCCAAAAACACGACTGCTACCGCTTGATACAAACTCGTCCCATCCATATTGACAGTTGCACCAATTGGCAGTACAAAACTGGAGATGCTTTTGGGTACTCCCATATTTTCCTCCACACACTCCATCGTGACTGGCAAGGTTGCCGCACTAGAACTCGTAGAAAATGCCAAAAACTGTGCTGGACTGATGTTTCTCAAAAACTCTTTGAAAGAAATTTTCTTGACAAACAGCTTGAGTAATATGGGATAAAAAACAAATGCCATAAAAACCAAGCCTACAAACAAGGTAATCGAATAAGACCCTAAACCAATAAAAATCTCCAAAACCTCTTGAGGTGTATCTGCCATCTTAGCGATGACGCCTGCCAACAAAGCAAAGACGAAAACTGGGGCTGCTTGCATCACCAAATCCACCATCTTCAAAAATATGGCATTCAAACCATCAAAGAGTTTAATCACTGGTGCGGCCAAATCTGCAGGAATCAAAACAATCGTAATCCCAAAAAATATGGCAAAAAAGATAACCTGCAACATCAGTCCATTGTCAGAGACTGCCATGAGAATATTTTCTGGAATCATCTCTACAAAAAACTGCAAGGGACTTTCCTCTTTTTTTGCCTTGGCTACTGCCATTTTTTTCTCGACATTTTTGAGATCTGCTTCAGAAATGTTTCCTTCTGTCAATGCTTGGCTGACGAGTGCTGAGTACTCAGGCATATCTAGGTAAGATTTCCCATCTTGGGCTTTACCCATGTCATTATCTTTCAACCACAGCTCATAAGAAATCCTGTTTTTCATACGCTGCTCATCGTCCATAAATGCGCCTGGTTTCACTACATTGACCAAGATCAATCCCACACTAATAGCTATCACGGTTGTGAGCAAATAGATTCCCAATGTTTTGCCTCCGAGTCTGCCCAGTTTAGACACATCACTGAGTCCAGACACCCCACTGATGATCGAGAAGAGTACGAGTGGTACAGCGATGAACTTGAGTAGACGAATAAAAATAGTTCCGAAAGGATCAATCCATGTGATGGTAAATTCATTCCAGCCTAGCGCACTTGACACCAAAGCCCATACAATACCAGCCAAAAGACCCAGTATTATTTTGACGTGAAGAGGTAATTTTTTCATTTTTGGGAATTGTAAATACTAAAAATACAAAGCGGAAACTTAAACAATTTAAGTTTCCGCTTTGTACCAGATTTCAATATTATTAGTATTTACTGGCAAGTTCTTTGGCAGATTTTAGATCCGCAGCATCAAACATGTCAAAATCAAATGGAGCAGCAACACTAACCCATTTTTTGGATGCTAACTTGGTGATTGCACTTTTGGGCAGGATATTAATGACTACTTTCATGCCGTATTTTGAGAAGGTAGGAAAGAGCTCTGTCTCGAACCATTTTTGTCTTGCTTGGCTTGGTACTCCTACAGCATCCGAAACATCCAAATACATCTTTTGGATTCCATTTTTGACCTGCTCTACCTGTGCCAAACAGCATTCCTCTATGGCCTTGTCATCGGACAAAGATGTCCACTTTACATGCATAGATTTGGTGATCAAATCAAGAGAAGTATTTACCACCCCAGGCTTTTCATAAAACGAGTTCATAATTCTTGGTTTTTGTTTCAAAAACAAAATTATGCACCCCATAAAAATCAAACAATCGGTGATTTAGCCTACTTTTTTCTCCGTAAAAACCTACAACTGCGTGGACTTGTTGAGTAAATAAAAATCCAGAATAGTCATAGCTGCCATGGCCTCCACGATCGGCACAGCTCTTGGCACAACGCAGGGATCGTGTCTGCCCTTGCCTGAGACTGTCACTTTTTCACCATGCTTGTCCACAGAGTCTTGGTCTCTCATGATAGTAGCAACTGGCTTGAACGCCACATTGAAGTAAATATCGGCACCATTAGAAATCCCGCCTTGGATACCGCCAGACAAATTCGTCTTTGTGACCACCTTGCCATCCACTATGTCAAAATGATCGTTGTGTTCTGATCCACGCATTTTGGCCCCTTCGAACCCACTGCCATATTCAAATCCTTTGACAGCATTGATTCCCAACATCGCTGCGCCCAATCGTGCATGCAACTTGTCAAAAACAGGCTCTCCCAATCCTACGGGCGTACCTTTGATCACACAACTCACTATACCTCCGATAGTATCACCTTGTTTCCTTACTTCATCGATCAATGCGATCATCTGGTCTGCTACCTCTGGATCTGGACACCTCACGATGTTGGATTCTGTGAGAGAAAAATCCAGTTCCTCGTGCGACTTGGTTGTTTTGATGTCTCCTGCTTGTGACACATAGGCATGAATCTCTACCCCGAGTTGTTTCAACGCCAGTTTAGCTACTGCACCAGCAGCTACCCTTGCGGCCGTTTCTCTAGCTGAGCTTCTGCCTCCTCCACGATAGTCACGAATCCCGTATTTTTCTTGGTAGGTATAGTCAGCATGAGAGGGTCTGTAGGAGTCTGCTATGTGAGAGTAATCTTTGCTCTTTTGGTCGGTATTGTAAATAACCATCGCCAAGGGTGTACCTGTGGTTTTGCCCTCAAATACGCCACTCAATATCTCAAAAACATCCGGCTCTTTCCTTTGGGTTGTGATTTTGGACTGACCAGGCATTCTTCTGGTCATTTCATGTTGAATGAAATTCAAATCTAATTCTATCCCTGCAGGACATCCGTCTATGGTCACACCCAATGCCCGACCATGTGATTCTCCGAAGGTTGTGATCTTGAATAAAGACCCAAATGAATTGCTCATCTATTAATATTTAAATCTTGGGACTAACCAAAGCTAGTCGACTGTAGAAACTGGTAATGGGTAATGCTGTCAAGAAATTCCTAGTCTATTTTTTGAATAGAAGCCCGACTGTCAAGGCTATCATCACAAAAATAACAACATTGATGATAGTTCTTAGGTTTTTGCGACCATCTAAGGAAATCAATTGATTATTCTCCATGTCAATCCCATCGTAAAAAGCACCCATGTCATTGGACGAAATGTGTTCATTCTTTTTACTCTCTCCGATCACTTCCAAAACCACTTGAGACTTCAGCGTGTCATACTTTTCAGTATTGGTATTGAAATAAATCCAGTAAAAATAGTCTCCCATATTGTATGTACCAGGCTCATTTGGAATGCCATAAAAACTGAATGATTTTCTTCCTCTTACTTTGCCATTGCTACGATTGATGCTTTGCTTGACATTGGGAGGAAACAAATCAAAATTCTCGTCCCCTTCTAGCTTTAGTTCATTGATTGCTGAGATGTTGCCTTCTCCTACGATCCCAAACTCATAGTTGAAACTGTCACCAGTCTTGATACGCTGTGAACTAATCTTTTCTTCCAATCTATAATTACCCACTGATACGCTCTCTTTGAGCGGATGTGGCGGCATGGGTTTGATTTTGATCGACTTGGCTTTGGAATGAAAAGTCACCAACTCTTCCTTCTTGTTTCGACCAAAATAAGTACGGGTTTTGGCTACCTGATATTTGATCAATTCTAATCCTACTTTTGGAATATTGATCGTCTCGTTGTTGAGCGGATAGTAAGTCGCCTGGTAGATTTTGAACTGGTTGTAATCTTTTCCATTGACAGTGATCGGTTCTCCAGTTATGCTTTCAATGTTGAAATTTTCCTCCCAACAGTTGGCTGGTTTGATTTTCTTGATGATTTCTTCCAGTTGCTCCCCCAACTGATGAAAACGCATTTCTGCCTGATTGTCCTTGGCCACATAAAATGCGAGCGTCATCGTAAAACCTTCGCCAGGGTAGACGGCGGACTTGTCAGTGGTCAGTGCCAAAAATGCATCTGCCTCTACGTTGATAAACTCCTGTGGCTGGTTCGCACTTCGCTGACCAAAAAAATCCTCAAACGGATCGTAGGCATTCTGATTCCTACGTTGCTGCTGCATCGGCGGGCCTACTTTGATAGTTGCTCCTGGCGAACGAAATGGCTGTCCGTTGACTGCTATCTCGAATGGAGGCAATTGATAGGTGCCCTCACCCATTGGCAAATAGTTTTGTGTGATGCTCTGTGTAGAGCTTCTAACGCCGTTGATGAAATTGGTCGAGGAAGATGAAGATGTACCTCGCTTTTGAAAACCTTGTATCTCTGGAAAACCACTATAATTCTGCAATCTGCCATCATTGACCGTGATGGTGATGGTATATAGTTGATTCAGTGCGATCTCGCTGGATCCCAAATCAATTTTAACTTCTTGCGCCTGTGAAAAAAAGTTAAAAAATGCCCATAAAATAATGAAGGAGAAACCTACTTTACTCATAGCCGTATTCTATTTGACAAATTGCAAATGTAGTTTATTATTCTTAAATTCAGAATCCAAAAAATACCCTAAGACGTTGGGTGTCTTTTGGAGCAAAACCGGCAAAAACCACCAAAGCAATGTTAGAATACTCCAAGACAATTTTGTCAAAAGTAAGTTTTGACAGAACCCTTTTTGAAAAGGAACTATTGAAAGCGATCACCATGGTTGGAGAACAAATTGAGTCCCTCAAAGCATGGTGTTATGAGAAATTTGGAAATCTGTATCCTAAAATTCTAGACCGACATTTTAAATTATCCCATTAAACTGAAGCCACTTAATTGTGGCTTTTTTATGTGCCCTGATATAATTGGTTGTTGAGTAATTAATCCCTTATTTTTGATTTTCATTAATGTGCCTATCTCTCATGCGAAAGCTAGCATTCATTCTATTACCTATTTTTTCACTTCTTTCTTGGACTAAGCCACTATTGGCATCTGAAGGCGACTCTATTACTATACTACTAGAATCCCCCTACCAAGCACTCAGGACATTTGTTAAATATACTGAAAGAAGCAGCATCCAAGATTATAAAAAAGCTTCAGTAGTATTCAACGACCCTAGTCTCTCTGTCGATGAGAAAACAAAGTACGCAAAGAAGCTAGAACAAATACTGGAAGGAGCAGGCGTGCTCTTGCAATTTAACAGCATTCCCAGTGATCCCAATCATTATGATTCATTGCAAAACGACTATTTATACACAATCAGTAATCGCTACCCAGAGATATATCTCCAAAAAAGGAGAGGCCGCTGGCAATTTCAGAGAGAAGTTCTGACCCAAATTGACTCAGTCCACCATGAGTTATTTCAGTTTGGTACCAACATCCTTTTCAGCCAAGAACAAAAGGATAATCTATTAGGAGATGAGTTCTTAGGGTTAAAGACATGGCAATGGATTGGTATTGGGATAGTGTTTTTAGCAGGGTACCTAGTCAGGTTCATTTTTTCTCTAGTCTTTGAAAAAATCATCATTCAATTGCTCGAAAAACTTGGACAAGGTCACATCGGTAGTAGATACATTCTACCCATCGCAAAACCAACAGGTATGGTTTGTGTCCTTATTCTTATTAGTGTCTTTTATCCTCTACTACAACTTCCCCGTCAGTTTGGGGTGTACATTGTATTTTCTCTCAAGGCATTGATTCCACTATTTGGCATCATCATTCTCTACCGTATGGTGAATATAGTAGAAATATACCTCGTGAGGTTAGTAGGAAAAACCGAAAGCAAACTGGATGATCAGCTTGTCCCGATACTCAAAAAAACCCTAAGAATACTTATCGTTGTTGTGGGGGTATTGGTCATACTAGACAATATCAATATCCCGATCTTACCCTTGCTGACTGGCTTGTCTATTGGTGGTTTAGCATTTGCGTTGGCTGCTCAAGATACAATCAAAAATTTTTTTGGGTCACTGATGATTTTCATAGACAAACCCTTTCAGATTGGTGATTGGATTACCTCAGGAGATATTGATGGTACAGTGGAGGAGGTCGGCTTTCGATCTACTAGAATTCGTACCTTCCGAAACTCTGTGATTTCAGTACCAAATGGACAATTGGCCGATAGTACCATAGACAACAATGGATTGAGACAATATCGAAGATTTCGTACGATCCTTGCCATCACTTATGACACTCCACCAGAGCGTATTGAAGTATTTGTAGAGGGGTTAAAAAAAATAGTACAGAAGCATCCCAACACCAATAATGAGAAGTTTGAAATCTATCTGAACGATATGGGGGCACATTCTCTTGACATCCTATTTTATATATTCTTTGAGGCGGCTACTTGGTCCGATGAATTGAAATTTAGACAAGAAATAATCTTGGAAATTCTAAAGTTAGGTAGACTGCTCAGCGTACATTTTGCCTTCCCGACACAGACCTTGCATGTAGAAAACATGCCTGGGCAACCTAGTTTATCTCCCGAATACACACTGACCAAACAAGACCTAAATGATCGCCTCAATCAGTATTTTGGCGAGAAGGCTTGATCATTCGGTACATGGCATACATGACGACCACTGATGCTGTCACACTCCAAAGTACACTTTGGTCGTGATGGATGGCGTCCTGTAGGAATTGTGCCTGACTGCCTATCCATACGAATAAGACGGTGCGAGGTAGCATACCCAATAGACCTGCCCAAAAGAAAGTCCAAAAACGAATGTTGGAAGTGGACAAAACGACATTCATCAGAGCAAAAGGAAGGGCAGGAGACAGACGAGCCAGTACAGTCGTCATGAATTGCTTGTGGGTGACATTGTCTATGTATCCAGCAGCCTTTGGGTATTGTATGACCAGTTGCTTGATAAAATCTCTATCCAACCACTTGGCCAAATAATAACCAACTACAGAAGCCATCTCGTATGCCAAAATAACTGCAACCAGGCTTTCCATCCCAAGAAAATAACCACTGAGCAATGCAATAAAAGTCGTCGGTGTGATCGCCAATGACATGGTAAGGGCAGTTCCTAAATAAAACAATCCCCACTCCCACCAACCAAAAGAGACAATCAGTCCCTCAAGTGTCACTAGGAAATAGGTGATAACCAACGAGGCGGTAATAGGTACTACCGCCATCCACAGCATCAATATGGCTATAGTTTTGTTTCGCTCAAATAGTAACCAAAATCGTGACTGTCTCAATCTATCAAATGTCGTATTCAAAATAGTATGCTAATATCTCATATTGATTAGTTTTGTTCACAACAATCTTCATAAGAATTGTTTAAATTCATTCGATCAGCATCGAGAACAAGCGAAAGAGAATACCATGACCCCTATTAAAATGAAATTCGGCACCAAAGCCATACATGCTGGAGTAGAGCCTGATCCCACCACTGGAGCCATCATGACTCCAATCTATCAGACATCCACCTACGCCCAGCCATCTCCTGGCAAACACAAGGGATATGAATACTCACGAACCCAAAATCCTACCAGAGATGCCTTGCAGACCAATCTCGCAGCGTTAGAAAATGCCAACCATGGATTGGTATTCGGATCAGGTATGGCAGCCATTGATGCCATTTTGAAACTCCTCAAGCCTGGCGATGAAGTGTTGAGTTCCAATGACCTATATGGAGGGACTTACCGAATTTTCACTCAGATATATCAAGATTTTGGGATCAAATTCAAATTTGTAGATATGCTGGATTTGAACCGCATCTCCGAGCATTTCAACGATCATACCCGACTCGTGTGGATCGAAACTCCATCCAATCCCATGATGAACATCATTGACATCAAGGGCCTAGCGAGTGTTTGCAAAAAATCAAACGCCTTGCTTTGTGTGGACAACACATTTGCTACCCCATTTTTGCAAAACCCTATCGACCTGGGTGCCGATATCGTGATGCACTCCGTGACAAAATATATAGCTGGTCACTCAGATGTGGTGATGGGTGCTCTGATGATGAACCGCGCTGATCTTTTCGAAAAACTCTCTTTCATCCAAAATGCAAGTGGAGCAGTGGCAGGACCACAAGATTGCTTTCTCGTACTGAGAGGTGTCAAGACCTTGCACATACGGATGGAGCGTCACTGTGAAAACGGTAGACGCATTGCCTATTTCTTAGAGGCGCATCCCAAGGTGAGCAAAGTTTATTGGCCTGGATTTGAAAAACATCAAAACCATGATGTAGCCAAAAAACAGATGAGGGACTTTGGCGGGATGATTTCTTTTGTACTCAAAGACGACAAGCTGGAAAGTGCCATCTCCTTTATGGAAAAGTTGAAGCTGTTCACGCTTGCAGAATCTTTGGGAGGTGTAGAGTCATTGGTAGGCCACCCGGCAAGTATGACACATGCTAGTATCCCTAGAGAAGAACGCCTCAAATCTGGACTGAAAGACTCTCTGATCAGGTTAAGCGTAGGGATCGAAGATGCCGAGGATCTGGTCGATGATTTGGAGCAAGCTCTCGGATGAGCATGAAGAGACAAGCATATTTCACCATTTAGTATTATACTCACGTGCACTTGCTCATGTAAGTAGCACAAAATTGCCCGCATGACATTAAAAGATAAAATAGAAAATCACAAAGGAGGCTACTTGTTCTATGGATTGACCCCTCCTAAATTTTCGACCGACGAAGCATCGATACAAACAATAGCCGCCAATCAGATTGCTCGACTCCAAGGCATCAATTTGGATGCATTGGTCCTTTATGATATTCAGGACGAATCCGCCCGTACGGAGATGCCTCGTCCCTTTCCATTTATGCAGACCTTGGATCCAGGTTTTTACTCCAAGCATTACCTTCAAGAGCTGGTCATCCCTAAAATCATCTACAAAAGTGTGGGAAAGTTTAGTCAAGGCAGTTTCCAATCCTGGTTAACCGAAAATCCTAACCAAATCGAATATGCCGTATTTGTAGGTTCGCCATCTGCCCATGACTCAGGATTGACACTACAGGAGGCATATGAGATCAAACAAGCAAGCGATTCCAAATTGATGATTGGAGGTGTCACTATACCAGAGAGGCATCTCAAAAAAGAAGACGAACATATCAGAGTATCCAAAAAACGCGAACATGGTTGCCAATTTTTTATCTCTCAGTGTGTGTACAGTCTCGACCATGCCAAGGATTTTTTATCTGACTACTACTATAGCACAGAGACTGGAAATACCCCTTTGGCTCCCATCATCTTTACCCTGACACCCTGTGGTTCGCTCAAAACCTTGCAATTCATGGAGTGGCTTGGGATTCATATTCCCAAATGGCTCAAAAATGATTTGAAAAATTGTGAAGACATTTTGTCAAGGTCCATGGATATTTGCCGCACTGTCGCCAAAGAGTTGCTGGAGTATTGCCGCATCAAAAACATCCCCATAGGATTCAACATAGAAAGTGTCGCAATCAGAAAAGCCGAGATTGATGCTTCGATCGAGCTACTTCGAGAGGTAGAAATGATGCAACGGGCATCGGCCTTGAAAAACCAATTGCTGCAAGGCAATAAATAGGGTATTCCTATATCATACATCTTAGGCATGACAGCAAATAATTGCTGTCTTCGGACGTATTGTGTAAATTCCAATATAAACAACATGAGGTTGAGACCACCTTGGTTTCCCAAAGACCAAGGCCATTTTTAGATAATCTCAACGTCGGAATAGATAACCCAAAATGATAGACAAATGTTGGAAAACAAAGACCCCTACGATTTCCCAACCGAGCCTTTGCATCAGCACTACGGTGATTATCGTCCTGAGCACTTTGAGGTTTGGAGATTGCTCTACGATAAACAGTTGCTGGTACTGAAAGACCGTGCCTCCCGTGCCTATTTCGAAGGACTAGATGTTTGTGGCTTTTCTGCGGATCATATCCCACTTCTGGAGACTGTAAATAAAAACCTAGACGGAGCAACTGGCTGGCAGCTCTACATCGTCCCTGGTTTGATTGCGGACAAGCCCTTCTTCGAGTTTCTGCATCGCAAAAACTTCCCTGTCACGACTTGGTTGCGTACTATCAAAGAACTGGAATACCTAGAAGAGCCCGATATGTTTCATGACGTATTTGGGCATGTCCCGCTCCTCAGCAATCCGCACTTCAGTGAATTCATGAAAGGACTGGCAGCCATCGCACTCAAACACATCGAAAATCCACAAGCCATAGAACTGATGAGCAGACTGTATTGGTTCACCGTCGAGTTTGGATTGATACAGGAAGATGGAAAAATCAAAATCTATGGAGCTGGAATCGTCTCCTCCCCAGGTGAATCCATCTATGCAATAGAAGACGAAGATGTCCCGAGAATACCTTATGACATAAAAACAATTTTGGAAACACCGTTCTACAAACACGACTACCAGCAACAGTATTTTGTGATCAACAATTTTGAGCAGCTATTCGAAAGTTTGCCAGAGCTTGATTCCTTGCTAACCAGCATGATCCAAACTCGGAAAATTTGACAAAGAAAGGGCTGAGCGTGTACCACGCTCAGCCCTTTCAAGTTAGACTTTCTTAAGACTTATTTATCGTCTCTTTTCTTCGGAGAAGAACTTCTTGGTTTCGCAATAGACTCTCTCATCTCAGTATCTGCTTTGATGTTGTCCATTTTGTAATAATCCATGATGCCCAAATTACCCGCACGAAACGCATCCGCTATAGCCTTTGGAATCTCAGCTTCTGCTTCGATTACTTTGGCTCTTGCATCTTGCGCTTTGGCTTTCATTTCTTGCTCTACGGCTACAGCCATTGCACGTCTTTCTTCAGCCTTGGCCTCTGCGACTTTCAAATCCGCCGCTGCTTGATCTATTTGCAGATCAGCCCCAATGTTTTTCCCAACATCTACGTCAGCAATATCAATTGATAGGATTTCGAATGCCGTACCAGCATCTAGCCCTCTGCTCAACACCAACTTAGAAGATTTTGTCTGGATTCTCTAATACATCCTTGTGTGTAGTCGCCGAGCCGATAGAAGTCACAATCCCTTCGCCTACTCTAGCCAAAATCGTATCCTCACCAGCTCCACCGACTAACTGCGCCAAATTGGCTCTTACAGTCACTCTCGCAACAGCGATCAACTGTATACCATCGGATGCTACTGCAGCAACTCTAGGAGTCGTGATTACCTTGGGGTTAACAGAAATCTGAACCGCTTCAAACACGTCTCTACCTGCCAAATCAATAGCTGCTGCTTGGTTAAACTCCAAAGCAATGTTGGCCTTGTCTGCTGAGATCAATGCCTTGATCACAGAGGGTACATGTCCACCAGCCAAATAATGCGTCTCTAATTGGCTAGAAGTAACCTCCAAACCAGCTTTGGTAGCTGTGATCAACGAGTTGACCACCAATGATGGCGGTACCTTTCTGATTCTCATAAACACCAATTCAAATAGACCTACTTTGACACCAGAAAACTGCGCCGTGATCCATAGCCCTAAAGGCACGAAATAAAGAAAGGTGAAAAATCCTACTATCGCCACCAGGGCAATAATTGCGTATTGTATCATATCCTATTAGTTAAATTAGTTCTACGTATATTTTGTTGATTTCAATTTTGATTATTTTAATGGGTCGCTTTTCTTCGATAAAATTTCCCAAGGAACAAACCTCATACTCTATATCCTGAAACTTGGCTTTGCCAATAGGTTTCAAAGAAGAAACTGTCACCCCTTCCAAACCAGCAGTCAATTGTGCTGTTAAGTTTTCATTGACGCGAGAATTGATGCTTCCTTTGAGCGCAAATCGCTTCCAAGCATTGGAATTGAAGCTGTAAATTATTGCAGCAGCACAGGCAGCGATAGAACCCGCCAAAACCCAGTGACCCACCTCAGAGCCGAACAGTTCGTAGCTACGGTAGACTCCATATAAACCTATAAACAACCCACCAAAACCAACAATGGTTGTTCCTGGTACGAAGATGATCTCTACGATAATCAGACCTATGCCCGCAAGAATCAAAAAACTTATAATTATCCAGTCAATCAAGGAAGTGGTGTTTTTTTCGGAGGCCTAATATACAGATTATATCCAGCGGATAGCCTCAGTCATACATAAAAAATCACATCAGACGAATTGAAAATTCGAAAGAACAAATCCTTCAAACCAGTTAATTCGCTTTCAACGCTTGATACAATACTTCCACTGGGTGGAGGGCAAGTTTGCCCGTGCCATCTTTGATCTGATGTCGGCAACTGGTACCTGGGGCTGAGATGATTGTGGTCGCTGCGGCCTGGCGCACAGTAGGAAACAAAACCAACTCACCAACCTTCATCGAAGTATCAAAGTGATCCTTTTCATAACCAAAGGAACCTGCCATGCCACAACATCCCGATTGGATGACCTCCACCTCGTAGTTCTCAGGAATAGACAGTGCGTCCTTCAAAGTCAAAACGGACGACAAGGCCTTTTGGTGGCAATGCCCATGGACTTTGAGCTGCCTTTTCTCGGATGAGAAACTGGATCTGCTGATGTTGCCACGTCTAAACTCTCGCGCCAAAAACTCCTCTATCGTCAAACAAGAATCTGCGATGATCATGGCCTTGTCTTTCAGTTCTATGTCACATAGATCAGGATATTCATCTCGCAAAGTCAAGATGGTAGATGGTTCCAATCCGACCAAAGGAGTCTCGGTACTCAATTTTCCATCCAGTAATAGTACGTTCTTGTTGGCAATTTTCTTTGCCTTGCGCACCATGCCTTTAGATATCAAAGCACGTCCAGACTGGTCATGCTCCAATTCCATCACTCTGTAGCCCAACTCATCCATCAACTGGATAGCCGTGATGCCAATCTGCGCATCGAGATAATTGGTAAACTCATCAAAAAAGAGATAGAATGCCTTGTCAGAGTTTTGGCTCTTCAGCTTTGACTTGTTCTTTTTGTACCAGCTTTTCATCGTCACAGACGGCATAGGAGGCATAGAGCGGTCTTTGTGCACACCCATGAGAGATTTGCTCAAAGCACTAATCAACGGTGCTTTGAACATCAAATTGTACGCCCAAGGAACCCATGAAGCCAGCTTCATATTGAGGGCATATTCTCCCATCATGCGTTTGGCAAGTGGCATCCCGTTGGCATCATAGTATTGTTGCTCAAACTCTGCTTTGAGTCGAGCCATGTCCACGTTGGACGGACACTCAGACTTACAGCCTTTGCATGACAGACAGAGATCCATCACCTCCTTGATTTCTTGACTGTCAAACTTGTTGATCTTGTCAGAATGAGTCAACACTTCACGCAAGATATTGGCTCTTGCACGTGTGGTATCTTTTTCGTTGCGGGTAGCCATGTAGCTGGGACACATCGTCCCCCCGCTGCCTTCAGACTTTCGGCAATCTCCTGAGCCATTACAAAGCTCTGCTGCTCTGAGCACCCCTTTGCTACGCTCCCAGTTGAAATAGGTCTTGATCTCAGGGTCAGGTTGATTCGGCGTGTAGCGGAGCATTTCATCCATTTTTGCCGTATCGGTGATCTTGCCAGGATTGAATATTCCATTTGGATCCCAAGCCTTCTTGACCTCTCTGACCAATTCATAATTTTTCTCTCCGATTTGTTCCTTGAGAAACTCCCCTCTCAGCCTACCATCACCGTGCTCTCCACTGAGTGATCCTCGGTATTTTTTTACCAAACGAGAGATTTCTTCTGCCACGACTCTAAACATCCGATGACCTTCATCAGTCTTCATGTTGAGCACTGGGCGCAGATGCAGCTCGCCAGATCCAGCATGTGCATAGTGTACACAGCTGAGGTTATATTTTTTTAGGGTCTCATTGAACTCTCGGATGTACTCTGGCAAGTCTTGCACATCTACGGCTGTATCTTCGATCACAGGTTGCGCCTTGGCGTCTCCTGGTATGTTGGCAAGCAAGCCTAGTCCAGCCTTTCTCAAATTCCATATTTTGCCAATATCACCTCCTTTCAATACTGGATAGTGATAGCCCAACCCAGCCTTTTGTAGTTCGGCAATCATCGCATCACACTTTTGATTGAGTAGTTCGTCATTTTCAGCAACCAACTCGACCACCAAAATGGCTCCTGGATCACCTTGTACGAAGAATCTGTTTTTCTGCTGCTCGATGTTTTCCTTGGTGCACTCTAAGATGATGTCATCAATCAACTCACTGGCATGTGGTTCATATTTGATCCCGATGAGGTTGGCTAGCAATGACTCATGCACATCGTGGCAATGGATACAAACCAAAGCCTTGTCCTTGGGAGGCAAAGGTAGGGTGTTGAGTTTGATCTCGGTGATGAACATCAATGTCCCTTCTGAGCCCGCAATCAACTTGCAAAAATTAAATTCTTGTCCTTTGGGATCAAAGGGCTTGTTGATAGCCAATAAATCTACCGCATAACCTGTGTTTCTCCTTGGGATACTTGGCTTAGGAAATTCCCTTTCTATTTCTTCTCTTACCTCTGCAGGCTGTAGGAGTTCATTGACTCGACGGTAGATACTCCCTTCCAAAGAATCTTCCTTTAGCTTTGACTCAAAGGTAGCCCCATCGATTTCTCCAAAAGTCACTTCAGAACCATCCGACAAAAATCCAGTCACCTCTAGCAAATGTTCTCTGGCACTACCATATACGATCGAATTGGATCCACATGAGTTGTTGCCTACCATCCCTCCAATCATGGCTCTGTTGGCCGTGGATGTTTCGGGTCCATAAAACATCCCGAATGGTTTCAAATGACGATTCAAGTCATCACGAATCACCCCTGGCTGTACTTTGACCCAATTTTGATCCTGATTGACTTCTAAAACTTCATGAAAATACTTGGACACATCCACTACGATCCCAGCCCCTACTACCTGTCCAGCTAGGGAAGTGCCCGCAGTCCGAGGGATCAAAGACGTTTGATGCTCATTGGCAAACTGAATCAGAATCCGAATGTCATCCTTGTCTCTCGGCATGGCAACAGCAAGGGGCAATTCACGATAGGCAGATGCATCAGTAGCATACAATGTCCTCAACGTGTCATCCAAAAACAGTTCTCCCTTTAGTCTCTTGCCTAAATCTACCAGTGCATTTTTCATGGCAGCAAAAATATGCTTTTCGATGGAATCTTAACAGGCTAAGTGAATTCAATCGATCTGAAATCTATCTAAATAAAGAAAAGAACAAGAGAGACATAAAGATCATTTCATGTAGATACTTTGGCAGGTAGACACATTTCTTATTAGCTTTAAAATTTAAGCACAATCTCCTATGAAAACGCTCTTCATCTCCTGTATATGCCTCTGTATGTCAATCCAAGTGTGGGCACAGTGCTCCGAAGGAATGTCAGAAGGTGACAACCTCATTAGCAATTCAGATTTCTGCAAGGGAAACCAAGATTTTGAATCTGATTACCAGTTTACAAGAGAGTCTGGAGGTGAAGCTCTCTTGTTGGGAGGCAGATATGCAACCGTCACCAACCCTCAGTATGCGATGGGATTGTACCCAGCCTGTAGAGACCACAGCTCCAATGGTGGAGTCATGCTGGTATTCAACGGATCGGAATCACCCAACGAAAATGCATGGTCCCAAACAGTCAAGGAATTGAAAACCAATACGGAATATGTCTTTAGCTTTTGGACAGCTCCTCTATTGAGATATTCTCCTGCCGAACTCGAAGTGTACATAGACGAGGTCTCTGTAGGCAAAGGTTTCAAACTCGATAGTTCACTCTGTGAGTGGCGCAAATACACCGTCACTTGGAACTCAGGAAATAATACACAAGCCAAATTGGCCATTAGAAACATCAATATGGAATGTATCTCAGCACATTTTGCCTTGGACGATATTTCTTTTTCTGCCTGTGTACCCTCAGATTTGAAACACCAACTCTCTCAAGCCAAAGCAGGACAAGTCTTCCAATTGAAGAACATTTATTTCGAAACAGCCAAGTACGTCTTGAAACCAGAATCCTATACAGAGCTCGACGTACTGTTGGAGTTTATGTGGCAAAAACCCAATGTAGAAATCGAAATCGCTGGGCATACAGACAATGTAGGCTCTCAAACTAACAACCAAATTCTGTCTGAAAACCGAGCCAAAGCAGTTGCTGACTACTTGGAAGAAAAAGGAATCAAACCTTATCGTTTCACAGCCAGAGGCTATGGTGAAGACATGCCTGTCGACAAAAACAACACAGAAGAAGGCCGTCAAAATAACCGAAGAGTAGAATTCAAAATCGTGAAAATATAATTCTATAGACTTTTATTATCCTAATCACATATTAAAAACATGAGACAATTAAAAACAGTCGTATCTCTAATACTTCTCGTCTGCGTGGTGAGCACAGCAGCAATGGCTCAGGCCACTTTGAAACAAATCATCAAAAAAGGTGAGATCAGAGTAGGTATCACGGGCAACCAGCCACCCTTTGCGATGAAGGCTAAAACGGGGGATTACATCGGATATGAAATCGACCTGGCTACCATGTTGGCAGAATCTATGAGCGTGAAACTAACACTCGTACCGATGGAGTTTCACAACTTGATCCCTGCTTTGGAAGATGGCAAAGTAGATATAGTGATGTCTGGTATGACGATTACTCCTGAGCGCAACATGAGGGTGGCCTTTGTGGGTCCATACATGATCTCAGGCAAATCTATCCTGACCAAGTCCAAGTTGCTATCTAGGTCACAAAGCACAGAGGATGTCAACCAAAATCCTAACATGCGTGTGGCAGTATTAGAAGGCTCTACAAGCGAGGCTTTTGCTAAATCATACATGACCAATGCAGATATTCAGCCTACCAGCAGTTATGATGAAGCCATAAAAATGCTCAGAGACGATGTAGTCAAAGCAGTTGTTGCGGATTACCCATTTACTTTGGTTTCGTCTTTGAAATACGGTCATGAAGGAATTGTGAGCCTGAGCGAGCCATTGACTTTGGAGCCAATTGGTGCGGCACTACCACAAGAAGATGCTTTGTTTCTCAATCTGGTTCAGAACTACATGAACTCGTTGCAATTGGCGGGAATCTTGGACGAGTTGAACAAAAAATGGTTGGAGAACGGCATGTGGTTGCTTCAAGTTGAATAAAAACCCGTGAAGTAGTAGTTTATAAATCCGTAACTGGCCGTATTTCTACATTCTTACAACTTATAAAATTAGGATTGTCTCGAAAAATAAAAGTTTTGAGACAATCCTTTCCACTTCCCTATCACTTCCATGGCAGAAGATCTCTCCCAACTCAAAAATTGGCAAAAGAAGATTCATGAAATCATCTTTGGTTATGAAACTACCGGAGGAAAACTCTTCGATGTTGCTCTGCTTTTGGTCATTTTGGCCAGTGTCCTGACGGTCATGTTGGAGAGCGTACAAGAGGTGAATCGATCGTATCGAGTTCAACTCAAAATCATAGAATGGATATTCACGTTCTTGTTTTCTGTCGAATATATCGCCAGAATAGCCTGCTCACCCAAACCACTCCGTTATGTATTGAGTTTTATGGGGATCATAGATTTGCTCTCCTTGATTCCAACCTATCTGGGTATTTTCATAGATGGCACACATGCTTTGTCTGTCATTCGGGCGATTCGCTTGATCAGGGTATTCAGGATATTGAAATTGACCCATTTTATGGGAGGAGCGGAGCAACTGGGGAATGCCCTTTGGTACAGCCGTCACAAGATCATCGTCTTTTTGGGCAGTGTACTGTGCATAGTCGTGATCATTGGCACTTTGATGTACATCATAGAAGGTGGTAAAAACGGCTTCACCAGCATCCCCAAAAGTATCTATTGGTCTATTGTGACCATCACTACCGTAGGATATGGAGATATTGCGCCACAAACCTTGCTGGGTCAGAGCCTGGCATCAGCGCTCATGATCATTGGTTATGCGATCCTGGCTGTACCTACGGGTATCGTCACGAGTGAAATCATGCAAAGTGAAAGAAGACTCAATTCAGTCACCTGTAGCAATTGTGGCTCCAACGATCTCCCCAAAAGATCCAATTATTGTCTCAATTGCGGTGAAAATCTCCTTAGAAATAATAGCCAAAATTAATGTTGAAACGGGTGTTCCAGTCTGCATCTGCCTGACCAGCAGCAAATGCACCTGTCCATTCTGGACCTAGCCAAGCATGATTTTTGCCCATGGCCCAATCTACATAGGTGTACATCTTACCCATGTTGACACCCACGCCGAGTACATTCATCTTCGAATCTGCAAATCCATCGGTAGCCTTCATGATGTAGCCAAAATCATTGTAGACATCCAAAGTTTGGATAGGCCCTTTATCTATGGGGATGCTGTACATCAAGCCCAAAGTATAAGAATATGCCTCAGTTGCTACTTGGTATTCAGCGCCATACGCGGACATATATACAACATCTTTGTCAGGACCACGCGGTGACATGTGGTAGTAGCTAGCCTGTAGTTTCATATCAAAATGTCCGAAAGTACCATGTGCATGCAGAGCATAGGCTGATTGGCTGCCCAGATCACCAGTAGCTGTTTCCTCCAACTGTCCGACTTGCAGTGATGCACCCAACTCTACATTTGCCACTGTGTAAGTGAATTTCAAATTGCCTTGATTCACTTCATTCTGCGTACCTGTGACATCATAGGAATATCTCGAAAAATTGTCGGCAGGAAATTCACTGTTCTTGTAAAAAGCCGCCGCAAATCCCACTTTCTCCTTTTGGTACACATATTTGAGCCCCATATCATAGTCATCTTCCAAACCGACATAATAGTTGATGTTGAAAAACCAGTTGTTGGAGGCGTACGTCTGAATCCCAAAAGGAACTTGGCTGATACCAAGATGGATTTCGGAATAGTCGTCGAACTTGTATCCCATATAAGCATGATGGATCAAAATCCCACCATAGGCACTGGAGTAGAAGCGAATCTGGCCTGAGGCAATCACATTCTTGTAGTTGGCATTGACATCAAATCGAATCATATCATAGGCCAACTCTCCACCTTTCTTTTTATTTGGGTCATCCCACGATTTGACAAAATAATTGGCACGAATCGCTCCTCCTATGGCCAAGTCTTTGACGCTTTCACCTTGCCCGTACACTTGACTCATGAATAGAAATAATAGTATAATGACTAAAATACTATGTAGATTCATTTCACCCTAATTGTAAAATGTAGTCAAGGTGATAATTAACCATGATCCTAGCAAAACTGGCCAATATGCCAACTTGACTATGAGATTGTCTTCGTAATGCAAGAATTTGGATTCCTTGGATTGTGCAAATGCTACAACATTGATCGCCAATAAACCTATCATGATGTACATCGTAAAATAAAACGTCTCCATGTAGGATATCTCAGGTGTAGAAAGTCTTCTTCTCAAATCAATATGCGCCACCAATAGCACAAAGAAAAATCCCGCGCAACTCTGTACCACACCCATCATACTGACTCCTGTATTGCTGTCCTTTTTCTTCGAATTGCTATAGAAGATCAAGAAAATCATAGATGCAACCACAAAAATAGGGATGATGTTAATCACAAAGGCATTGAGGAATCTTCGCTTCAAATTGACATTGAACTCCATCACTGGATAATCACCATCGCCTTGGTAAGCGTTGTTACCAAACAAGGTCTGAAAATCCAATCGCTCAAAAGAGAAAAAGGTTGATTCAAGCACAGATTTGGGAAAATAAATATTCTTATTGATCCCTGGAAAGGCAGATGGATTCAACACTTTGTATCCTTCTAAGTCAGGTATCAGCCATATGTTGTCTTGGAAGTCAGGATAAGCCAACTCGATATTGATATCTCGGGAATCGAATGGATATTTTGAGTACTTCAAAGCCAATTGAATCGTGGTACTAAACTCCCATAAATAATAGTTTTCTCCAATCTCCTCATTGCTGATCTTAGAAATCAAGGTTTTGCGTGTGCCCCAGATGGGTGATTCCTGTACAAAATGAAAATCAGGATCAAACTCTTCATCCAATCCAATAGGCCACTTCTGCCAGACCCTTCCTCTCACACTCAAGCTATACGAATCTCGAATAGCAATCTCCTCGATGAAAATACCTGTATTGATCGTGATATAAGGATCATAACCCAATTGCAGCATTCTGGTGTTTTCGTCCAATACGAATCTGAAGAGCTCCGTTTGATTCATGACTTTGATCGAGGAGTTTTGCTCCGAAGCATAACCCATTTTGATATTCAAAGTCCATATCACAGCAATATTGGCCAAAATCAATACCGAGGTAGCCGTTGACATGATCCAAAATTTCTTGTTGGTAGGTTCTGATATTCTGATAAACAGCGCAATCCAAACCAAAATTAATAGCGAAGAGGCCAAACTGATGTTGACAATCTTATTCCCCTTGTCCAGCGGACTGCCTAGCAAATCATTGGTCGCAAATACCACCATGCACTTCCATTTTGTCGTAGGAAGAGTCTCAAAGAATAGAAAGGATTCTGTATTGGTGTATGGGCTATTGTATTCCATGTAGCCCTTTTGCTCTCCCAATATCCTCTCAGAGATATATTGGATATCAAAAGCCTCGCCTATGTCTTGCAAACTCACATTCAAAATATACTTTGGGGTTGGGTGAGCGATAATCGTTCCTTTGGCAGAGGACAAAAATGAATAGCCTGTAGTACCAATAGAAATCGAATTGAGTGCGTCATTTAGGCTCTCCAAAGCGATGGTCAAAGTAACAGTACCAATCACCACTTTTTCTCCATTGATAGTTTTGAAGAATGGCACGCCATAATCTGAAACAATTTGCTGGGCACCATGAGCAAAATAGGGTTCAGACCATTTTGGTTTCTTAGAATCGACTACTTGAGTGTACCACAATGCCGTACTGAGTGTGGAATCCGTGTAATCATAAACATCAGCGATATCTATCAAAGATCGTTGGCGCTTGTCATAATAGGGAGCATACAATGCCTTGGTAGAATCAAACTTGTAAGGCTGATAAGCCACTGTAATTCCCAAAATAAAGTCGAAAGCAAAGCTTTCCTCCTCGATGATCCCGATCAATTGATCTTCGTTGAGATCATATGTTTCTAGTACAGTCCCCAATTCATGGGTGACGGTCACAATGTTCTGAAGCACAGAATCTAGTTTGTGGGCAATTTGCTTATTAGAGCTGTATCCTATCTCTACACTCGCCTCCACTCTCTCTTGATTGTAGAAATGCAAATCTGCTACCAGCGCAGACACAAGTATGATGGAAAAGATGGCTACTGCGATGTAGGTACTTCTTTTGAATATAATGCTCGACATTATTTGGTCGTTGGTATTAGTTGAATGATCAAAAATTTAACTTCTCTACTATTTGTCCGTAGTATGAAATATGCTTGAATTTAAAACTAAATATCGAAAATTCTAGTTAGCCATTCAACTATGAGGTGGCTGAGAATCACAATAGAGTAAAAATAATGTGATATTTTTGTGCCTCATCTGAGATCAACAGATTTGTTATGTTAAGAAAAAAGTTGTTTCTGTTGCTGCTGATTCCCATCACAGCATTTAGCCTATGGTCTTTTTCCCATGATGACCGCTATTTTGCGATAGCCAAAAACATAGATATCTTTTCCTCACTGTACTCAGAAGTCAACACCTACTATGTAGATGACATCAACCCCAACACACTAATCAAGACCAGCATAGACGCCATGCTCAACAAGCTGGATCCCTATACAGTTTATATCCCAGAGGACGATATTGAGGATTTTCGTACCAATGCCACTGGCGAATACGGCGGCATTGGGATTCTCTCCAATCGAATCAACAACAGACACTTGGTACTCAACATGTACGAAGAGTCTCCTGCCAAAACTGCCGGACTCAAGATCGGAGACGAAATCGTCAATATTGATGGCAAATCAGTCAAGGGCATGAGTGACGAAGAAATAGGAAAACTGATCAAAGGTCAATCTGGCACAACCCTATCAATCGGTGTAGAACGAAACGGCACACACCCCTACACTTTTAAAGTGGAGCGCAAAAATATCACCATCCCCAATATCGCCTACAAAACAATCCTCAATGAGAATGTGGGTTATTTTAGATTGAGCGAGTTCACTAGAAATGCCTCAGAAGATGTACAAGCTGCTGTGCAAGAACTCAAAAAACAAGGTGCTCAATACCTGATCTTTGATCTGCGAGGCAACCCAGGTGGCTTGCTCAATGAAGCTGTCGAAATTTGTAACCTGTTTGTCCCCAAAGGCTCTGGCATTGTGGAGACCCGAGGTAAAACTCAAGCTCAAAGCTTGTCCTATGTTGCCAAAAACGACCCGTTGGATCTAGATATACCGATGGCTGTACTCATCGATCATGGCAGTGCTTCTGCCTCTGAGATTGTATCAGGTGTGATCCAAGACTATGATCGAGGTGTGATCATCGGCCAAAAATCGTTTGGCAAGGGACTGGTACAAGTGACCCGACCATTATCCTATAACTCCCAACTCAAAGTGACAACTGCCAAATATTACATACCAAGTGGGCGCTGTATTCAGGAGCTCGATTACCAGCACAAAGATGCAGAAGGCAAAGCGCTCGTCTTTGCTGACTCGGTCAAAGAAGCCTTTTTCACGGCTAATAATCGTGTCGTGTACGACGGTGGCGGAGTAGATCCTGATATCAAAGTCTCCTTAGAAAAATTATCTTCCTACACCGAAAACCTCATCGGCGGTGGTTTGGTATTTGATTATGCGACCAAATATTATTACTCCCATGAGAAGATTGCAGAGCCTACAGACTTTAAATTGTCAGATGAAGAATATAACCACTTTGCCAAATGGGTAGCCACCCAAAAATTTGAAAACCCATCCAACATAGAAAAATCCATCGCACTCCTGAGCGAAGCAGCCAATGAAGACCAAGTGTATGCCCAACTAAATCATGAAATCACACGGATCAATCACGAAATCCACCGATTAAAATCTAACGGCATGGTCAACTTCAAAAAAGAAATAAAAAGACGCTTGGAACTAGAGATCATCCGTAGATACTATCTGAACAAAGGAGTACTAGAAGCAACGCTGAGTAGTGATTCTGATGTGGTGACAGCAATCCTGACAGTCAAAGACTCCAACAAATACAAAAGCATCCTACATAAATAAAAACATCAGATCATATATATTGCGAGCTGCAACGCACTAGAATATGAAAGAATCACTGGATCATGTGGTCTTGCATTTCAGCAAAGACTCACTATTACTCCTCAACATTTGTCTGGCATTCATCATGTTTGGTGTGGCGTTGGAGCTCAAGTTCGACAGCTTCAAACTGCTATTCAAAACACCGAGACCTATCATCGTAGGGTTGGTCGCTCAGCTCCTTTTTCTTCCATTTTTGACCTATTTGTTGGTGATTGTACTAGAGCCTGCACCTAGTATGGCACTAGGCATGATGCTCGTAGCTGCCTGTCCTGGCGGCAATGTATCCAACTTCTACAGCTCTCTGTCCAAAGCCAACGTTGCACTATCTGTGAGCTTGACTGCATTGACCTCCAGTCTATCCTTTATCGTTACGCCCTTGAGTTTTGCCTTTTGGGCTCAGCGCTATGAGCCTACTGCCCAGCTCTTGTCCAAAGTAAAAATTGATATATGGGATGTCATCATGACAGTCGTCATTATTCTAGTCATTCCCTTATTTGCAGGGATGAGCTTCCGAAAAAAGTATCCCCTCACGACCCATAAAATCTACAAACCCATCAAGAAGTTATCTATTATCATATTTGGAGCCTTTGTGGTTTTTGCACTCAAAGCCAACTTTGAATATTTCGTGGAATATATTTTCAACATTCTTTTTATTGTGCTGATACACAATCTGATAGCGTTGGGTATAGGTTTGGTCACTTCCAAAATGGCCAGATTATCAGACAAAAACCAACGCTCTGTTACCATCGAAACGGGCATTCAAAACTCTGGGCTAGCCTTGGTTATTATATTTGAGTATTTTGGAGGTTTGGGAGGCATGGCGCTCATTGCCGCATGGTGGGGTGTTTGGCACCTCATTTCTGGAGCGCTTATTTCTTGGTATTGGTCAAAAAGGCCTCCAAATGAAGTCGTTTCCTCCCTGTACTAGTTATACTTTTTGATCTGAAAATGATTATAATTGTACTTACAGTATAATTTATTGTAATGAAAACTGAATTCATCTGGTATAATCCCGCAGAAAAAGAATACCAATTTGGTGACAAGCAAGAATACATGGCAATCATCAAAAACAGTAATCAATCTGAAAATTTTGTCATTCTCGACAGTTTCGAAGGGATCAATCATGCCTTTCGTCAAAAGCTTATTTCAAGACTGAGGTTTTTGAACTCAATCCGTAGATCCAATATTTACGAGTTCATTTAATCTCATTTAGCCTTTTATCTAAGTTTCCTTTTCATTCGTCTTCTATTATTCAGCCTTTATCTATTAAATCATTCTCTTGGTAGATTGGACGAGTATGCAGCCCATATCATCGACCTTTGAAAGCGGTCTGTCGAATTAAATTTAGCCCCTGATTTATTCCTCCTATACTTGCAACAGAAAGTACAGCGAGTCTGCACCTTCGTCCCAAATTTTGGTTCTAACAGGGCCACCTGACAAGATCCCCAGCTATTATAATTTGGAAAGTTTCAGGTTGTATGAATGAAACGGACACTTCCCTCTCGGGAAGTGTCTTTTATTTTGAACCACTTCATTCTTAACATAAAATCATGACCATAATCGAGGGAGAATTGAGTCTGATGTACCTCAGGAGAAATATCAATCACTACAACACTATCCCCAAAATCAATCCTGCTATGATCAAAATAGGGGTTGGTATTTTGGTGAAGGTCAATACCAAAAAGGTAGACACTATGATTCCTATATTGAGGTAACTACTCTCGGTCGAAACCATGTTGGTGTTGAATAGTGGCAAAGAGAGTAACAAAGCCGCGGCAATAATCATCCCAGCACTTACCGCATTGATTCCATCCAAAGAGGCCTTGACGATTCGGAATTTCTTGAGCTCATCCCAAAAACGAATCACAAAAAATATCAAAAAAGCACCTGGCAAGAACACACCTACCGCGGACAAAAATCCGCCCAGATATTGCCCAGTGATACCATAATCCCTCATAGATACTGCCCCGACGAATCCTGCAAAAGAAAAGACAGGGCCAGGTACAGCTTGAACCAGCGCATAGCCAGAGAGGAATTCTTCAGAACTAAGATAACGCTTGAACTCGACAAACTCTGTGTACAAGTGAGGCACCAATACCTGCCCCCCACCAAAGATCAAGCTGCCAATTCTATAAAAATTTTCAAATAAATCAATACCTCGCCATTTTGTAACTGCCCCTACAAGTGCTGCGCCTACCAACACGCCAGCCCACAAGAAAAAATTAGACCATTGTATTTCTATCTTATTTCTAGGTTCCTTTTCATGTCTTTTGTAATCAAAAGCAGTAATAGCACCTCCCACTAAAATCAAAGCTGGAAAAACATAAGGTGTGCGGATCAAAAAACTGCATACAGCTGACATCAACATCAGCCCTACTGCGAGTTTAGTATGTATGACTTTTTTGATAATCAAAAAGGCAGAATAAGAAACAATCCCGACCGCCATAGGTTGGATGAAACGGGTAAACTCCAAGGAGATGTCATAACTTTCAAGGGAAGAAATCATAACCCCTGCAGTAGACATGACTAAAAACGCAGGTATGATCCATACTAACAAAGTCAAATAGGCAAGATTGGGGCCTCCAACCTTGAAGCCAATGGCTGTCAAAGTTTGTGTAGAAGTGGGGCCAGGCAAAAATTGACACAAGGCATGCAACTCTATAAATTCCTGCTCATCCAAATAACGACGTTTCTTGACCAACATATCCAACATCATCCCAAAATGAGCTTGCGGCCCACCAAATGCAGTGACAGCCAGTACAATGACATCCTTGAGGAAGATGTAATATCGAACTTTACGTATTGTCATTTCTTTAGGCCGATCTCAGCCAATCGCTGATGCAAAAACTCCCCTGCTGTAATATCTTCAAATTGTTTGGGGTGACTCTCGTCAATACAGTTGGCTAGACAAGTCAAATCCATCTCAGCTCTAGGGTGCATAAAAAAGGGAATGGAAAACCTGGATGTTTTCATCAATTCACGTGGTGGATTGACAACCCTATGTATGGTAGACTTCAATTTGTCATTGGTCAATCGCGCCAGCATATCTCCAACATTTACCACAATCTGATCAGGCAAAGCTGTGATAGGAATCCATTCTCCATCAATTCTTTTGACCTGCAAGCCATCTGCACTGGCTCCCATCAACAAAGTAATCAAATTGATATCTCCATGCTCTGCAGCACGAACTGCATCAGATGGAATCTCATCTGGATTCTCTATTGGAAAATAATGAATCGGACGCAATATGCTGTTCCCATTGTGGACGCGACTTTCGAAGTAATCTTCATCTAGACTCAAATAAATAGCAATGGCTCGCAGCATCACTTTCCCAGTTGCCTCTAATGTTTTGTAGGCCTCTGACGTGACTATATCAAATCCTTCTATCTCAACTGGCCATATGTTATCTGGGTATTGTTCCTTGATTGGATCATTGTCCTCTACGATCTGACCGACATGGTAGAACTCTTTCAAATCACCTGTTTTTCTCCCTTTGGCATGCTCCTTTCCTTTGCCTACATAGCCACGCTGACCAAACAACTCTGGAATCTCATACTTCTCCTTTATCTCAACAGGCAATGCATAAAATGCTTGTATTTTCTGATAAAGATCCCGTATCAGTTGGTCTGACAAGCCATGATTCTTGATCGCTACAAAACCAATATTGTTGTAGGCCTTGCCTAATTCGGCCACAAATTTAGCCTTGCTTACAGGGTCTCCAGATGTAAAGTCTGCCAGATCTAATGACGGCACATGGTCATACAAGTATTCGCTCATGGATTTGGGGTTAATGATTGTCAGATATAAATATCCTATGCTGCTTTATTTGGCTGTTAAATTAATATATCTGGCTCAAAGTCGTGACAGACTATCTAAATATTTGTCCCAAGATGGCCAGAGAGCGAAGTTCGTTGAATCCCTCAATATGATGGGTGTAATAATTGATCATGTAGCTCAGACAATCCTTCCTGAGTCGGTTGTCGAGCAGGATGGGATCATTGAGATCACAAGCGTTTAGATGCAGAAGGGTGTCGTATATCTCATCAAAACTGGTATTGACTCGTTGGAGAATATTGTCATTCTCTAGATCTATTTTTTGGTGGATACCAAAACCAATAAAATGGGTCAGATGCACCATCAAATACACATGGAGACTTTCGAATCCTTCTCTTTTTTGATCCAAAACCATCACAAAGTGACAAAGGAATTCGAAAACAACCCCGCGCTCGTCTTCTTCTTTCAACACCTTGGAAAGCAACTCTGTGACAAACAACGCCATGGAAGACTTTTTGACATCAAACGGAATACTGCTAAAAGTGTATGCCGATTTGTATTCGGAAATACGTTGCAGTTGATCAACTTTGTTACCCTTGTGATAGACGACCATGTCCAAAAGTGTAAGCGGCTGGAGGAGCGCCAATCCTTTCTTGGATCTTTGACTTCTGACTCCATTGATGATATAGGATTGGAGACCAAACTCCGCTGTATATATTCTCGCAATGATGGAGGTCTCCTTGTACTTGATATAGTTGAGTACGATGCCTTTGGTTTTGTGCAGCATTACTTGATTACTGCGATTTTGCCTACGTAAGTATCCAGGCCACTTTGGGTAGCACTAAACACCAAATACACCCCTGTATCCACAGCTCTCCCTGTATAGTCTCTGGTATCCCAAGAAGCAGCAGTGCCGTACCCTTGTATCTCTCTGACCAAGCTACCAGACACGGTTGTAATCTTCAGCAGCGCATTGTTGGGCAATCCTTTGAATCCCACTTGCCCCTGATAGTGTGGTAGTACTGGATTGGGATAGATAGCGACAGTTTGATCTAACGACATCCAAATCGCATCTGATCGGTAAGAGATCATGCCATGATCGGTCCCAAAAAAAACCTCCCCTGTACCCTGATTGATGGCAATGTCAGTTACCTTATTGGAAGGAATCGGACTATTGCTTGTATTGAAATGGAGTATGATCTCTGATAGCGTTGCAGAAAGCAAATAAACTCCTGTGCTGCTACTGACCCATTTTCTATTGCCACCATCGATGGCAACTGCATATACTTCCTCGTCTTCAAATAAAACTTCGCCATTCATCGTGGGCAAAATCAAATCTGCCGCAGAGTTGGAAGTGACACCATAAATATATGGGAAGTAAGCCAAGCCAGATGTCGTAGCAATCCACATTTCTTGATCCATACTGACTGTCAAATCATTGATCTGATCGGAGGGTATATCAGAGTTGCTCGCACTGACATAGCGTTCGGATAGGGTACTAGGATCAAAAATCAATAGACCATTGCCTCCGCTGAGTCCCAAAGGCATCCACAGCTGACCATAGCTGTCACGGGTCAGCGAAGCTGGCTCAATGCTTTGTAATCCGTCAAAACTATAAGTGTCGAAATCGCCATTTTGATCCATATGAATCAAAGGATTGGAACTGATATTGGCAATCCATAAACCATGCTGGAAATCAACAGCCAAACCAGAAACCAAAACATTGCCATCAACATCTCGCATCAGCGGGCTATTGGTATCATCATACAACACTGCGCTACTCATGTCGTAAAAGCCTGACGAAAAAGATGCGCTGTAATCCGAATCGGAAAAGCTAGCCACAGCAGCAATATTAGTGATGCCAGCCATGTCATTGGGTAACACTTCCTGCCACTGTCCTCCTTTAAATACAGAATAGCCCTTGCCGTTACTCAACCGTGTATTGGCATCTAGATCCAAAGTAGGAAGGGCGATGATTTGATCTTCTATAAAATCAAGCGCATAAAATTCATTAGCCACAGGTCCTTGTGGAACAAAAGAAACTGGTGTGTCATTCTCATGTGACAATAGACCCTGAATCCCATCAGCAGACCAGAGGATTCCCTCTTGTGTCATAAGTGCATCATTGGCCATTTCACCTACCGTAGATAACACTTGCAGGTGACCGTCGGTATCCAATTGATAAATGGATCCTAAGGATATAACGAGCAAGTGTTGATCAAACCCTCTGATTTTTGAAATTTCAAGTCCTGGCACAGTCAAGACTATTTCTGTCCATTGATCCTTCAATACAAATAGTTTGGATTGAGTAGCAGCATAGACCTGTCCATTGGATATGGTGACCGAAATGACATTTTCATTCTCCACCAAGGACCCTTCAAAACGCTCCCAATTGTTAAAATCTTGAAGGTTATCTCCAGAATTAAGAAGCCCCTTGAGTACACCATCTGGAGTAGCCAAATAGATGGCATCGTCCAACACCGCAGATTGATTCACGAGCAAAACTTCTCCAGCTGGCCCCAGGTTGCGGTAGGAGTCTCGGATCAACCCACTCTCTGGCTCCAACACCAAGAGACCAAAATCGGTCGCCAAATTGGCTTTGCCCTTGTAAAAGGAAATATCCCGTATGGTTTTTTCATCTACCACAGAGCTCTCTATCAAGGTTCGGACATTGCTGATCACATGGCCCTCAATGTAGTCGATGTTGCCATCCCTATATCCCAGAATCAAGCGACTGTTTTCGGCATCAAAGGCCATAGCTGTAATGACCTCACCACTCAACCCATCAATTTTTGTCACTTTGTTCAAGCTTTGATCTTCGGAATCGAAATACAGCAGTCCATGAATGTAAGAAGCAAAAATTTTGTCTCCAACTTCCTCAACTAAGTAGCTCTGCTGGTAATTGTAATGTGTACGCCAAGTACCCATAGGAATCAATTCCTGGGCTTGAGTCATCTGCGAAATCAACATGACTAATACAAACACCAATTTTTTCACATCAAGCATTTCTTTTGGGGTCAAAATCTTCATAAAAGCACTTTCTACAACGTGCTTCATAGGCTTCCTGTTCGCCTAGCATCACCTTCTGCTTGGCATCAGACAGTCTAAATGAGTAAGATGCCAGATTCCCGCATTTCATACAGATGGCTCTGACTTTGGTTACATACTCAGCGATTCCCATCAATCCAGGTATAGGACCAAAAGGTTCCCCTCTAAAATCCATATCTAAACCAGCAATGATTACACGCTTTCCAGCATTAGCCAATTTGCGTGAGACAGCAATCAGCTCCGTGTCAAAAAACTGTGCTTCATCGATTCCCACCACGTCACTATTCCCAGCCAACAACATGATGTCACTGGCAAACTGAACAGGTGTAGATCGAATAGAATTGGCATTGTGCGACACAACATCCAAAACATGGTATCGTGTATCGATGGCAGGTTTAAAAATTTCTACCCTTTGGTTGGCGATAAGTGCACGATTCAGTCGCCTGATGAGCTCCTCCGTTTTACCAGAAAACATAGACCCACAGACTACTTCGATCCAACCTATTGGTTTGGCATGTGGCAATCTGCTTTGATCAATCCCTGGTTCTATAAACATTGGCTTTAGTCCGAATAATGGAGGTGCATAAACTTGTTTTCATCCGCCACTTTGATAATCACATCACCATGGATGGTGCATTGGCAAGCCAAGCGCTCATTACTTTTGAGCCTATCTGCATTCTTAAATTTTATTTCTGTCTCAGTCTCAGGAGAAAAATTGTTCAAACCATCTATCACAATCGCCCTGCAAGTCGTGCATCGACCCTTTCCTCCACATGCAAACATCCAATCAACTTGGTTTAGGTGGATCATTTCTAAAAGCGTCTTTGTGTCGTCTTTTTCGAAAATTCCCTTGTTGTGAAGGTTTTGTATAACGATTTTCGGCATATTCTTTAACTTTACAAAAGAAGCAATTATTATGCACGGTAGCAAATTAAATCCCCAAGCCAAAAAGAACTACGTCAACACTTACAGCCAGATTATCTTAGATGATTTTTTTGCTGAAAATGAGGACATCAACGGTCAACAGATCATCTCTCTTACACCTATCAAACAAGTCAATTTCTTTGTATTGAAAGTGCTCTTTGAAGAATGGCAGGAGGAGACCAAAAAATTTAGAAGTCCCTATTTTGACTATAAAAACGAAGAAGTCAATGCTGCCTTGAAGACATTGGTTAACACACTTTCCAAGAATATTGCTATTCAAAAAGCAGACTTCAAGACACTTTTTGAGAAAGCCGTCGACGAAACATTGGATTACCTGTACAACCCGAGTGATTACTTACTCAAAGAGGTCAAAAAACACAACGCACAGGAACTCACCAAAGAGATAAAAGGCAATGGAAAATACATCAAACTCTACAAAGAGCTCTATGATGGAATTGTCCACAGCATCGAAAATGGTATGTCAACTGATTTGCTAGTGGTCGAAAGTGTCGTCAAGAATGCCGTCAAAAATTTTGCAGCAGGAGCTGCTGAAGCCGAGGAGTTGGTGAAGCAATTCTCATCAGTGGCACCACTTGATATCGTAGAAAAAGATGAACCAAAGCCAAGCGAACAACCTAGAAAAGAGACGGCTATTAGTTTCTTTGATACTTTAGATGAGCTACCTACTCTTGAAGAAATCACTCCAGATCAGAAAAAAGATGTGGCTTCCTACAAAGAACCAGAAGATCTAACTGAGGAATTCACTCCAGAAAAAACTGAATCACAACCAACACCAGAAATAGAAATAAAACCCGAACCAAAAACAGTAGAAGCAGCCCCCGTTGTGAAGCAAGAAGAAACTGTCTCGGTCAAAAGGAAAGAAACAATAGAACAAAAATCGGGAAGTTTGCACGAGAGGTTCACCACAGAAAACATCCTGACTCTCAATCAGCGCTACGAGGAAAACGAAACCAAAGACACGATCGCTTCGACACACGAGTCCAAACCTATATCTGAGATAGCAAGTTCGATCAATATCAACCAAAAATATCTGTTTGTCAATGATCTTTTTGAGGGAAATGACAAGGATTATGAAGCTGCTTTGGAGCAAATAGAATCCAGCAATTCATTTGATGCATCAGTTGAACTATTGGTACAGCAATATGCCAAAAAATATGCTTGGGACATGAACTCAGATGAGGTCAAAGAACTACTAAAAGTAATCTTCAAGCGATTTAGATAAGCTTTCGCTTGTCTCCACTCGTACTAGAGCGTTAAAAAAATTCCGAAAAAAAAGATCGCACTTAAAGTGCGATCTCTTCTCCTAGGCTGTTGATGAATTTGTATTCAAGAATAGCCATTGATGAGTCTTCCACCAATTTGATCCATCGTTTGTATTTGAAGTACCACTTCCATTGTCTTGAAATCAAGCCTTTGGTGTAATAAGCATACAAATACGGATGAAGCGATATGGTCAACTTCTTTTCGTTTTGCTTGAGCATGATGTGCTCTACATCTTTTTCGATCTGATCAGTGACCAAGATAGACGCTGTAACCTTACCAGAACCATTACAAGAAGGGCAAACCTCTCTCGTTTTGATGTTCATCTCAGGTCTTACACGCTGTCTAGTGATCTGCATCAAACCAAATTTTGATAAAGGCAGCACCGTGAATTTTGATCGGTCACTTTTCATCTCATCCTTCATCCTTTGGAAGAGTAGCTTTTTATTTTCTACTTTTCTCATGTCGATGAAGTCTACAACGATGATTCCACCCATGTCTCTCAATCTCAGCTGTCTGGCAATTTCCTTGGCAGCATCCAGGTTCACTTTCAATGCAGTGCTTTCCTGATTATCCTCTGCGTTAGATTTATTACCACTGTTGACATCTACGACGTGTAGGGCTTCAGTATGCTCAATGATCAAATAACCACCACCATCGATACTTACAGATTGACCAAATAGCCCTTTGAGTTGCTTTTCGATTCCGTAAGCCTCAAAAATTTTGGCCTTACCATTATATAGCTTCGTGATTTTTTCCTTTTCAGGAGCGATCTCTCTGATAAAATCTCTGACATCAGTGTATAGTGCTTTGTCATCGACAACTATACTGTCAAAAGATTCATTGAGTACATCCCGCAGGATGGAATTGGCACGATTCATTTCGCCAATTACTTTTTCATTCGGTTTGACTTTCGTCAACCTTTGCATACCCTTTGACCACTTTTCCATCAAGTTGGTCAAATCCTTATCCAACTCAGCTACATCTTTACCTTGTGCAACTGTTCGGATAATAATTCCAAAATTCTCTGGTTTGATCGAATTGATCAGACGAAGTAATCTTTTTCTTTCACCTCCATCGGCAATCTTCTTTGAAACACTTACGGAATCAGAAAATGGCACGAGTACGATGTATCTTCCAGCGATAGACAACTCACTGGATAGTCTTGGCCCTTTAGTAGAAATAGGTTCTTTTACAACCTGAACTAGAACACGTTGGTTTTTTGTCAAAACCTGGTTCATTTTCCCCAACTTATTGATATCAGGTAGTCGCTTGAAACCATTCAGATTCTTGCCGGTCATTTTTCCGGCCAAAATCAACTTGGTACATTTGTTTAGTGACTGCAGTTGGGGTCCGAGATCCAGATAATGCAAAAACGCATCTTTCTCATAACCAACATCAACAAAGGCGGCATTTAGTCCAGGTACAACTTTTTTGACTTGACCTAAATAAATGTCACCTACGTTGAATTGGTGTCCATCATCATCTTGATGGAACTCGGATAATTTTTTATCTTTTAAAAGGGCTATTCGACATCCAGTCTGAGTTGAATTAATTATCAATTCGTTACTCAATTCTTAAATGTTTAATATGAATACTTGATTAACTCAAATAACCCAAGAAAGCACAATTACTTCTTCTTGTGTCTGTTCTTTCTTAGTCTCTTCTTTCTTTTGTGAGTAGAGATCTTATGTCTTTTTCTTTTTTTACCACACGGCATAACAAAAAATCTTTAATGATTTACAATTCGTTTAATTCTTTCAAGTACTGATCTGTCGAAGAAATAATCGCTGGATCAGTACCAGTACTTTTTATATTTTCAAACCACTGTTTGGCTTTCTCACGCTGATTGGTTTCAAAATAGCTAGTTGCCAATAGAAACGCAGCTTGTTGATTAGCTGGATCAATAGTCATCAATTTCTCAAATCTCTCTACAGCTTTGTCATATTGACCAGATTGCATTGACAGCAATCCAAGACTGTATAGAGCAGTAATATTATCGGGATACTCTTCTAGTATTTCCCTCAACATGCCTATTCCTTCCATGGGGTTGTCAGAAATGACTTTCGTCATAGCCAACTTCGCCTTGGTGTCAGGATCTTCTTGCTCCGCAATTACTATTTGGAAACAATCCTGAGCCTTCTTGGCATACTTTGCTAAATCAGCCTGATTCAACGCTATACCAAATAGCTGGAAATAAATTTCTCCCGCCAGTCTCTGCCCGTTTATCGAACTATCCAGTGCCAAAATCACATCTGCGAAGTGTGAAGCACTGTCTAGCTTGTTGTACGATAGGTACAGTCTAGCCAAAGAGTCCGCAAAGATAGTGCTTTTTTCCTTTACAGAAGAGGAATCAAGCAAATTTAAAAGAGCGTCTCTTCGATCTTGATCCTTTTGAGAGAAAGAAAAGCTATGTGTCTCTTCGATTTCGGAGGTCGACGACTGGGTTATCTCAGTGTCGACGGCATCATTGTCCACTACTACTTTGGGCAGGCTAAACAGCAGAAAAACCAGTAGCAATCCTCCTATCAAAACCAACCATCGGTGTAGTGACATCTTATCCTAGTTTGCTGCTTGTTTTGATTTTCTCTACAAACACCTTGGATGGTTTGAAGCTAGGGATGTAATGCTCATCAATCACCATCGCGGTGTTCTTTGATATATTCCTAGCAATCTTCTTTGCTCTCTTTTTATTGATGAAACTTCCAAAACCACGGACGTATATATTTTCGCCATCTGCCATTGAACTTTTCACTACGCTAAAAAATGCTTCTACTGAAGCTTGGACATCCAATCTGTCAATTCCTGTTTTCTCGGCGATCTCGTTGATCACATCTGCTTTCGTCACGTTGAATCTAATTTATATGTAGTAGAAATCTTGTAATAAGGCTAATTTAGCCATCTGACCTTTTTTCGAAATCAGAGCGCAAATAAAAACAAAAAATCATACACATTGAAATAATATTCCGGATTGAAAACTAAAACTGACGCTACGTCCATCCAAAAACTAGTCTCAAAACTCCTCAAATGGTATGGTCTGAATTACAGAGAATTACCTTGGAGAGCCACCAAAGACCCATATAAAATCTGGTTGTCGGAAATAATCCTCCAACAAACAAGGGTCGCACAGGGCCTGTCATATTATTTAAAGTTTGTAAAACACTACCCCACAATTGACGCTTTTGCGGGTGCACCTATAGATGATATTCTCAAACTTTGGCAAGGATTGGGCTATTATTCAAGAGCTCGCAACATGCACAAATGTGCCAATCAAATCATAAAGGAGATGAACGGTCAGTTTCCTGACAATTATACTGATTTAATTCAGTTGATCGGGATAGGTAAGTACACCGCAGGCGCTTTGGCATCCATATGCTATGACGAGCCCGTACCTGCTATTGATGGGAATGCCTACAGGGTCTATTCACGACTATTTGAAATATACTCTGACATTTCTATTGGCAGCACCTTCAAAGAGTTTTTCGAACTAGGCTTATCCATAGTGCCTTCACAAAACGCAGGAGACTTCAATCAAGCCATCATGGAACTCGGCGCGACGATCTGTCTCCCAACCAATCCAAAATGCAATACCTGCCCTCTCAATAATCATTGTGTCGCACGGAGCAAAAAAGTACAAAACTTACTCCCAGTCAAAAGCAAAAAAATTAAAGTAAAAAACCGCTATTTCGATTACCTCGTATTCATTCATGAGGGTCATTTGGCGCTTCACAAGAGAAAAAGTCAAGATATCTGGCAAGGTTTGTATGATTTTCTATTGTTTGAATCTGATAAAGATCGAAAAAGCAGTATTTTTGACATTCTTAAAAGCAGTGAGTGGGGTCATGTCGAGTTAATCGCAAGCTCGGAAGAGTATAAACACATTCTTACTCACCAAAAATTGCACATTAACTTTCATGTCGTTCAAGTCACAGAAAGCAAGGATTTTAAATTAATTTGTCAGGATAATAAATTGGAAGCTGTCCATCTTAGTGATCTAGAAAGTCTTGCAGTACCAAAACCCGTCGAAAGGTTTTTGTATCAAGAGCTTTCTGAGATGTATAATTTTCAAACCTAAACGACACAATAATGGCAGGAGTAAACAAAGTAATCTTAGTTGGAAACTTGGGCAAAGACCCAGAAGTAAGACATTTGGAAAACGGAAGAGCCGTAGCTAATTTTTCGATGGCTACTAGCGAAACCTATAAAAACAAACAAGGAGAACGAGTGACTACTACTGAGTGGCACAACCTAGTACTCTGGTCTCCATTGGCAGAAATTGCTGAGAAGTACCTGAAGAAAGGGAATCAAGTTTATATAGAGGGAAAACTGACGTCTAGATCATATGAAGACAAAGACGGGGTAACCAAGTACATCACCGAAGTAGTAGGTCGAGAAATGACCCTACTAGGTGGGCGACCAGATGGCGCGGCATCAGGTGATTATTCATCCAATAGCCAACCCACCAAAACTGAAATCGTAGATTCTACAGTTGAAGATTCAAATGAAATTGACGATCTTCCTTTTTAAAAATTAATCATTAACTAATGGACGACCCACTCCCGGGACATTTTTTACTTGCAGCATTTCTTTCTGGTCCTGAAATCTATTTTTTGATCGCCAATCTGGTATTGGTAATCCTATTATTTATAGGCTCTGCCTTGGTTTCAGGATCAGAAGTTGCTTACTTCTCATTGTCCCTCGATCAGGTAATCAACGAGGGAGATGATTCCCCTCCTAACAAGCGAATCATTCATCTATTAGCTGATCCCAACAAGCTATTAGCAACGATCTTGATCCTCAACAATTTCATCAATATTTCGATAGTGATGATATCGACTTATGTGACTTTGCGGTTGACATCTTCGTACTATTCAACCGAAACCGTTTTGGGAGTATTGACGGTAGTGATTACATTCCTCATCGTGTTTTTGGGAGAAATTGTTCCAAAAGTCTATGCCAATCAAAACAATTGGTCATTCGCTCAAAAGACTTCCAAGTTGTTAGTATTGTCCAACAAACTATTTAGTCCACTATCATGGATGCTCATCAAGGTGAGCCACATCTTTGAAAGTAGGATCGAAAGAAAGGGGTACAATGTCTCCGTCGCAGAGCTCAATCACGCATTAGAGATAGCCACCGACAAAGAGACCACTGAAGAAGAAAAAGGCATCCTAAAGGGTATTGTGAACTTTGGTACGCTCTCAGTAAAGCAAATCATGAAATCCAGAATGGACATTACAGCCTTGGACATGGAAACGGATTTTCATGAATTGATGAATCAAATCAACAAGACAGGGTACTCTAGGATTCCCATTTACAAAGAAACCATCGACAAGATCGAGGGAATTCTTTACATCAAAGATTTACTCCCACATCTTGGTGAGGACGAGACTTTCGAATGGCAAGGACTCCTAAGACCAGGCTTTTTCGTCCCTGAAACCAAAAAAATTGATACCTTGTTCAAGGATTTTCAAGAAAGAAGGATCCACATTGCCATCGTGGTAGATGAATATGGCGGGACATCAGGATTGATCACCATGGAAGATGTCATAGAGGAAATCGTAGGAGAAATCAACGATGAATTCGATGACGAAACGGAGGCAGAGTACAAAAAAATAGACCAAAATACTTTCATATTTGAGGGAAAAACGTCCATCATGGATTTTTGTAAAATCGTAGACGTAGATCACAAAAAATTTGAATCAGTCAAAGGTGAGAGCGAATCGCTCGGGGGTTTATTGCTCGAAATCAATTCTGCCTTGCCACTGGCTGGGGAGAAAATTGTCTTTGATGGATTCACATTTGTCATCACCTCCGTCAACGAGAAAAGAATTAAAAAAGTAAGGGTAGTAATCAAAAGATAATGAGAATAACACTGTTTTTTTTGGCAATAGTACTTTTGGTCTCCTGCGAATCACATTACGTACCCAAGCCCAAAGGGTACAACAGAATCGAAATGAGCCCAAGCGTATTCAGAGCCATGCCTGACAGCTTTCCTTATCTATTCGAGTACCCAACGTCTGCCGAGATCGTCAAAGATGGTTCATGGATATCGGAGCGTTATTGGATAGACTTGCATTATCCTGCCTACAATGCCGACATACAGGTAACCTACAAACCCGTAAAACAAGACCGTGCTGTACTCGAAGAACTCCTAAAAGATTCCTACAAACTGACTTCAGAGCATGGGGTAAAAGCCTACTCAATTGACGAAAGTGTCGTCAAACTCCCCAACGGAATGAGTGCCACACTCATGGAGCTCAGTGGTGAAGTCCCTAGCCAATTTCAATTTCATGTCACTGATTCTACTGAGCACTTTTTGAGATGTGCATTGTATTTTAAGAGCTCCACAGAAAACGATTCTTTGAGACCTGTCATTGACCACATCAAAATGGACATGGTACACATGCTCAACACGCTGGAATGGAATAACTAAACAATGGCTTCTTTTCTTCAAACAAAAATTGAGTTTTTGAAGGGGGTAGGTCCTGTCAAAGCAAAATTGCTAGAGGAAGAATTATTAATTGTTACTGTAGAAGACCTCCTCAATTATTTTCCTTTTCGCTACGAAAACCGTTCTCACTTTTCTCAAATAAAAGACCTAGAAGACAACGATGGGTATGTTCAAATCAAAGGAGTAATTGTAGGCATAGGACTCAAAGGAGAAAGCAAAAAACAGAGATTGAGCGCACAGTTTGCCGATCAGACTGGCGAGATTGAACTGCTGTGGTTCAAAGGAGTCAACTGGATGATCAAAAAATTGAAAGCCGGTGTGCCCTATGTCGTCTATGGCAAACCTGTTTTATTCAATGGGAAATTCTCTATCAGTCACCCAGAAATAGAAATCATCACTCCAGGCAACGAACAAAAAGGCGATGACTACCTACCTGTATATCCTACCACAGAAAAATTAAAACGACGATACATAGATAGCAAAGCGCTGAGCAAGTTGGTGAAAAGCGTGCTCCAGCACCCTTCGTACAGAGTAGATGAAATTGTAGACTCCCATATTCTTCAAAACAACAGATTGATAGGTTATCAGTCGGCACTTAGCTGGATACACTTCCCACATAGTCAAGATCAGTTACAGCAAGCCCTGCTCCGTCTGAAATTCAACGAGCTGTTTTTTATACAACTCAAGATCTTCCAAGAAAAGGTCGAGCGCCAAGAAAAGCATCGAGGAATTGTCTTCAAAAAAAGCCACCTTGTCAACGAGTTTTATACCAAACATAAACCGTTTGAACTCACCGATGCACAAAAAAGAGTTGTCAAGGAGATATACACCGATCTACAATCAGGCTATCAAATGAATCGATTGATGCAAGGAGATGTAGGCAGTGGCAAGACCATTACTGCATTCATTTGCATGCTGATTGCTATCAGCAACGGCTACCAAACCAGCATCATGGCTCCCACAGAAATCCTCGCGACACAGCACTATCATGGATTGGCCGAATTCAGTGAAAAACTAGGGTTGAAAACGGCATTGATCACAGGTTCTACCAAAAAGAGCTTGAAAAAAAAGAACCTAGACGCGCTCAAAAATGGCGAATTGGACATCATAGTCGGTACCCATGCTCTGATTGAAGACAATGTTGAATTCCAAAACCTAGGACTGGTGGTCATCGATGAACAACATCGATTTGGTGTGGCGCAGCGTGCCAAACTGTGGCAAAAATCCCAACACCATTATCCCCATGTCCTTGTCATGACAGCTACTCCGATACCTAGGACACTAGCGATGACCTTGTACGGTGACTTAGAAATATCTACCATCGATCAGCTCCCACAAGGAAGAAAACCTATCAAAACAACTCAGCTCACGGATGCAAATAGATCCAAACTATTTGGTTTCATCAGAAGACAAATAGAAGAAGGGCGACAGGTATATATAGTCTATCCTCTAATTGAAGAGTCCGAAACACTGGCATACAAAGATTTGATGGATGGGTACGAAAGTATTTCACGTGCATTCCCTCATGAGGCTATCAGTATTCTTCATGGAAAAATGAAAGCCGCTGACAAAGAATATGAAATGAAGCGATTTCTGAAATGCGAAACCAAAATCATGGTAGCTACTACAGTCATCGAAGTAGGTGTCAATGTACCAAACGCATCAGTCATGGTAATAGAAAATGCCGAGAGATTTGGGTTATCTCAATTGCATCAACTGAGAGGACGTGTAGGCAGAGGGGCTGATCAATCGTACTGTATCCTCATGAGTGGACCTAAACTATCCAAAGAAGCCAGAGAGCGAATCAAATGCATGGTTGAAACCACCGATGGTTTTAAAATCGCAGAGAAAGATCTAGAAATCAGAGGGCCAGGAGATTTGTTAGGTACCCAACAAAGTGGTCTATTGGATCTAAAGATAGCAGACATCACCCAAGATAGCCATATTCTTAAACTGACGAGAGAACTTGCTAGACAGATTCTAGCGTCCGACCCAGAGCTATCCTCCACAGAACACAGCCTAATCAAAAAACAACTATTCAGCCAAAAGCGTCACTTGTTGTGGAGCAACATATCTTAAAAAGAAAAGAGTTCTAACCGTATCATTGATTAGAACTCCTTCAGATCTTCTATTTATAATCTATTCTTACTTGATAAATATTTCGAATTTTTCAGATCTAGTCTCATTGCCAAGCTTATCCGTGGCTCTTACCTGATAAGTAACCAATCCTTTCTTCTGAATCGTAATTGGCTTAATGTACTCAATTTCAGCTTGGTTATCCAGAGTATAGAATACCTTGTCTGTATCGATGGTCTTGTCAGTAGCACCAAGGAATAATTTTACCCCTTGAGAATAAACCTTGATAGGCACTCCTGATTTTTCTTCTAAAGAGATCGTACCAATTGGTTCCATACTCAAAATATGCTCAATAGCAGGGCCCGTATTGTCAACTACAAAGAAGAATGACTTTGTGTTTCGGTTGTTGACTTGATCCGTGCCATAAAAATCGATGGTGTAGAAACCTTCTTCTTCAAGCTTGATTGGTCCTGAATACGTTTGACCTTGGCCACCATTGATTTTGTAACCTAAATCTTTGATTCCACTGTCTTTGTCCAAGGCAGAAAGAGCAATCTCTGATTGACTAGTGACAAAAGTAGTGTCACGTGACACATGCTTACGGCCTTTGAAATCATAAGAAATTTCTGGTGCTACCATGTCTATATCTAGGGAAGAACGGCTCAGATTGGCTTCCTCCAATTTTCCTTCCAAGGTATTGTTGACCTTATCTGTAGCGAAATAAGTCACCACATGATGGCCCTGTTCTTTGTTTAACTCGAAGGGTTCATAGTAAGTTTCTGGCTCAGCTCCGTTGATAGAGTATTTGATAGTCTTTACTCCTGCCTTGTTGTCTTCCGCTACCAGTTTTACTTTTGTTCTTGTCGAAATGAAAACCCTACCTCTATTCTGGTATTGGTCACCAACCACGGTCGCTTCTACCGTAGGTACTGTACTATCAAGATAGAAGTCAATAATCTGTTCTTCTTCTTTGTTTTTCACATTGTCATACGCATAGAATTTAATCTTGTGATTGCCGTCGGACAGTGTGGATAGATTGATTTGATCTGTAAATGTCTTTTCTGCTTGGTCGTCTATTTGGTAAACCACTTTAGAAATACCAGATCCCAAATCAGTAGATTTTATTTTCAAGTAGGTTCTCGGAGAAAAAATCATCCCACTTCGATCATTGTGAACCGAATACTCAGAGACAGGGCTTTTCATATCCACCACAAAATCGAACATTTGGATGGCTTCTACATTGCCAGTATTGTCTGCAGAGTAGACTTTTACATCAAATTTTTTATCTGTGTTCAGTGGGATAGAATCAGAATAAACAGCAAAAGGAGCATTGTCAATAGAATAAAATGTCTTTTGCACCCCAGAGTGTTTGTCACTGGCTACAGCGCTCAAACTTAGGTTTTTCCCATAGTACTGGACACCATCAGCACCTTTGAATTTTTGAGCCCCTGTGTAAGAAACCGAAGTGACGGGAGGGTTGCTGTCTCTATATACTTCAAATAAAACTTCCACTTTTGGTACCATTTGCTTGAGCGATGAATCTGCTGCCCAATTGGTTCTAAAGTAATTAATCCCCTCAGTATCAAGGTATAAAGGATTAGTAAATTGTGGATGTATTTGACTCTCCAGTTTATGCGCATTAGCACCTTCTGGATTGTCAGCTATGAAGATATAAACAGGTTTTTTTCCATGCCAATATAGTTTACCATCTTCTCCAACATAATAGTTGGCGTCTACCGCTGGTTTTTCTTGAGCGAAAAGGTACAAGGGACACAATAGAAGAATTGTAAAAACCTTTCTCATAACTAATAATAAATTATTTTTACCTATTGATTGCAGAGTCATTTAAATACATTGCATCTGCAATATCAAAAAAAAAGCAATAAAATAGACTTCCTTAGGTCTTTTAAATAAAATAAAAAAGTGAAGATTAGAATTGTTGTAATACAAGCCTTCTTATTATCAATCTGTATTTATAATTCTGCTTATTCCCAAAAGGCGCTAGGTGATGACCACTTTCATAAAGGCGATACCTTTTTGTTATTCAACAAGCACGATAGTTCCATTTATCATTTTGAGAAGGCCAGAGAGATTTATGTAAAGGATAAGTATTGGAGAGGTATTATTGCTTCGGACAACAAGATTGCCGAGAATTTTTGTGGAACCTTTGACCTAGACCGAGCTATGAAGTTGGCTCAAGAAGCTTATGACCTAGCTGATCTACACCTCGGTGAATGGGACATTGAAAAAGCAAATGCACTCAACAACATTGGGAACATTCACTACCTCACAGGCCAACATGAACTGGCGCTCAAGGAATATGAAAAAGCATTATCTATTGCTAATCACGAATTTCACGAAGACGTTCTTTTCTCAGCACCTACTAGTTTGGGTATTGGCAATGTATATTTTGGAAAAAACCAGTATGAAGAAGCTTTCAAGCATTTTCAAACTGCACTAGAGACCAATTTGGCTATTTTGGGTGAAAACCATCCCTATGTAGCCAACTCCTACTTGAGCTTGGGAAACCTCTACCGCAACAAGGGGTCTTACAACCTAGCTACCGAATATTACGAACATGCCCTCAGAATAAATAAGAAGGTCTTTGGAGAGAATCACCCAGATGTCGCCACTACCTATGTAGGTATTGCTGATATTTATTCCAATAGTGGGGTATATGAATTGGCGCTGCAGTATTACCGACAGGCGCTTGTGATATACAAGAAATTTCTCCACGAAAAAAACCCAAAGTATGGATCTATCTATCTAGGCTTTGCTGATGTGTACAAAAACCAAGGTGACTACATCCAAGCAGAACAATATTACCAGAAAGCTTTGGATCTATTTTCTCAAACAATTGGGTTAGAACATCAAAATAGCGTCCAGAGCTTTTTAGGTCTCGGCAACACGTATATGTATCAGGAAAAATTCCCTGAGGCATTGAAATACTACAACCAAGTATTGGACATCAATTTTAAGCTAGTAGGAGAGAATCACGTCAACTCATCAGCTGCCAACAACAACCTAGGCAGTATTTATTATTTCTTTGGTGATTTTGACCTTGCCATTCGTTATTTCAAAAAGGCATTGGACATAGATATTGCGATCCATGGCTCAGAACACCCCAATGTCGCCAATGCCTATCACAACCTAGCTCGGGTGTATGGTGAGCGGGGAGATATAGTATCTGCATTGGAGTTTATTCAAAGTGCAATCAATTCAAGTATCATTGATTTTGACAACCAAAATGTTTTCGTCAATCCAATTTTGGTCAACTTCTTTGACAACAAGGATTTGCTTTATTACTTGAGCTACAAGGGAGAGTTATTGGAAGAAGGTTTTAGAAGGAGTGAAAATGTAAAAGGCTTGGATATTTCTCTACACAGCTTCATCTTGAGTGATAGTTTGGTCGATCAGATCAGACAATCATATACTGACCGCAGAGACCAGATAGAGCTGAGCGACCTGTCTAGCAAAATTTATGAATCATCTATCAATGCTTCTTATTCATTGACGCGATTGCTCAATGAACAAAACGTGAAATTGTTGGGTACAGATGTATCCTATCCCAAAAAACTTAAGGAGTATCAGGATAGATTTTTCTTCTTTACCGAAAAGGACAAAGGAGCAATCTTATTTTCTTCTTTGGCTGAATCCAATGCAAAATCATATGGTGGGATTCCTGAGACGCTCCTGTACCAAGAGAAGGAGTTAAAAGATTTGATCAACAATTACACGCAAGAGTTGGCCGCCAATCCTGACAGTACAATGGTAGAATTTTACCAAAGAGAGCTCTTTGCAGCGAATCGAGAATATGAAGACTTGATTTATCAGTTCGAAACCGATTATCCAAAATATTATGATTTGAAGTACGACATCCAAATTACGAGTTTGGATCAGGTCCAATCATTTTTGAACGATTCTACCATGATGCTCTCTTATTACTTGGCCTCTGACAGCATCTATGTCACACAAATAGAGAAGAATAATTTTAGGATTACTAAAACCTACAAAAAGCGTGATTATGACAAAAATCTAAAGGCGCTGAGAAAGGGTATTTTGTATAAGAGTGACAGGGTATATACCAAATATGCCCGAATGATGTACGAGCAGTTGTTCCCGATGGAAATCCCCAAGCACATCAAGAATTTGATCATTGTGCAAGATGGATTGATGTCGACTATTCCATTTGAAGCACTGCTGACCCGAGATGTAGATTCAGAGATTCCTGATTATGGCTCACTGCCCTATTTGGTGAGAGATTACAATTTATCATATACCTTCTCTGCCAATTTGCTTTACAAGACTTTTAGGAACGAAAAGACGGTCAGACCCAAAGCAGAAAAGGATGGAATGATTATCGCTCCAGTGGATTTCAAAAATGCACTGGATGCCTTGAGAGATGCAAAACAAAAATCCTACGAGGAGTCTGATATGGCGATCAACTTGAGAAAAGGAATTGCTATATCTGAAAGTGAAATCCCCTCTCTGCCAGGCACTGAAGAAGAGTCCAAGACGCTTTCAAAAATGTTTGCTGACAATGGGAAAAAAGCAGATAGCTACCTCCATTATAACGCTAAGGAAGAAATTGCCAAAGCAGGCACGATGGATCTTTACAACTATGTACATATCGCGTCACATGGTTTTGTGAATCAGGAAGAGCCAGAGTTTTCAGGAATCTTTATGACGAGAGACTCTTTGACCAAAGCAGAGGATGGCATTTTGTTCTCTGGAGAGGTGTACAACATAGATTTGAATGCCGAGCTAGTGACACTCTCTGCATGTGAAACAGGGTTGGGACAAATCAAAAGTGGTGAAGGAATTATCGGGCTTTCGAGAGCTTTGATATATGCAGGTGCCAAGAATATCACAGTATCTCTCTGGAAAGTGTCTGATGAATCTACCAAACAATTGATGATTGAATTTTACAGCAACTTCTTAGACAAGCCTATACCTAATGACTTGAACAGCAGTTTGAGTTATGCATATGCCCTAAAACAAGCAAAGATGAGCTTAATCAACCAAGGTGGTCAATTTGCTCATCCATACTATTGGTCTCCTTTTGTCCTGATCGGAAAATAAGGAATAGGTAGGTTAAAGTAAAAGGCAGGTTGGCAAGTTAAGTAAGCCTGGTTTATGCCATTTTTCGAACTTCTTGTTTGAAAGAAGTTTGAGGTTGATCTTTGAATCCGTTTTTATATCTTTTCTTTCTCGTTTTCCAAACCTTGAAATTGTCTTTGTTGCCCACTTCAAACTGGAACGACATGTGCTCAGAAGGTGAAACCCACTCTAAATTCGTAGAATCATTGTTTTTGGGATTGTTATCCAGATGAACAATCATGGTGTGTATTTCTGGGAGCACATTGATGCAAAATGCATTGGCTACTTCTTTGTGTGGATAGACTGTCTTTCTGTTGCCTTCATCGTTGAGCAAATCAAGGAAAAAGCATTTGCAGCTTTTGTTCCATCGCTGTCTCATGACACGTTCTTTGAGAAAAATATCCTTTTTTGAACCGCTATGCCATGTCTTTCTTGCCTTTCTTCTGATTGCACCTTGGTTTGATACCTCATAATTGGAAAATCCTTCAATGGTTTTCCAAACCTCACTTATTCTTTCTATTCTTTGATATCCCATGATAAACGCTATCTGTTACTCCACACAAGAGGAGTAAATGTAATCTTTGTATTGTGACTATTTTAAAATCTTCGATGAATGCCCGAAATAAATCTATTACTTTGATGATTATATAGATAAATGAATTTTTGCACCCGTAATAGTTGATAATAATATGGTTCTTTATAATGTGACAATGAATGTAGAAAAGGAGATCGAGTCAGAATGGCTTCAGTGGATGAAAGAGACTCATGTCAAAGACGTAATGAATACTGGCTACTTTATTGAGTGTAAAATATTTCAACTTTTGAGTGAAGAACCACAAGGAACGACCTACGCTTTTCAATATTTTGCCAAGTCGGCTAAGGATATTCAAACCTACCAAGACACATACGGAGCTAAACTGCAAATGGATGTGATTTCTAGGTATGGAGATAAGGTAATGTCTTTTAGAACACTGCTAAAGCAGGTACTTTAAGCAAAATCCAGATGGCAATTGACCCACTCACTGTCAAAAGTTGCCCCATATAGTTTGTAGAAATTGAGAGCAGGCTCATTCCAATCCAATGCCTGCCACATCATGCCTGTACAGTTTTGGCTTTTGCCAAACTCGATGGTATGATCCATGAGTAATTTGCCAACCCCTTTGCCACGCTCTGATTCGGTGACAATGAGGTCTTCGAGATAGAGTCTCTTACCTTTCCAGGTGGAGTATCTATAGTAGTACAGCGACAAACCCACAATCCGACCCGTCTCACTAGACACTGCCACCAAAAAGCCAAAGACCGGTTCCTCTCCAAATCCATCCCTCTTCATCATCTCGATGGTATTGCTGACTTCATGCAAAGCCCGCTCATATATGGCCAATTCTTTGATCAGCTCCAATACTGTAGGCAAGTCTGCTTCTACTCCTTTGCGGATATGGTAGTCGTCACTCATCAATCAATCGTATCGAATTGTGTATAGGGTCTTAGCACTGCTGGAATCTGTATTCCATTTTCTGTTTGACCATTTTCTAGAATGGCGGCCATGATTCTTGGGAGAGCCAAAGCACTGCCGTTTAGAGTATGCAACAAATGCTTTTTGTTGTTCTCATCCTTGTAACGCAATTTCAGTCTGTTGGCTTGGTAAGTTTTGAAATTACTTACCGAACTGACCTCTAACCAACGTTTTTGACCTGCAGAATACACTTCAAAGTCATAAGTGATGCATGAAGTGAAACCTAGATCACCAGCGCACAATTTGAGAATCCGATAAGGCAACTCCAATTTCTTGAGCAAACTTTCTACATGTTTGACCATTTGATCCAATGTCTCAAATGACTTGTCTGGATGCTGTATTTGTACTATCTCTACCTTATCAAACTGATGAAGGCGGTTGAGCCCTCTCACATGTGCACCCCATGACCCTGCTTCACGTCTAAAACACGGTGTAAAACCTACATTTTTGATAGGCAATTCCTTTTCATCCAAAATCACATCTCTGTACAAGTTGGTCAACGGTACTTCAGCAGTTGGAATCAGATACATATCCGTATCAGTGAGGTGGTACATCTGACCTTCTTTGTCAGGCAACTGACCTGTACCATATCCAGAAGCTTCGTTGACTACAATTGGGGGTTGTATTTCATAGTATCCAGCTTTCTCAGCCTCGTCTAAGAAAAAATTGACCAAAGACCGTTGTAGTCGAGCACCTTTGCCCTTGTACACTGGGAATCCAGCCCCTGTGATTTTCACGCCCAAGTCAAAATCTATGATGTCATATTTTTTGATCAAATCCCAATGTGCCAAAGCATTTTCGGTCAACTCAGGGAGACTATCTACAGCAAATATGACTTCATTGTCTTCTTCTGACTTACCTGTGGGGACGTCTTCATTAGGTATATTTGGGATTTGATAGAGTTTATTTTCCAGTTCTATCTTGGTACTTTCCAACACTTGACCCAAATCCTTGGTCTTGATTTTAAGCTCGGAAGATTTTTGTTTTGCCTGGTCTGCTTCTTGTTTTTTACCCTCCTTCATGAGAGAGCCGATTGACTTGGCTAGCTGATTGGCCTCTGCCAAAGCCTCATCCTGCTCTGTTTGAGTGGCTTTTCTCTTGTTGTCAAGAGCAATGACCTCATCTAGGAGCAACAAAGCATTCTCAATTCCTCTTTTTTCTAACCCTGCAACAAATTGATCTTTGTTGTCTATTATTTCTGATACCAATAACATATCTGACGCTTAAATTCAAGTGGGCAAATTTATATCATCAAGGCATTATCAGGCTAATAAATCGGGGTTTATAGCAGGAAGAAATAATTATTTATATATTTGTTAATAATATGTAGTTGGCATATACTTGCGCCACCATCGAACATGGACTATTCTTTTCTGCTTCTCGAGCAGTACTATAGATAGACTTTCAATACCGTATTTACAATATAATACACATCACAGAATATTAGGCTTAATCGAATTAAGCACAGATCATTAATAACAATTATGTACAACATCGAAGAATTGAATGACAGACTACTGTCTGAGCTAAAGGAAATAGCTGAGGGTCTGGGAGTCAAAAATTTTAAAAGAGCCGCAAAAAAAGAGCTTATCTACAAAATACTGGACGAACAAGCGGTCAATCCAGAGCCTGCCAAACAAATCAAAGCCAAAGAGTCTCAATCCAAAGCAGAGACAGTTATTGCCGAAAAACCAGCTGATACAGAAAGAAAACCCAAATCAGAACCTAGACCAGAAAGAAGAGAAGAAAAATCCCCAGCAGATAAAAGTGCTGACGATGTATTGAAATCTTTTGATTTGGATATAGATGGGTCTGGAGCCAAAGCCTCAGCTGAAAAGCCTAAAGCTGAAGCACAACCAAGAAGAGAGCCAAGAGAAGCAAAACCACAAAGAGAACCAAGAGAGCAAAGGGAGCCAAAAGAACAGAAGCAACCAAGCGAACAAGGACAGCCCAAGAGTGAGGCTGACTCTAGTGATGTTGAAAAGGCAGAACGCCAAGAAAATAGAGAACGTCAGGACAGAGAAAAACGCCCTGAGAAAAATTCTAAAAAAGCCGAGTACAACAACAGTGTCAAGGATTTTGATGGTGTGATCGAAAACGGTGGTGTACTAGAAATCATGCAAGATGGATATGGTTTCTTGAGATCAGGAGATTACAACTATTTGGCTAGTCCAGACGATATTTATGTTTCTCCATCGCAAATCAAGTTGTTTGGATTGAAAACTGGTGACTCGGTGATTGGCCAAATTAGACCTCCAAAAGACGGTGAAAAATATTTTGCACTATTGAAAGTGACAACTGTCAACGGTAAGACGACAGAAGAAATCAGAGACAGAGTGCCATTTGAGTACTTGACTCCTTTGTTCCCAGAGGAAAAATTGAACTTGAGCTATAAGGCTACAGACTACTCTACTAGAATCATGGATTTGTTCTCACCGATTGGTAAGGGACAAAGAGGCATGATCGTAGCACAACCAAAGACAGGTAAAACAGTCTTGTTGAAAAATGTAGCAAACGCTATCGCACAAAATCACCCTGAAGTCTACCTAATGATCTTGTTGATCGATGAACGACCAGAGGAAGTAACAGACATGGCTCGTAGTGTAAAGGCAGAAGTGATTGCTTCTACGTTTGACGAACAAGCAGAGAGACATGTGAAAGTTGCCAATATAGTGTTGGAAAAAGCCAAGAGAATGGTTGAATGCGGTCATGACGTAGTGATCCTGTTGGACTCAATTACAAGACTCGCTCGTGCACACAATACGGTAGTACCTTCTAGTGGCAAGATCCTTTCGGGTGGTGTGGATGCCAATGCCCTGCACAAACCAAAGAGATTCTTTGGTGCTGCAAGAAATGTAGAAAACGGTGGTTCTTTGACTATTCTAGCTACTGCATTGATAGAAACAGGTTCGAAAATGGACGAAGTAATCTTCGAAGAATTCAAAGGAACGGGTAACATGGAACTTCAACTGGATCGTAAACTATCTAACAAGAGAGTGTATCCAGCAATCGACATCCCAGCATCAGGGACAAGAAGAGAAGATCTGTTGATGGACAAAGACGAATTGTCCAAAGTATGGATCTTAAGGAAATTCATGGACGATATGAACTCAGCAGAAGCCATGGAATTCTTACTAGGCAAGATGAAAGGAACCAGAAACAATGAGGAGTTTTTAATCTCAATGAACGGTTAAAAAAAATACAAACCACTCTTTTTCAGAGTGGTTTTTTTCTTTCTTTGACTTTAAATCCAAATTTCTGTACACTTAAAGAGAGATAGGAAGGATAAGGGCTAAAGTTTTTTTACGTAATTTTAACAATGCGTGAGTAAGAGAATTACTCATTTTATATATATTTGGATAATTTCCGTGATTGGACAGTTTATCAAATAAGAAACCTTAACAACTAATACCACTAATTAAAGCTTAACGCAATGAATAAAATCGATCAAAGCCTACTGGAAACTTGGAATATGTATGGTCACTACGTTTCATATGCGATTGCCGGGGTAGGCTTGCTAATCCTTGCCAGTCATTATTTCAAATTGCTGATTACCAAGGATTTTAAGTCAAGATATGATTACATCAACATGTATGAAATCAATTTGCTTTGGTACAGTGCTCTACTAGTTATTATTGCTGGGGCGGTCTATGCAAATACGCTCGTTTCTGAATCAGGAATGTTGTGGTTTTTAGTGAGACTTTTTGTGAGTACCATGTTTGCAATTATAGCAGGTGTAATCGTTCAAAACATCTTGAAGTTTTACTACCCATTCTACATTGAAAAGAGATTGAAAGTACTCAGGTTTACGCCTAGAATTTCTCCTGATGGTAGAAAAATGAAATTATTGAGTGAAGAGGAAGAAGATGTTTACCTAGATGAAGGGATGCAGGCTGAAGAGGACGCTTTTTCTGTGGATTATGACGTATGGATTGACGAAGAGTCAGGATATACCAAGATCGAAAAATACAACGGTAGATTACATGCTTTGAAATGCTCTGAATGTAATTATCAAACATTGAAAGTAAACAAGGAAGAAATCGTACAATCACCTACTACTGTAGACGAAGGAGAATTGATCAAATATTTCACTTGTGGATATTGTGGACACAAAGAGAAGAAATCATTTAGCATTGCTAAATTGAAAGAAACCCAAGAGGTTGCTTCATAAGAAGAATACGTCTATAAGATATTGAAGCCTTGACATCTCGTCAGGGCTTTTTTATGCCTCATTCTGAAGAATTCAATTCCCTCGAAAACAATTGGCCTCTTCGCATTTAGCCTTGGCAAATTTGAAAACCTACTATGAACAGACCATTACCATTCAACTCATTTTTAAGCCAAGCATTATGAGAGACATGATAGATTATATATTTTATTGGTAGGATTAGTCGTATGGCACTAAATTCGAACTATCAATTTTAAATGTGAAATGCCGACACTTTGAAGATACTCTATTTTCACCAACATTTTAAAACACCATCAGATGGTGGCAGCATTAGATCCTATCTTTTAGCACTAGAAATGGTGAAAAAGGGGCATCAGGTCACCATGATCACAGCTCACAATGGCCAAAAGATAACTAAGAATATTAATGGTATTGAAACTGTCTACCTGCATGTTTCATATGACAACACCTATAAATTTTGGCGTAGGGTAACCTCTTTTTTGCAATATTCGATACTGGCATGCATCGAATCTACCAAAGTAGACAAAATAGATTACTGCTATGTCATGACTACTCCATTGACGACAGGTTTGATTGGTCTATTCAACAAATATTTTTACAAACGACCGTATTTTTTCGAAGTAGGGGACTTGTGGCCACTTGTCCCTGTCGAAATGAAATTTATTAATGCACGCCTACTCAAAAAATTCACCTTTTGGCTAGAGAAATTGTTCTATCAAAATTCTATTGGCAACATCGGTATGTCACCTCCCATCACCAAGTACATTACTCAAGTAGCCCCCACTGTGCCTGCCGAAACAATCTACAACATCAGTGATTGTGAGTTTTTCCAACCCAGTATTTCTGAGCCAGATTCAAAGGAATTTGTAATCTGCTATACAGGTACGTTTGGATTGGCCAATGATCTCTCCAGAATCATCCAGATTGCATCAGAGATTCAACATCTCCCGATCAGATTCATCTTGATAGGCGCAGGGGCAGACAAGCCAAAGATAGAGGGACAAGTAACTGATCTTGGGTTAAGCAATGTTGAGATCAGGGATTTTGAAGACAAAAATGGAGTGGCCAAAGTACTCAATCAAGCAGATGCCATGTTCATTTCATTTGCCAACTATGACAGCCTGTTTACAGGTAGTCCCAACAAGCTCTATGATGCGTTGGCTGCTGGCAAATTGATCATCACCAATTTTGAGGGTTGGATTGGAGAACTCATCACTACAGAAAAGTGTGGCTTTCACTTCATTCACAACCAAAGTCAAAGCTTGGTAGAAAATATCCAGCCGTTTTTAGACAAAGCACTTCTTTTAAACGAATACCAGCAAAATGCCAGACGCCTCGCCGAAACGAGGTTTGATCTAAAAATTCAAAGTAAGAAGCTCCTAGACTTCCTCGATCAGCAGACTAGTTAACTACATTTTTGGGTTTGTACCCAGATAGCTGAAAAATCTTGTGAGCATCGGTTTCCTTCATCAAATCTTGCAAACTGACTTCTGGATTGTTATCCATGTATTTCTTTACGATTTGCCAACCAACCCATCCACCTACTCTACCAGGGCATTTTTCACTGATTTCGTAGATATTGGGACTCTCCCCTACAAATTTATTCTTAATAGAATGATTGGTCTCATAGAGCAGCTCATTCTCTATCAGGTTGGCCCAGATGATTTCTTGGTTTCCTTTGACGAGACGCATCTCATCTGAAGTATAGCCCATGATCAGTGAATCAGGCTTGCAAGGCAAAGCAGAAGAAACAAAATAATACGATTTGCCTATATTAACCATGTCTGCCAGCAAAGTTCCGTGCGAACTATCAATGTGATTAAACTCATTGGAAATAAAACTCAATACAATAGGTGCCACACTTTCCCGCATGTATCGCTTGACTATATATGCAGGCACGTCATTGGGTGGATATTTTGCATGATCCCCCATGAAGAAATCCAATCCAATCACAATAAGAGAATCAGAAACATACAAGTCATTGTACTGTCCAGTGATGATGGTCTGTACTTTTGGAATTTTTGTTTCTGGGTATTGGTATTTGATGAATCGGTATGCAGATTGAAGCTCAGCTACATTCTTGGAATCAAAATCTTTGAAATACTCCTCCACTTCCATAAACAGAGAATCAATATTTGGATCTTGCATCAATCGGAACAGACGCTTGGCGAGAATCGTATCATTCGGATATTGATTGGCATCTAGGAAATAATCGGCCACCTCTCTGTGTGCTTCGAAAAAAGCAACTGTCTCCTGCCAACTTTGCAAGGATCGCAAAGATCGCTCAAGGTGATCTACTTCAATGTCCACCTCTATGCTTTCATATTGGCTCAGATTGTCACAATTATTCTGCTCGCAAGCCGCGAAACTCACTAGCACAACAATCAGTAAAACAGTTTTTTGAATAAATCGAGAATAATTTTCTATCTTCAATGGGATGAGCTTTAGATTTGTAATTACACGATGGAGTTCAAGAATCCATCTGACAACAAAAGTATTTATTTTATACTCATGAAAAAGACCCTCCTACCATTACTCCTGCTTTTTTTATCTCTAGTGAGTTATGCTCAACCTAGAATAGGCCTCACTGTCTCTCCAGGTTTTTCCTTTACGGATGTGAAATATGACCCAAATGATGATACGCAGGTGTCTAAGGATGGAACTGCTCTTAGAGCCAAATTCGGCCTAGAGTTTGAGTTTCCTCTTGCTCCTAATTATTCCTTTGTGACGGGGTTAATATTTGCTCCTAAAAAACTCTCTGTCAAGGCTTCAAATTTTGATGAAATACGGACTTCAATCTTCAACCAAACAGAACAATACAAAATCCAATATCTTCAAATCCCAGTAACTCTCAAACTCTACACCAATGAGATCCAACCTGATATGAAGCTATTCTTCCAGTTAGGTTTCATGGGGGAGATTTTGCTCTACAGCGAACCCCTTGACAAGGATAATGTCTTGATCGACAAATTTAGATTCTTTGACGTTTCATTCACAGGTGGAGTAGGTGTCGAGTACGGAGCTGGGATCAACTCCCTTCTTTATGGAGGTGTTTTCTATGATCATGGCCTGGTCAATGTAGTCAATGATCAAAACAATGATTTGTCTGCTGATCTCTCTATCCGCATGCATATGCTTCATTTGAAACTGGGTATCAAATTTTAATAATGCACAAATCATTCTAAAGAAGCCTTGGGAGTTCTTTAGAATGAATGTAATCTGAGTTCAATTTTGAATATCAGGGCAAATGCATCTAAAATTGGTAGTCTAATAGACCCCATTTTGGTAGACTTAGCTTTGCAAACGTTCAAGATCGTTTAAATGTACTTGCTCAGACTACTTTATCCCAAACTGGGAATCCAATTAATCCTCATTACCTTTACACTACAACAAACCCCAAAAAGATGTGTTTTCTATTCGATAGTTTCGAAGGATGGAAGACCTATAGCCAAACTCATCAAATCCCACTGTATCAGGCAGTATTGGAATATGAGATCACGCAAAAAGGAGCTTCCGAATCCGATATATGGTCTGGTCTGAGCCAAGCCTACCAAGTGATGAAAGATGCCGTCCATACAGGACTCACCGAGGACATGAAGTCTCGCTCAGGCATGATAGACAATGGTGCCAAGAAAGTTGCCAACTCAGACATCACTGTCCTCTCACCCGAATTCAAACAATTGATAGCTAGTGCCCTAGGAGCGAAGGAAGTTAACTCTTGCATGGGCAGAGTAGTAGCCGCACCGACAGCTGGTGCTTCGGGCATCTTGCCAGGCGTATTCACTACTCTCCAATCTATCCATCAGCTAGAGGATCAAAAGATTTACGAGGCACTTTTGCTAGGTGCAGGTGTCGCATTGATTTTGGAACAAAAAGCCTCTCTCGCTGGTGCAGTAGGTGGCTGCCAGGCCGAAACAGGTAGTGCTGCAGCGATGGCTTCAGCAGGTATTGTCTACTGTCTAGGTGGCTCCATAGATCAAATATTCAATGCAGTAGCTATCACCCTCCAATGTATGCTAGGTCTGGTGTGCGATCCAGTAGCAGGGCTGGTAGAGATTCCCTGTGTCGTGAGAAATGCCAGCGCTGCAGCCATCGCAAACTCATCAGCACAAATAGCCCTCTCACACGTCAGCAGTGTAATCCCAGTAGACGAATGTGCCGAAGCGATGGGAGAGGTAGGCGAAAGTATGGAAGCCCGCTACAAAGAAACTGCCCTCGGTGGGCTAGCCGCTACTAAAACAGGACAGGCCTTAGCCAAGCGAATTCTAATTCAGGATATAGAAATCATGGATCAATCCGAATCTACCGAAGACAATTAAGGTAGGTTGAGTAAACGATAAGCTTCTAGCTTTATTCGAGCCCTTTACTTTTCATTTTGGTGAATTCCGTATATCTCCTGAAGATGGCGATTACGAAACCTATGACCATGATCAATGTACCTATCCATAATACATTGATCAAAGGTTTTTCAACTGCCTCCAATATCACCCAATCTTTTTGGGTTCGACTCGTTCCGATGCTAAAGGCATTGTTTTTTGGATCGATAGCCATGAGGGTCAATTTGACACCTAGGTCGTGTACAATGGCTGACTTGAGACCCGCCTGGTTGTTTTGGATGATGTAGTAGGGCTCTGCCATGAAATCTTGTTCAGCTCCTTTGACCTTGATGGTCGCTTTGATGGCAACATCACTTTCATTCAACTTGAGGCCTTCTACGTCATTTACCCTCTGTACCTTTTCGAGTGTGGCCACAAAGTCGTTGACGAAGAAAGGCTCGTTGAGCTGAGTAATTATTTCTTCTACCTCACTCCATTCAGTTTCTTGATCTGGGTCTGGGAAGGTTCGCACATGTGTGTAAAGATCAAAGCCCAATTTGCGTTTGATGTCAGGAGAAAAGACCGTCATGTTCATCTTTTCGTTGATTTGTACAGTCGGGTAGAGACTAAATTTACTTGAACCTTTGGTGTATTCGATTTCGAAATAGCTTGTTTCTGGGGTAATTAAAGTCATGGTATCTCCTCGGCTATAGACCACATTACCCTTAGTTTTCAGATTCGAAAGTGCAACAGCTTCTGTTTCGCTTACTTGCCTTAGGTCATGGATGTTGACATACCCAGGGAATCCTTCGACACGTTTGCGTGTGCCTTTGTAATTGAGCGAATATTCCCCCATCTGGCGGTCTTCGTTCTGGAACAGTAGCAAATTCTTTTGATTCACTTCGTCAGGAAATTCTTTGCTCCATACCAGTCCTGTTTGATTGAGAGATACGATCTTGGAGTAGCCTGAGGAGAACAATACTCCTAAGAGCATCATGGCGATACCGATGTGACTGATGGCACCACCTGACAAATTGATATTGGTTTTCCATCGATCCAATAAAATCTTGGCATTGGCGATGATGGAGTAAGTTCCTGCTGTCAGTACGAGGATGTAGTTGATGTTCTGGACTTTGAAAAGGATGATGACCGCTGCAGTGATGGCCAATGTAAGCACAACAGGTAGCAGTAGTGCATCCTTGAGTTTGGTTTTGTCCATTTTGTTCCACCAAAAAAACTGCCCCGTACCTGACAGTAGTGCGATCAATACGCCACCCCAAAGCTGATACTGCGTGTAATACCCTACTTGATCCACGGGTGGGGCCATGTTGGAGTCAACACCGACGAGTTCGAGGATCGCATTCCAAACTGGGATGGACGTAGGAATAATTACCTGAAAGCCCATCAGACAGAGCACAGTTGCACCCATGAATATCCAAAACTCTCGGGAGTAGGTAGATACTTCCTGCTCATCGCTTTCGAGTTTTTTCCATGATCTGATGATCAAAAAGAGTGTTCCAAGGACAAAGGCCAGAAGATAAATGAGCAATTGACCGGAGAGCCCCAAGTCTGTAAAGGAGTGAACAGACGAATCACCCAAGATGCCGCTTCGGGTTAAGAATGTAGAATAGACGATCAGCAAGAAAGCCGATACCGCAAGGATGATGGCTGATTTGAGTGCAGTGGTACTTTTCTTGAAGGCGATCATGGTGTGGATCGCTGCGATGAGAACGAGCCAAGGTACGTAGACTGCATTTTCTACAGGATCCCAGTTCCAGTAGCCGCCGAAGTTGAGCGTTTCGTAAGCCCAGTAGCCGCCCATCAAGATTCCCACGCCTAGGACGACTGCTGAGAATAGCGACCAAGGCAAGGCGGGTCTGATCCATTCTTTGAATTTGCCCAACCATAACCCAGCGATACAGTACGCAAAGGGAATCAGGGTTGTCGCAAAACCCAAGAACAAGGTCGGTGGATGAATGACCATCCAGTAGTTTTGGAGTAGCGGGTTTAGTCCAGAGCCGTCTTCGGGGATGAAATCCGGGCTGGTTTTGAATATCGGTGCATCCATCGCGTCACGTAGGAGGATGAATGGAGAACTGCCGATTTTGAGATTGAAAAGAACCACACCGAGGATCATCGATAGCAAAAATCCCTGTACGATAGCGAAGATGGCCATTACGGGGGCTTCCCAAAATTTGTTGGTACGGATGAGGACGAACCCTAGGATGACATTCCAGAAGATCCAAAGAAGGAAAGACCCCTCCTGCCCTTCCCAAAAGGCGGAGATTTGGTAGTAGACTGGTAGGACAGTCGAACTGTGGCTGTAAGCATAGTGGTACTCAAAGTAACCCCTATTGATGATCGTGAAGAGCGTCGCGACGACCCCAATAGCCGAGCCGCCATGTACCCAAAAAGCTATCCGGGCGAAACGCATCCAAGAGTCTTTGTCTGTAATCTCAGTAGATTGTACAGAACGAAAATAGCCGTAGGCAGACACCAAAGCACTGACGAATGCAGCGATGATCAAAAAGTGACCCAGAGAGCCAATGAAATAATGCATAGGGGAAAATTAAACGTCGTTCACTTCGATGGTTTCTTCCTGGTATTTGGAAGGGCACTTCATCAATATTTTGGATGCGAGAAAATGGTCGTTTTGGAAGTTGCCCACAACAACCACTTGTTCAGAACGTAGAAAGTCCGCTGGCATGGGTTCATTGAAATACACGCGTTGCTCTTCGTTGTTGTTGTCCACGAGGATAAAAGAGAAGGCCAGTTTGTTGGGAGAATCTTGGATACCGACGATCTCTCCTTGCGCATCTTTTTTGAGTTGACCCACTACGTGTATTTTTTTGCTGTCACCCTCGTGCGCCATTTCTTTGGCTTCTGCAAACCCTACATAAATGCTGGCATCTCCAGCGGTAGAGATGATCACCATAATGGCCGCTGCGATCACTACGATTCCAAAAATATGAGACTTCTTCATATCAATCCTGCTTTGCTGTCAATTCCTTTTCCAGTTTTCCTACCTTTTTGTCCAGACGGACGAGGTAAATCACCATGGCTGCAAAGATGGTCATTACTACCGCAACTACTACGTAAATCTTGCCGCTTTGTCGCATGGCATCTGCCATTTCAACACGCTCATTGGTGTAGTCGCCTTCGGTGACTTGGTATTTTTCATCTTGGGCTGCAGCCTGCAGGCTCAGTGTGAGGAGGAGTACAAAAAGTAATTTTTTCATGTGATCATCAAAGGTCTTGTGTGAGGCGAATGTCTTGGATACGAATCTTGATCGAGGCAAACCATACGCCCATGAGTGTCCAGCCGACGATGGCTGGGTAAAATATCATTCTTAGTTTTCCGTCTAGGTCAAAATAGTTGAAGCCTGGGTTGCCACCGTTGCCTGGATGCATGGAGTCGGTCAGGCGCGGTAGGATGAACAGCAGCGGGATCATCGCGAAGTACGCGAAGATGTTGTAGACCGCAGAGATTCTGCTGCGCTGTTGGGCGTCCTCGAAAGAACTGCGGAGGATGAAGTAGGCAAAGTAGATCAGCAGTGCAATCGCAGAAGCGTTTTGCTTTGGGTCTCCACTCCAGAACTCTCCCCAGGTGTATCGAGCCCATACCATGCCAGTCACGATACCGAGCACACCGAATAGACAACCTGCTTTGGCATACGCTTCGGCCCGGATGTCGAAGTGCTCATTTTTGCTCGACAGGTATTTGAGTGAGTAGATCAGCGACCCTGTCAGCAGGATGATCATACCAAACCACATGGTGACGTGGTAGTACAGGTTTCGAATGGTCTCGTTGAGGATGGCGAGACGGGGAACCTCCATCAGTAGCCCGCCCAAGAGTGCATAGGCTGTGAGTAGGACGCCCAAGATTTTCCACCAAGATTTTTTAATTGAAAACATATTAGCTTCTCCATAGGTAGGGAAACAGCAGATAGGCCAGTGTCCCTACGATTATATCAATTGCGAGCAAAGTTAGTAACTCATCGAGACTTTCGGAGCGTGCAATCCCATCTATTGCATTTCGCGAAAGCTTGATGATCATCAACAGGATAGGTATGATGACAGGGAAGGAAAGAATGGCCATGAGCATGCCGTTGTTGTCGGCCTTGGAGGCGATCCCAGACATCAGCGAGAGTGTCGTAGCGAACCCAACCGTACCCGCTAATATGATGAGTACAAAGAAACCAGGATCTTGGACACGATTGCCGAGCACGAGGCTAAATACACCGAAGGCCATAATAGCAAGTAGCACGAGCAAGCCAGAGTTGTAGATGATCTTGGAGAGGATGATGCTTTGTGGGCGGACTAGGTTGAAGTAGTAGAGTTGCCGACCTTCCTTTTCTTGTATGAAACTCTTGGCGACCGTGCTGATGGAGGTGAACAGAATGATGATCCAGTAGAGCGCATTCCAGCTGAACTGATCAACTCTAGCATGGAGTACCTCGAAGGATAGGTAACAAATAAAGATGGTAGAAAAAACATAAAGCAGAATGCCGTTGAGGGCATATTTGTGCCTCCATTCTAGAATCATATCTTTCCACAGCAAGGCTTTTATCTCTTTGAACATAACAGATTGCAAATTTAGAGCAAGTTTTACTATAACTTTTCACTTTGATAATGTTAAAGCTTTGGATTGCGGGTCAATCCCCTTAGCATTGTATTTATTTAGTCAAATCGAAATAAATGGAGACTGTATTAGTAACTGGTGCTGCTGGTTTTATTGGTTTTCACCTCAGCAAAAAGCTGTGTGATGAAGGGTATAAAGTAATCGGAATAGATAATCTCAATGAATATTATGATGTAGATCTCAAAAAAGCTAGAATTAAAATACTTCAGGATCTGTCATCTTTTACATTTTATAAGGTAGACCTGAATGAATTAGCTCTCGGAGATGTTTTCAAAAGTTGTAAAATTGATGTAGTAGTCAATCTTGCAGCACAAGCAGGTGTTCGACACTCTATTGAGTGCCCTGATGATTATGTTTCTTCTAATATTTCTGGTTTTGTTAAGTTAATAGAGCTTAGCAAGCAGTATAAAATTAGGCACTTTATGTATGCGTCTTCTGCATCAGTATATGGAGCGAATAAGTCCATTCCATTCAAAACCACTGATTCGACAGATCACCCGATATCACTATATGCAGCATCCAAAAAGTCAAATGAGTTAATAGCGCATTCTTATTCTGCATTATTTGGATTACCAGTCACTGGGCTAAGGTTTTTTTCTGTTTATGGACCATATGGTCGTCCAGACATGGCATTGTTTAAATTTACCAAGGCGATTTTAGAAGAAAAACCAATGGATGTTTATAATCATGGTAAAATGAAACGATCATTTACTTTTGTAGATGATGTTTGCGAAAGTGTTTTTAGATTAATCAATAAGATACCAAGAAACAATGACAATTGGGATGGTATTAATATGAACCCTTCCTCCAGTTTTGCTCCTTATAGAGTGTTTAACGTTGGAAATGACCAGGTTGTAGATTTAGTATATTACATAGGTCTTATCGAAAACCGGCTCAATAAAAAGGCAATTATGAATTATTTGCCAATGCAGCCAGGTGATATTTCAGAATCAAAACCTCATTTGCAAGATTTAGTGGATGAAATAGATTATAGACCATCTACTTCAATAGAAAAAGGGATCAATGCATTCATTGACTGGTACAGAGAATATTACAAAATCTAACCAAAAATACATGAAAGGAATTATACTAGCCGGAGGATCTGGAACCAGATTGCATCCGTTGACTTACGCAGTGAGTAAACAGATACTACCTGTTTATGACAAACCCATGATTTATTATCCATTGTCAACTTTGATGTTGGCTGGGATTAGAGAAATTCTTATCATATCTACCCCAAGAGATCTTCCTTTGTTTCGGGATTTATTGGGAGATGGCAAGAATCTAGGATGTAATTTTGAATATGCAGTTCAAGAGAAACCCGAAGGTTTGGCACAAGCATTTATTATTGGCAAGGACTTTATCGGAAATGATAAAGTTGCGCTGGTCTTGGGAGACAATATTTTTTATGCTTCGGGTTTATCTAAAAAATTACAAGCAGCTAGTGACATCACTGGAGGACTTGTTTTTGCCTACCATGTCAACGATCCTGAGCGCTATGGCGTAGTTGAGTTTGATCAAAATAAGAAGGCGATATCAATTGTTGAAAAACCAGAAAAACCAAAATCACATTACGCAGTGCCAGGGCTTTATTTTTATGACAATCAAGTAGTTGAAATCAGCCAATCGATCAAGCCTAGCCCTCGTGGTGAGTTGGAAATCACGACCGTCAACAATGAATATTTGAAAAAGAATCAGCTGAGCGTAGAGATACTAGATAGAGGGACTGCTTGGTTAGATACGGGTACTTTTGCATCCCTCATGCAGGCGGGTTCTTTTGTACAAGTCATCGAAGAGAGACAAGGATTGAAGATTGGATGCATCGAGGAGGTTGCTTATAAAATGGGATTTATTGATGCCAATCAGCTAGAGAATCTGGCAATTCCTTTGATCAAAAGTGGTTATGGAGAGTATTTGATGAATTTGCTGAAAAGATAGAATGGAAATAAAAGAAACAAAACTGATAGGAGCATATTCCGTTCAGCCCAAGCTATTTCGAGATAATAGAGGCTATTTTTTTGAATGGTTTAGTGCCAAGAAGTTTGAGCAGGAAACAGGTATCAAATTTACACCGATCCAATTCAATAGTTCCAAATCCACTAAAGGAGTTTTGCGTGGTTTACATTATCAAGAAAATCCCACAAGCCAAGCCAAGCTGGTTGGGGTTACTCAAGGTACTATTCAAGATGTCATAGTAGACTTGAGAGTTGGATCCCCTACTTTTGGAATGCATCATTCAGAAATTCTTACAGAGCAGAGTAAAAATCAATTGTTTGTACCCAAGGGTTTCGGACATGGTTTTTTGGTATTGTCAGAGACAGCAGAGATTTTTTATGCTATCGATGATTACTATTCCCCAGAGCATGAAGGTGGTGTGATGTACAATGACCCAAGCCTCGGAATCCAATGGGAAATGGAAGAGAAAGATATTGTCCTATCTGACAAGGATACAAAATACGAACTACTTACTAACAGAACTTTTAATTTTCAATACAATGGCTAAGAAAAGAGTACTCATTACGGGAGGAGCAGGTTTCCTTGGATCACACCTTTGTGATAGATTTTTGAAGGAAGGATGTCATGTAATTGCCATGGACAATTTGATAACAGGTTCTTTGGAAAATATTCAGCACCTGTTTCACAGAGAAGATTTCGAGTATTACAATCATGATGTATCGAAATTTGTTCATGTACCTGGAGATTTGGATTACATCATGCATTTTGCATCACCAGCTAGTCCAATAGATTATTTGAAGATGCCTATTCAGACCCTGAAGGTAGGTTCTTTGGGAACACACAACCTTTTGGGCTTAGCCAAGGCCAAAGGCGCAAGGATGCTAATCGCTTCCACCTCTGAAGTATATGGGGATCCTCTGGTACACCCTCAGACTGAGGACTATTGGGGTAACGTCAATCCTGTTGGGCCTAGAGGTGTATATGATGAAGCCAAAAGATTTCAAGAAGCAATGACGATGGCTTACCATACTTTTCATGGAGTAGAAACTCGTATTGTTAGAATATTTAATACCTACGGCCCAAGGATGCGATTGGATGATGGACGTGTGCTGCCAGCATTCATTGGTCAAGCATTGAGAGGGGAAGATCTAACGGCCTTTGGCGATGGGTCTCAAACGAGATCGTTTTGCTATGTCGATGATTTGGTAGAAGGGATATATCGTCTATTGTTGAGCGATTGTGCAGATCCAGTCAACATTGGTAACCCAGATGAAATCACGATCAATCAATTTGCGGAGGAGATTCTAAAATTGACGGGAAGTAAATCTAAGATAATCTATAAGCCTCTCCCTACAGATGATCCAAAACAACGTCAGCCTAACATTACGAAGGCCAAAGAGGTGCTGGGATGGTCTCCCAAATTTTCGAGAAGTGAAGGTTTAAAGCCTACATTGGAGTATTTTAAAGATAAAGTTAAGTGAGCATGAGCTTGAAGGTTGGGATTATTGGTCTAGGATATGTAGGATTGCCACTCGCAGTGGCAGCTGCTGAAAAATATCCAGTGGTAGGTTTTGATATCAATATCAAACGCATTGATGAATTGAAGAAGGGGCATGATAGGACGGGTGAAGTGACCGCAGAATTGCTTTCATCTTCTCAAGTTAGTTTTTCGTCCAATCCAGACGATCTGGCCTCCGTCAATTTCTATATTGTCACGGTGCCCACTCCGATTGATGAAAACAATAATCCTGACCTTTCACTTATAGAAAAGGCATCTACACTGGTAGGAAAATACCTCAAAGAGGGAGACATAGCTGTGTATGAGTCAACTGTGTTTCCTGGTTGTACGGAAGAAATTTGTGTACCAATTTTGGAAAAGCAATCTGGGTTAAAATTCAACGAAAATTTCTTTTTGGGCTACTCCCCAGAAAGAATCAATCCAGGAGACAAAGACCGTGGTGTCAAGGAAATATTGAAAGTAACAAGTGGTAGTACAGAAGCCATTGCTGATCAAATCAATGATTTTTATGCTTCTTTCATCACTGCGGGGACACATAAAGCCTCATCTATCAAGGTAGCAGAGGCGGCCAAAGTGATAGAAAATGCACAGCGTGACATCAACATCGCATTTGTGAATGAGCTTTCTTTGATATTCAATAGATTAAACATTGATACACACGAGGTATTAGAAGCGGCAGGAACTAAGTGGAATTTTCTTCCTTTCAAACCTGGCTTGGTGGGAGGGCATTGTATTGGCGTAGATCCATATTACTTGACACACAAGGCAGAGAGCGTTGGGTATTTGCCAGAAGTGATTTTGGCAGGACGTAGGATCAATAGCAACATGGGCAAGTATGTAGCTCAGTCTGTGATCAAATTGATGACCAAGCGCAAAGTAGAACTAGTCGGTGCTAGGGTTTTGGTATACGGTATTACGTTCAAAGAAAACTGCCCTGATGTCAGAAACACCCGTGTCATCGACATCATCAAAGAACTCAATGAGTACAACATCGTAGTAGATGTGTATGATCCATTGGCAGACAAAGAGGAAGTCAAAGAGGAATATGGTATTGAATTGATAGAAGGACTAGGAGGTAAGTACAGTGCCCAGATCATGGCAGTGGCCCATACAGCATTCAACAAAATTGACTGGAAATCACAAGCAGCAAGCAGCATTATTTATGATGTAAAGGGGATTCTTCCCAAGGAACTTGTCTCAGGGTCGCTTTAGAAACCAAGTCGATTTCTTCATTTTGAATAATCTTACTAGTTTTACGCCGCACTTAACCCTGCAAACAAAAGTATCATGAATGAAAAATGTCTTTATAAGTATCATGAATCAACGACTTGTTGTTGTCTCTATGCATGAGTGATACTTATCATTCAGATTTATTCAGTAATAGCATACAATAAACATTGGTAGGGTTAGATATTCCAAACATCTTTTTGAGGAGAGTTTCTCAGTTTTGAATGCTGACACTATATAAAAACACGGTTTCTTATCATGACTGAAAATATTATTCCTCATAGTCACGCGATCACACAGCAGGATCGAATCAAAAAACTGGGGTACAAGCCCCAATTGATTTGGTTTGTAGGCCTGTCTGGATCTGGCAAATCCACATTGGCTAGTGCCCTAGAGGAAAAACTGTTTGCAGAGGGGATCAATACTTACATACTAGATGGAGATAATATCAGATCAGGATTGAACAAGGATTTGGATTTCTCTGATGATAGTAGAAAGGAAAACATCCGGCGCATTGCAGAAGTGTCCAAGTTGTTTGTGGATGCTGGAATTGTCGTGTTGACAGCTTTTATCACGCCCTTCGAGGACGAACGAAACAAGATAAAAGCCTTGATAGGTGTGGAAAATTACACCGAAATTTTCGTGAATTGTCCGTTGGAAGAATGCGAAAAGAGAGATGTCAAGGGGCTTTATGCCAAGGCAAGAAGAGGAGAAATCAAGAACTTTACAGGAATTGATTCACCTTTTGAAGAACCAAAAAACGCAGATTTAAACATCCCTTCTCACCAATTGAGTATTGAGGAGGGAGTTCAAAGAATATATGATCTAGTGAAAACCAAGATTGAAGTAGGAAGAATGTAGTTGGAAGACGAATGAGTTTCCTAAAAGGGTAATGTTTAATATTTCATTTGATTTAATGAATATGATGGCATTTAGAAATAATATTAAGTAGAATTTGTGTCTTCAGACTTCGGTCTTTTGACTAGAAACGATTTTTGAATAAACACTTGACGATACAAAATGTCAAATTACAATCTCACACATATTAAAGAATTAGAAGCAGAGGCGATTTTCATTTTGCGCGAAGTATTCGCACAGTTTGAAAACCCTGCAATTTTGTTTTCAGGAGGAAAAGATTCCATTGTGGTCACTCACTTGGCTAGAAAAGCCTTTTTTCCATCTAAAATACCGTTTCCATTGGTTCATATTGATACAGGGCACAATTTCCCTGAGACGATGAAGTTTAGAGACGAACTAGTGGCAGAGCTAGGCGCTAAACTGATCGTGGGATCTGTGCAAAAGTCAATTGATGATGGCGAAGCGATCGAAGAAAAAGGAAAAAGTGCCAATAGGAATGCTAATCAAACAGTCACCCTACTAGGAACAATCGAGGAGCATCAATTTGATGCTTGCATCGGTGGTGCCAGAAGAGACGAAGAAAAGGCAAGAGCAAAAGAGAGGTTCTTCTCTCACAGAGATGAGTTTGGTCAGTGGGATCCGAAAAACCAGAGACCAGAGTTATGGAATATCTTCAATGGCAGACAGCATCAGGGAGAGCATTTCAGAGTATTTCCATTGAGCAATTGGACAGAAATGGACGTGTGGCAATATATATTGTCAGAAAATATCGCGATTCCTTCTTTGTATTTTGCACATGAGAGAAAAGTGATCAGACGAAGCAATACTTGGTTGCCAGTATCGGAGTTTATCCAAATAGCTGATGACGAAGAAATCGTCACCAAGCAAATCAGGTTTAGAACATTGGGAGACATTACCATCACAGGTGGAGATGAGTCTAGTGCTGATACCTTGGCTAAAATTGTTGACGAGGTAGCTTCAGCTAGACAAACCGAACGAGGCAATCGTGAGGATGACAAGCGCTCTGAAACCTCAATGGAGGACAGAAAGAAGCAAGGGTATTTTTAATATTTTACCATTGGCTTTCGGTACATTTTCGCCTAAAGCTGGAATAAAAAAATCAGTAAATTAAGTCATTGGGTCATCCCAAATGGCTCACAGCAAAGAAGTTATGTCACAGCAAGATAATATCATAGAAACACACGATAACAAGGGCTATCTCAACATGGAGCTTTTGAGATTTACCACTGCAGGTAGTGTAGATGATGGGAAGAGTACATTGATTGGTAGACTATTGTATGATTCAAAATCAATATTCGAAGACCAACTCGAACAAGTTGCCAAATCAAGTGAGAGAAAGGGACTAGAACACACGGACCTGGCACTTTTGACAGATGGATTGAAGGACGAGAGAGAACAAGGTATCACGATCGATGTAGCCTATAGATATTTTGCCACACCCAAGAGAAAATTCATCATCGCAGATACTCCAGGTCATATCCAGTACACCAGAAACATGGTGACGGGTGCTTCGACCGCCAACTGTGCTTTGATTTTGATAGATGCCAGACATGGAGTGATTGAGCAGACAAGAAGACATTCGATCATTGCTTCTTTGTTGCAAATCCCTCACGTCATCGTATGTGTCAACAAGATGGATTTGGTAGATTTCAAAGAAGAGGCATTTGCCAAAATCAAAGAAGATTATGAGGCATTTGCATCCAAGCTGGATGTCAAAGATGTTCGTTTTATTCCAATCTCTGCTCTCAATGGAGACAATGTCGTCAACAGAAGTGAAAACATGGATTGGTACGAAGGATCTACCTTGTTGTACACGTTGGAAAATGTACACATCGGTAGTGATCATAATCACATAGACTGTCGATTCCCTGTACAAACTGTGATCCGTCCAAAAAATGACAAGTACCATGACTACAGAGGGTATGCTGGTCGTATCGCAAGTGGTGTATTCAAGCCAGGAGATGAAGTAACCGTGTTGCCATCGGGCTTTAGTTCCAAAATCAAATCCATTGATACATTTGACGGTGAAGTTGCGGAGGCATTTGCACCTATGTCTGTAGCGATTCAATTGGAGGACAATATAGACGTCGGACGAGGAGACATGATCGTCAGGACCAACAATATGCCCGAGCCTACGCAAGACATCGAGGCGATGCTATGTTGGCTGAACGCTACGGGTCCAAAACCAAAGGGAAAGTATATTTTGCGTCACACAACTTCTGAGGCAAAGACGATGATCAAAGAGATTCGCTACAAATTGGATATCAGCACTCTGCATCGAAATGAAGAAGACAAGGATGTGAAAATGAACGACATCTGTAAAGTGATGTTGAGAACGACTAAACCAATTTTGGCGGACTCATATAAAAAGAATAGAAATACAGGTAGCTTAATCTTGGTAGACGAAGGAACCAACGAAACAGTAGCTGCTGGAATGATTGTTTAATCAAGACAGATGGAATTAAAACAACTATTAGAAATAGCAAAGACTGCAGCTACAAAGGCTGCAGTTTCTGTTTTAGAGATATACCAAAGTGGAGACTTTTCAATTGAAGCGAAGGCTGATGATTCTCCATTGACTCTGGCTGATAAGGCATCACATTTGGCGATTGTGGCAGAGTTGGAAAAAACACAGATTCCGATTTTGAGTGAAGAAGGAGCCAAAATTGAGTTTAGCGAACGCAAAGAATGGGAATACTTTTGGATGATTGATCCTTTGGACGGCACCAAGGAGTTTATCAAACGAAACGGCGAGTTTACAATCAACATTGCTCTGATACATGGTGGCAAGTCAATACTTGGCGTGGTACAAGTGCCAGTCCGAGATGAGTTGTATTTTTCCATTCAGGGAGAAGGTGCTTTCAAAGAAGCAAATGGAAAAATCAATGAACTCAAAATAAATAAAATCAGCATGGCGGATTCTGGCTTGAGAGTTGTTGCTTCTCGTTCACATTTGTCCGATGAAACGCAGCGCTTCATGGATGGTCTCAATTCACCAGAAATTGTCAGTATGGGGAGTTCGTTGAAGTTACTGGCTGTAGCAGAAGGGACAGCTGATTTGTATCCACGTTTTGCCCCTACTATGGAGTGGGATACGGCAGCAGCCCAGGCAATAGTAGAAGCAGCAGGCGGTTCAGTTACAATTCAAGGAACCAATAAACCAGTAGTCTACAACAAAGAGAATTTGCTAAATCCACATTTTTTCGTGTCTTGTGAATTGAAAAATTAATATGTTCTAACTTGCGGTGAATTTAAAAGACAATATGAGGCGTATTTCTATAATTATTCTATTCTTTGCTCTCTCTATTGGGTACGAGGTAAGTACTCAGGCACAGAATATATCAGATCTTCAGAATTTGCAGAACCTTGATATCGACGAGCTCACGCCAGAACAGATGGCCGTACTGGTCAAGAGACTGGAATCCAGCGGTATGTCTGAGGAGCAACTGGTGCAAATGGCTAAAATGCGCGGCATGTCTGAGTCAGACATTACAAAACTGCGTGGAAAAATACTACAAGCACAAGCCACAGAGTCAACTAGTCCCGCTATGAGTGGTACTAGGCTAAGAGTAAATCCAATAGATGAAGCAGTAGTAGATGAATTAATGCTTCCTTTCGAACAAATGCTTGAAAAGGAGATAGAAGATTCTTTGAAAATACACGAAGATGGGCTGGAGGTTTTTGGTTTGAAATTTTTTCGTGAATCAGAGCTGACTTTTGAACCCAATCTGAATGTGCCCACGCCTGCCAACTATACGCTAGCCCCGGGTGACGAATTGTATATAGATATTTGGGGTGCTTCGGAGCAGAATTATCAATTGACGATCTCGCCAGAGGGCTCAATTAGAGTTCCTGGTATTGGCCCAATACTTGTCAGCGGACTAAAAATGGATGAAGCCAAGTCAAAAGTAATTGCTAGACTCAAGAAAATATACAGTACCATAGGTAGGAGTTCCTTTGCCGATGTTTCGCTAGGGCAGATCCGTACCATCAGCGTACATGTGATAGGTCAGGTGCATAAGCCGGGAACCTTTACTATGAGCTCATTTGGTACTGTCTTTAATGCGCTTTATAGCGCTGGAGGGCCAACAATTAACGGATCTCTTCGTCAGATAGAAATTTATCGTGATAGGGAGTTGCTTTCTTCGTTTGATGCATATGCCTTTTTTATTAAGGGGTTAGGAGAAAATATTACCCTCAAGGATCAAGACGTAATTATTGTGAAGCCATATATCAATCGAGTGAGGCTTCAAGGGGAAGTAAAACGAGCAGCAGCCTACGAGCTGATAGATGGGGAATCGTTTGAAGACTTGCTCTATTATGCAGGAGGATTATCTAAGAACGCCTACGATGGTACAATGAATGTAATTCGTACAGAAGGGAATTATAAAACCGTCAAGTCTATTGCAAAAGAGAGTCGTGGGACATTCACAATGAAGAATGGAGATGAAATTTTTGTTCCGAAAATTTCAGATGAGTTTAAAAGAAGAGTTACAATAGAAGGATCAGTACTTAACCCTGGAGAGTATGAATTGACCGATGGGTTGACATTGCTCCAGTTGCTCAACCTTGCAGATGGATTGCGTGGAGATACATTTATGGAGCGTGGAGTTATTATAAGGAGAAATGAGAATTTCTCTCTATCCAATTTGTCCTTTGATCCCAAGAAAGTTTTAAGTGGAGAAGAGAGTATCGTATTGCAAAACAATGATATTGTTAAATTCCAATCTATCTACTCACTGAGAGAGTCTTATACCCTGACCATTGAAGGAGAAGTAATAAATCCAGGAATTTTTGAGCACGTTGATAACATGACAGTGGAAGATGTGATATACCTATCTGGTGGTTTTAAAGAATCAGCTGCCCGCTCATTTGTAGAGGTAGCACGACGGATTCATCCTGATAGTACAAGGGATACCAACCTATCCGCAGAAATTTTCAACTTCCCTATCAGCAAGAATTTAAATTTATCTCAAGAGGCTTCTTCTTTTAAATTGGAGCCTTTTGATCTCATTGTGATACGCAAAAGTCCCTTCTTTCAAGATCAAGAAATTGTAGAAGTGGAGGGAGAGGCAAAGTTTCCAGGTAAGTATTCAATGAAAAGAAAGGATGAGCGGATTTCGTCACTATTGAGTCGAGCAGGTGGGTTGACTAATTATTCTTATCCCAAAGGGGCAACTTTGATCAGGAGAACCGAATATTACAAAGCACCAAAAAAAATGGATGCTAAAGATGCAGAAGGAAAGGTTATCGCAGATGTGCATACTGATGATGATGCCTCAGAGATACGTCGCAAAGATTTGACTTATAGGTTTAGAAAGGAAGGCTTTTCATTCAGTGATAGTCTTGAGATTTTCCGTCAACAGGAATCTATAGGAATCGATCTAGAAAAGATATTAGAAAACCCAGGATCAAAATATGATTTGATCTTAAAAAAGGGAGATATTTTGAGTATCCCTAGGGTCTTTCAAACAGTTCGTGTCAGAGGAGAGGTCCTTTACCCAAGCAATATACAACACAACAAGGGATCCAAACTTAAACACTATGTTTCAAGTGCCGGTGGATTCGATCAAAGAGCTAAAAAGTCTAAGTCATATGTGATCTATGCCAATGGCTCTGCTGCACAAACCCACAGCTTCTTGTGGATTCGAGATTATCCAAGAATAGAGCCAGGGGCAGAGATTGTTGTTCCTCAAAAACCAGAGCGTCAGCCTATGAGCCCGCAAGCTTGGGTTGGGATCGCTTCGGGTATAGCCACTATTGCACTAGTAATTAGCCAAATTACATCCAATTGATATGGTAGAAGAACAAGAAAAAAGAAGGAGTAGTGAAGATGAAATCGATCTTATAGAATTAACTCGAAGTATTTGGGCAGGTAGACTGTTCATCGCCAAGGTTACAAGCGTATTTATCATTATAGGGCTGATTATTGCTTTTACGAGTCCCGTAGAGTATGAGGCTACATGTAAATTGCTGCCAGAAAGCCAAGAAGCACAGATGCCCAGCTTGGGAGGTTTAGCAGGCTTGGCGGGCTTGGCAGGAGTAGATTTGAGCAGTATGGGAGGCTCGTCGGGCGTAATGACCCCACAGCTTTATCCCGAGATTGTCAATAGTTTACCTTTTATATTGGAGGTAATGAATGATACGATTTATTTTGAAAGACAAGATATTCATGCAACTTCATTCAACTATTTTAAGAACATAGTAAAGCCCTCTGTGATGGGCTACATCTTGAAGTATACTATTGGATTGCCTGGGTTAATATTTAGTAATAAACCTGAAGATATAATTAGTACCAAAGATGATTTGTCTTTTTATCGTATTTCTAAGGAAGATTGGAGACTTATTGAAAGTTTCAAAGAACGTATAATCTTGGAGATTGATAGTGAGACGGGGATAGTTGAAGTTATGGTTGAAATGCCTGATCCATATGCAGCTGCACAAATTGCGAAGAAAATTGAACTGATGGTCACGGGAGCGGTTGTTGAGTATAAGACGGGAAAATCGCTAAAAAATCTTGAATTCATTTTGGAGGCACACGATGAATCAAAAAGAAAATATGAGTCAGTGCAATACCAATTGGCACGATCTACAGATAGGAATAGAAATGTGAATTCAGCTACTGCACAAATTGAGCTCAAAAAATTAGAGTATGAGTTTAATTTGGCCTATGAAGTTTACAAAGGTCTATCATCACAAGTGGAGCAAGCCAAAATAAAGCTGAAGGAAGAAACACCGGTGTTTACAGTATTGGAACCAGTAAGGATACCTGGAGATAAGAGCAAGCCCAAAAGAGCAGTCATTTTAATTGTTCTCATGGTCATGGGATGTATGATTGGAACAATCATCTTGTTTTGCAAATTTATTTTAGTTGGAAAAAGGGGGAGATCATTTTAATTTGATAGTATGAAAGTTATAATAGTAGAAAGCTTAATGATTTGATTGGAATATCATCACTTTTTGTATAATGAAATCAATCTAAATCCTTGTTTGGTGTTTTAAAAAGTCTGCATTTTCAAAAAGAGATTGCATTCAAGCAAAGTTTGTTAGAGTATTGAGTGATTCTGTCTAATTCTACTACTTGTGAGTCTACTCAATATTGATTTAAAAGTGTTTAGTATCAATTGGTACTTTCCAATATAAGCTTAATAAATACGTTTACTTAAGTATTTAGAATTCAGTTTTATACTGATTCTGTTGGGCAGGTAGGACAAGAATTTCATTTGCTTTCAACTTTGATTGGCCTAAAGTTTACGTTTGTAGATATTGAAATACACGATATTATAATATCTAAGGATGTTTAATTCCAACTCATTTGATTTGCATTAATTGTGCTGTATATACCGCAGTAGACAAAGCTAAAGAGGAACTAGATTTAGAAAAAATCAATGTATCATGTATTGAAAACATAGTGCATGCCTGTAATTAAAATGGCATTACTCTAATTCATATGTCTACCGATTTTGTTTTTGATGGATCAAGAAATCTACCAATTTCTGAAGGTGAAGGTGTAATCCTTTAGGTGCTTATCCAAAATATAAGATGAGAGTGCCCCCAAAGCTGAAAAATGAACTAAACAAAAAATGTCTAGATTGAATTTTTTTTTATCAGTTCCAACTATTGGGAAAATATTTGGTTCGAGGGATAATAAAAGGCTTGTTAGTAATTTTTTATCTCTAAGTGTACTACAAGGGGCAAATTATATATTGCCTCTCATCACTATTCCATACTTAGTTAGAGTACTTGGAGTTGATAGGTTTGGATTAATTTCATTTGCTGTGGCAACAATTGCTTATTTTCAAATTGTTATTGATTATGGTTTTAATTTAACTGCAACAAGAGATATTACAATTAACAGAGATAACAAAAGAAAAATATCGGAAATTTTTAGTGCAATTATCACAACTAAATTCATTTTGACTTTACTGTGTTTTGTTGTCTTGGTAGCCATGGTAAGCCTTTTTTCAAAATTTCAAGTAGAGAAGGAAGTATATTTCCTTACATTCTTGATAGTAATAGGTCAAGTTATATTTCCAACTTGGTTGTTTCAAGGTATGGAAAGTATGAAGGTAATAGCTTTGCTTAATCTTTTATCGAAGGGTCTATTTACGATACTAATTTTTGTTTTTGTAAGAAATAGCAATGATTATCTATTTGTACCATTATTTACAGGGATGGGATCTGCATTGAGTGGAATCATTGCATTGGTCATTTCTTTAAAGTGGTTAGATTTTCCACTTCGTTTGCCTTCTAAGGATTTAATAATATTTCAGTTAAAAGATGCATGGCATATTTTCATAACTAACGTATCAGTAAGTATCTATACGATAACAGTTGTTATGATTTTAGGAATACTTACCACTAATGAAATAGTCGGTTATTATGCAATTGGATTTAAACTTATTGGAGCAATGAAAAGTTTAAATGGACCAATTTCACAATCTTTGTTTCCTTTTGTGACTAGGAAGGCGCAACAATCAAAGGCAGCAACCTTGAAATTCTTAAAGAAATTGACTGTTTCTTTGGGTTTTCTCATGCTTCTTCTTTCGGCTATTGTTTTCGTTTTTTCTAAGGAGATTGTAGTGATTATTTTTGGATTGGAAGGAACAAAGTCTATTGAAGTAGTTCGTATTCTGGCTATTGTACCTTTTTTAGTTACTCTAGATACTATGCTAGGCACGCTAACAATGATTGTTTTTAACAAAAAGAAGGAGTATAGTAGAATAATTATGTCTGCTGGGGTGATTAACTTGATTATGTCAACAGTCTTAATATTATTGTATAATCATATAGGAGCTTCATTTGCTGTTTTGATTACAGAAATCTACATTACATTGCGAATCTTTTTATACACCAATAACAATGAATTAAAGGTGTTTTAATTGTAAAAGTATGGCAGGTGAAAGAAGGCACAATAGATTGTAGTTTTTACCAATTACTAAAACTACAATTTAAGCAAACATCGAGTTTAATGGCTTAAATGGAGGGGTCATTTTTTATAAAAACTTATAGAATGAGTAGAGAAATGAAAAAAATAGCTTTGGTAATTCCTACATGTGATAGAGCCTCAATTTTGAAAGAGAATATTGAAGCAATACTTGATGAGGTAAAAGATAATAATATACCAATATATATATCTGATGATAGTCAGAATGACGCTACTTTGATAGCAATTTCTGATTTGAGAAAACTGTATAAAAACATTTTCTATTTTAAGAATGATCCTTCGCTAGGTCATGATAAAAATTATATACGCACATTAAAACTGGCACAAGAGGATTATGTGTGGTTTTTAGGTGACGCTGTAAAAATACGGAAAGGATATCTAAGTCAGGTGGTATCCATTATTCAGAATAATTATGATTTTGTCTCAGTAAATACCTTATCAAGAAATTTACATTTAGACTCTTCAATTTACCAGGATGGCAATCTACTATTAAAGAATCTTGGATGGCATTTGACTTTTTCAGGATCTACCATATATTCTAAAAATTCTTTGGAAAACATTGATATGATTGATTTGAAATCGTGTAAAAATTTCCCTCAAATATCCATTATATTTAGAGATTTTATAAAGAATAATTACAAGTTGTTCTGGTTTGGGGAAAGAGTGGTAGAGGTTAACAGTAAAAAGAAATCTAGCTACTGGTCACAAGATGTTATGGATGTTTTTTTAAAAGACTGGAGTAATGTAGTTTTAGGATTACCTGAAGATTACGCATTGACGGTTAAGAATGAAGCAATAAAAAGTCATACTATAAATAGTAATCTCTTTTCTATAGGTTATTTGGTTTTTTTAAGGATTAATGGCTTTCTAGACTATGAGAAAATCAAAATGTATGGAGAATTATTAAAGAAATACGGTCAAGTTAATTATAACTTAACGTGCTTGATTTCAAGAATGCCTCCAAACCTATTGAAGGTGCTGAGAAAATTATATTTGCATTTTTCTAGTTGAAGCAGGCTTAGTTTTGAATATGATAAAAATCACGTTTATAATCCTTCATTATCAAACCATAGATGATACAATTGAATGTATAGACTCTTTACATTCAATTGACAGCACAGGTCTTGAATGGAATATTGTAGTAGTCGATAATTGTTCTCCTAATAAAACTGGGCTATCTCTGAAAGAGAGATACCAGAGTGAAAGAGTTCATGTTATAATTTCAAACGCAAATTTGGGCTTTGCTAGAGGTAATAATTTAGGATGCAAGTATGCTTTGGATCATTTCAATCCTAATTTTTTAATAGTGACTAATAATGATATTGTTATTAATCAAAATAATTTCTTTCATCTCCTAATAGAAACATATAGGACGACAAAATTTAATATTCTTGGACCCGACATTATATCCTTAGTTGACGAAAAACATCAGAGTCCAGTTGGTGGGGTAATAAACTCTAGGAAAAAGATATTAAAAGTGGGACTGATAAACATATTTCTATATCTATCGAATATTTTATTTTTGGATAAGTATATAAGTATTTTGCTAAACAGTAGAAGGGCAGGAGCAGTTGATGAAAGTAAAACGGGGGGTAAAAAATTGCATGGTGCAGCATTAATTTTTCATGAATCTTACTTTAAACGATTTGAAAGCGTCTTCTTTGAAAGGACATTTATGTTTGTAGAAGAGGACATCTTGTACCATAGATGTGCTACTCATAATTTAAAAATGATTTATGATCACGAGTTAAAAGTGTATCACAAGGAGGATTCTGCTACCAATAGTGTGTTGGTAAAAGAAAGGGCAAAGAGAAGGTTTGTATACAAAGAGTCCATAAAATCATTGTTTGTCTATTTTGTCTATTTTCATAAAATATAATTGATCAGACATGCACAAGGTTTTGTACGTAATGTCATCGGATTATTACAGTGGGGCAGAAATAGTTCTCTTTAACCTATTAGAAAATAACGAAAAGGTTGCTCCAATTATCCTTTCGGGTAGAGGTAAAGTTATCGATAGAGCTAAGGCTAATAAAGTCGAATTTTTTCAGACCAAATATTTAGACTCTTTTAAGTTTATGAGAGTTAAAGGGTTTAGGAGACTATTCATGGGCATTAGAAACTCTATATGCTTGAGTATAGAAGTTATTAGACTAGTGCAAAGCCAAAAGGAGATAATAGCAATTCATTGTAATAACAATAAGGTTTCTTTTTATTGCCTATTTTCAGTTGTGTATTTTTCGTTATTTAAACGAAATTTGATTAGGGTTCGCCACAATCATGACATCTCCTATATTGGTATACCTAAAAAAGTCAGGCCCCTTCTTGATTTCATTTTTGGTTCTTTTTTTAATATAATTATAGTTCCCTCACAGGCTACAAAAAATCAAATAAAATGGTTTCAATCTAAAGTGACTGTCTTATATAACGGTTTTTTTCTATCTGACTATATGGAGGTTCCTAAACTAATCAAACGTGATGAAACTAATGATTTGATTCTAGGGATTGCAGGTAAAATTTCAAAGGAAAAAGGTCATCTACTGTTATTAGACGTCATGAAAGAACTTCATGATAAGTCAATAAAGTTAAAAATTGCTGGATTGGTTGAAGAGGAGTTTAAAGAAGAGTTTTTGTCAAGACTCGAGGACGCAGGAGAAAAGGTAGAGTATTTAGGGTTTATTGATACGATGTTTGATTTTTATAATAATATTGATGTTGTGATCAATGCAACTTCTAAAGAATTATCAGAGCCTTTAGGAACTACTCTCATAGAAGGGCTAATGCATAATAAGATATTAATTGCATCCAAAGTGGGTGGCAGTACAGAAATAATAGAGGATAAGGTTAACGGGTTTCTTTTTGAAAATAAGCAAGAATTGATCAGTATATTACTTGAGATTACGAATAATAGAGTGGAGTATGTAGATGGGGATATACTTGAAAAGAAGCTCCCCAGTAGATTTTATGGAGAAAAAATGGTAGAAGATTATAATTACCTACTACATGTCTAAGATATTGTTTATTCAAGTTGCACTTCCATGGTTCAGAGTGCCATTGTTCATGACTTTAGCGAAGGATTTCGAGATTGATTATTACTTATTAAATAAGAGTGAAGTAGAAGGTATTTATGAGATCGATTCTTCTGAACATGATGATTATGAGAGGCTGAACGTTATTTCTGGCTCTTTTTCTTATTTGTCTTTAGTTAAACAGTTGAGAAATGGAAAGTACGATATTGTTGTACTTCCAGCTATGGATAATTTTAGAATAATTGGTTTCAATATAGTTATTGTGATATTATCATTTTTCTTCAATTTCAAGAAGGTCTATTTCTCACTAGAATGGTTTAGTGAGAAATACAATGAACTTACTCCATTGGTAAAGAAGGTTTATAGAAAAATAAAGGAGGCAGTCGTTGGCTTAGTTCTTCAGAAAATCAATCATATAATTGCTATCGGTTCTAGGCCCTTTCAACATTTACTGAACTTGGGAGTAAATAAAAGCGTGTTATATATGTCTCCAAATGTGAGCGAAATAACTGAGGATGGTGGAATAGATGTTCAACAATTGAAGGAATCTTTGTCAATACCAAATAATGCTAAAGTAATATTATACTTAGGAAGAATAATTGAGAGAAAAGGCTTATCAATATTAATTGAAGCTTTTCTAAACACAGTGGTCAATAACGCTTTTTTGGTAGTTGCAGGAGGTGGAGATTTGAGATATATAGAAAAGTGTAAGGCATTAGCGTCTAGTAGTGAAAATATTAAGTTTGCAGGTAAGGTCATGCCCATAAATAGGTGTAGTTTTTTCGAAATGGCTGATATCTTTGTTTTACCAAGTATTCCTATTGATAATAATATGGAACCTTGGGGTCTAACAGTCAATGAGGCATTTCAGATGAATACGCCTGTAATTACGTCTGATTGTGTTGGGGCGGCATTTGACATGATAGAACAAGGTGTGACGGGGTATGTTTATAGCGCATATAATATTTCACAGTTGAGGGAATATATCGATATATTACTAGCAAATGAGGAGCATGCAGTACAAGTTGCTCAGAATGCACGCGCTTGCTTTGAAAATCAATTTTCTTATAAGCAAATGCATATGGTTTTTGCTCGAGTTTTTAATAATTGTTGATAACAGTCATCACTAGTTTTCGGCTATACCATTTTAAAAATTTCTTATGATCCATAAAGTGAATTAAAGGGAGCCGTTTTATGAGTAATTTTACATCAAATTTTCATCCAGGTTCTTCAAAGAGGTTATATAATCTAGTAAGGATTTGGTTTCCTTTTTTGTTTATTTCTAGTGTTGTAATATTCCCCTCAGTAAAAGGTACAACTCCGGCATATATACTTTCGTTTATATCCTTCCCATTTGCATTAAGTTCGTTTTATAGGCTACAATATTTTTTAACTTTTACCAAGATATTTCTTTTATTTTTTAGTTATTATTTAGTTGGCCAAATAGGGGTAATTCTTTTTGATGTTGCACCACCTAGAAATCTAGCACTAATTAATTCAAACGCTAGTAATCTATTCTTAGAAACTAGTCATTTGACGCAAAGTATTTATTTATTGCCAGGTTTCTTTTTATTTCTCTTTATCAGGTATTATTGGGAAGATCGATATTTCAAATATGTAAATGTAGGCATTGCATTATTATGCTTTTATGGTATGTATGAATGGGTATTTTATTTTTTGTTTCACAAAAATGGTGATTTTCTTTCTAATAGATTATTTGGTTCAGATGAGGATTCTATTGGTTCCTTTTTTCAGACCCTTTCATTTTCGGGAGTTAGTGTGTTGAGAATGAAAAGTCTCACAGGAGAGCCATCAATGTTTGCGTTTACTCTACTTCCTTTTTGGGCTTTTTACACCAAGACTAAACAGTCATTTATGATGTACTTAACTTTAGCTTGTTTGGTGTTATCGACATCTACTTCTTCCATTCTAGGCTTTTTAATATTTTTTATTTCAAATTTTTCATTCCAGTTTAAGCGAACAATTTCAATAAGGAAGATTGCAATATATATGTTCTTTCTGGTTGCCATTATTTATGTGGGATACAAAGCTTGGGAAGTATTAGGTACTTTATATTGGTTTGTTTTCGATAAGATTACATTGAAACATGTTTCTGGTGTCGTCAGATTCAGTTCAGTTGTAAATGCTATTAATTACTGGTATGAGCTACCATTCTTTAGTAAATGTTTTGGAATAGGATTTGGTACAATAAGGACAACTGATATGACATCTACCTTACTGGTTAATACTGGTTTTTTGGGGCTGATTATGTTTGTTTTATTGTTTAGTGTGCCAATAATTCGAATGAAAGGAAAATCCTTGGAAGAGTTGGGTCTGAAAAGGGCATTACTTATAATTTTAATAGTCTCAATGATATCAGTACCAGAGTTTTCATATCTGAGTCTTTGGTTTTTTTTAGGTCTGGCTTATCCATTTAACTCAGAAACCACAGATTCCTCAAAAATTATCAAAACATGATAGTTATAAACGCACGATTTTTAACCCAAAAAATTTCAGGTGTACAGAGGTTTGCCATAGAAATTTGTAAGGAGCTTGTTAAAATCAATGTAGAGGTCAAGTTAGTTTCTCCTAAAAACATAATTCATTCAGAGTTATTCGATTTCTTCAAATGTGAGGTGGTCGGTACTAACACCGGATACATCTGGGAACAAATAGACTTGCCTATATATTTGAAAAGGCATGAGGGTCCTTTACTATTAAATTTGTGTAATCTAGCACCAATATTCTACCGCAATAAAGTATCAATCATTCATGATATGGCTGTTTTTGCTAATGCTTCTTGGTTTAGCTGGAAGTTTGTGTTGGCTTATAGATTTATGATTCCAATAATTGCTAGAACCTCTAAAAAAATAGGAACAGTTAGTGATTTTTCAAAAAGAGAGATTATTAAATTCTTGAAAGCACCTTCTGATAAAATATTTATTGTTTCCAACGCCGTATCAACCAATTTTGAATTGGAGCATAAATTAGAAAAGGGACTAATTGCTGAAAATTATATTTTGACAGTCGGGTCTTTAGATCCAAGAAAAAATCTTTTGTCACTAATTAAAGCATTTAATAGCAGGAAAAACAAAAACACAAAACTGGTTATTGTTGGATCAACAAACAATGTGTTCAAAGATCAAAAAATATCTGAGTTGATCAAGGAGAATGATGCTATAGTATTATCTGGGTATGTTTCAGACACTGAATTGATTAACCTTTATAAAAACGCATCTGCTTTTTTCTATTTATCACTTTATGAAGGTTTTGGAATTCCTCCATTGGAAGCGATGACTTTTAAAATCCCCTGTGTTGTTTCAAATATTGCTGTTTTTAAAGAAATATTTGAGGACGCTTGCTGTTATGTTGATCCCTTGGATATACCACAAATAACATTTCTTTTTGATAAAGTGATGAGTAATCCTAGTAACCAGGTAGAAAGCTATAACAGAGTTTTGAAAAAATATAGTTGGCAAAAATCAGCTCTTTCGTTAGTCTCTCATTTACATACTCAATACAGGATAAATGAAGGATAGATATAACTATTTAGATGCAATAAGAGGGATAGCAGCATTATCAGTTGTGCTTTTTCACTATACTTTAAATGTAAGATCTGAAGTGGAATCTAGTCTATTTGGTCACTATTATTACCTGCTATTAGACGACTATTTTGATTTAGGTAAGTGGGGAGTCATAATGTTTTTCATGTTGAGTGGGATGCTTATACCATATAGTATTAAGGGGGATACATTATTAGATATAAAAATTTTCTCAATAGGTAGATTTTTTAGACTGTACCCAGTTTACTGGATTTCAGTATTGATTGGAGGAGTGATTTTTCATAAAGAGATAAGTGTGATTTTAGTTAACCTTTCTATGTTTCAGCAGTTCATAGGAATTGAAAACGTTATAGGCTTATATTGGACTTTGCAGATAGAGCTTATTTTTTATTTTTTGATAGCTTTTGGATTCTATTTTAAATGTCTTAAAGAAGAGAGAAATCAATTTTATGCGGCAGTTTTTTTTATGATGATTTCTCTTGTGTTTGCTTTTTTGAGGTATTGGCTTGAAATGAAACTTCCGATTGCAGCTCCCTTAGCAATTTCGATTATGTTGTTTGGAACGATTTGGAAACGACATGTTTTGGATAGAAGTATTTTGGCAAAAAAATATGTGCGAAAGTATATTGTGTTTTTCGTGCCGGCACTTATTCTTACTTGTCACTTTGGTTATAGTTTAGATTTTGGATACAACGAAAACCCAGTCAAGTATTTTTTAACTTATTCATTGGGTGTGTTATCATTTTGTGTTTTGTCAGATAGAGTCAAAATAGGGGGTGCTTTTTTTGTTTATTTAGGACGAATAAGTTATTCTCTCTATTTGTTTCATCCGATTATATGGGAACTTGTGGAAGGCATGAATTTTAAATCTATTCTTATTGAGATTTTTGTTTCAATCATTCTAACAATTTTTGTTTCACATGTTCTATATGAGTTGGTTGAAAGGACGTTTATAAAAATAGGAAAAGCAGTAGTAAATACATTGAGCAGATGATTGATGTAAGTAAAATCGCGATAGTTCACGATGATCTCATGCGGAGAGGTGGAGCTGAGCAAGTTGCTTTAGCGTTGCACAAGACTTTTCCCGATGCACCTATATATACATTGTGTTATCAACCAGAATTGACCTATCCAGAATTTAAACTTGCAGATATTCGGACTTCTGTTTTTCAAAAAATGGTGAAGACAGAAAAGTGGATGAAATTGCTTTTTTATCCATTTGGTTTTTGGGCGATGCGTTTATTGAAAGTTAGAGGCTATGATAAGGTTATTTTGTCTTCAACATATGCTTCTAAATATGCCAATATTGAAGAGGGAACCAAGATTATTAACTACTGCCATAATCCTTTCAGGTTGGTTTGGTATCCAGAATCTTATCCAGAAGTAAAGGAGGCATCTTTTATAAAAAAGCTATTGTACAATATCGTGATTTCTAGATTGAGATCAATTGATTATAAATATTCTAGAAAAAGTGATTTGACAATAGTCAATTCTAAAGTAGTTCAGAAACGGATTGAAGAGATATATGGATTGACTAACGCACCCGTGGTAAATCCACCTGTCAATTTGGAGAACTTTATACCTATTGAAAAAGGGGCTAAAAGCGATAACTACTTAGTAGTTAGTCGCTTTGAGTATTACAAAAGGGTAGATTTAGTGATAGATACATTTAATGCTTTGAATCTTCCTTTGGTAATTATTGGCAATGGGACTTTAAAAGCGGAGCTGATGGCAAGAGCGAATAAGAACATTATTTTTAAGCATAATCTTTCGAAGGAGGAGCTGCTAGAAGAATATGCTAGAGCTAAAGCACTTATTTTTCCTCAAGAAGAAGATTTTGGTATTACTCCATTAGAAGCAAATGCCTCAGGTACTCCAGTGATCGCATATGGAAGAGGTGGAGTCACAGAAACCATGATCCCATTGAATCAGCAAGAAATGAATAGGAATGCAACTGCTGTTTTCTTTGATGAGCAAAATACCAAAAGTCTTACTGAGGCTATTATGCACTTTATAAATAACGAGAAGCATTTTGAGGAGGAAGTGTTAGTTCTCAATGCTTCTAAATTTTCTATCGATTCTTTTTCAAATTCTATTATTTCGTGGGTTAATGATGTATGACGAAAGATTTCCCTATCTTCGCAATCTAGCTAGCTTGTTTAGACATGCAATCGAAAAGGTTCTCTAAGTTTTTTCCAGCCATATTCCTTTTCATAGACTTGATGTTTTTGAACATTGGGTTTGTAGTGGCTAATTATGTTCGCTTTGACACCTTTTGGTTTCAAGGTGATCGTTATCCCTTTTTATTTGCATTTCTCAATGTTGCTTGGGTTGTTATCTTTATTGTAACCAAGCTAGACAAAGTTGACCGTGAGAAGAGTATTGTAGATTATATTTCTCAGATTCTCTTAGCTCTTACCATTAATTTGGCGGTAGTCTTTGCCATGTGGGCTTCAACAAGAGCCTACTTCTATTCCAGAGAACATCTATTTTATACATATCTAATCTTTTCTGTATTTGTTATTGGTTGGAGAGTTGGTTTTATCAACATTCTTAGATTTTACAGAAAGAAGGGATACAACGTACGCAACGTAGCAATTATTGGTTATGGTCCAATAGGTAGGAGTTTGAAGCGTCATTTTTTAGAGCATCCTGAGATTGGGTATGTGTTCAAAGGCTTCTTTGATCACAAGTCAGACCATCCGTCTGTGACGGGCGCTGTAGAAGACATAGAAGAGTTTTCAGTGTCAAACAATATTGATGTGATTTTTTGCTGCCTTCCCAAACTGTATGATGAGGATGTCAAACGGTTGGTAGATTTTGCTGAAAATAATTTGATAAAGATCAAACTGCTTTCTGATTTTAGCAAAGTATCCAACAGAGATCTTCAGATTCAACGATATGGTAACATCCCTGTGTTAGATGTAGGGCATATCCCATTGGATAGGATGTACAATAGAGTCTTAAAAAGACTATTTGATATTGTCTTCTCTTCGCTAGTGATGATTTTTCTACTCTCTTGGTTGGTACCTATTATTGGTTTGCTGATCAAATGGGAGTCTTCAGGGCCTGTGTTCTTTATTCAGAATCGCCATGGTAGAGGCAACAAGTATTTTCCTTGTTGGAAGTTTAGAACGATGGTGGTGAACAAAGATTCGGATCTGAAGCAAGCTACAAAGAATGATGCACGTATCACCAGAATTGGTGGAATTCTCCGGAAAACAAGTCTGGACGAGCTTCCGCAGTTCATCAATGTGTTTCTTGGCAATATGTCTGTGGTGGGTCCAAGACCACACCCAATCAAATTGAATGAAGAGTTTTCTCCAAAGATAGATCGTTTCATCCAGCGCCATGCGGTGAAGCCAGGAGTGACTGGCTTGGCACAAGCCAAAGGTTACAGAGGTGAGACAGCTAGGTTTAGCGAGATGTATGGCCGTGTCAAATTGGATAGATTTTATGTCAAAAACTGGAGTCTTTGGTTTGATGTGAAAATCATCGTTTTGACAGTTTATTCTATTATTTTCGAGACGGACAAGGCATATTAAATCTAGCCTACTCATGCAAAGTGAGTATTTCATCCTCTTCTTTTACATCTTCCATATTGATATAATTGCTGCGGATCATTTGTGTGATCTCTAAAGTGTAGAATCCAAATTCTTCTACCACTTTTCCGGTGAGTTCATAGAGTCCGTGGCCTCTAAATGGGTAGGTTCTGGCTACAGAAGGAAAATGCACGGTGTCTATAAAACGCCCTTTCTCATCTAGGAAAGTCCCGAAATGCATGCGATCACCTTTATTCGTAGAAGTCCTTTTGACAGTAACGAGATAGCCAAGCATAGTGACAATCTTGTCCTTGTAAGTTTCGATTTCTTCCGCATATATTATTGGATCAACGGGCCTGGCTTTGATCAATTCAAAGGGGCTTTTTAGGGTGAAGTGAAGTATTTCTAATTCGTCAAAGGAGTCTTCTCGTTGATCATAATCTAACGAAGGGAGCTGAATGGGTTTGTTGGACGGAGGAAAAACTGGAAGGGAGTAAACAGGTTTTTGTTGTTTGTTGAGTAGAAAATGAGCCTTCCAAAGCAATTTTTTCTTGTTGATCTCTATGTCTCGAAAGACGCCTAGTCGAATCAATATTTTGACTTGCTCAATTCCAAGAGCTACTTCGTTGATAAATTGTTCCAGACTGTTGAACCGTGCCAGGGTCTTTCTCTTTTGTAAAATTAATTCGGTAGAATGATGGTCTAATTCATGGATGATGTGGAAACCCAAATAGATATGTGTGCCACTGATAGTTGTGAAGATCTGAGAACGATTGATGCAAGGAGCTTCTATATTAGCCCCCTGCATTCTAGCCTCGTGGATGTAGAGTTGACGGCTATAAAAGCCGCCACCATTGTTGATGACAGCAACCATGTATTCCAGTGGGTAATGCGCCTTGAGATAAAGACTTTGGTAGCTTTCTATCGCATAGGATGCTGAGTGTCCTTTCGCAAAGGCGTATCCTGCAAAACTTTCCACTTGTCTCCATACATCAGCAGTCAATTCTTCACCATGTCCTTTTTGTATACAGTTGACAAAGAACTTTTGTTTTACTTGTTGGAACTCTGTACGAGAGCGGAATTTGCCTGACATTCCTCTACGTAGCAAGTCTGCCTCTCCCAGACTCAGACCTGCAAAATAATGTGCAACTTTGATTACATCTTCCTGATACACCATCACCCCATACGTCTCAGGCATGAGGCTAAGCAATGTAGGGTGAGCTTCAGCTCTTTTTTCTGGGAGGCGAAACCTGAGAATATATTGTCGCATCATCCCTGACTTGGCGACCCCAGGACGTATGATTGAGCTAGCAGCTACTAGGCCCAGATAATTGTCGGCTTTTAGTTTTTTGAGAAGCATCCGCATCGCGGGAGACTCTACATAAAAGCACCCGATGGCATTACCATTTCGTAGCAAGTCTTTTACTTTTTCGTCCTCAAAAAACCGTTTGGTATCGTGGATATCAATGCTATCGTCCTCTGGGTGATTTTCTTGAATGATACTGAGGGCATCTTTGATTTTTTCCAGTCCACGCTGACTCAGTATATCAAACTTGTATAAGCCCGCATCTTCTGCTACGACCATGTCAAAATGTGTAATTGGAAAACCTTTGGGAGGCAAGCTAGTGGCTGTATAGTAGTGAATGGGTTTTTCGGAGATGATGATCCCGCTGGCATGTACACTGAGGTGACTCGGGATTTCATCCATTTTGGTGGCATATTTTATAATCAGATTGGTAAGAGGCTCACTCCTGTCGTAATGTCCCTCTGCGATTTTGTCAATTTCATGTGTAGGCAAACCGAAAACTTTGCCCAGCTCACGTGTGACTGCCTTGAATTTGAAAGTATGGTAGGTGGCAACTAGACAGACTCTTTCATATCCAAATTTTTCAAAAATGTATCGAGTAATATCATTACGGTCTCTCCAAGAGAAATCAATGTCAAAATCTGGTGGGTTAGTTCTGTATAGATTGATAAAACGCTCAAAATACAGATCCAATTCGATGGGATCTACATCTGTGATGCGGAGTAGATAGGCGACTATGCTATTGGCACCACTGCCTCGCCCCACATAAAAGTATCCTTTGCTCCGAGCATACTTGAGAATATCCCAATTGACGAGAAAGTATGAGACGAAATCTTTCTTCTTAATGATGTCCAGCTCAAGCGCAAGTCTTCTGTAAATTTTAATATTAGGGTATTGGTAACGATAGGGCATTCCTTCTAGACATAATCGCCTGAGGTGCTGTCTGTCTTCTTGTGTGGAAGGGTTGTATGCGTGGATATTTTTGTGTGGATAACCATTGCCAAACTCAAAGGAGATGTTGCAGTGGTTGACGAGATCAATGGTGTTGTCAATGATGGAAGGATAGTCTTTGAATGTTTGGAGTAATTCACCTTCCTTACACAATTGATGATGCAAATCTCCTTCTTCTGTTTTTGGGAGCTTACTCAGCAGCATGTTGTTGTCAATGGCTCGAAGTAGTCGGTGGATGTTGAAGTCTAGTTGATGACGAAAGGACGCAGTCTGCATGATTACCATTTTGTGTTGCAGGTCTTTTGATTTTGAAAAAGGGATTTTCAAAATGTCAGTCGTCGAGATGCCAATGTATTCGTTTTCTTTTAGAACGTATGATTTTTGAGTGTAAAAGGGATAAATGACAAAGATGTTTTGGAAGTCAGGGGCTGTTTCTGGAATTTCCTTTTTCTGATGGAGAAAATGAGAGAGGTAAGAGTTAATTTCTTGAAACCCTTCATTGTTTTTAGCAATGGACACAAATTGCTGCTGGATACCATTCCTAAAATCTACACCAATCAAAGGTCTAATGCCGTACTCTGCGGCCAGTTTGACAAATTGCAAGCAGCCAGAGGTACCGTTAATGTCAGTCAGGGTGACTGTAGCAATACCTAGACGCTGAGCTTCTTGCAGCAAGGCTCTTGGTGACATCACACCATATCTAAAGCTGAAAAATGAATGTGTGTTTAGGAACATTTTTAAATACTCAATACATATTATTAATTTCTGCGATTGGGCAAAAGTGGTGGTGGCTCGCCCGAGAAGGGATTGAAACGGCTGATAGTTTTGGTATCGATTCCAGCTGCTCTCATGACTTTTCTGTCTCCATGCTTGTCACGAATCGCATCCAATGCTTGGTAGAGGCGAATCATTTCTTCTGTGTCCTCAAATAAGTTGATTTGATAATTTCCCTCTGCCAATTGGCTAAAGCGGACGCCAATCAACCTTACCAACAACCTCTTGTTGTACAGTTTGTCAAACAATTCTATCACTTTGGGAATTAAGATGTGATCGGCAGAAGTATGTGAAATTTTGCACTGCAGTGTATAGGTGTTGAAATCCGAATAGCGAACCTTGACACTGATACAAGAAGTCAGCTTTTGTCCCTTTCGCAATTGAAAAGCTAGGTTCTCGGCCATGGCGAGGATAATGTTTTTGAGCTTATGAATGTCGGTGGTGTCTTTTTCGAAAGTCCTTTCTGTGGAGATGGATTTCCGTTCTTGATAGGGGATTACAGGCGACTTGTCAATTCCCTGTGCCTTTTGCCACATCTTAGTTCCGTTTTGCCCAAAGGCACTTTCTACCAGTTCAAGAGGCATATCTTGTAGGTGCTTGACATAGCGAATGCCCAATTGACGGAGAGAGTGGTAGGTTTTTTCTCCGATCATCGGAATCTTCTTGATTGATAGCGGTGCTAAAAAGGGTTTTTCCATCCCATAGTCTATTTTCATTTGGTTGTTGGGTTTGGCTTCTCCAGTAGCGATCTTAGATACGGTTTTGTTTTCGGATAGACCAAATGATATGGGCAGCCAGGTTTCTTTGATGATCCGTTGACGCAGTTCGGATGCCAATTTCATACAGCCAAAAAATTGATCCATGCCAGTCAAATCTATATAGAACTCATCGATGGATGATTTCTCAAATACGGGGACAGACTCCTTGATGATATCTGTGACATCCTTGGATTTTTGACTATAGGTGCTGGCGTTGCCTTTGATGATCACGGCTTCTGGACAGAGCTGTCTAGCAAGCTTCATAGGCATGGCAGAGTGTACTCCACATGTCCTAGCCTCATAGCTGCAAGCTGCTACGACCCCTCTGTCAGAGGTGCCGCCAATCAGCACAGGTTTGTTGTTGAGCCTTCGATCTAGCAGCCGCTCACAGGAGACAAAAAAGGTGTCTAGATCCATGTGTACGATGGACTTTTGGTATGCCATAAAAGTAAATTGAGAGAACAAAAATACTATAATATTTAGCAAATACTAAAATAAATAGTTGTAAGAAATGATGAACTTTTGATTTTGTCACGAGAAGACAAATCCGACTAGAGGAAAGTATCAGCTAGTGAGATGGAGTTCTTGGTTTTCCTATCCGAATGAAGCCTTTGAGGTTTATACCACAAAAGTTCCTTTTTAAAGTCGCTCATGGTAAATTCGCACATTCAAGTCGAATGATATGTTTGAGAAAGTAGAGGAATACAAAGCGATGATCCAAGCGGCAGAAGTGAAAGCTGCGGAAGAATTGGAACAGTTTAGAATGAAATTCATCAGTAAGAAGAGTGTCGTCACTGAGCTTTTCAATGATTTCAAAAATGTTCCCAACGAACAAAAGAAGGCTTTTGGGCAGGCTTTGAATGAGTTGAAAGACTTGGCGCAGGAGAAATTCCAAGCTTTGGCTGATGCGCTCAGCGACCAGTCGTCTACTACGGCAGATATCGGGTTGGACATGACCTTGCCCAACGTGCCAGGAGAGACAGGATCGATTCATCCACTGACTATCACTACCAACAAGATCATCGAGATCTTCGAGCGAATGGGGTTCAATGTAGAAAGAGGTCCTGAGATAGAAGAAGACTTTTACAACTTTACGGCGCTCAACTTCCCTGAAAATCATCCTGCAAGAGAGATGCAGGATACATTTTTTATCGAAAAAAATCCAGACAAGGTATTAAGAACACATACCTCCAATGTTCAGATTAGATTGATGGAAGGTCAAAAGCCTCCATTCAGATCGATCATGCCTGGTCGTGTGTTTAGAAACGAAGCAATTTCTGCGAGAGCACATTGCTTTTTTCATCAAGTGGAAGGACTGTATGTCAATAAGAATGTAGGATTCAAAGACCTCAAGGATACGGTGTATCATTTTGTGAAGGAGCTGTTTGGCCCTGAAACCAAAATTAGATTCAGACCTTCCTATTTCCCATTCACAGAACCAAGTGCCGAGATAGACATCAGCTGCTTCATCTGCCATGGCAAGGGATGCAATGTCTGTAAACATACCAATTGGGTGGAGATCGGAGGATCAGGCATGGTCGACCCGAATGTCTTGGCTAATTGTGGAATCGATCCAGAAGAATACACTGGCTTTGCCTTTGGGATGGGAATCGAGCGTATCACGATGTTGAAATATCAAATCAATGACTTGCGTCTATTCTCAGAAAATGACGTGAGATTCTTGAATCAGTTCAAGGGGACTTTTTAGTACAGAAGAAGCCTAGAGTTTTTTCATTTCTACTCTCAATCTGCAACCTGTGGTTTCGTTATTCAACTCGATAGTCAAATCATCGAACCCTGAATCTACCACGGGTACGTCATAGCACTCTCCACCTATTGGACAAAGAATGATTTTGTTACTTTCTAGCTCATAGGTGCCTGATTGACCTCCATCTATCGTGCTACCAATGGCCACATTGAGTCCATAGAAATTGTTGGCTTCCAAATTGAGTTCAATACATGAAGATGTCGCAGTAGTAGGACAGTTGACTGGACCATTGTTACTTTCCAAATCACAATTGGATCTTTCTACCCCATCCTGTACAGCACGCCAACGACCCATTTGTGCACGGTTGTCAGAGTCGTCCCCACAAGCCACAGCAAAAGGAATCAAGAATGCAAGCAATAAATTTTTTATGATCTTCATATTTTCAATAATTAGTTGGTTTGAAAGCTTCAAAGTTAAATTACAATTTGCTTTTCATCCGCATGATTCTGTCATAGGATTCTCGAATTCTTTGTTCGGAGATTTGTCCCCCCTCTACATATCCTTTGATGATTGCATGAATCTCCTTGGCTGTTCTCTTCTCATTGCCAGGTACGTTGTTGGCAAACATCAGGACATCTACACCTGCCAAAATCGACAGTTTGATAGATTCTTCAAATCCATAGTTACTAGAAATCGCGTGCATCTGCATATCATCAGAAAAAACTACCCCATTATATCCCAAAAAACCTCTTAGTACATCATTCACAATGTAGGGAGACAAAGTCGCAGGCAAACCATTGGCATCCATGTGCTTGTTGACAATATGTGCTGTCATGATCGCATCTACCATACCAGAGTCCAGCATGGCTTTGTAGGGCAAAAGCTCACTAAACTGCCAATAATTGGTCACATCAGCAACGCCAAGATGTGAATCAGCATGCGAACTGCCATGACCAGGAAAATGCTTCAATACTGTCATGACTTGATTCTCTCGATGGACTCTGACTACCTCACTGGCATGCTTGACAACTTGTGAAGCATCTGCAGAATAACTACGTCCAATTTTTGCGATCACGGGATTATCAGCATAGATGGCTACATCCACATCAGGAGCATAATTCAAGTTGAACCCAAGCGCGTGCAAGATAGAAGCCGTTTGATTGGCATAGTAGGCTGTTGTGTCGAGTTTATCCACTTTTCCCAAGTACTCCGCAGTCTTGGTGGCTGGAAAGCCATATTTGGTTTTCAATCGGTTGACTTTTCCTCCTTCTTCATCTATACTAACGAAAAGTGGAATATTGGCAGCCCCTTTCATCATCTCGATGCTTCGTTTCATTTGTTCAGCAGGGCTATTTCTGTTGATATTTTTTTCAAAGAAAATCACACCACCTACTCTACCTGCCTTGATATCATCCAAGATCGGATCACTTTCTCTCATATAGGATTGATCTCCAATACCCGTGATGATCATTTGTCCAATCATCACATCCAACGTCACATCGTTGGTCAAAGGAGTGGCACGCTGAAAAGCGTGAGCTTGTAAATTGATGCACAAGCAGATAAGCATAATAGAAGACAATACCTTATACATAGACATGAGAATAATTGAAGTTGTAAATTAAATAACTATTTCTGTTTATTTTTGCTACCCCAAAACCGAAGACTGCATTTTGAGACTCAATTTTGGAGCTTTAGTTTTATAACCTTACATTTAATGCCATGCAGATAGAGCCGGGTAAGTTGTTGGCAGGAGTAAATTCTCCTGATGACATGAAAAACTTAGATGCCCTACAACTAGTACAACTATCCTCCGAATTGAGACAATACATCATTGATGTGGTTTCAGTTTATGGCGGGCATTTTGGTGCGAGCCTGGGTGTAGTAGAACTCACTGTAGCCCTTCACCACGTTTTTAATACCCCTTCGGATCAGCTGATCTGGGACGTAGGGCATCAGGCGTATGGCCACAAAATACTTACTGGCCGTAGAGACAATTTTCATACCAACAGAGTTTATGATGGTTTGTCGGGATTTCCGAAAAGAAAAGAAAGCGAATACGATGCATTTGGCGTAGGTCACTCATCTACTTCTATCTCTGCTGCGCTAGGCATGGCTGAAGCCTCCAAATACAAACAAGAAACAGACAAACACCATATTGCAGTCATCGGTGACGGTGCCTTGACAGGAGGGATGGCCTTCGAGGCGATGAACCATGCGGGTGTTTCCAACTCCAACCTCCTCATCATCCTCAATGACAACTGCATGTCGATTGATCCCAATGTCGGTGCATTGAGAGATTACCTTACAGATATCACTACCTCTCACACCTACAACAAGGTACGTGACGAGGCGTGGAAAGTGCTGGGAAAAATCAGTAAGTTTGGCCCAAATGCCAGAGAAATAGTTTCAAACTTCGAAAGCAGCATCAAATCCTTTCTCCTTAAGCAAAGCAATCTCTTTGAGTCGCTCAATCTTAGATATTTTGGTCCAATAGATGGCCATGATGTGAATCATATGGTCAGCGTACTCAAGGATTTGAAAGACATCAAGGGACCAAAAATATTGCATGTGCTCACCAAAAAGGGCAAAGGATTCTCTCTAGCAGAAGAGGATCAGACCAAATGGCATGCACCTGGCACCTTTGACAAGCTCACAGGTGAGATATACAAAAAAGTCTACGAAACTCCCCAACCACCCAAATACCAAGATGTATTTGGGCATACACTGGTAGAACTGGCCGAGGCGAATGACAAAATTATGGGTGTCACTCCAGCGATGCCTTCTGGCTCCTCACTCAACATCATGATGAAAGCCATGCCAGATCGATCCTACGATGTAGGGATCGCGGAGCAACACGCGGTTACTTTCTCAGCTGGACTAGCTACCCAAGGATTGGTTCCGTTTTGCAACATCTACTCGACCTTCATGCAGCGTGCCTATGATCAGGTGATCCATGATGTTGCCATCCAAAACCTACATGTGGTTTTCTGTCTAGATCGGGCAGGATTTGCTGGTGCGGATGGCCCTACTCACCATGGATGCTATGACATTGCATTCTTTAGATGCATCCCTAATCTTGTGGTGTCATCACCGATGAACGAGCAGGAACTAAGAAACCTGATGTATACGGCTCAACTTCCCGAAAACGCTGGACCATTTTCGATCCGCTACCCACGAGGAAATGGCGTCATGCCTGATTGGAAAAAGGACTTTGAGAAAATACAAATAGGCCAAGGACGTAAAATCAAAGACGGTGAAGAACTGGCATATTTGACGATAGGGCCTGTGGGTAACTATGCCACCGAAGCAAGCACACGACTTGAAAAAGAAGGCTTATCTGTAGGACACTATGACATGCGCTTTGTCAAACCACTGGATGAAAAAATGCTTCATGAGGTCTTTCAAAAATACAAGTATATAGTGACAGTAGAAGATGGTTCGATTCAAGGTGGTTTTGGCTCAGCAATCTTGGAATTCATGGCGGACAATGACTATCAATCCAAAGTCGTGAGACTTGGTATCCCAGACGAAATCATAGAGCATGGCACACAACTAGAGTTGCAGAGAGACTGTGGTTTCGATCCAGAAGGTTTGTATCGCACTGCCAAAAAATTATTGCAACTTACTCCTGCCTAGTCTGATGAACATTCAAATCTCTGGAAAAGGAAAAACCATTGTATTTCTTCACGGTTACTGTGAATCACTGGACATATGGAAGGCATTTGACACCACGCTGCATACAGAGTATCAAATCGTACTCATCGACTTGCCAGGTCATGGACAATCTCCTTTACTAACCAAGGATTTCAGCATAGATGATATAGCTGATCAAGTTCAGCAAGAGTTGAAGGATCATGGTATCAGTGAGTATTTTGTGATCGGACATTCCTTAGGTGGCTATATTTCACTCGCACTGGCTGAGTTGTATCCAGAGAGCTTGTTAGGGCTCGGGTTATTTTCATCCTCCACATTTGCGGATGATGAGGACAAAAAGAAGGTAAGAGACAAAGTCAAGGCATACATCTTAGAACATGGTGTTGCCAGTTTTATGGACTCATTTATCTCTGGACTCTTTGCTCCTGAAAACAGATCACGTCTGTCTGATGAGATAGAAGAAATGAGAATATCAGCTTCTAAAACACCTCCAGACAGTGTAATTGGCTATGCCATGGCTATGAAAAACAGACCAGATCGAACTGCAGTTTTGGCCAAATCTGAAAAGCCTGTTTTTGTGATTGCGGGAGAAAGAGACATGGCTGTGAAACTAGAAACGTCCCAGCAAATGATAGATTTGATCCGCCGTGGTGAGGCCCTCGTACTCAAAGGAGCTGCACACAATGGCTACCTCGAAAGCAAAAATGAGAGCATCAGTTTTATCAAATCATTTTTAAATCAGTATATTTAGAAGTCCACCCAGTTAATTAGTCCCTAATTATCTAAACTTCTGACTGATTTATGAGAACCTATTCTCTATTTATTTCTATTCTGGGAGTACTTCTATGTACTTGTCAAAGTCCCAATCATGAGGATGTCGACTTAGAAATCCAAACATTGGAACTGGAAGAGGCTATCGAACTGGATTTGGACGAAATCAAAGAAAGAGGCTATCTCACTGCCATCATAGACAACAGCACGACAGGCATGTTTCTCTACCGTGGAGAACCCATGGGCTATGAGTATGAACTCATCTCTTTGTTTGCCGAGTCCATTGGGGTAGAGCTCCGTCTCAATATCACCAAAAACATAGCTGAAAGCTTCCAAAAACTAAATAGCGGAGAGGGAGACATCATTGCGCGAAATCTCACCGTCACCTCAGGACGCAAAAGACACATTGCCTTTTCAGAGCCGCACCATCAAGTCAGACAAATGCTCGTACAACGCAAGCCTGACAACTGGAGAGACATGAAGCTTCATGAAATAGAAGCACAACTCATTCGAAACCCAGCTGACCTCAAAGAAAAAAAGATAATCGTCCGATCCAATTCCTCCTATATCTCTAGACTCAAAAACCTGTCAGATGAGATCGGTGGCACCATCCTCGTAGAGCAAGAAGATGAAGAAACGGAAACAGACGCCATTATTGAAATGGTAGCAGATGGCAGCATAGATTACACAGTGGCAGATGAGGATATTGCTCAGATCAATGCCCGATATCATTCCATACTGGATGTGGAAACCGCTATCAGTTTCCCTCAGGACATCGCATGGGGAGTGAGAAAAAACGCACCCAAATTGCTAAAAACCGTGAATGAATGGATCATGGGGATGAAAAAAACCAATGATTATTATGCGATCTATGACAAATATTTCCGCAACTACAACGTGAGTAAAAAGATCATCCATAGCGAATACTTTTCGCTGGACGGGGAAAAAATATCCCCCTATGACAGCCTGATCAAAAAATATGCAAAAAAGATCAACTGGGACTGGAGGTTGCTGGCAGCACAAATATCCAAAGAGTCTCGTTTTGATCCAATGGCCAAATCATGGGTAGGTGCTAGAGGACTCATGCAAGTCATGCCACGTACGGCAGGTTCATACCATGTGACCAATCTTTATAACCCCAAACAAAACCTCAAAGTCGGTACCGATCATATACTCTGGTTGGAGAAAAAGTGGCAACATCTGCCTGATTCCGAAAAGGTCAAATTCACGCTGGGCTCTTACAATGTAGGAGATGGACACGTCCGTGATGCGGTCAAGCTTGCAAAAAAATATGGTGCCGACACATCCGTCTGGGACGACAATGTTGCCAAATATTTGGTGCTCAAATCCAAAAGAAAATATTACGAAGATCCAGTTGTTGCCTTTGGGTATTGTCGTGGCACTGAGCCTGTGGAGTATGTCTCGGATATTTTGTATCGGTTTGACAGGTACCTCCAAATGATGCCACTGGATAGTACAATTTCTCTGAGTATAAATGAGTGATAGTAGTCGGATTGCTCCTTATTTTCACTAATTTGAATCCAAAGTATTGATCCCCATGGACGAACAAATACATCAGCTCTACCTAGAGTACATCAAAAGCAGGAAAATAATCATCCCCGAGGATCAGTTTGTCTACCTCACCAAATTGTATCCTGCGCTACTCGTATGCATGAGTGATGGTGTGCTGGACACGGAGGAGTGGGATGGAATCATCATGGCCACCAGAGGGCTGGCAGCAGAATTTGTCAAGTCGCCCTCAGATGACAGGGACATGATCGCGCTGTCTTTCAGAACGGAAATCCGCTATCTGCTCGACAACATGGACAAGTGGAAAAAGAAATTTCTCAATGCGCTGCATCACAGCATCAAAGACAACGAATTGGAGCAGGAGTTTGTACTAGAAACCATGTACTTGTTTGCTAATATTGCTGGAGGTATCTCTGACGAAGAGGAGGATGCGATATTGAGTCTCGCTCGACGATTAGAAATCCGTATCTAAGCCCATTTGGGGTAACTTGATCTGATCCAGATAAAACCTCAACCTACTGGACTGATAATCCAAAGGAACAATTTTGGTGATCTGGACGTCCTTGTGATTGATGAAAACCTCAAAGTAATTTCCATTCAACAAGAACAGGTTGATCTTGTACTGATAGTAGCGAATATCAGCCACAAAACTAGCATGCTCATATAGATGCTGAATTTTATCTTCTAAAGACATATTCATAAACTTCAGTTTTGCCATAACCCCATGATTAGATGCTAGATTACTAGGCATTAGATTATAGATACTTCGTATTGAAGAATATGAACACAACTGCTAGTTCTCAATTTCTGCGAAATACATTCTAACCTTTTGATCTATTAATCTGAATTTCTCAACGCAAATTAAGTTACTAAAAATCAAGAAAATCTTTCAGGTTTCTATCGAAAATCACGTCATACTGCTCTTGTAAGATTTCGTTGAGGTGATTGTGGTATTCTGCAAAACGTGGCAAATCATTGTGTCGTCCTCCATGTATCGGGATCAGCCTGATAGTGAGCGGCGCTTCCAACCTCAACCTCACACTGGACCGATAGGGAATCAATCGGTCTTTAGTACCATGAATGATATAAATCGGACATCGGACATATTTGATCCAAATATCGGTGCGTATGTGATACTTCAGCAAAATAGACAGTGGCAAAAAGAAAAACCAACGAGAAGTAAGCTGCGACAGACTATAATATGGCGCATCTAAAATCAACATTTTGGGTTGATTCTTGGAGGCCAACTTGGTAGCAAAACCTGAACCCATCGAGCGACCATAGACGATGATCTGCTTCTCTGGAAACCACTCTCTCACCTCGTTGTAGATGTATTGACTGTCCTTGTAGATTGACTTTTCGGCACGCTTGCCCGTACTCTTTCCAAAACCACGGTAGTCAATAATCAACACTTCAAAATCGTTGCGAGTAAAATCCTTCGCGTATTTGCTCCATCCTTTGATACTTCGGGTATTGCCGTGAAAGTAAAGCACTATACCCTTAGGGCTTTTGACAGTGAACCGCAGGCCATTGATTTTCACTCCTTCTTCAATATCAAAAAAATATTCTTTGAACGGCTCCTCATAGCTGAATTCGAAGTTTTCAGGGAGCTTTTCGGGATGAAACATGAAATAGTCCTGCACAAAATATACCACCACACAAAGCAGTACATAGCTAATCAACCCGATCAAAATATAGGATTCCATCGTACTCTAAAATAGTCAATTCCCCTCCATTATTTCCATACAATAGCTAACTTGAAGTACAAATACCTAAAATCAGTATGTCCCTTATCAACATCATCGATCTAGAGTTCAAAAACTTACAACACGCCATCGCATCCTACCTGATAGAAAGCACTGACGGACCCATCCTCATCGAAACTGGCCCTCACTCTACTTTCCCGGTTCTCAAACAGGCCATTGAAAATCACGGTTTCAAAATCGAAGACATTCAGCATGTACTCCTCACACATATCCATCTGGATCATGCTGGTGCTGCCTGGGCCTTTGCAGATCATGGTGCCAACATATACGTCCATCCCTTTGGTGCTAGGAATCTGGAAGATCCCTCACGACTGATGGCTTCTGCCAGGCAGATTTATCAAGATCAAATGGACAGTCTTTGGGGAGAAATGAAACCGATTCGCAGAGAGCAACTCATAGAGACAGGACACAACGAAATCCTCAAAATCGGAGGGTTAGAAATCAAGAGTCTGCATACACCTGGTCATGCAAAACACCACATCGCCTGGCAAGTTGAAGACAACCTATTCACTGGAGATGTAGCGGGAGTCAAAATCGGTAATGGTCCTGTACAGCCACCTTGTCCTCCGCCTGATATCCAAATCGAGGATTGGCTAGAGTCAATCGCTCTGATCCGTGCACAAAAAGCCAAAAGACTGTATCTCACACATTTTGGCTACATAGAAGACATTGATGTGCATTTGGATCAATTGACACAGATGTTAGAAACTTGGTCGATTTTTGTCTATGATAAGTGGCAAGAGGGGTTGAGTAATGAAGAAATAATCCCAATGTTTCAAACATTTACCAGTACACAACTCAAAGATACTGGTCTAAATGCACTCCAAATAGAGCAATATGAAGCTGCCAATCCCTCATGGATGAGTGTTGCAGGATTGGTCAGGTACTGGACTAAAAAAACACAAAGCTGATATGAACACACTTACCAACCTCAACCACCTAATTTTTATAGACATTGAAACTGCCTCTGCGGTTCAAGATTTTGGTGACTTGGATGAAAAATTCCAAGAACTATGGATCAAGAAAGCTGATCAACTGAACCGTGAAGAAGAATACGATCCACAAGAATTTTACTTTGAGCGCGCGGGGATTTATGCTGAATTTGGCAAAATCATCTGCATCTCGGTAGGGATGCTGCACTATGACATGGATCGTCAACTCCAACTCAGAGTAAAGGCACTCGCTTCGGGCGATGAGAAAGAACTCCTCCAATCCTTTATCGATCTTTTCAGACAACTAGATCAAAGTAAAATCCAGCTCTGCGCTCACAACGGCAAAGAATTTGATTTCCCTTACATTTCCAGAAGAATGCTCATCAACCAACTGACTTTACCTCCCTACTTGGAGCTATCCGGCAAAAAACCTTGGGAAGTACAGCACTTAGATACGATGCAGATGTGGAAATTTGGTGATTGGAAAAACTACACCTCTCTTGAGCTCTTGACACAGGTATTTGGCATTCCCTCACCCAAAGGAGACATAGATGGCAGTGATGTCAACCGTGTGTACTACGAAGAACAAGACCTAACACGTATCGCCCACTATTGCAACCAAGACGTGATCGCCACTATACAGGTATTTCTAAAAATGAAGGGACTGGATATGGTCGATGAAGATAATATTAGTATTGTCAGCTAGAAACTATAAGCCAGTCTCAACCCATGAGCATCCTCCATCTTGAAGTAAGACACATCTAGGTTTTCGAATTTACGCATATACGATTTCTCCTTGTAATTGCCGATGATGGAGAGCACTGTGCCTCCGATGATGAGAGGTACTCCGACATATACCGTACCCAAAATCGCATAAGCTGCGCTGACATCATCCGTTGTATAAGTTCCTGTATAAGGATCTTCGTACCAATCCGCCCGAGCAATCACGACGATGCTGACAATCGTCACTGCACCTCCGACTCCCAGCATCGTAAATCCAGTTCTCTTGAGTTTGCCAAACTGTGCTACTTTATTAGCGGCATATTGTTTGGCGGGGTCTATGGTCACCTCCTTGTATTGGCTATATGTGGGCAACTGCATGCACAGTAGCATGAAAGAACATAGAATGATGATTTTTTTCATGATCGGTATTATTGAGTATTCAAAAATAGAAACAAATATTCAATATGACATTCCTGCAAATAATTAAAGCATTGTGTGGCAAGCTGATTAGATTTACCTAGAAATCTACACTCACCATTGTCCCTATGGCCCAAAAAAAGAAGAACAGTCGCAGAAAAGAATCCACAGCTAAACCGGCCAACCTCAATACCCTCAAAAGATCTATTCAGGAGTTGTTTCAGGAAAATGCTGGAGCAAGTCTTTCGGTCAAACAAATATTCGCCAAAGCAGGCATCCGTGACAAAAACAGCAAAAGAGAAACGGTCAGCTATCTCTTAGAACTAGAGCACGAGGGAATTCTCCGACAACTCAGAAATGGCCATTTCATGACTGCCGAATCGAGTTTGCCTACATCTGGATTGATTGGCAAAGTCGATCACGTCAACCAGCGCTTTGCCTATGTCATCTTGCAAGACAACTCTGATGAAGAAAAAAATGACATCTGGGTCAAAACAGATGACCTAATGAACGCCATCGACGGTGATATCGTAGAGGTCAAACTGAAAAAAAACTCCCGGGGCAACAAACCCGAAGGAAAAGTAGTACGCCTAGTTGAGCGTAGCAAAAAAGAATTTGTAGGAAAAATAGAAATCTTCCCAAAATACGCTTTCGTCGTACCAGACAACCGAAAAATCCATGTTGATATTTTTGTCTATCCCGAAAAAATAGGAGACGCCAAGACCAATGACAAAGTCATCGTCAAGATCAAAGAATGGCACGGAGGCAAAGCAAAAAATCCAGTCGGGCAAGTAACCAAAATACTGGGGCCTGCAGGAGAAAATGAGGCTGAAATTCACTCCATCATGGCTGAGTTTGATTTGCCGTTTGAGTTTCCCAAGCATGTCGAGCAAGCAGCTGAAGCAATTGATATTACGATTACCCAAGAGGAAATCAAGAAAAGAAAAGATTTCAGAGAGATCACTACTTTCACCATTGACCCAGAAGATGCCAAAGATTTTGACGATGCGATTTCCATCCAAAAACTAAAAAATGGCAACTACGAAATCGGTGTACACATCGCCGATGTCTCTCACTACGTGGAACCAGGCAGCATTCTCGACGAGGAAGCTATCAACAGAGCAACCTCTGTCTATTTGGTGGATCGGACGATACCCATGCTTCCAGAAAAACTCTCCAATGGCGTTTGCTCACTGAGACCCAATGAAGAAAAATTGACCTTCTCAGCGGTATTTGAGATTGATGAGGATGCCAAAGTCAAGAAATCTTGGTTTGGTCGTACGATCATCTACTCTGACAGACGATTTACCTATGAAGAAGCACAAGAGCGCATCGAAACAAAAGAAGGAGACTTCCAAGAGGAAATCAATATTCTCAATGGTCTGGCCAAGAAATTGAAAGTCAAACGCTTCAAAAATGGAGCGATCAACTTTGAAACCGTGGAGGTAAAATTCAAGTTGGACGAAAACGGAAAACCATTGGGCATCATCCCAAAAGTCAGAAAAGACGCCCACAAACTGGTGGAGGAATTCATGCTCCTCGCCAACAAATCTGTAGCACAGTATGTCTACAAATTGGATCAAGGCAACGATACCTTTGTGTACCGTGTCCATGACAGCCCGGATCCAGAAAGGCTCGACAGCTTTACCAAATTTGCCGTAAAATTCGGACACCGCGTCACCGGCATCAACAGCGATGTAGCCAAGGCACTAAACCAACTCATGGAAGACATACAAGGCAAGCCTGAGCAGAACGTCCTGGAATCACTGGCGATTCGCTCTATGTCCAAAGCCGCCTATGTCACTGATCCCAAAGGACACTTTGGTTTGGCATTTGACCACTACACGCATTTTACCTCCCCAATCAGGAGGTATCCCGATGTGATGGTCCACAGACTCATGCAGCACTACCTCCTCAACAAAAAATCGCCTAAAAAAGATGAATATGTCGAGCTATGTAAGCACTCTTCGGAGCGAGAAAAACGTGCCGCAGATGCAGAAAGAGCATCGATCAAATTCAAACAAGTAGAGTACATGCAGTCTGTTGAGGACAAAGCATTTGATGGGGTGATAGCAGGTGTCACTGAGTTTGGCATATTTGTAGAAATCACCGAAACCAAATGCGAGGGCATGGTCAGGGCATCCTCAATGACAGACGACTTCTACGAATTTGACGAAAAGAACTATTGCATGATTGGCAAACGCAACAAAAGAGTATTTACTTTGGGCGATCGTGTGATTGTGAGGGTAGTCGGTACCGATATCAATCGACGTACCATTGACTTAGAGTTTGTTGATTTAGATGACTGAAGAAATAAAAGCTTTTCAAAAGAAGCTGAACGAGGCTATATCAAAAATAGATTTTGATAGGCACCCCAACGAATTGTACGCACCACTGGCCTATACCCTAGACCTAGGAGGCAAAAGAATGCGACCCATATTGGCCATCATGGCCTATTTGATCAAAAAAAAGGATTGGGAAAAAATAATCTTGCCAGCGCTATCCATAGAGCTTTTCCACAATTTTACGCTCATCCATGACGACATCATGGACGAGGCTCCTCTGAGAAGAGGCCGTGAGACCGTGTACAAAAAGTGGAACAAAGACATCGCCATCCTATCTGGCGATGCGCTGATGATCTTGTCCTATGACCTCTTACTAGAGGCCGATTATGAGGACGTCAAGTATCTGATCAAACTCTTCAATCAATGTGCGATCGAAGTTTGCGAAGGACAGCAGTTAGACATGAACTTTGAAAACCTACCCACAGTGTCCGAAGAAGAATACATCCACATGATCAAGCTGAAAACAGCGGTTCTATTGGGCTACTCTTTGGAACTAGGAGGCTTGCTGGCCGGAATGACCAAAGAAGAAGCCATACATTTGAGGGAATTTGGCATCAACATTGGCATTGGTTTTCAGCTCAAAGACGACATCCTAGATGTCTATGGCGATGCAGACAAGTTTGGCAAACAGGTCGGTGGAGACATCATCTCCAACAAGAAGACCTTCCTCCTGCTCAATGCAATCGCACATGCAGACGGAGAGACATTCGACAAACTACAGCGTTGGATCAACAAAGAGGATTTCGATCCAGCTCAAAAAGTAGAAGCCATCAAAGACATCTATGAGCAATTGAATATCAAATCCATCGCGGAGACGAAAATGAATGAATATTTTGATCTAGGATTCAAACAACTAGAAGACTTGGATACGCCAGCATTCAACTTGGACCCTCTGAAGACCTTTACCCACGCTTTGATCCAACGTGACCATTGACATGATATACATCACACAACTCATCTATATCCAAGAGGGGCAAGAAGAAGTTTTTCATGAATTTGAATCCTTTGCCATTCCGTTGATGGAAAAATACAATGGCAAACTGATCCAGAGAATCCGTCCTGACCAGACAGCCTTCATTGCGGGCGAAGAGGAAAAACCCTACGAAATTCACATCGTGTCATTTGACTCTCAATCCGACTTTGACCAGTTCAAAATGGACGAGGATAGAAAAAAACTGATCCCGCTCAAAGAACAATCCGTCCGATCCATTTTCATGTTCCAAGGCACAAAAATATAAGCAAACAACTATGTCCATTACCCTCGTTCTCATCATCATCACGGTAGCTATCAGCTACTATTCGTTCCAAAATACCTCGATGCAATACAAGCTGATGATGAATCCCGTCAGAATAACTGAGGACAAACAATGGTATCGCTTGATCAGCTCAGGATTTGTCCACTCCAACTGGACACATCTGGGTTTCAACATGTTTACCTTCTTCTTTTTCGGGAGATTGGTGGAGCGCATCTTCATCGCCCTCAAGGGTGAGGCTGGGATTTTCTACTTTATCGGGTTTTATATCTTGGCAATCATTCTTTCGGATCTGCCGTCCCTGTTCAAGCACCGAGGCAATCCACGATACAACTCGCTAGGTGCCTCTGGTGGCGTGTCCGCGATGGTCTTTAGCAGCATCCTCTTCTTCCCGACCAACGACATCTGTTTGTATGGCTTTATTTGTATTCCGGGATTTATCCTAGGGGTGCTCTACCTGATCTATTCCTACATGAAAGGCAAAAACATGTCCGACAATGTCAACCATGACGCCCATATCTATGGTGCTATCTTCGGTCTGGTGTTTAGTGTGATCATGGAGCCAGGTGTACTACAGAGCTTTGTGGCAGAGATAGCGAATTGGAGACCTTTTAGTTGAAATGATAATCCTTGTAGGTATCCAAGAATTCTTTGTCTGAGAAAGTGGGGTTCAACACTACATTTCTAAACTCATACTTTTCGTACAGGCCTTGGTCATCATAGATGTCAATGCGTAGTGGAATTCTTCTATCCACGTCTATATAAAGTGCCATCTTAGCTGAGTATGCCGTGGGCAATTTGATAAAAGTCCCTGGCGTCAAATCGTCCAAATACAACTCTCTGTTTTTCTCTTTGATCATGTACTCACTCAAACGGTATTTTTTGGCAATACTAGAGATCGTCTCTCCTTTAGCCACAGGATAATTGACATAGCGGAAGGTGGGGTTCTGCATGATGATTAGGTCACAGGTATGTCCGTCCACTAGGGTGATACCATGATACTCCACGAGTTTTTCTAAGTCATTTTTGTACTTATAGAATAAGTATTCTACCACGGACACCACACCATCATAGCCCACATCCAGCAGGGTATAGTGTTGGTTTTTGGTCATGATGTCTCCACGAGGATCCAGCTTGACATTCATATAGGGAAAACCATTGGGATTGACCAAGGCTTTGGTTTCGTCTTCAGGATGAGGAAAAAGCACTTCCAGTCCATTGTTTGGGAAGTTTTCACGAAAATAAATGCGTTGTGGCTTCTTTTGCATTTTGATGAATGCAATGCTCTTCATCATTTTGCCTCTAATGCGCTCATGACGGACAAACTCATAAGACATCGTCCGTATATCCTGTGTAGATTTGAATACCTCTTCTGACTTTTTCGGTCACAGAGATTCTACGTGGATGGTCAAAGGAAGTAAGAAGTATTATGAGCGCAAATACCCAAATATGTGCTGCTTTCATGACTTATCGGAGTGTCTATTGTTCAATAGAAAAGGTTGGTCACTTACCTGATAGACAATGGATGCCTTGTGTACCCCCAAGGTAGTGATTCATTCTAAAAATTCAAATGGTTTGGGCTTCAATCAGTATGGTTGTCCCAGCTTGCATAGCTTCTACTTCCATCGTGCCATGTATGAGTGCTACGCGGTGTTTGATGTTGCTGAGGCCTTTGCCATCTTTACTGACAGATTGGTAATCAAAGCCAACCCCATTGTCTTCATAGATCAAACTAAAGGCTCCTTCTTCCAAACCGACCAATTGCAAATACATGCTAGTCGCATGGCTATGCTTGAGTCCATTTTGGATCAGCTCCTGACAGATACGATATATATGGGTGGCTTGCTCTTCACTCTTCACATCAGGAAACTGATAGACAAGCACTTGAGCGTCTAGTTTTTCACTCCTTGCCAGCTGAATGAGTTGTTTGATTTCATCAATCAACTCATTTTCCTTCATCCGTGGGGTCATCAGACCATGACTGAGATGACGCACCGACTCGATACTGTCATGGAGGAGTTTCTGAAGTCCTGTATTGTCAGGTTCTAAATTGTGCTTGATCATGGCCAAATTAGCCCCTATCATGTCATGGAGCTCTCTGCCCACTTTATTCCGTTCCTCTTCCTGGCTATTGACAATAGATAGCATCATCTCTCTTTGGTGATTTTTTTGTCTCAGTAGCAACAGTGATCTATCATCATATATCTGCAACGTCACTCTGCCCATGATAAACATAAAACTGAACATCTCTATAAATGAACCAACAAAGACGGACTGATATACAAATGGGTCATCCTGTACTAAATTCAGATTGGGTAGGATTACATCTAAAAAGGCAGAGAAAATGAATAGGCTATAGATGAAAATGAGTGGCTTGGCATTTTCATCCCCAAAGCGTACACATCGCACCAACATAACAGGCTGTAGTATAAAAACTATCATGCTACCTATCATGAAATAAAAATGCGTGTAATAGGTAAAAATAGAAAAACGTATGGCAGGAAAACAGTTGACAATCCACAAGAGGATCATCCCCATAATGATAAGAGTTATGACCTTCCAAATCCATGGGTTGCGACTTTTGACTGGTGTCAGCGTGTTAAGAAAAACAGGTAGCATAGTGTTGATCATGAGTGCTCCCGTATAATCCACCAGCGTACCCAAACCAATCGTATCTCTATCCATGAAAAGAAAAATGTCTCCTATGTGTGACCCTATAAATAAGGACAGCCCGACATTGAGTAAGAAATAATAAAGAAATAGTCTCTGTCGGATGAAGAAATATAATATCAACGAAATAAGTGAGGTAATGACAAATACCCCACGCCAAAACCAAACAAACTGAAGACTACTAGTGGTGACTTGGTTCATTTTGCTGACTGTCATCAAAAAGGAAGAAATACGCAAAGGTTTGTAAACGTGATCTGCTCTTACATAGATTTTTAGGGTATCATGAGCTGAAACATGAGCAGGCATCGGATAGCCCATATGGTGAATCGACTTGTCACGAAACGACCGCATCGTACCTGTCTCCCAGAGAACAACACCATCGGTCGTTGTCTGATAAATATCCAATTGATGGATGTGATGATAGGGAATGTAATAATATCCCGAGAAATCTGCTTCAGTATCATTGTAAATCTCGTATTTGAGCCAATGGATGGACAGATTGCTAGAAAAAGTGCCCGCTCCCTCTAGCTCTTGCCAATCCTCTTTGACAACCTCTTCAAACTTGAGATTGCCGTCGGTATCTTTGATATGATAGCCATATGGATTGAGGTTCAATTGTCCTTTGTTTGATATTACCTCACTCACTGTCTGACCAAAAGTAGGAAGTGAAAAAATTAAAAAAAGTGGGATCAAAAACTTCATCATCTGAGGTAGTGTTCCATATAATACTTGATGAGCTCTCCAGTATTGTTGACGCCCAATTTTCTATTGATGTTTCTTCTATGTGTTTTGATGGTGTTGACACTGACGAAGAGTTGGTTAGCTATCTCTTCATTGCTCTTCCCTTCTGTGACTTGGGTTATAATTTCTTCTTCCCTAGGGGACAACAGCTTATCCTTTTCATTCAATGAAGACAGGGTCTGCATCGCCTTCATTGAGTAATAGGATTGCCCATAGGTGACCGCACGGACAGCTTCTATGATGTTCTGATCTTCTTTCAGTAAATAACCTTCTATGCCCAACTCTTGACACTTGCGTAGTACCGACAGTTTGTTGTGCATCGAGATGACAAGAACAGGTAGAGAAGGTACTATCTGTCTCAGGTGTTGGAAGAGTTCGAATACATTTTCTTGGGGAATCTCAATGTCACTGATGAACAAATCAAAGATGGTGAAATCTAGCTTTGCCTGATACAAATCAGCCACAGTCTGATAGCAAACAATTTCACAGTCGTCAATTTTTTCACTCAGAATTTTGACCATGCCTGCCGCAAATAGCACATGATCATCCAGTATGATTATTTTCATTCTAACCCTAGTTTATACTTTCTCTCGGGGCATCTTCAAAACCAGAACATGCATTGGCATGTCTGGGAGTTTATGGACAAGGATCAAATCTTTGGTAATAATACAACTGACCATTTGTCAACAACTATTAAATCCTGAATTGCATAATTCAGGTTAAAAGACAGGTGATTCCAAAAATATCAAACCTACTCTAGTCTGACAATTAAATCTCCCTAAAATTACCTACTAATGAGTATTGACCCAGATTGACAAACAGATCAACTTTGCGCATCTTTTTTGAATCACTATCAAATGAAGAAAACAATAAAATTCGTACTGAGTTTGATTTTGTTTGTCTCTATCCTTTTAAGTTTTCGAATGTACGATCATACTCCTCAATCCAAAACACATGTAGTGAGGGCAAACTAAATGCTACAGGCCTTTATAAATTCGTTTTTCTTAATTTCTCTTGAGGATTGTTGGCCCAGATGGAAGCTATCGTCAACCCAAAAAAGAGCGCAAAACAACACCATCCTGCCCAATAATAATCACCAAAAAGAGACAGCGATTCGCTAAACAAAATCGGACCAATCGCACTACCAAACACCACAAAAGTAATGGCACGACCTGAGATCGCACCCAAATGTGTCTTGCCAAAAAATCTCGGCCATGTGACCGAAAGAATCACACTGTACAGTCCCATCATGATGCCATTGCCCAAAATCATCAGGCAAAACAGAATATCTACCGTACCCAACAGCCACACATCGAGAGACAATTGACCCAAATAGATCATCCCAATCAAAGCCAAACATGAACCTGTTCCCATCATGTAAAGCAAATATTTGAGTCGGATATAATCACTCCAACTACTCACAGCCAAGGTTACGGTGATGGCAATCACGGATGAGGGCAGATACGGCAGTTTCTCTGTCGTATCCCGCATGCTCAAACAACGAAACGATGTTGAAAGTCAAGCCTGTCCAATACAAAGCTTGCATTGCCAGCATCATAGAAAACACCCAAAAACCTATGGTTTTCTGTGCTTCTGACAGACTAAAGTCCTTTACGACTGGAAAACGGTTCGCTTTGCTCTGTGCAGATTCCACAAAGTCGCCATCAGGTCTGATTCCACTTTTTTCTGGATCATCACGAAAGAAAGTCAGGATGTAAAAGGGAAAAACCAAGCCAGTGATCACCGCCAAAATCATCCAAGCACCATTCCAATCATAGCGCTGAATCAAATACTCAAAAAAAACGGGTGCTGAGGCAAATGTCAAAGAGGTAGTCACATTGCTAAAACCCATCGCAAAACCACGACGCTTCTCAAACCACTTCATCATCATATTTCTAGACACCAGCGTCAAAGCCCCCTGTCCAGAAAATCTCAAAGTAAAAAAGCCAAAAAACATGATCAGAAAATTGACCACCATAGAGGTGGAATCTGCACCAATCACGGCCTGAATCCTGTCCACCTGACTGAGATATATCAACACAATCCCCAATCCAATGGTAGCCAACAAAGCAACTGGACGCGCTCCATATCTATCATACTGCCTTCCGACCCATGTCAGCATCGAGGCACTCAAAATCGTGCCACACATTTAGGCAAAGCTGAGTTGATTCCTGCTCATGCCCATCACATCCAGCAGGCTGTCAGTGAATGTAGATACACCCATCGTCTGACCAGGAATACTCATCGTGACACCTATGGTTCCACTGATGATGATCATCCAGCCGTAAAAAAACGGCCATTTCTTAGGATGAAATGGCCAATTGCCCAATTTGCTTGTATCTAGTAACATGGCTCTAAAGTAATGCTAAATATCATGATTCATGTGGTGGTTGAGCTAGATTAGTGGAAGCAGACGGTTGACCATGATTTGGAGACTTAACCAAACAGCCAGATTCCTATATCGACAAAAATCCTAGTGATTGGGCATCATAGACGCGCCTTGTCAAGAAGCTGGCTCAAGGTAAGTGCCTCCTCTTCGGACAGGCCAAAGTGCTGATCTCGTACTGCCTCCATGAGTTGGGTCATTTCCTTGAGTACATGTGTTCCTTTGTCGCTGATGCGAATGTCCATGCTGCGGCGGTTGCTTTGGTTGAGACATCTCTCGATGTAACCCATGCTGACCAACTTATCTATCAATCTGGTGATGTCCGGCCCTTTGTCCAGCATCACACTTTTGATGTCGCTAGGGCAGCTGGCATCTGGGTATTTACCTTTGACAATTCTCAGCACATTGTAGTGTTGGGGTAGGAGATTGTATTTTTTGAGGATGTTTTTGTTGAGATCTCTGAACCAATTGGCTGTGTACATCAAATTGACCATCGCCATATTTTTGTTGTTCAGAAAATTCGTCTTGATTTCTTTGCTTATCTCCATTTTGCTTCAATCATGTTGCAACAAATATACGCTTGTGATGATTCAGAGTTTCGGATTGCTTCATTCATCTGGAAAAAACTTCTTCCCTTTGCCAACAATCAACCACCCAAAGCCACATTCTCACGTATCATTGCAAGATGATACATACCAGTAGATTTCAGCATTGATCGATATTATATATGAGCCATTTGTCACTCCAGCAGCCTTTTGAATTTTTATCCCAACTCCAACACAACAACAACCGAGAGTGGTTCAACGAGCATAAAACGACCTACCAGTCAGCCCACCATATTGTCATAGCTTTCGCCGAGCAGCTCCATCATGCCCTATCTAGTAGTGATCATATTGAAACACCAAACGGCAAAAAAAGCCTGCATCGTATCTATCGAGATGTCCGCTTTTCTAAAGACAAGACACCTTACAGCACATATTTTGGTGGAGGGTTTCGCAGGGCAACTGCCGCACTGAGAGGAGGCTATTATTACCATCTGGAGCCCAATCATACATCTATCATTGGTGGTTTTTGGAATCCCAGCACGCAAGATTTACTTCACATCCGCAAGCAGATCCAGCAAGATCCAGACGTACTCAGGGACATTTTAAATTCCCAATCATTCAAGACAAATTTTGGTAGTTTGGAAGGGGAACAGCTCAAGACTTACCCTCGGGGATTTGATCCAGAGGATCCAGCCATAGACCTGCTCAGATACAAGCAATTTCTGGTTCGGCACACCTTTGCCAACAAAGAATCCTTGAGTGAAAACTTTGCTCAAATCATGGCAGAGCAATTCAAAAACATGAGACCCTTTTTGGATTACATGAGCGAGATACTGACCACAGACCTCAATGGAGAGTCTATAATCTAAGACATGCTGAATGTACAAGATGCTAATTGTTCATAGTATAATTTTCCACTTTGGTAGTTGGTTTGTGAGCCACAGACCAAGGAGACTGAGCTGTCTCAGCTGCCACCGTGGTCTGTGGCTCACAAAACACCATGGGTTTATACATCAATACCCGCGTGAATCAATCAGTCCTTGATCTCCTTCATTTTGATTTTCAATTCCTTCTCTAGGAATCGAATTGTTTTCTCTTCACGTTCTTCGATCAGGCATAGTGAGAGTCCCTTTTGTCCTGCACGACCCGTACGCCCAGCTCTATGGATGTAATATTCCAAATCCTGAGAGACCTGGTAGTGCACGACATAGGTCAGATCTCTGACGTCTATTCCTCTGGCTGCTACGTCAGTAGACACCAATATCTGAACAGATTCATTTTGGAACGCACGGAGGACTTTGTCTCGCTCCTTCTGCTTCATGTCTCCCTCAAGTGCCGCGGACGAAATATTCTTGGCTATCAGCTGCTTGGCGAGTGTTTGTGCAGCAGCCTTGGTATTGCAAAATATCAACCCACGATTCTTTCTTTGTGCTTTGAGAAACGCCAACAACACCTCTAGTTTCTGCTGTGCACCGCAGATGACATATTGATGTTCGATGCTCTCGTTGACCAAGCTCTTCTTTTTAAACTCTACCTTTTTTGCATTTTGAGACAAATAGGTATTGATGATTTGCTTCACAGGTGCAGACATAGTCGCTGAGAAAAGCCAGATATTGCGATCACCAGCCGTTTCGTCCAAGATTTTGTTCAGTTCCTTTTTGAATCCCATGCTCAACATCTCGTCTGCCTCGTCGAGTACGACAGTTTTGACATGTTTGAGGTTGACAGCTCCTTTTTCTAATAGATCAACCAACCGACCTGGGGTAGCAACGATCACTTGCGTAGGACGTCTGAGACGGCTGATTTGTTCGTCGATCTTGGCTCCTCCAAATACTGCCTCTACAAACACCTTGTCGGAGTATTTGGTGAATTTGAAGAGCTGCTTGGCTATCTGCTGACACAGCTCCCTCGTAGGCGAAAGAATCAGTGCCTGCACATGTTGATCTTGCGCGTCAATATTGGACAAGATCGGCAAACCAAAAGCTGCTGTCTTACCTGTACCTGTCTGTGCCTGTCCTATGAAATCAGTTTGCATAGACACCAATGTAGGAATAGTAGCCACCTGAATCTCCGAGGGAGTGATGATTCCTAATTCCTTGAGTCCTTTGATCAGGGCATGTGAGATACCCAATTCTGAAAATGTTGTCACCTTGTAATGATTTGTGAACGGCAAAGATAAGGCTAATTCTAGCTTAGAAAGGCAGAAAAAAAAATAGCCGGATAAAATCCAGCTGCATTGAGGTGTCCTGTTGGTAAAACCTCGTTCGCGACTGTCTGCTCTATGCTTGGCCACAGCCGCTGTGACTTTGATAATGGCATGACCATTATTTTCTGATGCTAAATACGGCAATACTCAGCGAATGTTGCGAATAGTGGTGTTATCAAAATATTAAACTCTTGCCAAAGAAACTCTGGTACTTCGCTCCAACCAACTAACCAAGGCATTTACTTCGCGCTCAGGTTTCTCAAAATCTGAGATGAAGGAAAAAGCGGTCAAGACAAATCCGTCTTTGAATAGGACATTGATTTCTCGTTTGTATTCTTCGGTGGAGCTCCTGTGTGATGACGCATACCCTCCGATATGCTCTGAGGTAGCTACGACATTCAGTACTTGGTCAAAAAGATAGCTCTCTTGCTTTTTTCCCTTCTTGATTTCAAATTTTCGTTGTTGATAATCTAAGAATAGCATCGGTACTTGTTTTCTTCTTCGATCCAATTCAAACAAATAGGTGACAGTGGTGAGTATCGTAATGATGGCAATCGTATATGACCCTGTAAAGAAGAATAAAAAGAAAGAAATCAACACCAAAGCCAGGATGACAGAAACGAAAATAGCATGAACACAACCTACATTTCGGCTATGGTGGCGGATCATTACAAATGAATCTCCTTGGTAAATCCTGTAGCCATGCTTGTCCAAAAACTCATTCATTTTTTCAAATTATTCATTTTTGGTGATTTGCCCTAGTGATTTACCGATCTTGCTGCCTAATCTTCACAAAATCACTATTTTAAGGGAGGCATTTACCTGAGTTTTTGTTCCCAGTCTCTAGCGATGCGCTGGGTTTTGATGCTGTCCAAGTTATCCGCCAAGGTTTGATTCATAGGGCCACGGGAGGTAAAATGATACGTTCCGCAATCATCACAGAGGTAGACATTTTGAGGTCCCGAGTTATCACTGTGATGAAAACGGATGCGATTTTCAATCAACGCCTGCTCTGCTTCATACAAGCTGTGGTAGCAATTTTTGCCTGTGACACAGCCTGCCATTACTTTTTTGACTTTTTGGTGGGGCCAAAGGTCTCTTCCATGGTAAAGAGACTTTTCTTGAAAATCTCCCAGAGGTCGTTGAGGCGATAGTGGTACTCAGAGGGTGAGCCCTTTATTTCCTTCTGCAATTCCATCTTCCTAAATTTGCTGACAAATTTTAAGTAAATCTCTTCTCCCAAACGGGTTCTTTTGGTGAATCCCAGTGGCATCAAACCCATCATGACGCTGGGAGAGCCATTGAGCATTTCGATGTTGTGATCTTCGATCAAACCATGGTTTTCCAATCTTTCTAAAATCTCATCGATGAACGAGCCTACCAAACTCTGATGCTCCAATACGGGATTGTTAAATTTGATTCTGGAGGTATAAAATAGCACAGACTCTAGTGTCGCCAGCATGCCTTCAATACCTAATGCCCGATTGTTCCAACGCACTTCGTTTTTGGACATCAGCGAGTTGAGAGACAGCTCGATGAATACTTTGATATCCTCATTGGTCAAATCCGTAGATCGAATCAGGTGAGACAACACAGGGATCCAAAAATAGGTTGGCTTAGATGTCAGAACCACTTGTATCTTGTTGTTCAGCTCATCATCTAGGTAATAGGAATTGGTAAAACACAAAATTCCAAATTCTTCCATGGAGAGCATCTCCGCATGTTCTAATTGTTGGGTCATTCTTCTCGATCTAAAATCAAAATTCAGGTTGAAGCTGCAAAAGTAAGTCAAGTGACTATGTGCTACACCATTCTAATCTAACGTTATTTTCCTACAATTTCATTCATCCTATCATAATTTAGCATCCGCAAATTGGATACCAAGGGAGCTCTAAGCAGAAACCTATCGATACAGTCAAAAAGTGACTGTAAACCTGAATTCGATTTTGAACACCCCTTCGAGGGCCTTTTTGTGTTTTTTATCAAAGGTGATTTTATTTTGCCCAATGGTAGCACAGGAGCCTAGCTTATAAATTGAACGCAGGTTTTAACAAAAAAAATGCAACCAATGAGCAACAAAATGCATCTTTGCGAAGTAAAGCATATCATGAAACAGCCCTTGATCTACCTCGTCAAGAACAACTGACCAAAGTACTATTCAATAAAACTCAAGACTATCAATCTAATTCTACCTATAGAATGAAAAAACTATTACTGATTCCCCTGCTCACTGCATGGTCTTTGCTCACGTATGCTCAAGAATATGCCATCAGTGGCTATGTGCGTGACGCCAGCAACGGCGAAACACTGATTGGTGCCACAGTGTTGGTCAAAGGTACCTCCAAAGGAGTCGTCACCAATGTGTACGGCTTTTACTCCCTGACGCTACCAGCCCAAAAGTATGAGATCGAAATGCGCTACATCGGCTATGATGTCACTACGCAGCAAGTAGATCTGACCCAAGGAGATCAGCGCGTGGATGTGGAGCTCACCTCTGGTGGCGAACAGCTAGAAGAAGTCGTGATCAATGCAGAGGCAGATGCCAATGTATCTGGCATGCAAATGAGTAGCAACAAGTTGGATATACAAACGATCACCAAAATCCCCTCGTTCATGGGAGAGGCTGACGTGATCCGTAGTTTGCAACTCGTGCCCGGTGTGTCGACTGTAGGAGAAGGAGCCTCAGGATTCAATGTACGTGGTGGTAGTGTGGGACAAAATATGGTACTGCTGGACGAAGCACCCGTCTACAATTCTTCTCATTTGCTGGGCTTTTTCTCCGTATTCAATCCAGATGCTGTCAAAGATGTAAACCTGATCAAAGGAGGTATTCCTGCGCGCTATGGAGGCAGAATCTCTTCTGTACTGGATATCCGAATGAAAGAAGGAAACAACAAAAAATTTGAAGGTCAGGGAGGAATAGGTACCATATTTAGCCGATTGGCTCTAGAAGGCCCGATTGTGAAGGACAAAGCTTCGTTCATCGTTGCGGCGAGAAGATCCTACATTGATGTTTTGGCGAGACCTTTTACAGATGTGCTGGATGGTGGTGCCGCACTCAACTTCTACGATATCACGGCCAAAGCCAACTACAATATCAACGAAAACAACCGTGTCTTTGCTTCTGGATACCTAGGTCGAGACAATTTTATGTTTGACAAGCAGCAAGGTTTCAGCTGGGGAAATAAGACTGCAACGGTACGATGGAATCACATTTTTGGTAAGCGTCTCTTCTCTAACTTCACTACTTTCTTTAGTGACTATGATTATGTGTTGGCGTTTGGCGAAGACGAAAATGATCAGTTTGACTGGAATTCAAGAATCAAGACTTATGACTTCAAGCCAGAGTTTACTTTCTTCATCAATCCTAACAATGAATTGGCATTCGGGGGAGATGTCGCTTTGCAGGAGTTCAAACCCGCCTCTGCCAAAGTCTCCAGTGATGGAGAAGTAATTGATATCAGTTTGGACAAAAAATTTGCGATAGAATCTGCTCTTTATCTATCCAATAACCAAAAGATTGGCAATGCCCTCCAAGTCGAATATGGCGTAAGATTTTCCAACTTTTCGCTGATTGGCCCTGGTACATCCTATGAATATGCAGATGCCGAACCAGGTACTCGCAGAGATACACTGAGTACCTCCTATCATGAAAAAGGTGATCTGATCCAGAATTACAACAACTGGGAGCCTCGTCTATCGGCCAAATATGAGATTGATAAAAAAAATAGCATCAAGGCCAGTTATAACAAAACCACTCAATATGTTCATTTAATATCCAATACCACTGCGTCCAATCCCTTAGATGTTTGGACACCTAGTAGCAACAACATCAAACCTCAAATCGGTCATCAAGTGGCAATTGGATGGTTCAGGAATTTTGGTCCACAAAACAATGTAGAGGTCTCGGCAGAAACCTATTACCGCAAGACATTCAACCAACTAGATTACATCGATGGCGCTGACCTTTTGATCAACGAATACATCGAAGGTGATCTCTTGAGTGGAAAAGGAAGAGCCTATGGGTTGGAACTAATGGTCAAAAAGAACACAGGCAGAGTCTCAGGATGGGTCAGTTATACCCTAGCCAAAACAGAGTTGCAAGTCGATGGTATCAACAATGACAATTGGTACCCTACTAGATATGATCAGCGACACAATTTTAAGGTAGCAGCATTCTTTGACCTCAACGAAAGAATTACTTTCTCAGGTAATTTCACTTTCATCTCAGGAACCCCAACTACCTATCCTAACTCTAAGTATGTTATTCAAGATTCATTTGTCGTACCTCACAACAATGACAATGAACGAAACAACATCCGAATCCCCAACTACCACCGTCTTGATCTAGCAACTACAATAGAGCTGGGCAAATTGGTGCCAAACAAAAGGTATCACAGCGAATTGGTCATCTCTGTCTACAATGTCTATTCTCGTAGAAATCCATTCTCTATCTACTTTACGCAAGAGGATGCCGAAACATCTAGTGGACAACTTGCCCAGACTGAGGCTCGTCAGGTCTCAATCATTGGCAACTATATACCTTCTATTTCCTACAACTTCAGATTCTAAATTCATGAAAAATAATATCATATATAGCCTCCTCATTTTCTCTTTGGGTCTGATCTCTTGTGACGACCAGATTTACCCAACGTTGGAAGACAAGGAGCCATTGTTGGTTGTAGATGCCTTCATCAACAATCAAGCATCTGAGCAGAAAATCGTGATTTCTCAGACCCAGCCTTACTTTGATGAAACTCGAATAGTCGGAGTGACAGATGCCACGGTCAATGTGACCTATGGTACTGGCAATACGCAAGTCGTATTTACCCATCAGGGTGAAGGGGTCTATACTACCCCGACTGGATTTGGGACAGTAGGTGATGATTTCACGTTGACCGTCACTGCTTATGGTGAGACTTTTGTATCCTACTCTCATATGAACAGAGTACCTACAGTAGATAGTGTTACCTTCAGATATGAAGAATTTGATGCCTTTGGTCAGAATGAAACTTTATTTCTAGGAGAGTTTTGGTCCAAAGATCTGCTAGGAGTAGGGGACACTTATTGGATCAAAGCTTTCAAAAATGGGGAGTACCTAAGCAAACCAGAACAGCTCAACATTGCCTATGATGCAGGATTTAGTGCAGGCAGTGCCATCGATGACTTGATTTTCATTCAACCCATCAGAGATGCTGTCAATCCATTTGATAATGAAGATGATGATATTCAATCACCATACAGTGATGGAGACTCGTTGTATGTTGAAATACACTCCATCACCAACGAGACATTCGAATACCTCAATTTGGTACTGAGCCAAACCAATATACCAGGTGGATTTGGAGCCCTATTCGCAGGGCCGTTGAGCAATGTCTATGGCAATATCCAACCTGCCAATGAAAACTCCGAGACCGTGGTGTTGGGATTTTTTAGTGTATCAGCTGTGACGTCCAATGGCAAGGTGCTCAAAGAAGACGAAGTACCTAGGGATTTATAACCATGTGCATTGACAATCCTGAGAGCCTATTGAATATGGTCATGGCGCTGTATTGACAGAAGAACTATGTCCTGCAGAGTCTAGCCGTTGATCCATCATAAAATTAACTTGACGATAGCGCTCATGCAGTAGCTTGTATTGCCAGTCGTATTCCTTGCGTTTGAGCGATTTGATTTCCATCTCATCGTTCACCGTCCGAGCACTTAAATAGTAATTGATCCCTCTTACAGTTGCCTTTTTATCATCTACAGCTGCCCGTTTTTTCTTCTGCGATTTAAACAAAAAGTCACTAATACTGACTTTGAGATCAAACCCAAAACTGATCTCTTTGTTATGATATCCCAAAAATTCAATATCTGTAATATTTGATGAAAAAATGGTCTTAGGTACAATGACTTCATCATTATGAAACAATATACTGAAATCCTTGTTGGTGACATAGATGGTATCTGTCACCTTATCATTCAAAAACTTGAGAGGCTCGGTCACAGGCTTGAACTGTATAAGTTTGCCCTCATTAAATTCAATCTTGATCTTTCCCAAAAAGTCTTTGTCTTGATGAATCAGATTTTGATCATAGGTGAGTAGTAGCATCCCATCAATATTGACACTACCTTGTAGATTTTTGCTATTGAGAAGTTTTTGGTTCTCTTCGGGCAGAGCATCTGCTACATCTCCTGCGCTCACATTTCTTGCGGTCAGATAGACAATCGTATTTACATTGAGGCTATCATTGCGCTCGATCAAGGCACTAAGGTTCAATTGTCCATCAAAAATTTTGAAGCTGGCCTCTGTCAAGTCTAGGTTTTTGTCATTCAATACCAGCCTCGCATCAAAGTCTTCCAGTTTGAGCTGATGATGACTAATACTCGGTGAGTTTACGTGTAGATTGATGTCTCGCAAGAAATAAGGAGAGGCCTTTTCTTTTTTTCTACCTTTTGACCTGCTACTATCACTGTGCATGATAAAAGATCTGTAGAAAGCCTTCAATGAATCTATCTCGCAATCCACAAGTGTCACTGCAACATCTCCTACTATATCGGGCAGCGTGTTGATTGCGACTATCTGAGCATGAGATTTGATTTGTCCGAGAGCAAAATCCAAATTTGCTCTTTTGAGCTGGATCGTATCATATGCATACCTACCGAGTACATCAACATTGGTAAATGTATTGTGGTCAAAATCCAATTGGTCTACTTTGATCTTTGTATGTACGATCAAGTTATCAGGCATACTCATCCTGTTTTTTGAAGTCGAATTTTTTGTCAATTTATTTATCAGGTCATTGACATTCATGTATTTGAAATCTATGTCCAAATCCAATACATTTTCGACGCCCTTCCCTTCTTTGAATCTACTTTTTCCTTCTGCCATAATTTTCCCATTCTCAAAATAAAACTCAATCGACTTGAGCAAAACAGAATCCCGATTCAAGTGAGCACCCATTTTTACTTTTTCGATATGAATATCCCCAATCCCAATTTTGTGAGATTTGAAGTTTAAAACCAAATCTAACTTTTTGGGGAAAAAGGAATAATCAAACGTATAATCATGACTGGTCTGTGTCCCATTTTTCTTTGTGCTCTTAGGGATCGAAAATTCTTGAAGATCTATCTTCAGTTCAGCAACTGTTCTCTTACTACTAGATGAGTCTATCAGTGGTACAAAGTTGAGTACCGATCCACTGAAGGTAAACAGCGACTGATTGAGATTTCCACTGATCTTGCTAAACTGTATATTTTCATTTTTGATATCAATCCAGCCATTAAGATTCGATAGTTTAATACCTAGCGAGTCTAAAGTGCCTGTCACACCCATAAACTCAATTCTTCCATTAAATCTCCTGTTCTCTATCTGACCAAGCTTAGCATGATCCGATAGCTTGCCCTCCAAGGCTAACTTCACTTTCACTTTACCCTTTAGATGCTCAAAATAAGGCAAATCAAGGAGTTCATCCAACTCGGTCAAATCTAGATTTGATTCCAAATCCAAATCAATGTATGGGTCTGCAAAATTAGTATAGCTACCATGCAACACTACAAAACTACTATCGATACGTGCCGTTCCTGATTCGATCACTAGTGAGCTACTTTCTGGCGATTTATCTGAGCCATTGGAATAGCTCCCTTTAAGATTAACATTATGCACTTTGTACCTTGATCCTTCACGCTCAAAAGCAGCATTGGATAGATCAAAACTCACATCAATAAATGGATAATTAATTGGATTCACATATCCTGCTACCTTCATTTTAAAACTCAACCGTGCATCGGGATTAATTTGTACTAGTTTAACTTGCTTGAGTTGAGGTAAGATAGTCAGGTAGTTGTTTAAATCAGACTCATCTCCCTCTAGCGTGATATCCATGATGTTGCCATTACCTGTGGGTTTCAATACACCGGTTACCTTGACATGCGCATCTTCTATTTTGAGTATCCCATCAAATAGGTTTCGTTGATCCACCTGCCCAAACCTAAAAGAGGCGTCTTGAGCAGCTATCTTCACATCCGTTGCTACCAGACTCCCCTTGTTGATCATAGTATCCAATACCGCTTTGGCATTTCCTTCAAAAGAAATCAAATCGTTGGATGAAATCATCTTGAACACACCTCGACTTACAGATATTTTGATTCTGTTTTTTTTGAAATCATTGTAAATGGATATTTCAGCATCACGAATCAAAATGTTTGGGACATGAACATGTAAAGTTCTGCTGGCTTTGTCTGGTTTGGCTTTACCCTTAATCATGAATTTTTGCCCTGTTGAATCAACGGGAGCCTGAAACTTTGCCCCAATAATTTCTACTGTATTGAAAATAAAATCATCCTTGAGCAGATCAAAAGGGTTCATACGCAGAAGAATCTTGTCAGCCCGCAAGATGTCATACCCTTGCTCTCGTATAAGTACCGAATCAATAATAATAGTTGCGGTTGGGAAATTGCGAATCGTGGAAATGTTGACATCCGAAAAAGTCAGTTCAGACTCTAAAGTCTCATCAATGATACGCTCTATCTCATGAGAGATACGATCATGAAATACGATCTTGGCTAGTACCTCCAACAACACGGTAAAGATGACTATGATAAAGAAAATAATGGATAAGATACGGACAGGTCGCTTCATCAGACCCTAAGGTAAAAACAATCTTTGTTTTCTTCTATTTAATTGTTGACGACCGTAAATATTAATTCCTGCGAATGTCCTTCTCCATCTAGGAGATAAAGAAGATGCTCACCTGCTCCGGTAGTGATTCCCATCTGATGAGGTGAAGTGGTCTGACCCAGGTATTCTCCATCCAAGTGCCAAAACACCTTTTGCTGATTGTCCCGATGTGCCAGCTCAAAAATTGCTTTGCCACGCTTGCCTTCGACTTCATTTGGGATGAAAATCTTACTCCGATTCTTGGGGTAGATGAAGGTCATCACCTCTTTGGAATCTTGTTCATCACAGGCTTGCAAAAATTCAGGTGCCTCGTCATAATCCGAATGATACTGACGATAGTACCATGCCTGTACTGGAGGGAGTACAAACCAACTCTGGTGCTTCATAGCCTGTACTGGATAGCAGCTACTGTTGACTTGGTATCTCTCTGTACTGTCTAGGTGCAACAGCTGATGGTATTCACAGACTGGGGCACGTGCAACTGTCGCTGGTACCGTGCGAGCCTCCACTTGCACACAATGTGGATTGGCTCTTTGGCCACTTTGGATACAAATACTTTCAGAAATGGTTTCGGCGGTAGGAACAGGCAAATCCAATTTTCCATCTAGGAACGAAAAGACAGAGAACATCAAGGGCGCAGCTGCACGTACCCCGACGAGGGCAGGACGACCTTCACCATCCGCATTGCCCACCCACACACCGACGGCATACTTCCCATTGATCCCGATGGCCCAGGCATCCCGAAACCCATAGCTCGTACCTGTCTTCCATGCCACATTTTCTGAGCCACTGATCTGCTCCCATTCTTCATATTCCTCTGGTCTGGTCAGTCCAGTCATCGCACTAAGGGTAGCCCAACTCGCCGCAATACTCATCGGCTGACCCATCACTCCCAAATCTCCCGCAGGCACTTGATCAATGGAATAAACCAACTGAGCATAATCAGACGGGTTGTAAGATGCTGTAATAGAGCGCTTTATTCCATTATTATAACTTCTGTACATATTTGAGTACATATTGGTCATTTCCCACAATGACGACTCTGAGCCTCCCAAAATGATCGAAAGACCGTAGTGATCAGCAGAATACCTCAGGTTTTTCATTCCCATGTTTCGCAGCTGTTGATGAAATCTCTCGTATCCATAATCTATGAGCAAATTCACAAACGGCAAGTTGAGCGAGCGTCTCAAAGCTTCGTCGGCAGCCACAGCCCCTCTGTATTTCCTGTCAAAATTTTGGGGAGCAAAGCCTTTGTGAATCAAAGGAAAATCCTTGAGCAACTGCTGGGGAGCTATCAACCCTTCGTCAATGGCAGCCGCATACAAAAATGGTTTGAGCAAGCTGCCCGTACTTCGCAAAGCTGGTATCACATCGACCTCCTCACCGTGCAGTGCACCAGATGCTACATTGCCGATATAGGCTTTGACCTCACCCGTCTCTATCTCGACCACCAGTACTGCCGCATTGTGGATATGGTTGTGTTTCCATTCTTGGATATGGTCGTTGGCTCGCTGACTTACCAAGCTTTGCAGTCGTGGGTCTAAGGTTGTCACTATTCTCTGTTGTCTTTTGCCATCCTTGTTGGCTCGGGTCAATAGGTGGGGAGCCAATCGGGGAAGGTCTTTGGGTCGTCCCGGCAATTCCTCCTCAATCGCCAGTCGATAAGTCAGCGAATCTATTACTGCTCTGTCTAGCAATTTGCGCAGCAATCTGTTCCTTTTTTCCTCCAAGAAATTCTCATTCTTGCCAGGGAAAATCAATGCTGGACTATTGGGCAATACTGCCAAAGCTGTCGCCTCGCCCCAAGACAATTGACTGGACGACCGACCGTAGTAACGCCACGCCGCAGCATCCAAGCCTACGACATTGCCGCCAAATGGAGCATGCGAAGCATAGAGTGCTAGGATTTCTTGTTTGGAGTAAAACAACTCCAGCTTCAGTGCCATCAACATCTCAAGGCATTTCTCTAAAATAGTCCGGCTTGGGTTGTTTCTCGCCATGCGGATCACTTGCATGCTGAGTGTACTACCTCCTCTTTTGATTTCGCCTGCTTGGATGTTGGACAACAAAGCCTTGACAGTAGAAACAGGATTGATACCAAAGTGCTGATCAAAATACTCGTCTTCGAAAAGCTTGATACCCACCTCAAACTTGTACGGCACACTGTCTTGGGCAGGGAAACGCCACTGTCCATCCTCCGCAATCATAGCTCCTAGCAACCTGCCCTCTCGTGTCTCCAAAGTGGTCGCATAACCCACATCAAATATCGGATCAGGCAGCGGTATCAGTAGGAATAAAAACAAAGACACCAAAGGCACTGCAATCAGTATCCTTTGGCGTCTTGATCTCTTTGATATGAAATGCTTTATGCTATTCAACTTTGATCCATTTGCCTGCAGTGTTGGCATAGATATTATGATCGTACATCGCCTCCACTATCACCGCTGGCATGTAATAGTTGCCTCGGTAGGCAGAGTTCAATTTGACCTCAAAGGACTTCTTTTGATGGGCCTTGAGATCAAAATAGATCATGACACGGTCATCTCGTATATCTGCATATTCCGGTACATCATAAGAAGATGTCGGAGAATCACCATTCAATCTGTCGTTGAGAATCTCCCAGCCTGATGGGAAAATATGTGTCAACGCCAACTCCTCATAGTCACCATTGACACCAGTATTTTGTACCGTCATGATGGCTGAGAAGTTCGTGTTTTGCTTGATCTGATCTGTGGTCAATTCCTTGCCCTTGTCATCCACATATCTCACCGTGAAAGCGATGTTTCGAGCAGCTGCTTTTTCTGCTCCCTCCAGCGGAATGCCATTGCGAATCAATCGGACGTAAATCGGTGAGTTACCCTTGTTGCTCACTGACAGGGGAACTGCCTTGTCTTTGGACTGGAGCGAAACTGTAGTGAGGTATCGACCTGTGTTGATGTCCACATTGGAGCTTCCTTCCTTCACTTCAAACTTTACACTGTTGACACCTATGTCTTTCGTATATGCTTTGACTCCTATCAAACAAAAAGCGGTACTCTGGGTACTCATCCAGTAGTTTTTGTCTCCCATTCGTTTGGCGATTCTTTCTAAGACTGGGAAGGCATCTTCCTTGCGATCCAAATAAGACAAAGTCTCCAAAATCATCGCTTCGTCTCTGCTGGCTGACCCGTATGTATAGGATTGTTCGTTGTAATCCTCGACTGTAGTGCTCAAGTCCGTCACCAACTGATTGGCGACATCTGGGTAACCTGCGATGGCATACGCCAATGCGAGTCTCCATTTGGCTGTACTAGACAGCTGCTCAGTTTCTTTGAGACGATTCATGGCACCAACATTTTTCTCTCCAGCTAGTGCCAAACCATACACTCGGTAGGCTTGCACCAAATCACTTCTGCGACGGTTGCCCTTAGACCAATCATTGGCTTGGCGCTTCTGATATTTGATCCAGGCACTCAACATTCCCTCTGGCACGGCGTATCCAGCATTTTTGGCCTCCACCAAGAAATGTCCAGCATAGTTGGTACCCCAGTCACTTTCCTCCACTTGACCTGGCCAGTAAGTAAAACCTCCGTTGTTGGTCTGGAAGGTTCGCAGTCTCTGTATGGCCGCCGTGATGTTTCCTTCTATTCTGGTTTTGTCTTGCGAACTCACTGCAGTCAAGTCACCCAAATAGAGCTGCGCAAACACTGACGAAACCGTCTGCTCTATGCAGCCATGAGGATACTGAATCAAATACTGCATGCGCTGCTCTAGATTGAGCGGAGGCAGGCTTGATATTTCCAGACTTGCAGTGTTGGTGCCTATCATTCCTAGCGGAGCATAGTTGGCTTGCCAATTTTCTCCTGCGGATAGAAATTTGTCACTGACATCCGTCATCATCGGATTGGGAGCTCTGAGGTTCATCTCCACATCGTACTGGGCTACATGCTTACCAGATTTGGCTTCTACTTTGACTTTGGCAATTCCCAATTGTCTTCCAGCTTTTGCCTTGAAATACACCACCTTCTCTCCCGTCTTGTCAAATGCGACTGTCTGTGTCGCACTACCTACCAGTTTCAATCCTGATTCACTGCTGACGCTGACATTGACCGATTTGACTTTGTCATCATTGACAAAAACCGTCACGGGAATACTGATCTCCTCATCAGGCCCTACGACTCTAGGCAAAGTCGCCACGACCATCACGGGTTGCCTTACGGGCGTGGTAACCTCCGCAGAACCATAAGCCCCTTCGTATGCAGCCACGACCATAGTCCGTACACTACCGACGTATTGTGGCATTTTGATCGTATGTGTGGCAGTCTTGCCAGTCTCCAAGACAAACGGACCCATGTATTTCACGACAGGTTTGAAACGGTTAGCAGTTTGGTTCTTCTTGCCGTCTGCTTCTAATTCGGCATCTCCACCGATCGCAAGGAGTCTTTCAATCTTGCCACCATAGGCACCAATCACATCGTCATAAACATCCCATGTTTTGATCCCGAGAGATTCTTTGGCATAAAAGCTAGACCAAGGAGATGGGGTTTTGTATTTCGTCAGATCCAATAGGCCGTCCTCTACCATCGCCAAAGTATAAGCCATTTTTCTGCCTGATTTTTCTTTGACCGTGACGGTGAACTCCTGCTCGGGGGATAGTTCCTGTGGCATTTTGATCTCAGGATACAGTGTCGTATTTGGATCGACTACCTTGATGGATTGTACACCATACATACGAATTGGCAGGTCATTGACTGTCTGACCATGCGGCTGAATCATCGAAATATTCGCATAGACATTTGGCGCCATGTCTGCCGTCGCTTCAAACTCAATTGTCGTAGACTCATCCTCTGTATCTATCCAAAACGATTGGATGATTCTATCCCCTGTTTCCAAACTGGTGATGATTTTCGATCCCTTGCTACTTGGGATGTTGATTTTGATTTTGTCTCCGACTTTGTATTCTTCTTTCTCCAACTCGAAGTTCAGCATGCTGACACCACCACTGTCACCACGTTTGCCCTTACCAGCCCAACCTGGCCAGTCGATGAAGACAATTTTGCCTGAGCTATGCCCTGAAATCGGATCTGTCACACGGATAAAATATCGCCCCCATTCTGGATAGTTGATTCTCAAGTCCCAAGATGCCTTGCCACTTCTGCTATCCAGTGTTGCAGACTGGATGGGACTTTGGTAATCTCGGTTGATGTAGTTACTTACTTGGTTGGAACTTTGATCCCACCACCATTTCCACTCTAGTTTGTAAAGTTCAAGTTCCAATCCGTCTCGTGAAATCGGATTGCCTTGGGCATCCACGGTAGCTATCTGAATAGGCTGATCCTTGTCAGTCAGCAGCATCCCACGTTTGTCTCCCTCGGGTATCTGAATTCCTACAAATGAGATATAAGGATAGTAGGGAATAGAAATTTTGTCGATGCTAAAATTACCTCCTTCTTCATATACCTTGCCTGTAAACACCGCACGCAATGCCCCAGGGGCATTCTCATTGGTGCCTACGTTCACGTTGACAGAAGCATGGCCATTTTGATCCAGCGTCCCAGAAAACACTTCCTCCTGACCTGCATAAAAATACTTTGAATTGTCATCAAAGCTATAATTAGGATATTTGTCAAAGACCGTTTTGATAGGAGTCAAGCTCATGTCAAACTCCGCTTTCAGTCCTTTGGCAACTGCTCCATGGAGCCATTTCACATTGAGGTCACCGACCATGTTTTCATCCTCTGCCGAGAGACGATCTTTGTGAAAATCTAAATCAATTTTCAGTCGATTGGGTTTGACTGTTTCTATGCGAAGGTCTTTGCTGAACTTCACGCCACCTGCAGAAATCACCGCCTGCCAATGTCCTGTTGGATCTTCAGGCGCTGTGCTGACTGTGAAGTTGAACAATCCCTCCGCAGATCCTTTTTTGACCATTTTTTTCACGACTTGACCCATTGGGTTTTTCAATTCCATCACCACTGGGTAGCCTGCTGGCAAACGTTTTTGTTGGTCCTCTAGAATAAAGGACAAATGAATGTCATCACCAGGTCTCCACACGCCACGTTCGCCATAGATGAACCCTTTGATTCCCTTTTGGACTTCCTGACCTGCTACATTGAAATTGCTGAGAGAAAGTGAGGAAGCATCGTTGAGTTTGAGGTAGGCAAATTGATTGCCTTGCTTGGCGATGAGCACAAAGGGCTTGCCATCTATTTTGACTTTTGCTTCTCCCTTGCTGTTTGAGATTCCAGACCCTACGATTTGATGCTGGTAATCATAGACTGCAAAACTGATATCTCCCAAAGCCTTGGTGGTCAACAAATCACTGACAAAAATATGCAAATCTCCTTCGTCGGCTCTTTTGGCCATCAATCCTAAATTGGATGCAAAGAGCATTTTTTTGACCTTGTCTCTGTACATGTAGTAAGAAGCATGACATGGGTTTTCTCTTTGTCTCCAATCGTAACTGTCGTCATAGTAGTAGTCATAATAATCCCAATTGCTACCTTCTTCTAGGTCCTCCCAACTTTCGTCTTCAAAAGACAGATCTTGATTTGCCTCCCCTTTATCGCAGAAGTAGATAGAATGCTGCGGACGAAAGCCCATTTGCACTTCATAGATTGCCCCTGGATCTATCTTGAATACATCCGCCAAATCCAAAGTAAAACGATTCCAAGTATTGAGATCCGTGACACCAGCACTCATCAGATTGATGGTCTTTTTCATCACTGGACGACCCACTCTGCTCAATTCATCCGAGTAGCCCAAATCATTGACCTGCAGGTACTGAAACACATTGTCATTGAAAATGCGGATGATGGTCACATCCACGGCCTTTAGCCCTACTGCTTCGAAAGGCATGATCAACCCATCCGAATTAGGAATGATCACTCCAGAATTGGCAACAATCCTTACATCAGGTTTAGATTGTGTAATGCTAAAGGTGGTAACATAGTCCTCTTTCAGGCTATGACCAGCCATGTTTTTGATCTCTTTGAATATCTTCAACTCGACCTCACCAGACAACTCTGCTGTTGGATAAACCTTCAATACGTTTTGATCAATGACATATCGAGGTTCATTTTCGTTGAGGGTGATGAATCCATTTAGGTTTTGCTTGGTTTTGAGTGGATCAGAAAAAACTACTGAAATAAAATTGTCCGAACCACGGTTGACATAAACATTCGTGATTTTGTAATCATTCAGTGACGGGATCGTATAAATCTCATCATCAGAGTAATCCACCTCTATGGGCTTTCCTGTCCAACTCACCTTTACTTCAGATTCCTTTTCGGTACGAGCTACCTTTTCTATGCTGAAATTGTGGGTTTTTTTGACTTCATCATGCGTCCAAAGAATGTCCAAGGCTTTGCCCGACTGTGTTGCAGTGATGATTTTTTCGACGACAGAATAGTCTGCCAAATCCGCAGTTTGCAACACACCCGTCAGTTTAACTTTCGTCAAGTCCTTGACATCATAGAGAGAAAGTCCTTTCAGCTCCACTTGATAGTTTTGGATCAAGGTTTTGAAAGAAAACTTGAACACTTTTTGGTCAGCAGGTGTCTCTACCAACTCACCGATTTTGAAGATTACTTGGTACTCTGTACCAGGAGCTAGTTTTTGGGCAGGATGAAATACGATGGTTCGGTCGTCTTCCCATGAGGTACTGCCTTGGATTTCGGGCTTGAACTTGAACAAACCACCTACTTCTTCAGCTCCTGCTGCCTTTCCTTCAATACTCTTAGAGAGTTTGACTTTGATATCCGAGCTAGTGCTGATTACTTCGGTTGTGTACCCAGAAATGTAATCGACAAAAAGACTCTTGGGACTATCAAAATTGGTGGTCTTTTCTTGTCCACAAGTACTGAGAATAAACCCTAAGGCAAGGAGGAATAATATTTTTTGCATCATGAGATTAGCTTGGCTGTTTTGCGCCCGAAGTTAACAAAATCCGTCTTTATAGAAACTATAATAAACCCATGTAGATAAAAAAGGTGAGATGTCACTACACCTCACCTTCCAACATCATTGTTCTCTATTTCGATTAGTTCAATACAATTTCAAAAATCCCTGTTAGTAGTTCGGATGCTCCAATAAAAATCCCAATACCATAGGTGATGTGTCTGGCTGATAAGTTGGCTATCGCAAAGGGTATCCCCACCAAGTTGATCAACCCAAAGCCAGCAGCTACTACCACTCCTGCAAATAGGGTGAAATATAGACTTGGTGAAAAGAGAATACCCAGAGCCCCAACTACGAATAGCAAGAAGCTCATAACGATTACTTTTTTGATGTCCATCTGTGAAACCTTGTTACTGATCAAGAAGGCAAAGATTGCGGAGAAGGCGAGCAGACCCAATGAAAAGTAAGCGGCCAATTGTTCATGATTAGGGAAATTGATAGCTATGAATCCTGGGAAGTATTCTACAAGCACTGCCTTGCCTGCTCCCAAGAAAAACCCAACTCCGATGATGGCAACATAGGCAGACACACTGGTTTTTTTCTTGGTCGCATTAGCATTGTCTTTTCTAAATGACATCACATTGGCCGAACAGATCTTGTGAAAGAAGAAGCCACTCACAGAGATCAACACGCCCCCAACAATAAAGGTCAGGGTATCACCAAAAAATCGAACTAACGAAACAACCACTGGTTCTAAGGCATAAATCAGCTCGGTCACCAAAAACAAGAATCCCACGACGACAGGGAGCTTTTTGGCAGGAGCAAAGGCCTCAATCATAGAGTAAGCCGGACTCACGAATAGATTCATAGAGATCAACCATAGCAAAATCATGTATGGCAAGAATACTTTTAGGTCATTGGCTGGGCCTGCACCGATGATAGACGCCACCACCATAAAAATCATGGCCGTCGCTCCGATGCCTACGGTGAAGATGACGAAAAATTTGCCGTTTTTTCTCAAAAGATAATCCGCTGTGAGGCCAGCCATAGGAGGGATAATCACTAGAATAATTGCTTTGGATATTACCAAAAAAGAAGACAAATCCGTAAAGCTAAAATTTTCTAAAAGGATGGGTTGGTATTCATGATAAGCAATCCAGCTGATCACCAGTGCGACATTGAGTGCTGCCAAACTGAGGATTTCAGGCCATTTTACTTGATTGGACTTTTCCATAATAGTTTTAGTTTATTGTTTGGGTGATATACGACCTACAGTGTTCTACTAGATTTTTCTCTTGTAGAATAAATTCTTACCCTCATACAATCAGGTGATGTCAGAACAAAAAAACAGGGTTGAAAAAGACGACTGAATCAAAAGTATTTGCCACTCAGAGAGTTATTGATTGTCTTAGAAATGACTTGTATTGGGAATGCAATTCAAGGATCAAATCCTATGTTTGTCATACCAATATAATAGGTATATTTGTTTTGCCCACTAAAATTATTGATTTGAAATATACAGGTCGTCTTTTCTCACTATTTATACTCATGGCTCTTTTGAGCTTTGGTTCATGCAAATCGTCTCAATATCCACAGGAGCGGAAAGCACGAAAAATCAAACCTGGCAAACCCATACCATGTCCAGTCAAAGATTGCTGATCGTATCAAGTCCTCAATAAACATCTGTTGCCCATGAAAAAAATAGTCATCGCCATCGACGGATACTCAGCCTGCGGCAAGAGTTCGACTGCCAAACAAGTAGCCGCACTACTCAAGTACAAGTATGTGGACTCTGGTGCGATGTATCGCTCTGTGACCCTCTACTTTCTTGAGCACTATGTGGATATGGACAACCCTAAGTCGGTAGCCAGAGCACTTTCCGAGATTGACATCACCTTTCATCGCCATGAGACCACAGGTCAAAACGAGACTTTCCTCAATGGCCTCAATGTAGAGAAGGAAATCAGAGAAATGAGAATCTCAGACAATGTGAGTCAGGTCAGCACCATCAAGGCTGTACGAGAAGCCATGGTGAGCTTGCAAAAAAAGATGGGCAAGAGCAAAGGCATTGTGATGGATGGAAGAGACATTGGTAGCGTGGTGTTCCCTACAGCAGACCTCAAGATATTTATGACGGCAGATTTCGATGTGCGTGCTGAGCGCAGGCAAAAGGAGCTTTTTGACAAGAACGAACTGGTCGATCTAGATGATGTCAAAGCCAACCTTAAAAAACGAGATCTGATCGACACGACCAGAGCCGAAAGCCCCCTGATCAAACCAGAAGACGCGATTGTGGTAGACACCACCCACATGTTCTTCAAAGAGCAAGTAGAGCACATCGTACAACTGGCTGGGAGCAGAATGCTGAGGATGTAGGGGAAATTGAAACCACGGCTTACGGGAATACTATCAAAAAAGTAAAGCCACGTCAAATCACTACCTTAGCTGAATAATTGCATTGGGGATAGAGATCATCAGGAGATATTTGTTATAATTTTGCAACTTGACATAGGAATCGCGCCATGAAAATAGAAATAGACAGCAATTCGGGATATTGTTTTGGAGTGGAGTACGCCATCGAGATGGCTGAGGACGAGCTCAATGACAGTGGTTCGCTCTACTGTTTAGGTGACATTGTGCACAACCACATGGAAGTCGATCGCTTGGCTGCCAAAGGTCTCAAGATCATCGACCGTGAGGAAATGAAAGAACTCAGGGATTGTAAAGTCTTGATTCGTGCACACGGAGAGCCTCCAGAAACCTACAAACTGGCTGTCGAAAACAACATCGAACTCATAGATGCTTCTTGCCCAGTAGTCCTCAAACTCCAAAACCGTGTCAAAGGCTCCTTTGACCAAATGGAAGAGCAAGATGGACAAATTGTGATCTATGGCAAACCTGGCCATGCAGAGGTAATTGGCCTTACGGGTCAAACCCAAGAAAAAGCCATCATCGTGATGGAAGACGAAGATTTGGAGCAAATTGACTTTTCTCGTCCCGTGACACTCTACAGCCAAACCACTAAAAGCACCAAAGGATTCTACCGACTCAAAGCCATGATCGAGGAGCGCATCGAAAAAGCCAAAGGGACTTTTGATGTGACTGACTTCAAAGCCAACGACAGCATTTGTCGTCAAGTGTCCAACCGCGAACCTAGCATGGAGAAGTTCTCACAGAAACATAACGTCATCATCTTCGTCAGTGGAAAGAAAAGCTCCAATGGACGTGCATTATATGGTGTGTGCAAAAACTTCAACGAAAGAAGTTACTTCATCGGTAGCGAAGAGGAACTCGATCTCGATTGGATCAAAGCAGGTGATTCTATAGGAATCTGTGGCGCGACATCTACTCCTATGTGGTTGATGGAGAGAGTGCGAGATTACATCCAAGAAAAAATGGTCGGACAAGCAGTCTAGTCCTAGCGGTTATTGATCACCACTCCAATAGAAATCTCCCACCCTTGTAGCATCACATGGGCATCTGCATAATCTAGTGGTTTGTTCTCAATCTGCCCACCAGCAGTGCCTCCTTGGTAATCTCCTCTAAGTGGCATGGCTGAGGATCCTGACAAATACTCCACCTCAGTAGTAATGGAAAATTGCCGGTTGACATGAAAGGCCAGTTCCATCCCTGTCATCCATCCTCCACCCAATTTGTTTTCCAATTCCACATCGGCATTGGCGACATCCCAACCTTCATAGTCCGCAATCGCACGATCCAGGTTGCCATAGTTGAGTCGAGGACTGATGTGCCACATCCCAAAGCCTCCAGCCAATAGTTTGGCTGACATGCGTTGGCCATCTACTCCGAGAGTTAACTGCAACGGCACCAACACAGACCAAAACGGACCAACCAAAGGTTTGTCTGCCTCGAAGGGTAGATCAGACATCGGCAGTCCAGGCATATTGTACAACGATGCACCCGTCCCAAAACCAATCATCCCCCATTTGTATCCCAATCCTCTGACTGACAAAGGACTGACTGGCGCAGAGAAATAGCCATCCTTTGGGATGATGAAAGACATAGAAACACCTTGTCCCATAACTGGCAAAACACCTACAACTGTAAGTACAAGCATTGGCAACATTTTTCTCATTTTCAGCACATTCATCCCACAATTTATAGAGGATAATCGAAATGAAAATTGTCAGTCAACAAGTGTGTCCAATTACTTTGACGATAATTCTACGTAATCCGCCTTTTGATCAATTTTTTATTACTTTTGCCAAGTTTCCAAAAACAAGATTTATTGCACTAGAATATGTCTCAGAATATCAAGCTTAAGAAAGGTTTTGACATCAACCTCGCTGGAAAAGCTGAAAAGAAAATTGCGGAGCTCTCTCTACCTGAGACTTTTGCTTTGAAACCCTCTGATTTCGTCGGAATGAGTCGAGCCAAATTGCTCGTCAAAGAAGGAGATACTGTAAAAGCAGGTACTCCAATCATGATCGACAAACAAGTGGAAGACGTAATGTATTGCGCTCCAGTCAGTGGTGAGATTGCAGAAGTGGTAAGAGGAGCCAAAAGAAAGATTTTAGAAATCAGAATCCTTGCAGACAAGGAAATCCAATTCGAATCTTTCTCAAAGCACGCAGATGTCAGCAGCCTATCTAAAGAAGCTGTAATCGATCAAATGACCAAAGGCGGTGTTTGGCCTAATATCATCCAAAGACCATTTGGTGTGGTAGCTAGTCCACAAGACACCCCAAAAGCAATTTTCATCTCTGCCTTTGATTCACACCCTTTGGCTCCTGATACGAATTTCATCCTTCAGGGAAATGAAAAGTACTTTGAGGCAGGCGTTGCGATTTTGTCAAAATTGACCTCTGGCAAAGTTCACATCAATGTGAACAAAGACTCTGCTGACTTTTTGAAAAGCAGCAAAGCTCAAATCAATACAGTAGAAGGCCCACACCCAGCAGGTAATGTCGGTGTACAGATTCACCACATCGATCCCATCAACAAAGGAGAAGTGGCTTGGACAGTACACCCATACGGTGTAGCACAAATCGGCAAGCTTTTCTTGGAAGGTAAGTACGATGCTTCTAAAATCATCGCATTGGCTGGATCAGAAGTAAAAACGCCTCAGTACTACAAAACATACTCTGGAGCAGCCATCAACAAACTAGTGGATGGCACTATTAAAGAAGGTCATGTAAGATATATCTCTGGTAACGTATTGACTGGCAATCAGATCAACTCTACTGGCTACCTTGGATTCTATCACAACCAAGTCACAGTCATCCCAGAGGGAGACTACTATGAGTTCTTTGGTTGGATCACTCCTACGACAAAAAAATTGAGTTTCCACAGAGCGTTTGGCTTGTTGTCATTCCTTGGAGGGAAAAACAAAGAATATACATTAGATACCAACACGAGAGGTCAGCACAGAGCATTTGTGCAGACAGGATCTTTCGAAAAGGTAGTGCCTATGGACATCCTCCCTACACATTTGATCAAAGCCATCATGGCAGAAGATTATGATGACATGGAAGGATTGGGTATCTATGAAGTGATTGAAGAGGATTTGGCTCTTTGTGAATTCATCGATGTATCTAAAAATGAGATCCAGTCCATTTTGAGAGAGGGAATTGAATTAGTAAAAAATAGTTAATAGCATAGATGAAATTTATAGAAGACATTTTTGCAAAAGTTCGACCAAACTTCGAAAAAGGAGGTAAGTGGGAGAAGTTTTACTATGTATATGAAGCACACGAGACGTTGTTTCTAGCACCCAACAGCACGACTAGCGCCAGAGGTGTACAAGTACGTGATGCAGTTGATATGAAGAGAATGATGATGACCGTGATCATCGCCATGATACCATGTTTGCTTTTTGGTATTTGGAACGCAGGTCATCAACACTTTTTGGCCATTGGAGAAGTCGCAGATTTGACTGACAAGCTTTTGATGGGAGGAATTTTGGTGATTCCGATCGTTATTGTCTCATACGCAGTAGGATTGGGTATCGAGTTTACGTTTGCTACCATCCGCAAGCATGAAGTCAACGAAGGATTCTTGGTGACAGGGATGTTGATTCCTTTGGTGATGCCTGCCTCTATTCCATTATGGCAAGTAGGTTTGGCTACAGCTTTTGCGGTGATCATCGGCAAAGAGGTATTTGGTGGTACAGGGATGAACATTCTCAATGTTGCCTTGACAGCCAGAGCATTCTTATATTTTGCCTATCCTTCACAGATTTCTGGTGATGTATGGTCATACATAGGTGATGGACAAGCAGTAGCTGGATTCTCAGGAGCAACACCACTTGCAATTGGTGCTGCAGCAGTAGAAGGAACCACCCCGATGGTAGACATGCTCAATGACAGTTGGACGGCAGGAATCTACGATTTCTGGAACATGTTTATCGGTATCATGCCAGGATCAATTGGTGAAACCTCTACTTTGATGTGCTTGATCGGTGCAGCTGTATTGATCATCACAGGTGTTGGTAGCTGGAAAATCATCTTCAGTGTATTTGCAGGTGCTTTTGTGATGGGTACTGTATGTAACATGTTCGGAGCAAACGAATACATGTTGCTACCTGCTCAGTACCACTTGGTGATTGGTGGATTGGCATTCGGAGCTGTTTTTATGGCTTCTGACCCTGTCACTGCTGCCCAAACCGAAACAGGTAAGTGGATATATGGTTTCTTGATCGGTGTACTGACTATTATCATCCGAGTATTTAATCCAGCATATCCAGAAGGAATCATGCTTGCAATATTATTAATGAACGTATTCGCTCCACTAATCGATTTTTATGTGGTAGGCGCTAACAAGAAAAGGAGGTTGAAACGTGCAACGGTCTAATTTATACATCATCGTTTTCGCAGCAGTATTGACAATCATACTGGGCGGATTGCTATCTGGTACATCTGTAGTATTGAAACCACTACAAGACAAGCAAGTAGAACTAGATACAAAAAAGAAAATCTTAGGTGCGGTGATGGATATTTCCAACATCAAGAAACCTCAAGAGATTTTGGATCTATATGATCAAAGAGTAAAATCAATCGTAGTAGACATCAATGGAGATTTGATGGAGAAAGATGAAAAAGGCAACCCATTGGTCGCTGAAAAAATCGATTTCCAGAAGAATCACAAGAAAGATGTACAAACAAGACCTTATCCTGTTTTCATGATCATGAAAGAAGGTTCTGACGAAGTTGATTCTTATGTATTACCTATGTTTGGAGCAGGTCTTTGGGATTGGATTTCAGGATTCGTTGCCTTGGATAGTGATCTCAACACTGTCAGAGGAGTGGCATTTGACCACAAGTCAGAAACTCCGGGTCTTGGAGCCAGAATCACCACTCCAGTAGTACAACAGAGATACATAGGCAAGAAAATCTTTGACGAGCAAGGCAGTTTACAATCTGTGTCAATGGTAAAAGGCGAAAATGGAGAGTCTTTGGATTCTCACCACATAGATGGTATGTCTGGTGCTACCTTGACAGGAAAAGGTGTCAATGCCATGCTCAAAGAATACTTGACGTACTATGAGACTTTCATCGAAAAGACCAAAGAAGCTGGTAAAAAACCAGAGGTAGAAGAAGTGGAAGAAGTCGTCACTGAAGAGCAAAATATTTAATGGATATTTACTTGGGTCTAACCCATAAAAATAGATAAAGAAATGAGTACAGAAACTTTGGAGCAAGCAATCGTCAAGGAGCCTTCGGAACCTTTATTTTCCAAAAGAAGAAAGAAATTCATTACTGATCCGCTGAACGACGATAACCCGATTACCATACAGGTATTGGGTATATGTTCGGCACTGGCTGTCACTGTCAAGATGCAGCCAACTTTGGTAATGTCTATTGCAGTAGTTTTCGTTGTGGTATTTTCGAATCTCATCATCTCATTGATGAGAAACATCATCCCAGGACGTATCAGAATCATCGTCCAACTAGCGATTGTTGCCACTTTGGTAACCTTGGTAAGTGAATTTTTGAAAGCCTATCTGTTTGATATGTACAAGGTATTGGGTGCCTTTGTAGGACTGATCATCACCAACTGTATCGTGATGGGACGACTAGAGGCATTTGCCATGGCCAACAAAGCCTATGACTCTGTCCTTGATGGATTGGGTAGTGGGTTTGGATATGCCTGGATTATCTTGACAGTCGCATTTTTTAGAGAACTGTTGGGATCAGGTTCAGTATTTGATTTCCCAGTATATGGGACGATTCAAAACCTCACTGGATTTGCCATCCCAACCAATGGTTTGATGGTTGATTCGATCGGAGCATTTATGGTATTGGGTATCATCATTTGGATACAAAGAACTAAAAACGGTTACGTAGAACACTAAGAGACATGGAAGCATTTAATATTTTTATAAAAAGCGCATTTATTGACAACATGATCTTCGCATACTTCTTGGGTATGTGTTCGTTCCTAGCTGTGTCAAAGAAAGTATCTACGGCCGTGGGTCTGGGAGCTGCGGTGATCTTCGTCTTGACGATCACTGTGCCGATCAACTGGTTGTTGCAAGAATATGTTTTGAAGGAAGGAGCTCTTACTTGGATGGGGGCAGATTTTGAATCAATCGATTTGAGCTTCTTGAGCTTTATCATGTTCATCGCCATCATTGCTGCCATGGTGCAGTTGGTAGAGATGGTCATAGAGAAAGTCTCTCCAGCACTGTACGGATCACTAGGAATCTTCCTTCCATTGATCGCTGTAAACTGTGCGATCTTGGGAGCATCACTTTTCATGGTACAAAGAGATTATACATTGGTAGAAGCTACGGCTTACGGATCTGGTTCAGGATTCGGATGGTTCTTGGCCATCATCGCACTAGCTGCCATCAGAGAAAAATTGAAATACAGCAATGTACCTAACGGATTGAAAGGTCTAGGTATCACCATGATCCTGACAGGATTGATGGGGATCGCCTTCAAATCCTTCATCGGTATCGTGTTGTAATTTTAGAAGATAAGCATGATTACAGAACCTCAGTCGTATGGCTGAGGTTTTTTTATAGCTTTTAGTCTAAAAAAATTAGATTTCAAATCCATGCGGGTGTGTATGTCTTGCAAAGTGAATCTTGTAACCTCGAGTCATATCTCCTTATTTTTCAATTACTTGGGCAATTATTTGTTTCTTCTCAAGTAAGTGTCTAATTTTTTAGTCCAATTCAATCTAAATCATAAATGGCAGGCAAAACAGCATTGATCGTGGGAGCTACAGGTCTAGTAGGTAGGGAGCTTCTCAATACCCTATTGAGCAAAGACCATTATGCTAAAATATTGATTGTTGGCCGCAGATCAATTGAAATCAAAGACAACAGAATAGAAGAATTGATTGTCAATTTTGATGAATTGGAAAAGTATCAATCTCAAATATCTGCTCACGATTATTATTGTTGTCTGGGTACGACGATGGCGCAGGCCAAATCCAAAGAAGCATTTTACAGAGTAGACTTTACCTATCCCATGGAATTGGCCAAAATAGCTCAAGCTGATCCACAATTCGAAACCTTCAACCTGGTCTCAGCCTATGGAGCCAATGCACAATCTGGTTTGTTTTACAATTCCGTCAAGGGTCAGTTGGAAGAAGCTTTAAAGGAAATGGGCTTGCCAGCATTGCATATATATCAGCCTTCACTTCTGCTGGGTTATAGACCACATTTTAGGATTTGGGAGGAAATGGCCAAGTTGGCTTCTTCAATATTTTCGTTTTTCATCATTGGTTCGAGATTGAGATTTTGGGCAATCAAAGGAAGTCAGGTGGCGGAAGCCATGTTTTATGTCGCAAGCAGCGATGAGAAAGGAATACACATTCACAAACCGCTAGAGATGCAAAGAATCGCGCGAAAAAAGGAATATACATTTGATAGTAGTCGTTCAAAAGTCGCTTGAAGCATCCGTAACCATTGACGGGTCTGTCAAGGGCAGTATTGGAGTGGGGTTTGTCATATTGGTGGGAATTGAAGCAGAAGACTCGCAAGACGACATTGACTGGCTCAGTCGCAAAATTGTGAATCTAAGATTGTTTGAAGACGAGGCTGGCGTCATGAATTTGAGTTTGATCGATGTGGAAGGCGATATTCTCCTGATCAGTCAGTTCACACTGCATGCCAGTACCAAGAAAGGCAACCGACCTTCTTACATCAAAGCTGCCAGACCAGAAATTGCCATTCCGCTCTACGAAAAATTCATTGCGCAATTAGAAAGTGATTTAGGAAAACCCATTCAGACAGGAGAATTTGGTGCAGACATGAAAGTAGCTTTGGTCAATGACGGCCCAGTCACGATCATCATCGATTCAAAAAACAAACAATAATGACGATTGAACAAGCACAAGCCAAAGTAGATCAATGGATCAAAGAATATGGCGTTCGTTATTTTAATGAGCTGACCAACATGACTATTCTGACCGAGGAAGTAGGTGAATTGGCACGCATCATGGCAAGAACCTATGGTGACCAATCGTTCAAAAAGTCCGATATGGGCAAGGATCTTGGAGATGAGATGGCCGATGTACTATGGGTATTGATTTGCTTGGCCAATCAAACAGGGGTAGACCTCACCAAGGCACTGGAAAAAAACATCGAGAAGAAAACCCAACGTGATGCGATGAGGCACAAAGAGAATGAGAAGTTGAAGTGAGGATTAAGAAACCCTTGTTTCAATCCATCCGATTATTAAGTCCAACACTTCTTTCTGTTTCAAATCGTTATGTGGCTCGTGTTTGGTTTCGGCCAATGATACAAAGCGTACTAAATCTGGTCTGCTCTCCGCAAATGCTTCTGTTCCCAATGGATTCACGATTGGGTCATCTGCTCCATGAAAGGAAAAGATTGGGGTTTTTAACCGATCAGAGTTTTCAAGTGCCCATTTGCTATGTTGATAACATTGGCTGAACAGCTTGACCGATATCTTGGAATGTACCATGGGATCATCCGCATAGGATTGGTTGACAGCCTTATCATGGGTCAAATCTTGGTGATTCAAATTATTGGGTTGAGTCAAGGATGGCAAAACCGTAGCTATTCTTTTCGCCAGGTTGACTTTCCATGTGGGTGGTTCTGCAACTAACCTGAACCAAGGTGATGAAAGTACCACTCCTTTCAATTCCCCAGTGGTACGCAACAGGCAATAGTTAGCCACAATATTCCCTCCCATACTGTGACCGTAGAGAAACATCGGTAGATCGTTGTATTCAGATCGAGCATACATCATGAGTTCTTCTACATCATCGAGCAGTGCTTCATAAGTGGGTGCATGTCCCCTCTTACCCTCAGAGAGACCGTGTCCTCTCATGTCGATGATATAAAACGAGATATTGTGCTCACAAAAAAACTGTGCGACGTGCTCGTAGCGACCGGCATGTTCACCCAACCCATGGATCATACATACCATCGCCTTGGGCTGTGGTACGAGATATTCATATCCTGCCAATTGGGTACCGTCTCTGCTGACGATGGAAAATTCTTCTCTGTCTACCATGATTTATTTACGATTGGCAAGATAGACACCTACCAAAACAATCACAACGCCAGAGTACTGGTAAATATTCAATGTTTCTCCATCTAACAATCCCCAGATGATCGCAACCAATGGAATGATATAGGTACAAGAGGCTGCAAATACTGGAGAAGCCATTTTGACAAGGTTGTTGAATATGAACATGGCTAGTGCTGTACCGATTATTCCTAGAATGGCAATGTATCCAAAACCCATTAGAAAATCTGGTTCACTGCTGATCTTGTCTGTAAAAGCTGTACCCAAGAATAAATAAGTGGCGCAAATTGGAAAAATGAGAGAGAAAGAAACCGCTGTAATATCCAATGCTTTGATTTCAGGCAAAAAGCTTTTGATGATGTTGGCATTGATACCGTACATGATGGTAGCCGCTAAAATGAAAAAACCATATAGGTTGATTCCGCTGATATCGAAATGGGCGCCACCCAGCATGATGAAGATGCAGCCGAGAAATCCAATGATGATTCCAAATGCAGACATTCTTGTCATCCGTAGATTAAAAAAAAGTGCGCCAAAAAGGGAGACAAAAATCGGAGTAAAAGAATTGATGACCCCAGTGATGGCGCTACCCACCCTGGTTTGCGCATAGGCGAAAAGCATCGCTGGAATGTAACTCCCCACAAAACCGACGATGAAGATGTATGGGATTTTTCCTCTTGGGATTCTTTTAATTGCTTGAATGCCAAAAGGCAATAGAACCAAAGAGGCCATAAAAATACGCAGTGTCCCTAACTCAGGGGCATTAAAAACCAGTAAGCCCTTCTTGATAAGAATAAATGAACTGCCCCAGATGAGAGAAATCAGCCCGAGCAATACCCAAGGAAGGGTGTTTTTGTTGCGCATGCGTTAGTGCTATAGGAAGTTATTATTTATTGCTTGTTTCGAACGAACCATCAAATCCATTTTTCATACTTTTTCTTGACCTCTGTGTGAGGGCTGGTTTTTCCATTTTCTTCTTGCTGGAGTGTCCGATCGAGCGAAACAGAAAGAACAGCCTCTGATTTTAAGAATGACTCCAATATATTCTTTTCACTCACGTGCATCAATTGTTTGATCAGATGATATTTTCTCGCTGCTAGTTTTATACAATAATGGTGGCTATGAAGATCTAATCACCCCATTTTGGCGCTTTTTTTGTCCTTTTTCACAAAAGCCATGACAAAACTATAGCTGCATGCAGTTTCAATGCTCAGCCATTTCCATGTCACCGAACACGTTTTCCAACTCGTCTAGTACAGCCAGCGTTTCTTCATAGGTGGGTGTTTCGACTAAACGAGCTCTGTAAGGCTTGATTCCTGGTATCCCACGGAAGTAGTTGGTGTAGTGTCGGCGCATTTCGAAGATTCCTTTGTTTCCTTCTTTCCATTCCACTGAGAATTTCAGGTGAGACCTGACTGCTGCTAAGCGCTGTTGGAATGTAGGAGGAGCTAGTTTCTCTCCAGTTGCCAAATAGTGTTTGATCTCGTTGAATATCCAAGGATAGCCTATCGCCGCTCTCCCTATCATGATGCCATCTACACCATAGGTATCCTTGTATTCTTTGGCTTTTTCGGGAGAGTCTATGTCTCCATTGCCAAAGATCGGAATATGAATGTCTGGATGGTTTTTTACCTCCTCGATGTATGACCAATCTGCTTCACCCTTGTACATCTGCTGGCGAGTGCGTCCGTGGATGGTCAATGCTTGGATGCCTACATCTTGCAATCTTTTGGCGACTTCTAGGATTTTGATCGTATCGTGATCCCAACCCAGACGAGTTTTGACCGTGACGGGTTTGTTGACGCGCTTCACGATCTCAGCGGTCATTCTTTCCATTTTTGGGATGTCCAAAAGAATACCGGCTCCTGCTCCTTTGCAAGCGACTTTTTTGACTGGGCAGCCGTAGTTGATGTCGATCAACTCTGGATTGGCCTCCTCTGCTATGGCAGCCGCCTCTCGCATAGACTCGATTTTGTCTCCAAATATCTGAATCCCTATAGGTCGCTCATAGTCGTATATATCCAGTTTTTGCAAACTCTTGGCTGCATCTCTGATGAGTCCCTCCGATGAGATGAACTCTGTGTACATCAAATCAGCACCATTTTCTTTGCACACCGCACGAAAGGGCGGATCACTCACGTCCTCCATAGGTGCCAGCAACAATGGAAACTCTCCTACCTCTATATCCGCGATTTTGACCATTTTGACTTCTTGTTGTTATCTACCGAACCTCGGAATAATACTTTTTGATTATTCGAATTATCAGAACATTTTTGCTACAAAGTTAATTCGAATCTGTGAGATTAGTTTTGCATCTGTTTGTAGAATCTTATGGATCAGCTAGTTTACTTACCATTTGTAATTTATCCCTATGTCTCAATCACTCCCTGTGGGGAAAAGTCCTTTTGTGCAATTGTTGTTGGTAGTGGCTTATGCCGCCGCAGGACTGTTCATCTTTCAATTTTTCAGTTTAGCCATTGTTTTTGCGATCTCTGGATTAGAGTTTGAGCAGTTTATGACAGACATGTCCAATCCAATAGGCCAACCGGAATTTAAGAATTACATGCTGTTTGTGCAGTTTTTGCCCTCCTTGGTTAGCTTTATTGTCATCCCATTGTTATTTATCTATAAAAATGAAGGTCGCCCTGTTTTCTCCGATTTGAAGTTCAATGAACTCAATATACCATCCGTTTTTATTGCGGTAGGGTTGACCATCTGCTTGATCATTGTAGACAGTGTTGTGATTGAGTGGAACATGAATATTCAGTTTCCAGAGCCTTTTCATACATGGGCCAGTGACAAAGAAGAAGCGATGAAGGTATTGACGGAGTACCTCACGGACTTTAGCAGCCCTATGTATTTTTTAGCAGCATTTGTGACGATTGCGATTGTTCCAGCTATTGGAGAGGAACTGTTGTTCAGAGGGTTGATTCAAAAATATCTTTGGTTCATCACCAAAAACCCTCATGTAGCGATTTGGCTGACAGCTATATTTTTCAGTGCTTTTCATATTCAGTTTTTTGGATTCGTGCCTAGGATGTTGTTGGGGGCATTTTTTGGGTATTTATACTACTTTTCTGGGAATTTGATTTATGCTATGCTGGGTCATTTTGTCAACAATGGATTGACGGTTCTGATGTTATATTTGTATCAAAACAATTGGGTATCCTATGATATTGAAAATACCGATTCGATTCCTTTGGAAACGGTGGTCATATTCGCTATTATAGGCATCGGACTTTTTGTGCTTTATGCAAAACAGTTTAAAAACCGGCTGGCTTATGAGTGATTGGCAAAAGGTATATTCTGACAGAAATGAATACCGCGCCAATATCGTAGTGGCTGTATTAGAAGATTTTGGGCTTCAGCCTGTGTTGGTCAACAAGAAGGACACTGCATACCAACTGGGGAATTTTGAAGTGCACGTGGCTCCTGATCATGTGATCAGAGCAATTAAGATTATAAAAGATGACATCAACTTCAATTAAGTACGCTGATTTAGCCAAACGCCTTGTGACAGGCATACTCGGAGCATTCTTCGTCATCTTTGCGATCGCTTACAGTCGTTGGGGTTTTTTTGGTGTGTTTCTGTTTACTTGTGTGATGACACAGTGGGAGTTTTACAAACTCATCAAAGCCAATGGCATCATTCCACTGCGGACTTATGGTACGCTGATGGGTATCTTGGTGTACTCTTTGTTTTATCTGGCCTCTGCTGGATACATGGCAGATTTGGATTGGTTTTATATCATTTTGCCATTGACATCTGGAGTTTACTTCATCAAACTCTACAAGAAGGATGAGAAAAAGCCTTTTACCAATATTGCCTTTACATTTCTCGGTATATTTTATGTTGCCTTACCCATTTCGCTGTTGAGTGTGGCTGCATTTAGTTTGGGTCGCTACAGTTATGAAATCATCATAGGCTTGTTCCTTATTTTGTGGGCGAGCGATACAGGAGCCTATTTTGCAGGGATTCAATTTGGGAGACGAAAACTATTTGAGCGTGTCTCACCCAAAAAATCTTGGGAAGGGAGTGTAGGAGGAGCGATTTTGTCATTGGCATTTGCGGTGGGAGTCGGTCATTATTTCCACGATTTGGCCAGATGGCAATGGATAGTGATTTCATTGATTGTGATCGTATGCGGCACCTATGGTGATTTGATCGAATCACTCTTCAAACGCAGCATGCAGATCAAGGACTCTGGTAGCAAACTGCCTGGTCACGGTGGATTTTTAGATCGATTTGATGGACTATTGCTGTCGGTACCTTTTATTGTTATTTTTCTTAAATTCTGTCTCAAATACTGATCTGAATATTGGATCGGAAAGAGCTAGAATATTCGGTGAATGATTACATTTGTTTCACAACAAACAACACACAAAAATGGGATATATAGAGCCTGCTCCTATCAAGGATAAAGAAAATCCATTTGAGTCTATGATGTCTAGGTTTAATGTGGCTGCCCAAGCCCTCGGCCTAGAAGACGAAATCTACAATGTTTTAAAATCACCTTACAAACAAGTCATTGTTTCTCTCCCTGTCACGATGGATGATGGATCAATCCGAGTCTTCGAAGGCTACCGAGTGATTCACTCCAACATACTAGGGCCATCCAAGGGCGGTGTGAGGTTCGATATGGGCGTGAATCTGGATGAAGTCAAAGCACTGGCTGCTTGGATGACATGGAAATGCGCCGTAGTAGATATCCCTTACGGAGGAGCCAAAGGCGGTATCAAATGTAATCCTCGTGAAATGTCGGCAGGAGAAATCGAACGATTGACCCGTACCTACACACAGACTTTGATCGAAATCTTCGGGCCAGATAGGGATATTCCTGCACCAGATATGGGAACAGGACCGAGAGAGATGGCTTGGATGATGGACGAATATTCTAAGTCTCAAGGCATGACCGTCAATGCAGTGGTGACTGGTAAACCTCTTGTTTTGGGAGGTTCGCTAGGTCGTACAGAGGCGACAGGTCGAGGCGTGATGATTGCTGCTTTGTCAGCCATGGAAAAGAGAAAAATTAATCCGTTCAATGCCAAATGTGCCATTCAAGGATTTGGTAATGTGGGCTCTTGGGCTGCAAAACTTCTCAATGAGCGAGGAGTCAAAGTTGTCGCCATCAGTGATATTTCGGGAGCATACTTCAATGACAATGGTATCGACATCAACGAGGCGATTGCTTATCGTGATGCGAATAAGAATAGCCTCGAAGGATACAAAGGAGCGGAGAAAATCCCAGGAGATGAGTTGTTGTTCTTGGATGTCGATGTTTTGATTCCAGCGGCGATGGAAGATGTAATCACCAAAGACAATGCTGGCAAGATCAAAGCCAAACTGATCGTGGAAGGAGCGAATGGTCCAACCTCTGCCAAGGCAGATGCCATATTGAAAGAAAACGATGTGTGGGCTGTACCAGACATTTTGGCCAATGCGGGTGGAGTGACTGTATCCTATTTCGAATGGGTACAAAATCGTTTGGGATACAAATGGACGAGAGAAAGGGTGAACAGAAGATCTGACAGGATCATGAAAACATCATTCAATCACGTATATGAAGTGTCTCAGCAATACGATGTATCTTTGAGAATTGCTGCATATATCGTAGCTATAGACAAGGTTTCAAACACATATAAATACAGAGGAGGGTTCTAAAAGAACCCTTTTTTACGACAAGGAGATGACTATACACAAAGAAGGAAGAAAATTACTATTTGTACTTCTCGCAGTACTATTTGCCATCAATTATATGGTGAGCTATTTTTTGCCAGGACTCGCAATCGTCCAACAACTGGTACTCATTGCCAGTTTGGTTATTTACTTATTGATACTTCAGTTTTTTAGGAGTCCAAGCATCTCAATCGAGATCGATGACAAGGTCGTCTTGGCACCTGCCGAAGGCAAAGTAGTCGTGATCGAGAATACAATGGAAGATGAATACTTCCATGCTGAGCGCAAGCAGATTTCGATATTTATGTCGCCACTCAATGTCCACGTGTGCAGAACCCCAGTCGGCGGATTGGTCAAGTATTTTAAATACCATGCAGGTAAATATTTGGTCGCATGGCATCCTAAGTCCAGCACAGAAAACGAACGAACCACGATGGTCGTCCAAAACCCTGCTGGGGTGGAAGTCCTCGTGCGTCAGATTGCTGGTGCAGTAGCCCGTCGTATCAAGTGGTACCACAAAGAAAATGATCAATTGACTCAAGGACAGGAATACGGTTTCATCAAGTTTGGCTCAAGATTAGATGTCTTCTTGCCATTGGACGCAGAGATCAAGGTGGAGCTAGAGCAGAAAACCAAGGGTGGTAAAACGATTCTTGCCGTCTTGAAATAAGGCAATGCACTTTATGCCAAGCGCTTTAAACAATACACATAGTACTTCACTTAAAGCGTTTGGCGCTCAATCAACTCATGTTTTTGAGCAAGTTGAGTTCCTTGTCCGTCAAAAATCTCCATTTGCCTCTTGGCAAATCTTTTTTGGTCAAGGAGCCATACATGGTGCGGTCTAGTTTGACGACCTCATAGCCAAAGTTTTCGAAGATGCGTCTTACGATTCTGTTTCTACCGATGTGGATTTGAATGCCTATATTCTTTTTGGTCTCATCTAGGATGGCTATTTCGCTTACCGTGACAGGACCATCATCCAAACTGAATCCTGCAGCAATATCTTCTAAGTGATTAGCAGTCAGTGGTTTGTCTAACTCAACGTGGTAGATTTTCTTGATTTTATAGGATGGATGAGTCAGTTTTTGAGACAGCTGGCCATCATTGGTCAATAGCAGCAAACCTGTGGTATTTCTATCCAATCTGCCAACAGGGTAAATTCTCTCATCACAAGCACCTTTCACAATGTCCATGACGGTTTTTCTATCCTCAGGATCTTCCATCGTACTAATGAAATCCTTTGGTTTGTTGAGCAATACATAGACGTAGTTCTGAGGACTGATGACCTTGCCATTGTATCTGACTTCATCGTTTTGTTCGACTTTCTGACCTAGTTCGGTTGCTACTTTGCCGTTGATCTGAATCTTTCCCTCCTGAATAAGCTTGTCTGCATCACGGCGTGAGCAAATACCTGCATTGGAGATGTATTTGTTGATCCTTACGGGAAAATCAATCGAAAGCTTTTTGGGAGTAGTAGTTTTTTGAAGTCGCTGTTTTCTTTCCATGATCAGAATTTATCCTACAAAGCTAGACAATATAGTTCACGGTTGACAGTCAACAGTCAACAGGTTTTTAGTCATGATAGACCAAAGTGAGGATGGAGCATCACAATGCCAGCTTCTCAACACTATTCCTGCGTATCTCCGATTTCGTTGTCTCGTTGTTCGAAATCTTTGAGGGTTGGGAGTTCGCTGATGCTGTTGATACCGAAGTAGTCTGTGAAGTTTTGACTCGTGCCATAGATGATAGGGCGACCGACGGCCTCAGATTTTCCTTTGATTTCTATCAACTCCTTCTCCAAGAGTTTTTGCACAGAGTAGTCACAGTTGACTCCACGGATTTGTTCGAGTTCGCCTTTGGTGACAGGTTGTTTGTAAGCGATGATGGCAAGTGTCTCAAGGGCAGAATTGGACAGACGCTTTTTGGATTGTTGCTTGAGTAGTATCCCTATGCTGACTTGGTAAGCTGGTTTGGTCAAGAATTGGTAACCTCCTCCGCTATTTACAGGCTCAAAGGAGTATTGCTCTGAGGCATACTTTTGCTGCAAGGAGGCGATAGCCTCTTCTATATCCTTGAGGGGTATTTCTGCCTCAAACATCTCAGAAAGACACTCCTGTAGTTCTCTTTCTGCGATAGGCTTTGGTGCACAAAATATCAGCGCCTCAATATGGTTTGACAAAAAGTCCAAATTAGCTGTTTTGCTTCAGCTTAGAATCAATAGATAATGTAGTGTGCGGCACAGCTCTGAGTCTTTCTTTGCTGATCAGTTTGCCACTTTCTTTGCAGATACCATATGTACCATTTTTGATTCTAATCAAGGCATTTTCCAAATTGGTGATAAACTTTTGCTGTCTAGCTGCCAATTGGTTCAAGCTTTCTTTTTCGGCTGTATCGGCACCATCTTCTAGTGTTTTCACATTGCCAAACGTACTGTCTGTTCCTGAGTCTTTGCTTTTGGTCAAGGATTGTTTGATGTAATTCAACTCGTTCCAAGCCTTCTCTAATTTTCCATTGATCAGCTCTTCAAATTCTTGCAATTCGCTAGCCGAATACCTGGTTTTCTCTCCGTTGCTCATAGTATTGGTATTATTTCTATAACAGTTTCGCTAATCTACTTCAAGGGATTTAAAAAGTAAAATGAATGACATCACCTAATTGATAAATTATCCACAAGTTTTACGCGCAAATCTTGATTTTCGTTTAGCATGTTTTATTAACGAGAATGGAAATAAAAAAGTATGAGTGATTTTCTTTGTTTCTCTGACAATTGATTTTATCCTATACCAACATTACCTTCTATGGGTTGACAGCATATTTGTTGATTTTCTTTAGACTAGATTTCATGGCCTTTTTGATCAGAGACCCTTTTGATCCTAGATCAATTTGGGTATTATTTTTAGGATTAAATTTTATGCTTCGAGTAGTGACTACAAACCCAGCATTCAAAGACAAGTTGGTGAGGTCAATGATTCCGCTAGGTCGCAATTGCATTGCGACTTAATCTTTTGGCCATTTGTAATGCCAGTAATACTACTGTAAATCCACATTCATTACACTCATTTCCCACAATAATTCTTGGCACTGCTATAGACACAATCTCTCCGGTCGTACCTCTGCAAAGACCAGAGGGTGGTTCGACGCAACATGTGACTATTTGGACGATGCTAAAATCCTTCCTTTTGGATCTCATAGGTTTCATGCTGATCCAGCCAAACTCGAACCTCCTGCAGCGCTTGCTCATAATCTGCGACCATCAACTCCCCAAATTCATCTACGGGCAATGGAAAATCTACAATCACAGGCGCGATATACTCCATTACCCGATAGCCGCAGAGTATCTTCTGGCTAGAGTCTGGGTCGGCAGACATACAATTTGCTTGGTCGCTTTGAATGATTGTTTCCAAATACGCAAAAATCTCTGGATTGCGTGTGTACACCAAGCCTGGCACAAAATCATAGACGAAATCATCATCGATAGGTGCACGACTCAGTTTGAGCAACAAATAGCCCGTAGATGCTTGATCACCCATCCTGCACAGTGCCAGTCTAGCCGCCCATTTGTCGGTAAATGAAGCATCGGATTGGATGATTTGATCGATCGGGATTCTGAATTGGGTCAGCTGAAGCCATCCTGCCAGCTTCAGTGCCATATCGAGATGAATGGCAGCCGTATCTATGTACTGCCCAATCCTCTCTTTGTCTCGTGCTGCAAAATCCTCTAGCAAAAATCCAGACAAGCCCTCCATCACTGCATCGATGATTCCGCTGTCTTTGTCCTGCAATCCTTGGGTCAACACACTCACTGCTTGCGATCGTATGGATGCCTGATTACTCTGTTGACCAACAGACTTGGCAATCGCATAGGCCTTAGCTCTGATCTTCGGGATGGTATCCTGCTGGTATTGGTTCAGTTCGGTCAGCAAGGAAGCAACATCTTTGGTATTCAATATTTTGCTGGGGATGGGGTCGTAGGAGCCACCTTTGACCTGGGCCATGTATTGATCTAGGGACTTGGTAATCGACTGTGCCTGCGTCTGAAACACGATTGCCATGAAGACGAGCTGGTAGATGATTTTTCGCATGCTTAATATTACGCAGTTCTGAGCAAATACTAAAGGGTAGAGGAAAGTAAGATAGGGGCTGCAGTTGTGTACCCTCTTCCTCTAGTCTCCCCCTGTCATAGTGAGGTACACGCCTTGGTGGATAAACTCGAACCATAGGCAGGTAGTGCTGATGCTTCGGTACTGCTTGTCTACTCTTCGAGAACCTCAGAGTGACAAGGAGAGAACCTCAGCGTGACAAGCGATCTAGGCTAACGGAACCAAAAAGTAGGTTCATTCTTGTGGTGAATAGTAACTATCCCAAACTACCCCTATACCCATTTCAAAGGCCATTTTACTTGTCTCCAAAAACCCGCGCAGATTTACTCCAAAACGTAGTGTCGTTTGTGTGAAAGTCTGCTGTTGTTTGTTCGAAAGTCTGCCTAGGTTTGAGAGAAAGTCTGCGCGGGTTTGGGACAAAGTCTGCGCGGTTCTAGAAAAAATCTGCGCGGGTTTGGGAGAAAGTCTGCGCGGATTTGAGGTAAAGTCTGCGCAGATTTGAAGTAAAGTCTGCACGGATTTGAGGCCAAGTCTGCGCAGACTTTGAGGAGCATGTGGCTAGGGAGTCAAAGTGATGAGTTAGATCTTAGTGTTTAGGCCTTAGATACTTGGACTTGCAACAAAAAAGTGGACAAATAGTTAAGCGCATTTTGAATAATTATCTTTCCCAAATTCATCGGGTGTTTTATAGCCTAGATAGGCATGTTTCCTTTTTCTATTGTACCAAACTTCAATGAATTCAAATATTTGAGTTTTAGCTTGAAGTATGCTGTGGTAATTGACATGCCTAACCATTTCAGACTTGAGTATTTTGAAAAAGCCTTCAGCAACAGCATTGTCCCAACAGTTCCCTTTTCTGCTCATGCTCTGCTTGACTCCTTGTCGCTTGAGATGATCAGAAAAAGCATACGCAGCATATTGCACGCCTCGATCCGCTCGGTCGCATTTCCGAATGCGACCACATCTTTATGGCATTTGCAATGCCTTCATAGTAGCTCCACTTCCATTACCTCCATAGTGTCTTGCGCTACTATAAACATAGTCACCCGACCGACTCACGAAACTGCCTTTGGGTGTCATGGTTGGGGGAAAATAGAGTGTGACGAATCAAAACTTGTGCTTTTTAAGGTTGGTTACTATTGGAGGATTAATTAGCCCAGCCGTCTCTGTCTAGGCTGCGGTATTGGATGGCCTCTGCGAGGTGTTCGATTTGGATGTCTTCTTTGCCAGCCAGATCGGCGATGGTTCTGGAGACTTTGAGGATGCGGTCGTAGGCTCTGGCAGAGAGGCCTAGTTTTTCCATGGCGGTCTTGAGTAGGGCTTTGCCAGCTTGGTTGATTTGGCAGATGGACTTGACCATTTGCGAATTCATCATGGCGTTGTTGAAAATCTCAGGATGGTTTTTGAACCTTTCGGATTGAATTTTCCTTGCCTGGATTACTCGTTCTCTTATTTGATCAGAGCTTTCTGTTTTTCTATCTTCGGTCAGTTGATCAAAAGACACAGGCGTGACTTCTACATGCAAATCTATGCGATCAAGAAGGGGTCCACTGACTTTGTTCAAGTATTTTTGAACGACTCCTGGCGCACAAACACATTCTTTTTCGGGGTGATTGTAGTAGCCACAGGGACATGGGTTCATGCTGGCGATCAACATGAAGTTTGCTGGAAACTCTATTGATATTTTTGCTCTTGAGATAGTAACCTTTCTTTCTTCCAATGGTTGTCTCATTACCTCCAAAACGGTTCGTTTGAACTCAGGAAGTTCATCCAAGAAAAGCACACCATTGTTGGCGAGCGAGATTTCACCTGGTTGTGGAATACCTCCTCCACCTACCAGGGCCACATCACTAATTGTGTGATGCGGAGACCTGAATGGTCGCGTGGCAATCAAAGAAGAGTTGGAGTTGAGATTGCCTGCTACTGAATGAATTTTGGTGGTTTCCAATGATTCTTGGAGTGTGAGTGGAGGGAGAATCGATGGCAGTCTTTTGGCAAGCATGGTTTTGCCAGCGCCCGGAGGGCCAATCATGATTACGTTGTGTCCACCTGCTGCTGCGATTTCCAGTGAGCGCTTGATGTTTTCCTGACCTTGTACATTGGCAAAATCTGCTTCGTATTCATTGATATGTGTTTGAAACATATCACGGGTATCGTATTCTAGTGGAATGATGGTGGTTTTCCCAATCAAATGATTGACGGCTTCTTGAAGGCTAGAAACTCCAAACACCTCTAATCTATCGACTATTGCAGCTTCGGAGGCGTTTTCTTTGGGCAAGATGATTCCTTTGAAACCCTTGTTCCTGCCTTCGATAGCTATGGGTAGTGCCCCTTTGATCGGTCTGAGTGAGCCATCGAGAGCAAGTTCGCCCATGATGAGGTATTGATCTAGGGTTGGGACATCCATTTGACCAGATGCTGCTAGGATACCTATGGCAATGGGTAGGTCGTAGGCGGAGCCTTCTTTTTTGATGTCTGCTGGTGCGAGGTTGATGATGACTTTTTGTCTCGGCATATGGTAGCCGTTGTGTTTGAGCGCAGATTCTACTCTGTGTTCACTTTCTTTGACTGCAGAGTCTGGTAGGCCTACCATAAAGAACTTGGTGCCTGTACTGACGTTGACTTCAATGGTAATGATGTGTGCATCTACTCCATAGACTGCACTGCCAAAGGTTTTTGCTAGCATGGTTTTAATCTTCAGTATTTGAGATGCTCAAGATGCTGCTGAAGAGATTCTCAACTTTACAATTATAGCAGATTATCGCTAGTTATCAATTAGATTTTGACTTAGTCCGAGTCAAATCTTTTTCTAGTTGAGCGATTTTTTTCTTGAGTTCATTGATGTGAAGTCTTTCGATGATCAATGCGGATGCAAATAACAAGGTCCCGATTCCTCCTAGTCTCAGAACGAGACGCATCAGACCGACCCACGTATCTATAAAGTCCCATTTCCAGTAGAGGACTAAATAGTCATGTGTAACAGCGACAAAGACACAGACAAGAAAGTAGGTGATGTACAATGCATAAAATATAGGTTTCAGTTTTTTCATGTCTTTTCACTTGTCAGGCTGTGCAATCTAAGTTAAGCTACAGTAGATAAAGAGCCAAGGGCATCATTAAAATGTTATTTTTTAATCTGTTGTTTTTCAAAATACCTGCACATCAGGGTGATGCTGCAGTCCTCACATTTGGGTTTCCTTGCTAGACATATATATCGTCCATGCAGAATCAACCAATGATGTGCCTTGGGGATGTGTTCTTTTGGGATGTGTTTGACCAATTGTTTTTCTACTTCGAGGGGTGTTTTGGCATTTTGAGTGACCAATCCCAGTCTTTTAGAAACTCTAAACACATGCGTGTCTACAGCCATGGTAGGTTGATTGAAAATGACCGAAGCGATGACATTGGCGGTTTTTCTACCTACACCCGGTAGCTTTTGCAGTTCGTTGATATCGGCTGGGACTTCCGAATCAAAATCTTCAACTAACATTTTGGCCATTCCTAATAGGTGCTTTGTCTTGTTGTTGGGATAGGAAATGGATCGGATATAAGGGAACAATTCTTCAAAATTGGATTGGGCAAGATCTGCAGCAGTGGGAAAAGTCTCGAAAATGGCGGGGGTCACCATATTGACTCGTTTGTCTGTACACTGTGCGCTGAGTGCCACTGCTACCATGAGCTGGTAGGGATTTTCGTAGTGAAGTTCTGTCTCGGCTTCTGGACTGTGCTGACTGAAGTATTCGATGAAGAATTGGTATCTCTCTTTTTTATTCATTTGTCGAAGTTATCAAGACAAATATGGATGGAAAGTGCCAGAGCGTTGGGTTGAAAATGAAAATATATCGTCTACTCGTTGTCTGATGATGAATTTCTTTGGATGCCACACTTCAGAATCAATCGTAAATGTCATCGTTTTGGTGACGGATGATTAGACTTTTTGATTCAAAGAATAATTGGCTGAGTACTCAAAAATATGCTTGAGACTCAGGGGTGAAGGGTTGAGTAAAAGTCTGTCTAAAACTTGTGTGTCTAACTCCAGTTGAGACAGCATTTCTCCCAACTCCAAATTACAGACTATTGCATTTTGAATTTCATCGTCCTCGGTTTGGCTTGTTTCTCCGTAGATGTACCTGATTAGGTCAACTTCGGTAAATAGTTTGGTCATAAGCGACATTCATTTTCTCCATTTTCTTGCGCAAATTAATCAAAGCATAGCGCATTCTACCGAGTGCCGTATTGATACTGACGTTGGTGGTATCTGCAATGTCTTGAAAACTCATTTGCATGTAGTGTCTCATTATTAGCACCTCTTTTTGCGTTTCTGGTAGTTCTTGCACCAGATTTTTCAACAGGGCATTGGTATCGCATTTGATTTGCTGAGATTCAACAGAATCTTCGGCAAATGCAAGTGTGTTGAACACACCACTTCCATCTTCCATTACAATCGTTGGGTACCTTTTGTCCTTTCGGAAAAAGTCAATAGCCAAATTGTGAGCTATTCTCAATACCCAAGGGAGGAACTTACCTTCTTCGTTGTATTTACCAGACTTGACCGTATGGACGACTTTGATAAATGTATCCTGAAGTAAATCCTCTGCGACGTACTTGTCTTTGACGATCAAGTATATCGTGGTGAAAACGCGGGACTTATGACGAGACACCAACTCTTCAAAAGCCGCTTCGCTTCCGTTTTTGTAATGTGATACCAATAAGCTATCACTAACACCAACTTTTTTCATTTTACCTGTGCTTTTAACGTAACGTTCTAATTCATATTGTTTGGTATGGTTCAGAATATTAAGATTACAGGCTTCTTTTTTGTCTAGTTTATTCATAGCAGTTGTTCATTCCTAAATTATCGTGAGGTTAAATTATCTTCTCACTAGGAGTACTGCTAATAAATTCGATTAGTGATTATGTTCGTTCGATCAATAGACAATATTGGAACTTAAGTCCCTCAAGTAGAGTTGAGTAAAAAAACAAGAAGAGAAATGAAAGCCATTTGGAATGACACCATACTCGCCGAGAGCAATGAGACCATTGTAATTGAAAATAATCACTACTTCCCGGCAGACTCTATTCACAAAGAATATTTTGAAGAAAGTAATACACACACTACCTGTCCGTGGAAAGGTGTCGCTAGTTATTACACCTTAGAGGTGAATGGAGAAAGCAATAAGGATGCAGCGTGGTACTATCCGTCCATATCAGACCTTGCTAAACCGATCGAAGGATATGTTGCCTTTTGGAAGGGAGTCAAAGTGGTGGACTAGATCTTAGTATTTAGACCTTGGATACTAGATTTTAGACAAAATAGAATGACGAGCCAACTAACGTGAGTCTAAAGTCATCTTTCATTAACTATCGGCTCTTCCAATGGATCGGAAAGCTCGTAGCAGTTTGTTCACATCACGTTGATCATTGTACACATGAGGAGACACACGTAGAAATGATCCACGGATGGATGCGCTGACTTTGTGGTTCTTCAGCGCTTTTGCCAAAGCATCCATTTTGTCCGTTGGAATTTTGATGCCAAAGAGATGTGAAGCTCGTTGTGATTCGTCTTCGATATAGTAGCCCTTTGATCTTATCTCCTCAATAGCGGGAGCCATGAGATTTTTGCAATATTCCTGAATGTTGGCTGGCTGCCATTGTAGTATTTGCTTGAAGGATTCGATGAGCATGGGGTTGAGGATAAAATTGCTGCGCTCGCCTACACCATATCTATCCGCACCAGACTGGTATTCGTTGCGGTAGTTGACCAGCTCCGCAAAGTTCTCACTATTCAATCTGTTGATCCAGTTTTGTTCAATCGGTTTGCCTTGATCAAATCGCTCTCCATAATAAGCTACGCCCACGCTATAAGGGCCTAATAGCCATTTGTAAGCTGCCACGATCAGTGCATCTGGTTTTATTTCTTGGATATCAAAAGGCAGCGCACCGACTGATTGGGTGCCATCGATCACTAGAGCTGCTCCTACTTCGTCGCATTTTTTACGAATAGCAATTAGCTCAAACAAAGTACCATCTGCCCAGTGGACATGTCCTAGAGCTACGGCTTTGGTCTTTGAATCAATGCTGTTCAATATTTTTTCATTCCAGATTTTGCCTCTGTTTTCTGTGCTTTCTGGTGCTGTGACGATCTTGAGTTCAGCTTGTTGCGCTTGACATGCATTCATCCAAGGGTAAACGTTACTGGGAAATTGATCTCCAGCAACTACTACATTGTCTCCTTTGGTCAAGGAAATGTTGTTGACGACATTTGCTATGCCATAGGATGCAGATGGAATCAAAGTGATTCGGTTTTTGTCACCAGCATTGGTTAGTTCCGAAAACAACATTTTGATTGTATTCAGATCATGAAAAAAGTCGTCTGGTGTGATTAAATTAGGTTGACGTTTTTTGGTCAATCCTTTTCTCCCAGCTTTTTCTACTTTTTTTAATTGAGGTGCCATGTATGCACAGTTGAGGTAGGCATATTTCTTGTTGAGGAGGAATTTGTTTTTTTGACAGTTCATCTTTGGGTAAATGCTAATTGGGAGTAAATACGGTAGATAAGTAAAATCCAGCCTTTTAACTTCATACTTTCCACCCTTAACTTACAAAGTCAAGTTTAAACAGAAAATACGATGACGAAAGTACTCATTTTCGATAGCAAAGACCTAGCAGAAAAGACGATTGGTTTGAACAAAATCATCAAGGTCAGGATTGATAATCTTGAAATCTGCCTGACCAGAACGCGCACAGACTATTTCGGATTCGAATCGTCCTGCCCTCACATGAGCGACGATCTAGTCAAAGGCCGAATCAACCCCGACCAAGAGGTCGTCTGTCCGTGGCACGATTACCGATTCAATCTCCGCTCAGGAGAAGAGGCTCAAAGCAGATGCAGGGATTTGAAACGCTATGAACTCTCTTGGGACAATGATCAATTGTTTGTCCACATTTAGTCCAGGCTAGGCAAAGTATAATCTGAGAAGACACTAGGCTGAGCCATGGTTTTTTCGATTTCCTCAGAAGTACGAGGCGCCAGATTAGATAGCAAAACACATCCGTCTTTGGTTACCAAATAATCATCCTCGATTCTGACAGGGATATTCCACCATTTTTGATCACTCGGACTCCCTTCGGGTATGTAAATTCCTGGCTCAATGGTGATCACCATGTTTTCTTCTAGTTTGTCATAGATGCCTTTGTCATGTACATCCAGCCCAATGTGATGGCAGCAGCCGTGTGGATAGTATCGGTTGCGTCCCGTTTCTGGATTGACGATGTCTTTCTTGTCAGTGCTCTTGTACAAACCCAATTCGACTAGACCTTCATTGACCACTTCTGCTGTGGCATCATATAAGGTATAAAAGGGCAATCCTGCTTTGCAAGTGTCAGCAGCAGCTTGTTGCGCTTCGTACACTATGTCATAAACTAGCTTTTGCTCCTTGGTGAATTTACCGTTGACGGGAATGGTGCGGGTCACATCCGCGGTATAGCCATGGTATTCCGCTCCCAAATCCATAAGAATCAGCTCTCCGTCTTCGATGGCTGGTTTGTAATTGTCGATGTAATGCAAGACGCATCCATTGTGTCCAGCTCCCACGATACTTGGGTAGCCTTCATACTCCGCTCTGTATTTTTTGAAGATGAATTCATGCATGCCCTGCACTTCGGTTTCGGACATTCCAGGTTTCATGGCTTTCATGACTTCCACCTGACCGATTGCTGATATGTTGATCGCCTTTTTGAGCAAATCCAATTCTTCTTCAGTCTTGATCTCACGAAGTTCGGTCATGTATAGATCAAGGAGCGAGACATCCAGATTGTTGGCCTGAGGCTCGATGTTGAGGTCAGTTTGATTGTATCCGATTTTTTCTTTGAATTGGCTGATCAGATCGAAAAGGTCACCTTCCTCGTCTGTATCTCTTACATCGTTTTGAAAATCGTAGAACAGCACTTTATCAAACTTAGAGAAATCAAGGTTGAAACTCCCAAAACTTGAACCTTCGAAAGCCATAGCTATGTTTAATTTTTCCTTGGCTCCCTCTGGGCCGATTCGGGCACCTTCGTAGAGCTCCATGAGTGCGTCATGTTCTCGGACAAAAATGATTTCGTTGAACTTCTTGCCCTTCACTTTTTGATCTTCCTTGAATACCAACAAAACTGAATGAGGTTCTTTGTGTCCTGTCAGGTAATAAAACTCTGGGTCTTGGTGATAGACATAGCTTACATCATTGGATCGGTTGCGGACAGGGTTGGAGAAAAACACAGCAACAGAGTTCGCTGGTAGTTTGGCACGAAGAGCTTCTCGTCTGGCAGCATGAAATTCTGATTGGAGGTAATCTGAGGATTTGTCACTTGGCTGAGCTAGGGATACCAAAGCAAAAAATATAAGGGGAATGAGGGCTAATTGTTTCATGATAGAAAGATAAGCAGTACTCTGTGTTCAATCAAATATAAATATATGAACGGTGAATTGCATACCTAAAAATGGTTGATTTGTTGCATAAAGACTACTCACCCAGCAGAACTGTTTCGTGCATTTGGTTTGTGCGTCACAAACCCAGGAGACTCTTTGTATATCCATAAACTAAGTAACAAACACCATCCGTGGTCTGTGGCATTCAAACCACCCTGCACAATTCTAAAGCAGACAAAAAGAAAGCCCTGACTCTAGACGAATCAGGGCTTCACAAAAAGTTCATAATACAGTGCTTAAGCTGCTTTCTTGAAGTTCTCCTTTTTTACTGAGACTTCCAAATGTTTGATGTGAATCATGCCCAATTTATCCATTATCCACATGATTACATAGGTTGGGTCCACTTCGTGCCATCTCACACCACCAAAGTTGGCTCTGTTGCCATGCTTGTGGTGATTGTTGTGGTAGCCTTCTCCCATCATCAAAACGTCTACTGGTAGCAGGTTCTTAGAGGTATCGCCGACTTTGAAGTTGACATAGCCATAGATGTGTGCAAACCAGTTGATGATTGCGCCATGGATAGGTGCCATCAAAAATGCAACTGGCAAGAACAACCACTGCCACCATGCGGTAGCGAATGTGTAGAAAAACATCGTATAAGCGGTAGCCCAAAATAGTCTTGATACCCAAGACCTAGCAAACTTGTCAAAAGCTGGCCACTCTGGTACATTGTCAGTGAATCTAGACTCTACCTCGATTTCTTTGTTAGTGATCGCTGAGTAAGTGTTCTTTGTTCTCCACATCATCGAGAACACATTGTCATCGTATTTTGGAGAGTGAGGATCTTTTTCAGTATCAGCATAGGCATGGTGCATCCTGTGCATGACGCCATAGCCGTAGGCACTCAGGTAGTTTGAACCCTGAAATACCCAAGTCAAAATGTAAGTGATTTTCTCTCCCAGCTTTGACATAGTAAAAGACTGGTGAGCGGAATAGCGATGTAAAAAGAAAGTCTGAAAGAACAGTCCTCCGTACCACATAACCAACATAAAAATTAATATTTCCATTTTTTGTTCTTTTTCGGTTTCTCTTAAGACAAAGCTGTGACCATTTTGTGACAAAAAGCAGAAAATAAATTTCAATTATTAGCTTTCTGATGAAAATCATACTCGTATGTCTATTTTTGCGCTTTGCAAAATACCTATCCCAAAATGGCCAAAAAAGAAAATCAAGTGGCAAAGTACGATGTTGACCAACTAGATCCCAAACAATTCATTTTAGTGAAAGGTGCCCGAGTCAATAACCTCAAAAATCTGAGTGTGGCGATTCCGAGAAACAAGCTCGTCGTGATTACAGGTTTGTCCGGGTCGGGCAAATCTTCTTTGGCCTTTGACACTTTGTTTGCCGAAGGGCAAAGAAAGTATGTTGAGAGTTTGAGCTCTTATGCGCGTCAGTTTCTGGGCAGGATGGAAAAACCCGAAGTAGATTATATCAAAGGAATCTCTCCTGCGGTAGCGATAGAGCAAAAGGTCAACACACGCAATCCACGCTCGACAGTTGGTACTAGTACCGAAATCTACGATTATATCAAATTGCTTTTTGCCAGAATTGGTCAAACGATCTCTCCCATTAGTGGAGAACCAGTGAGGCGTGACACAGTGACAAGTGTGGTCAATGCCATCAATGGGCAGTCAGAAGACCTCAAGTTTATGATTGCCACCCCTCTGACTTTGCATGATGGCAGGAATCTGGAGGACGAGCTAAATATCCTCTTGAGCAAGGGTTTTACCCGGGTTCTGGTCAAAGGAGAAGTAGAGGCGATTGAGGACTTAGATACTAAAAAGACCAAACTGGAGGAAATCGAAATTCTCATCGATCGTCTGTCGGTGAAAAAAGATGATGAGGATGCCAATTTTCGATTGGCGGATTCTGTACAGACGGCTTTCTTTGAAGGCAATGGGTATTGCCACATTCATTTTAGAGATCAGGAAGTCATCAAGTATTCTGATAAGTTTGAATTGGACGGTATCACTTTTGAAGAGCCGTCGATCAATTTGTTTAGTTTCAACAATCCCTATGGTGCTTGTAGGAGGTGTGAAGGTTTTGGTAAAGTACTGGGGATAGATCCAGATTTGGTCATCTCGGATAGGAACCTATCAGTATTTGACAATGCCATTGTACCGTGGAGAAGTGAGGCTATGAAGAAATGGTTGAAACCATTGCTAGACATGGCGCATAAGATTGACTTTCCTATCCATAGACCTGTCAAGGATTTGAGCGAGGAGCAATACGAGATGTTATGGGAAGGAAAAGGCGATTTTGAGGGAATCAATGCGTTCTTTTCGTTCATAGAATCACAACTGCACAAAATTCAGTACAGAGTGATGCTCTCCAGATACAGAGGTAAAACGACCTGTCCAGATTGTAAGGGCACTCGATTGAGAAAGGATGCTAACTATGTGAAGATAGGAGGAAAATCTATTTCGGAATTGGTGTTGATGCCTTTAGGCAGTTCGTACACCTTTTTTGAAAACCTAGAATTGTCAGCCTATGAAACGGAAGTCTCCAAACGTATTTTGCTAGAGATCAAAAATAGATTGGGGTATATGATGGAGGTAGGTTTGGGTTATCTGACCTTGAACCGACTGACCTCCACACTCTCTGGTGGAGAATACCAGCGGATCAAATTGGCTACTTCTCTAGGTAGTGCACTAGTAGGATCTATGTACATATTGGACGAGCCAAGTATCGGGTTGCACCCACGGGACACAGCGAGATTGGGCAATGTCCTATCGACACTGAAAAATCTCGGTAATACTGTTGTAGTAGTGGAGCATGAAGAGGAAGTCATGCGCAGAGCGGATCAGATCATAGACATTGGTCCAGCAGCAGGTATCCATGGAGGCGAATTGGTATTCCAGGGCAACTGGGAAGACATCATGAAAGAAGAAAAGTCCATCACAGCACGTTTCCTCAATGGCAAAGAAAAAATACCAGTGCCTAGTTCGCGAAGGCCATGGACGCACAGCATTGATATATTCGGAGCGAGAGAAAACAATCTTCAAAACTTGGATGTCAAGATACCTCTAGGGGTGCTGACGGTTGTGACTGGAGTGAGTGGGTCTGGCAAGTCTACTTTGATTCGAAAAATATTGTATCCCGCTTTGGGCAAAATGTTTGGTGTGACAGGTGAAGAGACAGGTAAGTTCTCAGGACTCGATGGTGACTACAACCTGATCCAAAAGCTAGAGATGATCGATCAAAACCCCTTGGGCAGAAGTTCACGATCCAATCCAGTGACCTATGTCAAAGCTTATGACGCGATCCGTACTTTGTTTGCAGAGCTACCATTGGCCAAACAGCGAGGCTTAAAGCCTGCACACTTTTCATTCAACGTTGAGGGAGGTCGCTGTGAGACCTGTCAGGGAGAGGGCGAGGTGAAGATCGAAATGCAATTCATGGCAGATCTGCACCTAACCTGTGACGAATGCAAAGGCAAGCGATTCAAAGAGGAGGTACTGGCGATCGAGTACAAAGACAAAAATATAGCGGACATCCTTGACCTAAGTATCGAGGAGAGCTTGGAGTTCTTCGAGGATCAAAAACCGATTTACGCCAAGTTGAAACCACTCAGTGACGTAGGCTTGGGTTATGTCAAACTGGGACAAAGTTCCAACTCACTCAGTGGTGGAGAGGCGCAGCGTGTCAAGTTGGCGTCTTTCCTCGGCAGGGGACAAGCAGCGCAGAAGGAAAAGATCCTGTTCATCTTTGACGAACCTACCACAGGCCTGCATTTCAAAGACATCGAAAAGTTATTGGCATCTATCAACGCACTTGTCGATCAGGGCAGCACGGCGGTGATCATCGAGCACAACATGGAGATCATCAAATCCTCGGATTGGATTATAGATCTAGGGCCAGAGGGCGGTGACGGTGGAGGCACGATTTGTTTCGAAGGCACACCAGAGGAGATGATCAAGTTGGAGGGTAATTATACAGCGGACTACCTCAAAGAAAAGCTACTCTAAGCAGCACCTGAGTCACATCAAGCACAGCAATTTCGATTATTACGGAGATCAAAAGACAGAGAAAGCATCTCTGTCTCAGGTTTTGCTTATCGGTTTTATCAACGCTAGGCACAAGTCTCTTAAATAGTAGTTACCGATTGTATAAATGATACGTATCTTTACTAATTTAGATACCCATCTAAAATTATTATAATACCTATCATTTTGTATTTGGATACGTATCATTTTGAATTAAAACACCTATCTTTCTATCAAATTATCAGTATATGTCTATCAAATACAAAGTAGTAAGCAAACGACCTGCGGGCATCGCAGGTGTCAACGACCCTCGATACTATCCTATACTTACCAACAGAAAGGTCTCGGATTTGGATGACGTCTGCCGTATGATCAGTAAGCGATCGACTTTCAATGAGGCTGATGTGATCGGAGTGATCCATTCGCTAATTGACTTGATTCCTGAGTTGGTGATGGACGGTCGCAATGTCAAGTTGGATGGATTGGGGATTTTTAGCGTCCATGCATCTGCGGTTGGTAAACAGACTCCTGAGGAGGTGTCGGCTCGTGACATCAGCAAGTTGAAGTTGGCCTTTCTTCCAAGCAAGAAGATCAAAAATGAGTTGATCAAGGCAGAATTTAAAAAGGTGAGCTAAGGCATAGTAATCGGTATCAGCTCCTAATTGCTCATTATATTTGATCCATGAAAACACAAACCGGTCTCTCTCAACTCAAAGATCACGTTTCGTCCATCAAAGGCAATGTTGCCTACCTCTGTCATGCGGCCTCTGTCGATGAGCATTACCAGCATGGAATCCTGACCGTCAAAAACCTATTTGGTGATCGGCTGAAGAAGTTATTTTCTCCGCAGCATGGCATTTTTGCTGACGTGCAGGACAACATGGTGGAGACGGATCACTTCTTTCACGAGCATTTTCAACTCCCCGTATATAGTCTTTATTCCGAAACCCGAAAACCAACGCCTGAGATGCTGGAAGGCATCGATCATGTGATTGTGGATCTGCAGGATGTGGGGACGAGAGTTTATACCTATATCTACACGCTGACTTACATGATGGAAGCCTGCGCCGAGTTAGGTATCGAGGTGATTGTACTCGACCGACCCAACCCTATCGGGGGAGTCGCTGTAGAGGGCAATGTTTTGGACATGGATTTTCGATCCTTTGTAGGTCGCTACCCGATCCCAATGCGCCATGGCATGACCATGGGTGAGGTGGCGATGATGGGCAAAAAATACTGGGGGCTGGATTGTGCCTTGCGTGTGATCACTATGACTGGTTGGACGAGAGACATGTTCTTTTGGGAGACCCAATTGCCTTGGGTACTGCCCTCACCCAATCTAGCTGCGATAGAAACCGCCTTTACTTTCACTGCTACGGTGATTTTTGAGGGGACGAATATCTCTGAGGGCAGAGGGACCACCAAGAGTTTGGAGACAGTAGGGCATCCATCGATCAAGAATTATGAATTGCTAGATCGCCTCAACAGGGAGTTCCAAAAGGCAGGTTTGACGGGATTTGTGCTGAGGCCTGTTTCCTTTGTGCCGACCTTTCAAAAGCATACGGGCAAGGTCTGTCATGGCTATCAAATCCATGTGACCGATTATGTGCAGTTCAAGCCGTGGCGAGTAGGACAAATGCTCAACAGAGAGTTTTATCATCATCTGGGAGAGAACTTTGCGTGGAAACAACCTCCCTATGAGTATGAAGCCAAGTTGCTGCCGATCGACATCCTCAATGGTACTGATCTAGTCAGAAAGTGGATAGAGCGCAATGGGAGCTACCAGGAATTGGAGGATTTGGAGAAACATGACCTGTATAGATTCAAAGACCTGCGAAAAGACATATTATTGTATTGAAGAGACTCTCAGGGTCTAGTCAATAATCATTAATTTTGAACCAACGGTCAATAAGAGACCGTAGACAAGAAAACTCCGATGTATGTCCGTAAAACCTGCTCCAAAAACAATTATTGTTTCTAATCGCCTGCCCGTAAAAGTGGTCAAATCTGCCGAAGGGTTGGATTTTCAGGCTACTGAGGGAGGTCTAGCTACTGGTCTAGGCTCCATCTACAAGAGTGGCAACAACCTATGGATCGGTTGGCCAGGAGCTACATTGACTACCAAAGAAGAGAAAAAAAATACAACGGAAATACTGGAGTCGCAAAGCATGGTTCCGGTCTTCTTGACTGATGAGGACTTGGAGTTGTACTACGAAGGGTTTTCTAACGAGACCCTGTGGCCCAATTTTCACTATTTCAATCAATATTCGATCTTTGATGAAAACACTTGGGAATCGTATAAAAAAGTGAATCAGAAGTTTGCTGATGCGGTTTTGGCGGAATGCAATGCTCAGGACACGATTTGGATTCATGATTATCAACTGCTGCTGGTTCCTGAATTGCTCAGAAAGAAGAAGCCAGATTTGAAAATAGGATTCTTTCTGCACATTCCTTTCCCGTCTTATGAGTCGTTTAGGTTGCTACCTCGTCGTAGGGAGCTATTGTTGGGCATGTTGGGTGCGGATTTTTTAGGTTTCCATACGTATGATGACACAAGACACTTTTTATCTTCTGTCAATCGCTTGGCCGGAATCGGCAATGATCATGGGATCATCAATCACAACAATCGCCAAATCATGGCGGATGCCTTGCCCATGGGTATCGACTATGACAAATACCATCAGACGGCTGCCCACCCCGAGACCCTACAAAAGGAGGTAGAGTACAGGACAGCCATCAACACACCTCAAATGATGCTATCCATTGATCGATTGGATTATTCCAAAGGGATACCTCAGAGAGTCAGAGCATTCGAAAAATTCCTGGAGAAATATCCACAATACCAGCGCAAAGTATCTCTGGTCATGATTGTCGTCCCCTCGCGCTATCAAGTGGACAAGTACAAAGAATTGAAAGAAGAAATAGATTTATTGGTCGGTAGGATCAATGGCCAGTTTGGCAGGTTGAGTTGGACCCCAGTACATTATTTCTACCGGTCCTATCCGCTACATGCCTTGTCGGCATTTTATCGCATGGCACATGTAGGATTTGTGAGTCCGTTGAGAGATGGGATGAATTTGGTCGCCAAGGAGTTTATAGCCAGCAAGTTGGAGAAGAAGGGAGTGTTGATCTTGAGTGAGATGGCTGGAGCATCCAAAGAGCTGTCCGATGCGATTTTGGTCAATCCCAACAATCAAACACAGATGATAGAAGCAATCAAAGATGCGCTGGAAATGAGTGAGGAGGAACAAATCCGACGCATGACTGTGATGCAGGATACCTTGCAGCGCTACAACATTTATCATTGGGTAGATTTGTTTATGAATCGCCTCGATCATGTCAAGAAGAGACAGTTGGCACAGAAGACTAAGATCATAGATGAAAAGACCATCACCACTATCAGAAAGGAATTTAAGAAAGCAAAGGAAAGACTGTTGTTTTTGGACTATGACGGTACGCTGACGGGCTTTCATCCTGATCCACAATTGGCCATCCCCAACGACGAACTCTACGAGATCCTAGATGAAATCCTGAAATACCCTAATACACATGTAGTGATCATAAGCGGCCGTGACAAAACAACTTTGGAGAAGTGGTTTACGGGCAGGAGAATGGATTTGATCGCTGAGCATGGCGTATGGTTGAGAAAGGCAGGTGGAGAATGGGAAACCATCACTCATTTGACCAATATGTGGATGTCAAACATCAAGGACGTATTGGAAGGCTATGTCAACCGAACCCCAGGATCCTTTATCGAGGAGAAGGACTATTCGCTGGTGTGGCACTACCGCAAAGTGGAGACAGGTCTGGGAGAACTCCGCACCAGAGAGCTCATGAGTCATTTGAAATACTTGGCGTCTAATCAGAACCTGCAAGTACTGGAAGGCGACATGGTGATCGAGATTAAAAGTACCGAGGTGAACAAAGGTCGTGCAGCGACCAATTGGCTCAAACGCTACAAGGCGGACTTTGTGATGGCTATAGGAGACGATTGGACTGACGAAGATACATTTAAGGCCATGCCGGACACAGCGCATACCATCAAAGTCGGAGGTAATCAATCGGCTGCTAAGTATAGTATCTTCGGAACAGACAAAGTCAGAGATATGCTAAAGCGACTGACAATGACCTCTTCAAAGACTAGTAATCTGTAAGTATTGAAAATCCAGCAGTTGGTTCAATTAGTTTTATTTTCTTTTAAGTGAAAAACTAAGTAGCTATCTTGCTCAGTGCAAGTGGATTATTAGGGGGATGTCAAAATCATTTATCAATACTTGGAGTCTTCAGTTTCATGATGACGAATTGGAAGCAGGGTTTAGGCTCTTCAATATTCGGACAGAGATCAGGTATGTCAAGTATTTTTTGATTTTGTTGGTCTTGTTCAACGGGATCTATGCCATCAAGGATTATTACTTTTTTCATCAAAGACATATCGAATCCATCCTTTGGCAAGTTTTTGTCTTTATTCCTCTTTACTTGTTGTTTATCTGGCTGGTGACCCGCATGGAAAAGGGACACTATATAGATCGGCCATATTTGATCCCCATCATTATCTTCTTTTTTACCATTTTGTCACAGTTGTGGCTCATCAAGACTAGTGGCAATGGTCTGTCAGGCATACATAGTATCATGTTGCTAGTGGTATTTGGTTCTTTTGTTTTTTCAGGGATTATGTATGGACATTCCTTGATTTTGGCTCCTATCACACTATTAGGGATTATTCTTGCGGTTGTTTTCTTTGATGACTCTTACGAGTTGGTCAATACGACGATGCTTTATATTATGACTTTGAGTGGGCTCACATTGACCAAATATCAAATCGAACGGCAAAACAGGTTGAGTTTTAACAGGACAGAATTGCTGGCCGAAGAAGACACCAGAATCAAGGAAAGTTATCTCAGGGTCAACTCGCTGAGCGAAATGCGTAAAGACCTCATTGCCATATTGGCTCATGATGTGCGCTCTCCTTTGGCAAGTTTGCATGGGGTATTAGAACTGGCAAAAGGTGGAGACCTGACACAAGATGAAACCATGGAGTACATCGGAAAAATAGAAACTCAAGTTTCGACTGTCAACTTCTTGATCAACGATATCTTGATTTGGATCAAAAGTCAGAGTGATGAGGCTGATTTTGAGAAGGGGCCAGTCAATATTTCTAGCGTGGTGGAAGATCTCAAGTTTCTTTTTTCGGAGGCATTTGAGGAAAAAGAAATCCTGTTTCGTGTCAACCTAGAGGTGGATGATGTCTTTGGGCAACCTGACATGATCAAATCGATTTTGAGAAACTTCATCAGTAATGCCGTCAAATTTTCTAGCAAAGATGATACGATTACGCTACAAAGCGTGGCAGCCCCGAGCAACAAAGTGAGAATCAGTGTCATAGATGAGGGTGTTGGGATTTCTCCACAGGATTTGGTCAAATTGAAAAGCACTTTTGCCACCAAACTAGGGACTAAAAATGAGAAGGGAATAGGTTTAGGACTCAAGATATGTCGTGCGTTGATTTTGGCACACAAATCATCTCTCGAAGTGCAGAGTGAAGTCAACAAAGGCACTGTGATGAGCTTTGAACTCAATAGGGCATGATGACTGTGTTTAGGAATAACCTACTACTAGAAGTGTACAGTCATCCAGTCACCTTTGCGCTGGACTTCTGCCGAATAGGTTTTGATATGACGAATGTCTTCATATTTGGGTTTGATCAGTACCTGTCCATTGAGTGATGCAAGTCCAACTTTGCCATTGGTTTCTATTCTAATGAATTTTTCAGGCGTAAGCGTTAGCTTTTCATAATTGAATGGAATCTTGACATGATTGTCTAGATTCATCAGTGCACTTTTGCCGTTTTTTTGTACGATGACCGTCTCGTCATCATAGACTTGTATCTTTTCGTATTGGACTAGTAGTTTTAGGCCACCCATTTCATCCAAATACCCCCACTTATCGCTTCGCTTTACGAAGTAGCCTGCGCTGTATAGATTCTTGTACAGGCTATCGTATTCTACTGGAATAATTGGGACACCAAATTGATCAAGGACACCATATTTTGATTCTTTGCGAATGATAAATTGAAAATCAGATGTGGGCTCCAGTAGGTCATAATTTACTCTGGAGATAAGTCTGCCAGACTGATTGACTAACCCTAGATACCCGTTTTCTGAGACTACTGCTAATCCATTGTTGAACTTTGAAATCTTGTCATATTTGATATCGAGGATGATGTTGTTGTTTTTATCCAAGAGGCCCCATTTGTCATCTATCTTGACTTTGGCAATTCCTTCTTCAAAAGGTTTGGCCTCATCGTACTGACAGGGGACAAACTCACTGCCATCTTGATTGAGGTATCCATACAGACCTTTTCTGATCACCAATATTTTGTCATCGCTTACTTTGTAATAGTCCTTCCAGTACTTGGGTTTGTCGTAGTGTTTGTCAGACAGCAACTGACCTTCTGGGTTGAATAGCAATAGGCCCAAAGGCTCTTCTGCGCAGATTACATGACTGTCTCTGAATTCTACGTTTTTGTATCTGATGGCAATGATTTCTTGACCTTGTGTGTTGATGAATCCTTGCTTTCCATTGAGGTTGACTTTTGCTAGTCCATCTTGCACCGGATCCATGTCTTCGTACAAATAATCGATGACTGTTTGACCTTTTTTGTTAATTGCTCCCCAGTACTCCCCTTTTTTGGCAGGTGATAACCCTTCAGAAAAATACTTTAAGTTGTCAAAGTTGGCTGCTATGATCATTTTTCCTTTGGCATTCAAAAACCCATAAGACCTATCTATTTTTACTTTAATCATCCCTTCGCGCATGGGATATATTTGTTGATAGATAAAACCCGAGAGGAATTCACCTGCATGATTGACCAGCGCCCAATCATTGTCCATCTTGACGATGATAAGGTCTTTGTCCACGGCGATGACTTTTTGATATTTAATAGGAATAATTTCGATTCCGTATTCATTGACAGCACCTTCGCTTCCTCTCAGTCTGACTGTAAAGGAATGATTGTCTACGGATTTGAGATCGTCATAGATAGGTGGGATGATCAAGCTATCGCTTTGGTTGATTACACCATAATAATTTTTGTATTGGATAATGGACAGACTGTTTTCGAAGGGTTCTACCAGATCGTATTTGCAATGAATCACTTCTTGGTTGTTTTCATTGACAAAGCCCCACAGTTTGGTGCTCTTGGAGCGTACACTTTTGAGTCCTTCGGAAAGTCCCCCCTGCATGTCATAATCACTTTGACCTAGTGCCGAAAAACTAATCAGGCATATCAGGCATATCAGGCAAAGAATAAACACACTGCTACAGTGCTGGAGCATCGATATGAATTTAACCTTGTGCAAAAACCTGATTGATCACGTGAAAAGCTAATTAACTAACTGCGAAGGTAGTACGAATTTTCCTTCTCAAGGATCAAAGCATGTGATTGCTGCTACAAATACCTATAAAGGAGGATAAAATCTAGCTGATTCAGTTGAATGGACTCTTGGTCTCCGTTTAATCGAATTTGATTAAAAATGATTTTAAGATCATGATTGTCTTGTTGATAATCGAGCATCATGGTGCTGATAGGCAGATTGTACTGCTTTTCTTCATGCTTGTGCATGAGTTCCAGCAGCAGATCCGTCATGGATATGTTCAATGTATCGGTCTCTAATACGATTTTGAGTGGGATGGTTGTGTCTGAGTTTACGATCACCTGATTGTTTACGGTGTTGTTTTCATGATAGTCACTGACACAGCTTTGGTTATCGTAGATGGAGCATTCAACGAGCAGCATCTTGTCGTAGTTTTTGGTGTCTATCCATTCCTTGGTATTTCTGCTAAAGTGAAAATAAAGGTATTCGTTTGGATATTGGTAGTAAGGATCAAGGTTGGCAATTTCGAGGTATTTGTTCCCTTCATCTGGTGTGTATGTCAGGTTTTGTTCGTGAATCGACATCAGTGAGTCGACATTCTGTTTGTACCAAGGTCGGATTTGTTTGAACCCGTGATAGTCGTCTAAGTATTGGACAATAGAGATGATTTCGTTGTGGATGGAATCAGGCAGTTGAATGTAGGAGGGTTTGTGCATGCCTGTTGAAGAATTCAACGTGCTGTCTGGAATCCAAGTGATTTCATTGATAATTTTTCCATTTTCGAGAATGCCGTTTTCCTCCAAATATTTTTTGAGACGATTGACTTGGCTTCTTTCACTCCATGAGAAAATACCCCAAGGACCAAAGGAAGTAATAACCAATACCAGCGTCAGAGATATGGGGATAAACTTGATGTTTTCTCTCCCAGAAATAAAATAGACCGTAACGATAGAAAGCCATATACCCAACAAAACGAGAATGTAGCGGTTGACGGTAATCCCATAATCACCGATCCTGAGATAGATCGCGATGAAAAGGAGCAGGATCAGCGGAATGAGCGTATAGTAGTACACCTTCGAGAACCGTTTGATCCAATAGTTGGCTGCTTCGATTTTGCTGTATGGATACATGAGCAGGAGGTTGAAGATACCCAAGACTGCGACGCAACTGATGAGATAGGCAACAATGCCCTTTGGCCAATCCCAACTCACGATGATTTTGAATCCATACCCATACAAGATGATCAAGTACAAAACCAACAGGGGCATTAGGATATATTGCGTAAAGATTTTTAATCCAAGAGGGTAAGATCTATCTGTATCTAGCTGACTGAAATCAGCATCAACGCCTGAAACAAAGAACCAAGTGTTGAACAATCCTTGGACAAGAATGTAAAGCTCGAAGTAGAGCTTTTCATCTATGTCTATGTTGAACAGCAGATTGAGTGAAAGTAGCGCCATGCAAAGACCTGTATACAAAAAACCAGAATAGACCAAAGATGTCAGAAACCGAATAAAAAGATGAAGATTGTAATTCCAAAAGCCGTTGACGTGTCCTTTCGTCAAGAAGGGAATGAACGAGACGAGAAGATGGATGGCTAGGTTATAAATGACGTATCGAATGTAGGGAACTGAGGTATTGTGTGTGGACTCTGTGCTGGGTAGAGAGTAAAAAATCAACCCAAGAAAAAGTATCGAAATAATCCATGCTAAAGTGGTTTTGACTCGATCAAATTGGTAATGCCTAGTGAGAATGGAGACACAAAAAAACAGAGGGATTCCCATCACGCAAGTGAGCAGGACATTGACATATGGCAGGATGTTGACACTGTTGAATTCCTTCTCTGTCAAATAGATCGCTACAGCACAACCAATGGCTGATGAGACGATCGTCAGAGGGAATCGTAAAAAGCCATCTAGCATTTTGTGCCAGAGGTATTTGAGCGAAGGGATATTCATAGTTTAGCAGATTGATACTCCAATCGACTAAGCTATGAAAATTTTCTAAAATTTGCGGCGCTTAATTTTCATCGCATCGATCAGCCAGTTCGGCAGGGGTTTGTGTGGATCTCTGTTTCTCAGGTTGATGTTGAAATTCAACTTTTTGATCAACGGCACTTTATGCGTTTCTACGAACTCGATCAAGGTACCGTCTGGGTCTTCGATGTAGCCCCAATGACCGTTGGCATCTCCCATGTCAAATGATTCTGAACTCAGGACTTGAAACGGAAAACCATTGTCGGCACATTCTTGAACCAATTTTTTCATGTTTTTGATATCAAAACAGAGATGAATAAAACCAATATCACCCCACATGCGGTTTTCAAACAATTTTTTAGGCTTTGAATCGAGGCGTTGTACGAGCTCGATTTGGCTGTCTCCTAATAGTGGATAGAATCCGCCCTTTCTGTCTTTGGCATGAGTCAGCAAGACCCTTCTAAATTTTTCTGTGCCCTTGGATAAGGCAGAGATGTCTTCAAAAGTGCCGGTCTTGTCATAGATGACTTGATCATAGCCCAACAAGCCTGCAAAAAGCTTCATGTTAGCGTCGATGTTAGATACACCGAGAGTTGCACCAAATATGCCACCCATATCGTGCTTTTTGGCTTTGTACCAAGAGTCATATTCTTTGATCTGTAGGATGTTGTCCCAAGGGTCTTGGATATAAAAGCATTTGATACCGTCTGGTGCAGTCACTATATCGGACAGAAACGTCACACCGTAGGATTGTAGCCTATCATAACTTTGTTGGATATTTTGAGATTTCACTTTGGCGATGTTGATGCCAAGATCACCATAATCCAAGGGTTCTTTCATTTTGAGCGGTGTGCGACCCGTATGCTGCCAGATTTCGTATCCACTGCCTCCCTGAAGATTCATGGCAAGGATTGCTCTTTTCTTTCTTGGCTCCCCTCCCATGTATTTGGCCATGTAGGTAGCTTCATTGTTATCATCGAATATACAGGCATCGGCACCTAATCGAGTCCCGTACCACTCGAATCCTTTGCCAGCATCATCTACCCCTACTCCTATCTGTTGGATTCCGTATATTAATTTTTCGTTCATTTTTTCGATGTTTTCAAACTGTATAACGGGAGCTTTGTAATTCCCGGGTCAATTGATTCAATTTTGTACCTTCACCCAAATTTGTCTATCCAAAATCTGGGTGAAAGTAAATAATAGAGATTTGTTCTGCAATCTAAACGACTACAAGGTGGCTGTCACCTCTATTTCAATTTTCATATGGGCATCTGCCAAACCTGCCACGATCATGGTTGCTGCTGGCCTAATATCCCCAAAAAACTCTCGGAGTACTGGCCAACAAGGTTCGAAATCCTGCCTGTTGGGCAAGATGTAATTGACCCTAACTATTTTTTCCATGCTGCTGCCAGCATCTGTCAATGCTTGCGAGATGTTAAGCAAACATTGTCTGGCCTGTTGTACCACATCATCTGAGATGGTCATCTCCGCATAATTATAGCCTGTGGTACCAGACACATGTACATAGTGACTGTCTACCACTGCCCGAGAGTACCCGATCAACTTTTCAAAAGTTGAACCACTGGATATCCTTTTTTTGATCATAAATTTTAGCTGTTGAAATCTGGAATATCCAATTTTTTGGCGATTCTATCTGCAGCATTGAGTAGTCCCACGTGGCTATATGCTTGGGGGAAATTACCCCACATGCTACCATCCTTTTCAGTGACATCCTCGCTGAGCAGTCCGACATGGTTGCTGTATCCAACCAATGTATTGAAATGCTCGATGGCTTCATCTAGCCTGCCCACACAGGCCAATGCCTCTACATACCAGAATGCACAAATCAAGAAAGTTGTCTCTGGCTCGCCAAAGTCATCTTGATGCTTGTATCTGTAAAACAATCCACCACCTGCATGGAGATCTTTTTCCATGGCAATCAAATGCTGCTTGGCTCTTTCGCTGTTGTTGTCGAGGTAGCCCATGTTGATGAGTTGTAGACAGCTGGCGTCCATTCTGTCTGTGCCGATGGCTTGGCTGTAGCCTTTTTTGATTGGGCTGTAGCATTCCTCAATTTTGGCTTGTGCTATGGCTCCTAGCTTGGTTGCTAGTTTGTCCATTTTTTCATCTTTTATCACTGCAGCTATTTTTTTGGCTGCTAGGCAACCTGCCCAGTGAAATAGGTAGGTATAACAGTGGTACTGTTTCAGGTTTCGGAATTCCCACAGTCCAGCATCAGACTGTTCCATGGTCTTTTCGATCAAGCTGAGTGTTTTGAAGATGAGATCTCCACTGTCAAAAGTCTCCGTAAATATGATTCTTTGATCATAGTAGAGAGGTAGCAATGAGACCAATACCTGACCGTACACATCATTTTGAATGTGCTCATAGGCCTGGTTGCCTACACGAACAGGTTGGTTTTCGCCCATATAACCTTTGAGGCTGGTTTCTATCTCGATCAGTTTCTTTTCACCTCCGATACCTACGAGCGGCTGATAGCGCTCTGTTTCGGAGCTGGTGATATTCATGATATAATGAAAGTACTTCTCGAGTTCTTCAAAGTGACCAATGTTGTTGAAGGCATTGAGTGTGTAGTAGGTGTCTCTCATCCAGCAAAACCTGTAATCCCAGTTTCTGGTGGATTTTGGAGCCTCGGGCAAACTGGTCGTCAATGCAGCGACGATAGCGCCAGTGTCTTCGTATTGGTGGATTTTGAGAATCAAAGCAGAGCGAATGGCTGCTTTCTGCTGAAACTGGTTGATGCTAGCTGTTTTGACCCATCGTCTCCAGTACCGGATAGTTCTATCGAGGAAATTTTCACACGTTTCTTTGAGTTCGGCCTCCATGGGTTGGCCATATGTGAGTACACAATATTTGGTTTCGTTGAGGACAAACTCCTGATCCTTGATGATGTAGTTCATCGAGATGTTAGTGGTCAACCGAACCTGAGAACCCAGACCATTGTAACGGATGTGGTTGCTACCGATGGTACGTTCAGGGATGGTTTCTCCATAATTGCCCACTGGATCACAGTTGACTTTGATTTTAGGGTGTCCAGAGATAGGCTCAATTTTTCTGATGAGCATCAGAGGTTTGTAATGGCGTTCGTATTGTTCAAATCTAGGTGCATAATCAGTCACCTTGTATTTGCCAGTGGCGCATTCTATTTCGGTGCATAGCACATTGGTGTTTTCGATGTAGTATTGTTTGGAGTCAAATGTACCATCTACAGGAAGTACAGAAAATTCCCCCCCCTTTTCATCATCTATCAGTTTGCCAAAAATAAAGGAACTGTCAAATCTAGGCCAACACATCCAAGAGATGTTGGTGTCAGTTTTGATGTGGGCGCTAAATGCGCAATTGCCAATTACTCCGAAATCATAGGTGTGCCTAGTCATAATTATTCTAGTTTAAAGAAATGAGAAATACTTTCAAATCATGAGGTCAAATTCACAATGGGGGGAGATATGTGCCATTCAATCCAATTGCTAAAATGATGAATAATCATCAATTAATGCCATAATTTTTACAACTTTGTGCAATCAAAATTTGGATTCTTTAAAATAGACATAATAATGAGACAAAAAATCGTAGCAGGCAACTGGAAAATGAATAATGATCTGGAAGCTGGAAAAAAATTGGCTTTAGAAGTATTGGAAAAGGCGACTGGAGAAGAAAAGGCACAGATCGTTTTGGGTACTCCTTACATTCACTTGACAACTGTAGCGACGAGTGTAGCTGGTAAAAAAGGAATCCAAATTGCTGCTCAAAACTGTAGTGACAAAGCTTCTGGCGCCTATACAGGTGAGATTTCTGCATCTATGATCAAGTCAACAGGTGCTAACTATGTAATCTTGGGTCACAGCGAAAGAAGAGAGTACTTCTACGAGTCGGCTGCTCTCCTTGCTAGCAAAGTAGATATCGCATTGTCTAATGATTTGATTCCAATTTTCTGCTGTGGTGAGCCACTGGAGATCAGAGAAGCAGGTACGATGTACGATTATGTGAAGCAACAATTGACAGAGAGTCTGTTCCATTTGTCAGCTGATGACTTTGCTAAAATCACCATTGCCTACGAGCCCATCTGGGCGATCGGCACGGGTAAAACGGCCAGCTCTGAGCAAGCACAAGAAATGCACGCTGAGTTAAGAGCACACTTGGCTAGCAAATTTGGCAAGGCTGCTGCGGAAGCTTGTCCTATCCTCTATGGCGGTAGCTGCAAACCAGACAATGCTCAGGAGCTTTTCTCTCAGCCAGATGTGGACGGTGGTTTGATCGGTGGTGCATCACTCAAAGCGGATGATTTCCTAGCCATCGTCAACGCATTTTAAGACCCCATTTACATTTTAACTTGATTCTTGTATCAACAGGAATCAAGTTCATTTTGTGCTTTTATCTATATTACCTGTATGGTTTCAATTCTACTGTCTTTGATCTTGTGTTTTTCGGTTTTTAACTCTGTGGATCAACCCAACAACGATCCTTGTGAAATCTATGGCAAGGTCTTTTATGAGAAAGATCCTCAAAGAGCACATTTCAGGGTATATGTGGAGGACTCAGAGTCCTTCGCAGACGTCATAGTATTCAAAGAAGTCAATGCACTCTATGCAGATCGTCCAGGTCACTGGGCAACAGTCAGCAACCACGGCCTGGCTGATGTGTATATTTATATAGAAAAAAATAGATCTTTGGCAGATTTTTCCATTTACTACACCGATATAGAGTCCTTTGCAGGATGTAACAGATGACATTTATAAAACTTTCTATTTCTTGTGCTGCTGATTTTCACGAAATATTCATCGCCGAATTAGCTGAAATTGGTTTTGATACTTTCGAAGAAAGTGAGGATCAGTTGGATGCCTACATGGCTAGCAATCTCTTTCAGGAGTTGGCAGTACGTGAGGTAATACAGCGATACAAAGATTTGACTCAGGCCAAGTACTCCTATACCGAAGTACAAAAGGAAAATTGGAATGAAGAATGGGAGAAAAATTATCACCCCATCGAAGTAGAAGGGAAATGTCGGGTCAGAGCGGTTTTTCATGATCCCAATCCTGATTTCGAATATGAAATCGTCATTTTTCCTAAAATGTCATTTGGTACAGGACATCATGCGACGACTTACAACATGCTCTCATTAGAGATGCAAAGCGACTTTACAGGCAAATCCGTGATAGACATTGGTACGGGGACTGGAGTATTGGCAATCATGGCACAAAAACTAGGAGCTACTTACATAGAAGCGACTGACATTGACGACTGGTGTATCGAAAACAGCACTGAGAACTTTGGACTCAACGACATGCATGATGTGCCAGTCCATCAAGGAGTGATCGACGAGTTGAAGTTGACCAGAGACAAGTATGATGTAGTTTTGGCTAATATCAATAAAAATGTCCTCTTGGTCGAGATGCCGACTTATTCTTCACTGCTGGATACTGGTGGGGTATTATTTTTGAGTGGATTCTATGAAGCGGACATCGAAGACATCAAAAATATGGCAGCAGCATATAATCTTTCCTTGGTTCAAACAGTTATTAAGGACAATTGGGCTGCATTAAAGTTGACCAAATCCTGATATTCCTTTCGAATATCGAGTCGTGTTTACTTATCTTTAGCAGTTCATACAGAATCATTTTTAATGTTCAAAAACAGGTGTTTATTTCTTGTTCTGTTATGTACACTCGGCTCCCATCTGGCTACAGCCCAATATTTTGGGTTTGCGACTCAGCCAGATAGCTTTGCCATAGATGTCATACGCAATCTAAAGTCTCTGAATACAGAGACAACAGAAAAGATTGCCTATGATTTCAGGAACATCTGGGATACCAAAATCGATGGCAACCAAAAGAGTTCTATTATCTCAGTTTGCACCAAGCTGAATGATAGGAGATTGCCTACCAAACCCTATTACACACTTTTCTTTAGCTTGATTACACATGCCTACACACAAGAGGGTCTGACAGATCAGCAATTTTCCAATGTGTTGGACATCTGTCATCAGGCAGCAGATCGCTATGAAAAACCAGAGATCATCACTGTTTTCAAGAATCTGGCATACTTTTTTGCCGAAGGGGCGATATACCATTCGCATTACAACAAAGTCTTGAGTACTGGAGGCAAGTTCACCGTAGAATTGATGGAAGAGGCAGCATTGCCTATCGAAGAGGAGGAGGATTATGAAGACGAAGTCCTCAGCGACATTATCACTGAGGAAGAATTGGCACCTGCTGCATCTGGTTCTGATGAATGGGCAGCTGCGGACGACTGGGGAAGAGATGATGGCTGGGGGTCGGATGACGGATGGGGCTCAGATGATGGTTGGGGATCGGATGATTCATCTTGGGACTCGGCTGCTGATGATGGCTTTTTAGAAGATGCTCCTTCGGCAAAAAAAGGTGACAACTATGAGCGCAAGCTCTACGCTTTTGATAAACCAGACTTGGTCTCACTGGCACAATCCAATGATTTTAACCCCGTACTGAGGGGGCCAGCTATCAAGTTGGAGGGAATGGAGTTTAAAATAGCGACTCCATTCGATACACTTACCATCAAAAATGTTTCGGGAACATTTTTACTCAAATCACAGGAGTTTGTAGGCACAAGCGGGACGATCGATTGGCCAGATGATTTGAAAGGAACAGAAGGTGCTGTGGTCGATTTGAAGGCTTACGCATTCAAAACGAATGTACCCTTGCTGAAGACAACACGGGCAGAGATGAAATTTCCCGAAATGTACGATGGTTCAGTCCCGGGACAATTTTATTTCAAAAGTGGAAAAAGAAACAAAAATGCAGAAAAGGTATATCCGAGTTTTACCTCTTTAAAGTCAGACATCAAACTAAAACTACCTGGTAAGAACATCAAGTATGTAGGAGGATTTGCTCTAAAAGGGTCACGCAAATTTGGACGATCGATTTCTAGAGACCTGTCCACCTTGGAGGTGACTGGAGCCAATCGTCGCAGTTTTGTGAGCAAGTCTCTAGAGTATGAGTTTTTAGACTCACTGACTAGAGCCAAGCGTACATCCATGGTGATCTACCATGGCTCGGATTCGATTTATCATCCAGTCGTAGAGATGGCCTATGATGCGGGAATCCCCAAATTGACTTTGGTACAGGATGATGGTGGGTATAAGCATACTTATTATTATTCTTCTTTTTTCAAGATAGAATTTCAGGCCGATATGGTGGAGTGGAATCCCGATTCTAGTGCGCTGGACGTATCAATTCTCAATGCTCCCAATCGTATTCCTGCGCTTTTCGAATCCGAAGAATATTTCAACCCAATTCGTTACAAAAAGATGACGGGTCTCTTTGGTTTTCATCCGATCAAACTGGTCGTGCTGTATTCTAGGAAGATACAAGATTCAAAATTCAATGTACTGGAGCTGGTTGATGCCTACAATTTGGATTTGAAATTGGCGGAGGCTGCGGCGGTATATTTGGAACAGAATCAATACATCACTTACGACAAGGCTTCTGGACAGATACAAGTATTGAGAAAGGCATATCACTACGAGATGGCCAACAACAAGAAAAAGGATTATGACAATTTTTTGATCAGTTCGGTAGCACCACAGGGAGGGCCAAATGCCACGCTGAATTTTGATGAGGGTGAAATGACTGTTCGTGGTGTAAGAAGGGTGTACATCACACCAGACACTGAAGTATTTATCGAGCCAGACAGTAGTATATTGAGTTTGACCAGAGACAAGGGAATGAAATTTAACGGAATGGTCAATGCGGGAGATTATCGTTACCATGGAAAGGACGTAAGCTTGAATTACAATGAGTATCTCGTAGAGATGCCAGATATCGATTCCATTAAGATTCAAGTCAATTTTCATGAAAAGAAGGATTCTGAAAAGACCCAATTGAGCAACCATCTTGAGTTGACTTCAGGGACATTGTTTATCAATCATCCTAAAAACAAAGCAGGACTAAGGAGATATACTCAGTATCCTTATTTTATATCTGATTCTGAGGCGGTTGTCTATTTTGACAAAAAGGATATACTTCACGGGGCATATGATAGATCAGTATATTTCATTGTCCCTCCGTTTGAGATGGACAGTAGCAACAGAGGAGAAGCCTCTGCCATTGGTTTCATGGGTGATTTTTATTCAGGAGGGATTCTTCCTCCAGTCAAGGAGAGGTTGATGATTATGCCTGATCAATCTTTGGGTTTTGAACATGAAATCCCTGAAGAAGGTTACCCTCTGTACAAGGGAGAAGGTCGATTGTATGGTAGTTTGACCCTGAATGCTAGAGGAATAAGGGCATCAGGACGAATTGATTTTAGAACAGCGACTGTGTACTCCAACGATTTTGTGTTCTATATGGATTCTGTATCTGCAGTAGGTCAAGAGGGATTGATTCGAGAAGGACAGGTGGAAGAAGCCTCCTATCCAGAAGCAATCTTGGCGGATTTCAAAATGCTCTGGAGACCCCTCAAGGACAGTATGTATATAGAAAATACAAAAGCACCTTTTCAGTTCTATAATTCTACAGCTTCGCTGGACGGGAAGGCTAATATCACTTTGAAGGGGGTTTATGGATCAGGGGAAATGCTAACGAGAGGTTCTAGGTCTGAATCACAGGAGTTTCAATTCAGCCAATATGAATATTTTGGACGACATGCTTCTTTTGAAATCTTGACGGATAATCCTAAAAAACCAGCCATGACGGGAAAGGATATGGACGTTCATTTTGATTTGGTAGAAAACATCGCCAAAGTACACCCCGAGAAGCAAGGTGTAGCTGCAATCAGTTTCCCTTATGCACAGATGAAAACATCGATACCAGATGCTGTTTGGTACTTGGACTCTGCGAAGATTGTGATGTCAAAACCTGATTATATAGACATAGAGCATTCCTATTTCTATACGACAAGAAAGGATCTTGACTCATTGGTTTTCAGTGCTACGGAGGCGATATACAATATGAAGACCTACGATTTGAATATCAAAGGAATACCGCACATCCGTGTCGCAGACGCTGAGATTATACCTGACAACAACGAAACGACGATCTTTGAGAATTCAGTTTTGCAGCCATTCAACAATGCCAAATTGAAAATCGATACCCTCAACCAATACCACAATTTGTATGATGGTAATCTAACCGTCGTATCGAGAAAGAAATTTATAGGTAGCGCAACCTATCAATTGGTCAACTCTGCGTCTGATACTTTCTCAATCAAATTTGAAAGGTTTGATCTGAAAGGCGTCAAACGAAACAATAAGATTGATTCCATGACAGTATCTGGAGGAGTGATCACCGAGGAACAAAATATCCGTATCTCACCTGGTTTCTATTACAAAGGAGACGTGACAATGTACGCTGACAAGCGAGCATTGGCCAAAGAAGGTTATGTGAGTCTTGATGTCCAAAGTTTGGGTAGATACGATTACTGGATCAGCTTCAAAACGCCAGGTGATTTGGTAGATGTAGAACTGAATTTGGCCGAATCAAAAGCAGAAGACGGTACAGCTGTCACCGCAGGTATCATGCGTGAGGAAAACTCTTCTGACTTGTATATGGCCTATGTCAGAGAGAGAAATAACCCAGATGATGACTACTTCTTCAAGGCGGAAGGTATTCTCTCGTATGATCAGAAAAAACAAGAATTTCGTATCGAACAACCCAATAGAAGAACACCTGGAGGCTATTCGGGTAAGTCTTTTGTGTACAATGATAGGACAGGAGAGCTTTCTTTTGATGGGCCTCTTAGTTTGATTGAAAACAAGCCTAAGTATAGTTTGACAAGTTCTGTTTTGGGCGTTGGCAAGCCAGATTCCAATTATTATGCGATGGATGCGACAATTGGGATTAACATGGAGCTGCACAAGGAAATCATGAGTACAATGACTGGGGATGTGAAAGACATCATCGAGCGATTGGGTCCCGATTTGGCTCATGACAACAGTTTTGATTTGATGGTGAAATTGTCCAATCTAGCTGGGGATAAACTGGTAAAGGATTATGAAACAGTTTTGATGGTAGACTACAAACCTTTGTACAGCATCTCAGAGGTATTTAACAAGAGCATTCTAATCTCCAATGTAGATATGGTGTGGTCTGATGAACATAGAGCTTGGTACAACAGTTCGAAAATAGGAATTTCCAATTTTAAAACTGCTGATATCAATGCCAAGGCAGAGGGATTTTTGGAAATCAAAAAGGATGAGGATGGTGGAGATGTTGTCAATTTGTTTTTCCAGTTGGCACCTTCTACTTGGTACTTCTTTAGTTACGAGCACGGTCGATTGATGATGTATTCGTCCAATGATCATTTCAACAACCTGGTGGTTGAGCATTCTAGTGTGTCAAAGGCAGGCTTTGGGGACTACACCACCGTGATTGGGGATGAGTTTGAAGTGACTGGTTTTATCAATGGATTTAGAAGAAAATACTACAACATTGGTGATGACTACAATCTAGAGTTCCCAGACGATGCACATCTGGAAGTACAACAGGAGGATGCCTATCAAACCATCGAAGAATCAACGGAAGAAAAAACCACAGAAGATGAGGCTGCTGATACTTTTGAAGAAGTACTAGAAGAAACTACACCCGCACCGAAAAAGGAAGACGAGGATGATGGGTTTTAAAGTGCTAAACGTTGGCAAACACAAAGACAGAATCGCAAGAGACTCTGTCTTTGTGTTTTTGGCCTAAAATGAGAAATCAATCTTCATCAGATTCCCAGCCCCCAAAGAGCCAATTGCCTCTTGCGCTAGGATTGCTACTCTTCATGAATTCATTTACTGAGTAGAGAACCTCGTCTTGAGACAATTTGCCATCATGATTGTCGTCTAGGTTCTTGAATGCCTTGGGTGCAAATCGTACCTCGATTCTCATACCAATGAATAGATCAATGTATTCGTTTTGAGAGATGTATCCATCATCATTGAGATCAAAGAGCTTGAACAGTGTGGATGTAAAGTTGAGAACGTATTTGTTGTAGGACTCCTCGTTTTTTGGATCCAATAGTACTGTCATGAACTGCAACCACTGCTCCAATGTTCCCTGGTCTCCTTCTACAAAAGGAACTAACTTATTCCAGATACCGCTGGTCATACCCATGACGGTTTCGTACTCTGGTGTGTCCATGTCAAAGTCACGGACAATACATAAATTTTCGCCGATCGCTTCGAAATCGTCACGTTCGATTGTGCCGCTGCGGTCAAAATCAAGGATTTTGTAAAAGTGGGTCTGTTTTTTAATTTGTAATGGGCTTAACATAACGATTTGCTTAATTATAGATTTTGAAGAATCTTTTTGACCGTGGCTCTTTTAGAGTAATCTGGGTCATAAAAGACGTACAGAATTTTGCCATCAGTGTTGATGATATAGGTGGCAGGCACAGGTAGATTGGATCCATTGTCTCCGTTGATCGCATCGAGATCAAGACCATTTTTTTTGTATTTAGTGACCAATTGCTCTTCCATTTCAAAGGCAACTCCATAAGAGGTCATGATACTCAAATCTGCATCATGCACTACTTTGAAAGAAGCTTTGGTCTTGTCTAAAGTCTTTTCTATATATTCGGGTTGCTCTGGGGTCACGGCTATGACGCTTCCTCCTTTTGCTGTGATGAATTGCAACGAGTCTTGCATCTGAGACAATTGCTTGTTGCAATAGGGACACCAATAGCCTCTGTAAAACATCAAGACAACCGGCCCTTCTTTGAGTTGTGTAGATAGATCAAAAGATTGACCAAACTGATCTGTTCCAGAAAAATTGGGAGCAGTGTCACCTACTTTATACTTTGAGTTGGCACTTTGTCCATAGGATAATGCTGTACTACAGGCAATTATAAGACAACATACGGAAATAATTTTCAGTAATTTATTCATTTCATTGTTTTTCAGATCGGCTACTAATATAAGGTATTATGAGAATAATCAGCGAAAATCATGGGCTACTTTACCTTCAAGATATCCTTCATGTGAAAAATAAAATTGGTCAGGGATTCTTCCCAAGTTAGGTCTGCATCCCATTTGAGACCCACATAGACGTCTTTGGTGAATACATGCTGTACAAAATACTTGGATACGACAGCATCTTTGGGGAGAGGATATACTTGTGCACCACCCATAGAGGCTTTGAGGGTGATATAATCCGTTTCGTTGGCCATTTCATAGGAGAGAGATTCTTTGATCATTTGCCCGGTCCCGTCTATACGCATCAGTGCAAATTGGTGGCCATCGTTATAGATGGCTTGTGCGCTGATTTCATCTATCAGTTGGTACTTGAGGGGGCTGTAGGTAGACATGATCTCTTCCAATCGCTGATTTTTTTTGTCGATTTCACGGTTGAATGCAGCCACTCTTTTTTTGTATGCCTCGTCTACTTTGCTGCTGTCTTCCATGACGTATTTTTGAAATCTCGGCACGACCAGAGTTTCTACTTTGAGATCCATGGCATAGGTGGGTATTCTTCTTCCCTTGATGATCCGTGTGGAGGAGAAGAACTCAGGATATTCTGGAATGAGGTAGTTGGTCATTTCCATGTCCTCTCGGATGATTTCTTTGTTCATTTTGACCAATATCTCATTGAGGTCAGAGCCTTCTATTTTCCAAGCATTTTGGTCTTCACTCACAAAACTCGTCTTGTCATTGTACGGTGTGACGGTTATTTTGTAGTAGTAGCTGTCTTTATGGCCGTCGACCTTCTTTTGATCCAACAATATCACATACTTGATTTCTCGCTCAGTGAGCTGTTTGGCAAATTCTAAATTGACATCTACGTTGCTGAATATATCATCGATGTAGAAATAGGCAACTGCATCGATGTTCATTTGTCTAAAATACTTGTGGACAAAGGAGGAAAGTTTTTCCCAATCTGAGCGGACATGGGGGTTCTTTTCAGACATCGGGGCTGATACCAAGACGATGGATTTTCTTGACAGGAGGTATTTGGGCAATTTGTCGTGGTAGGTAAACCTGGTGAAATCCATTGCAGCACTGCCTACAAGCTGTGCCTGAGTCCGAAATGGACTAGTAAGCGTAAGAATCAAAACCAGTGCTGCAAAGCCTACTTTGTATTTCTTTGACATAAGTCTCAAAGAGAAGTATTTCTATTGAGAACGAAAATAGATAAATTGATTTTTAAGACATTAACTTTAGAAATAAATAGACCAAGATGTGCAAAAACAGATGTCAATGGGCGAGAGATAGCTTTGAAGCCTACCAAAAATATCATGACGAAGAGTGGGGCGTACCAGTTCATGACGACAAGGTACATTTCGAATTTTTGATTTTAGAAGGTGCACAAGCGGGCTTGAGTTGGAGTACAGTGATCAAAAAGCGGGAAGGTTACCGAGAGGCATTTGCTGATTTTGAGGTGGAGAAAGTGGCTGCCTATGACGAGCAAAAGAAAGAAGAGCTCCGATCCTTTGAGGGAATCATTCGCAACAAACTGAAGATCAACTCGGCTGTCAACAATGCCCGGCTGTTTATCGAGGTACAAAAGGAGTTTGGAAGCTTTAGCCAGTACATATGGTCATTTGTCAATCATGAGGTAATAGTAGGACACTGGAAGAGCATGAGAGAAGTACCCGCTACCACCAAAGAATCAGATGCACTGAGCAAAGATTTGAAAAAGAGAGGGTTCAAATTCGTAGGCAGTACAATCATGTATGCACACATGCAGGCCACTGGGTTAGTCAATGATCACACGATAGATTGTGATCGATATCAGCAACTTTTGGATTCCTATTGAAATGAATTGCCTAATGTTTTCTATCTTCGCCCTAGGAATAAAAAGAAAAAGCTATGTTTAATCCAGCAGTTACAGACGGGGTAAATTTATTTGTAAATATTGTGATTTTCTTAGCGGCCTTTGGTGCTGCGATATCTTTGATAGATTTTAGAAATTCAAATAAGAAGAAAGAGGAACATTAATTCCTTTTGACCCAAAGACATTTGAACCCCTAGTTTGGGGTTTTTTTATGTCTCTTGGAGTATTTTCTTCACCTCATCCATAACAGAAAAGGACTCGTAGTTGACCGCCACACGCAGTGCCTTCAACCCACTCACTCCTTGCAACTCTTCTAGGTCTAGGTATTCTATTTCTCCAATCAACAAACCCTTTCGCATCATATAGCTAATATATTTGCTGTATTCTTGGACGTCTTTTTCTTGAGCGTAGATGATGGAGATTTTACCTGGTTGAGTGATTCGCTCATTTGAGTTTTTGACTCTGGCTTTGTCTATTCGCTTTTTGATGATCTCATAGCGAATGTTGTAGGCACCATCTACATCGAATTTCTTTTCGTCCTGTCTGAACCGAATGGAGAGAGGATTAGAATGTACTAAGACTAGGTGTGTGGTTTCTAATGGCAGAGGAAGCTCCGGCATCAGACGCGCAGTTTTGTTGGCGATTTCTGCAGTGACTAACAGTTGCCACAATCGTAGATTACGCAGATATATTTCGTCATATTCTTGTTTGTCCACTAGAGACTTGCCGATGTATATGTTGTGCTCGACACCATCGGATCTGTATCTTTCGAAGAAGTGGGGAAACATTTTTTGTGCTCTTTGCTCTTCATGATCCAGTATATCAATGATGGTTTCGTTGATCTTGTTGAGGCTGAACTCGAATTTTTTTCTACTCTCATATACTACTCCAAAAGTAACATCCAGAGCTGCCCAATATTGGTCGGAATGTTTCTTGATGTCTGTATGATTGGTGTCTAGGCTTTGGATGATGGGCTCAACCTCATATTTGATATAATCCAGAATCGCATGTTCATCACCCGTGATCAGTTGGTCTTTGATTTTCTCTCGGAAATCGTTGAGTTGAAAAAGGGTCTCTTCAAGTATCGGGAGATTGGTCAACTCTAGAGCTTTTTCGAGGACGTTTCGAGCCAATTTTATTTGTTTGAGAAGATCACGGTTGATGGCGTCATTTCGTACGACAGATGAGTTACGAATATCGGATGCAGCATACAAGGGATAGACATTCTCAAAGACGATTGGGGGAGTGACTGGGTTCAAACCTACATTTATTTGATCCAGCATGAGGTTGGCCATCTCCGAAAACTTCCACTCTACTGTCGGATGTATAGAGGTGTATTTTTTCTTGATGATGGTGCTTATTTTGTTTTGGACGTCCTCCAGATCACGCTTCACGGCTATAGCAAACAGAGGCAGGACTTCTTTGATGTAGGAGATAGCTGCACTGCTCAATTGAATTTTGTCTTTAAACCCTAGTTCCAATATACCTACGAACTCATCATTGTAAAATAACGGACTCATGATCAGGCTTTTGATTCCACTCTGGCTAAAACGTTTCGCATGCTGATCCATCATCTGATAGTAACTAGAGTCTTCATCGATCACGATGGGTTCTTTGGCCGTAGTGAATAGATCACACAGCTTATCAGATGTAATGTGACAAGAGATTGTTCTCTCACTCCCTAAGATAATACTACGGTTGTTTTGTTTTCCAAAATTGACAAAAGTGCCTTTGGTCTTGTCAAAGCCAGTAATACCCAATTTCAAATCCGAAATCTGAAGCAAATCTTTGAATCTAGACTGCAGTTTTTCGAAACTCTCTTCGTTGGTGATGCTGCTTCTTTCTAACAATCCTTCTTTGATTCTAGATAGTACTTCTTCGTTGCTGACATCATGTAATCTCACAATGACGAAACCTTGAAACCGAAATAGGTGCGGAGGCAACATCTCCATCCAAATCTCAGGAGAGTTAGAATTGCTTAGCAATAATTTGACCACTTGATCATCTACAACCGGTAAATCTCCTTTGGGGATGATTTCACAAAAACTGGTGTTGATGCTAATTTTATAATATTTATTGAGTCCTGTTTCGGAATTTTGAAGAGTATGAAAAATATCCTTTCGACGATCAACCGACACATTGTAGAACAAATCCAAGATAGATGAATAGGCTCCCATCACATTGTGGGTCATGATTTCTGCTTCACGATTTTTCGGTAAATTGTTCTTTTCTTTGTTGACCAACAACATAATGTCCTGATATGCTTTGGAGGCATACACTATCTCGCCAGCGAAGGGAGACAAGACGCCTATCATCTCTTCTTCTTCCGTATAGGGAGAAAAAATAGCGGACATCAAGAGTCGAATCACTGATTTGTGTTTCTCTAACAAAGACAAATCAGTAATGGGTTTTTGAAGTTCAGAAATTTTTTCTACCTCCGCGATAATAGCTGCGGCTTGAGAGGAAACGAAGGAGTCTGTAGAATGCATGCGTACCTGCCAATACAAAATCAAATTGGCCAAACTAAGCTTGCTCTCGAATGGAAATTGCAGAGGATTAGAATAATTGATAGATTCTCCCATGATGAGTTGATAGATTGATTTTCAAAACGATTTTATGAAGAGTAAGTTACGACAGGCTATGAATAGCGATTTTGTCTTGGGATGATCAAATGTTAACCCTTCATTTTTCGCTATCCGTTCTCTTTTCGATAAATTCACCCCAACAAACTATAATCTTGTCCACCTTGGAAGAGCAAAAAGAGCAAATCACTGAAACCACTAATCAATATTTTGACAGAGACCTTAGTTGGTTGACTTTTAACTACCGAGTATTAAAGGAAGCCCAAAGCAATGATGTTCCCTTGTTTGAGCGACTTAAATTTTTGGCCATCTATTCTGCCAATCAAGATGAGTTTTTTAGGGTTCGGGTAGCCAACCTGAGAAACTATCTGAAACTGGACAAGAAAAAAATCAACAAGGTGTTGGACTATGATCCAGCTATTCTACTCAAAAATATACACGACAGGATTCAAAAACAACTGACTGAGTTTGGTGACACACTGCGAAGCAAAGTCCTGTTGGAACTGGAAAAGAACGGCTTGTTCATCCTATCACCTGAGCAGATGAACGAAGATCAGAAAGCTGCGAGTTTGTACTATTTCAAAACCAAAATACTGTGCTATCTACAACCATACGTGTTTGGACAGTCTAGCAGAGAGCACTTTTTGGACAACCGATCACTCTATTTTGGCTTGCGTCTGCGCAACAAATATTCTGGTGTCATTGACAATGCCTACCTCAATATACCCTCCAACATCATTCCTAGGTTTTTCAAACTACCCTCACCTAATGTACAGTTTCATTACATTTTCCTAGATGACATCATCCGTATGAACCTAGATTTTGTATTTCCAGATTATGAGATTTTGGAATGTCAGAGCATAAAAATGAACAAAGATGCGGATCTCAACATAGAGGATGAGTTCAGTGGCGATTTGGTAGAAAAGATTCAAAAACAGATCGAAAAGCGAAATTTGGGGGTCCCGTCTAGATTCTTATATGACAAGGAGATGTCTGAAGAATTGTTAAGTTTCCTCAAGTATTCTTTCGACTTGATCGACGAAGACCTAGTGCCAGGAGGGCATTATCACAGTTTGTTTGATTTTTTTCAGTTACCTAACCCCATCGGAAAATCCATCGAGTATCCATCACTGAAACCCCTGCGCAACTACAAAATTGACCAGCATAGATCAATCTTTTCTGCCATTGATCAGTCTGATCAAATGTTGCATTTTCCTTATCACACATATAATTATGTCCTTCAGTTTTTTAATCAAGCGGCGATTGATCCGCACGTATTAGAGTTGAAGGTGACGTTTTATAGAATGGCATCTGATTCTTTGATTGGCAATGCGCTGATCAGTGCTGCCAAGAACGAAAAGAAAGTGACGGTATTCATGGAGCTCAAGGCACGGTTTGATGAGGAAAACAACTTGCGCTGGGCAGAAAAGATGCAAAAGGCTGGAGTCAAAATCATCTATAGTATCCCTGGCTTGAAAGTCCATGCCAAAGTAGCCCTAGTTAAGAAAAAAACAGAGCATGGGACGATCAAAAATTATTGCTTCTTCGGGACAGGAAACTTGAATGAAAAGACAGCTTCTATGTATGGAGACCATGGATTGTTGACCTGTGATCAGTCCATGGGAGAAGAATTGGATGATTTATTCAAATACTTAATCAAGAGAAAAGAACCTGCAGAATTCAAAAACCTGCTCGTATCACAGTTTAACATCATTGATGGGTTCACCAAACTGATTGATCGTGAAATCGAGAATGTCAAGAATGGAAAGAAAGGCCACATCATCATCAAACTCAACAACCTCGAAGAAAAAGGTATGATCGACAAACTCTACAATGCTAGCCGTGCGGGTGTCAAGATAGAGATGATCATCAGGAGTATTTGCTGTCTGGTTCCAGGCGTACCTGGGATGAGTGAGAACATCACCATTCGCAGGATCGTTGGTAGATTTTTGGAGCATAGTCGCATCATCTGGTTTCATAATGATGGGGAGGACGAACTGTATATGGGCTCTGCTGACTGGATGAAACGAAACCTGAGAAGCCGCATTGAAGTGAAGTTCCCAGTGAAAGATCCAGAGCTAAAATCTCAGGTGAGAGAGCTCCTCAAAATTCAGCTCAAAGACAATACCAAAGCGGTAATGCTCGATCAGCAGATCAACAATATTCCGATCGTGAAGAAGGTGGGACAAAGACTCTACAACGCTCAGCTCGATACCTACGAAATCATCAAACGCTGGGAAGAGATGGGTTAAACGTGAGTTTCTTTCCGAGAACAACGCAAAGTTCTAGTTCAGCACCCTGCGCAATCCGTCATAGTCTGCGTCCGTACATCGAGTGTAGCCTTCGATAGAGTAGAGATCACTCATAGCATTCTTTCCTTCAGGAGTTTCTAGGTATTTGATGAGTGCCAGAGATACCTGAAAGCTGATGTCTTTGTTGACGTGCTTGCCAAACACAACTGGATCGTTAGGGATGGCTTCTGTGACCTGTAGTATTTTTACTTTTTCTGCCACATCTGGGAACTCTGATAGCAATCTGGAGCGGGCATCTCTGATTTCTCCGTCTGACGAAGGTTCAGAATAATAGGTGGCACCTGCATCCGCAATACCCATATAGACCATTTTGACGACACGATCGTGGGTGCCTGCAAAGGCAGTTTTAGCAGGTTGAATATTGTAGTCTGCAAAGATTTTCTTAGGAAACAAGTATCCCGAGGTAGACAGGGAGTCAGTATATACGACTGATTTACCCTGAATATCGGATATTTTGTCGATCCCACTATTGGTATTGGCGATGATTTGACCATAGTAGTTGGATTTGCCATATCTGATGGCTTTTAACTTGGCGTTGACCCCATAAGCATCTCGTGCTTTGATATAACTCGCGGAGTTCATCAATGCAATGTCACCATCATTAGACGCAAAGGCTTTGATCATGTCATCATAGCTATCTGAGACTTGTAATTCAAAATTGAGAGCTGTTTCGGCATGCAAGTAATTGATCAGTAATTTTCCAGTTTGCTCGACGAGTTCTACAGATCTAGATGGGGTGAGATACAGGTTAATGGGATTGTCAGGAGTCCCCAGATCAGCAGACAAACGAGATTTAGGAGCTTCTTTTGGGGTGGTTGATTCTGTTTTTGCTATCGTTTTGGTGTCTTGTGGACTAGTGCAGCCCAAAAACATCATGACAAAAAGGAGTGCTGTATGGACAGTATTCAATCTGAAATTCATCTAAAGTAGGTAGTTAGATTAGTACATATAGTGACTCTTGAAAAAAGCCTCTGCGATGATAAAGGAAATAATGGCAATCACAAAACCAAACATGAATACTGTATAGGCGATTCTGAGCATACGGTATTTTTTGCCCAACACCTTGCCTAGGTAGTAGATGTCTTTGGTGAGGCTGCCGTAGAGATATTGACTGTCGTTCATCAGTTCATTCATGCCCCATTCATATTCTTCCAAACTCATCTGGTGAAAATTACCGAAGAAAAGCAGATTCGCTTTTTTGTGAATGATGTCGTCTTTGGTGAATTTGCCCTTGGAGACGTTGGGTCTGGTAGCCAAAATACTGAGAACAATAGTAGATAAACAAGCGATAGTCAAAATCAAGGTTGGGATCATGAAGTGAGGGTACTCTTCAAGTTTGCGAAGGAGAACAGTCACCACAATCGACAAAATGATCGAATTGACGGATATCATGATGTTTGACTTTTGATCAGCAATCGAGCTGAGGTCGAGATGATTCCTAGACGTGGTTCTAAACATGGTCTCAATCCCACGGGTCGGTATGGATTCCTTGCTCTTTGCCTTGGCTAGTTTTTCCTCTAAGTCATAAATTTTCTTTTTGAGCTTGTCTTCCTTTGACTTCTTCTCCTTTTGTATTTTTTCTTCCAACCGTCTTAGGTTTTCCTGTTTTACAGATTCTAGATTTTGCTTGGCATACTTTGTAAAATACTTGTGCTCTTTTACGAACTGATAGGTCTTTTTGTACCACTCATTTTTTTCAATATATATGCCAGTAACTTGGGAAAGTTCTGTCATCAACATTTCGGATTTTTCTTGAAAACGAGGCGTGGACAAGTGGTGCAAATCCGCATCGCACAGAATTTCTTCCATTTTGGATTTCGGGCTTTGAGGCATTCTCGTGGCACGGATACAGTCAGCCACTTGCTCTATTTTTTCTTGTGGATATTCTAGTTCCTTCAGCTTTTCGATAGCCAGTTTGATGCTTTTTTCCTCATGGTTTTGGCTGCCTTGTACATGACCTAGATCGTGAAACCAAGCCGCAATGGTGACTATTTCGATTTCTTCGTGCGGCAGTTGCTCCGCCATAGCGATGACAGACACAGCTGTCACGACCTCTTCGGTATGTGTCAAGTTGTGATAATGGCAATGTTCTGGGAGGCTACCTTGGAAGGTATCTCGCACATAAGCACTAATTTTAGATATGATTTCAGTATCCACAATACAATTTAAGTCAAAAGAACTAAACTATTTTTGATTGAAATAGTTTAGTTAAAGAATGTTAAAGTCGGGATTCGATTCAACCCTAAAGTATGGATAAACAGTACATCTTCATTTTCTTATTGACCTGCTCATTGATCAGTTGTAATGGCGATTCGAGAAAAACCGCCGAAGCATTATTTCACCACGTTCCGGATCATCTCAAAACCTATGATTTCAAGAACCCTACCTCAAAATATTATTTACCTTATGTCCTAGAGGAAGTTTCGGGATTGTCTTATTTGGACGATGGCATACTCGTTTGTGTGCAAGATGAGGATGGTAAGGTTTTCTTTTATGATCACAAAGAAAGAAAACTAATCAGAGAAGTCAGATTCGCCGATGGAGGTGATTATGAAGGCATACAGGTCGTGGGTGACTCTATCTATGTGGCAGAGAGCAATGGCGATCTTTACAAGTTTCTGGCAAATGATGAGGGCAAGAAAAGCATCAAGATGAATACCGATCTCAAAAAGAAAAATGATGTCGAAGGCTTGGCGTATGATTCTAAAACTGGTAAGTTGATCATTGCTTGCAAGGAAAGTGGGGACTTGAAGGATAGGGATGTAAAGGGCAGAGCCTTTTACAGTTTTGACCTTAACAAAAGGGAGATTGATCCTCGACCTACCTTTACAATCACCAGCTCCGATATCAAAAAGTATCTGGAGTCTCAAGTTGATTTTGAGTATGATGAAAATAGGCTGAATTTTATGCCTTCTGGTATTGCACTGCATCCTACGCAAGACATTTTTTATATTATTGCCTCGACAGGCAAATTGCTCCTGATGGTCAATCGGCAGTACCAAATCGTAGGAAGCGTGCCCTTGGATCCTCGCCTGTTTGGTCAACCCGAAGGAATCTGCTTTGCTCCAAATGGAGACTTATTCATCTCCAATGAGGGACAAGGTGACAGAGGATATATTCTCAAATTCAAAATGAAATGATGAAACGATATCTAGTTGTTTTATTTCTGCTGCTTTCTGTCCATTTGTATGGACAAAACCAACCTGATTCCAATCACACTATTTTCCTCATAGGAGATGCTGGCGAGCCTTCGAGAGCAAGGCCCAATCTCAAAGTTCTAAAAGGGCAATTGGAGGCAGCTGGTAAGGACGCGACACTTATTTTTTTAGGAGACAATATCTACACAGATGGACTTCCTCCCAAAGATCATCCTAGGCGACAGGAACAGGAAGCCAAACTCACAGAGCAATTTGAGATTACTCAAAAGTTCAAAGGGAGAACCATAGTGATCCCAGGCAATCACGATTGGGACAACTCGCATCGCAAGGGCTGGCAACATGTACATGAGCAGACCAAATTCGTCAAAGATTATTTTGATAGTAAAAAGGTGTTCTATCCCAAAGATGGCTTTCCAGGACCAGAAGAAATCAAGCTGGACAAAGGTGTATATTTGATAGTGTTTGATATGCAGTGGATGTTGCATCGGTACAACAAACCTTTGCTAGATGATCCGCTCAATTACAACGAACCTCTGGACATTGTGGCAGATATTGCTACACTGCTAGAGAAGCACAAGAACGACCATGTGATTCTTACTTCGCACCATCCACTGTACAGCTATGGGCCACACGGAGGACATTTTTCTGCCAAGGAACATCTGTTTCCCCTCACAGAACTCAACGAAAATTTGTACATTCCGCTACCTCTGATTGGGTCATTGTATCCAAGCTATCGCGCCACAGCTGGTTCACTCCAAGATATACCTCATCCAGAGTATCAGGCGATCAAAAATGCCCTTGAGTCCCTGCTCAAAAATTACTCGAACACCATCTATGTATCGGGTCACGAGCATGCGCTGGAGCATATCATCAAGGATAGTGTGAACTATGTAGTGAGTGGCTCAGGGTCTAAAGCTACTTATCTCAAAGAAAACGGAAAGTATTTAGAGTTTGGGCGATCCAGAATTGGGTTTGGCAAGGTGAATTATTCCCCTCAAGGTCAAGCTGATTTGGAATTTTGGGCTGTCGATGAAGAAGCGCCAACAGGAGAAAAAATCTATGAAAAGCGATTGTATGATTTTCGGTTCATAGATGATGGATATGACAAAATACCTGTCTACACAGGCGAAAGAGAAACAAAGAAAGCACAAGCATCGACTTTGTACATTGCGTCCAAAGGAAAAAGAAAATGGATGGGAGATAACTATCGTGATGTTTGGGAGATGGAGGTCGAAGCACCCGTATTTAATCTATCCACAGAAAAGGGAGGCTTGGAAATAATCAAAAAGGGCGGTGGTATGCAAACAAGTTCTTTGAGACTGGAGGCGGAGGATGGAAAACAATATTCGCTACGCTCGGTGGAGAAATACGCCGATAGAGCTTTGCCGCGAATGTTGAAGGCAACGCTAGCCGAGAATGTAGTCCAAGATCAGATCAGTGCCAGCCATCCCTATGCAGCCTATGTAGTACCTCCGATGGCGGACGCACTTGGGATCTATCACACCAATCCACGATTAGTCTATGTACCAGATGATGGAGCATTTGGGCAGTATAGAGAGATGTTTGCCAACCACTTAGCACTATTCGAAGAGCGTCCAAATGATGATTGGTCTGAGGCTAAGTTCTTTGGTAATTCTTCTGAAATCATCGGTTCCCCCGATCTTTTTGAGGCTCTCAGGGACGACAATGACAACCGAGTGGACGAGGATTTTCTGTTGAGAAATCGGATGTTTGACATGATTATCGGGGATTGGGATAGACACGAGGATCAATGGAGATGGGCGTCTTATGACAGTGAAAGTGGAAAAGGAAAAACCTACAAAGCGATTCCAAGAGATAGAGACCAAGTATTTTTCATCAATGATGGTATTTTGCCCAAATTGGCAAGTAGTAAATGGGGGATGCCCAAAATCGAAGGGTTCAATCCTGAGATGAAATGGGCACCAGGGTTCAATTTCAATTCCAGACATTTGGATCGCTTTTATTTGACGAGTTTGGACAGAGCGGATTGGGAAGACATGATCAAAGTAGTACAAGATAGTCTGACGGATGAGGTGATTGAGGATGCTATTCACATATGGCCAGAGAATGTATTTGCAGCGTCAGGTCAACGGACGATTGATGTCTTGAAAGCGCGCCGTGACAATCTCGGCGACTATGGCATGGAGTTTTACGAGAGTCTCGCTAAGGAAGTAGAGATTCTCTGTTCGGACAAGAAAGAACTCATTTTGATTCAAAATCTGGACAAGGATAGGGTTAAAGTGACGATTCACAAAATCTCCAAAAAGGAAGAAGTAGAGCAAGTCATATACGACAGGACGTTCACAAATGATGATACCAAGGAAGTGCGAATCTATGCTTTTGACTCGGATGATGAGATCAAGATATCAGGAGAGGTGCACTCTGCGATAAAAGTCAGAGTCATCGGTGGCAAAGGTAAGGATGAGATTTACGATGAGACGACGCATCATGCTGCCAAAAATGTACTCATCTATGACAGGAAATCTACAAATCTGAAAACTGATCAGCAGTCTTTCAAATCCAAATTGAGCGATAGAAGCGACATCAATGACTACAATAGATATAGTTACGAATACGACTTGTTGGTGCCGATCATTTATGGCTCATTCAACCCAGACGATGGGGTATTTGTGGGGGTTGGGTATCAATACACGAGACATGCTTGGAGGCGCGAGCCTTATGCATCCAAGCATTTGCTGATGGCGGATGTAGCAGTGGCGACTGGTGCCTTTAATGTCAACTATAAAGGCAACTATATGGATGTGTTGGGCAAGTGGAATGTATTTACACAATTGGAACTTAGTCAACCTGTGGTCAATAATTTCTTCGGAATCGGCAATGAATCAGTTTATGATTTGGACGAAGGCATTGATTATTACCGCACCAGAATCAAGGATGACATCCTACGGGTTGCTTTGACCAGAGAACTAGGAAACTCGGGACTCTTCACCGTGGGGAGTATCAACAGAACGGTACGTGTGGATGAAAACGACAATACTTACATCGATTCGCCAGATTTCGACGAGTTTGATACGAGTGATTTGTTTGACGACCAAAGGTTCTATTCAGGTGCCTATGCTCAGGTAGAATTCGATACCCGCGACGAAAAGATGTTTCCTACCAGAGGACTGCTTTTTGAGACCAACTACACAGCATTTGCTGGATTGAATGACAATACCACTGACTATGCACATTTTCACACCTCGCTAGGTCTGTATTATAGCTTCAGCTATCCAGCCATTGTGACTTTGGCGTCTCGCACAGGCTATGCGCATAATTTTGGACAGTTTGTCAATGGTGAGTTTTACAATGCCAATACGTTGGGAGGACGAACCAATTTGCGGGGTTTTAGACGAACTAGATTTTATGGCAGGACTTCATTTTATCAAAACACAGATCTACGCATCAAATTGAAGGATTTTTCTTCCTTCCTGTTTCCAGGAAAATTTGGAGTACATGGTTTCTATGATGTAGGACGGGTTTGGGTCGGCTCAGAGGATTCTAACAAATGGCACAGTGCTTTAGGGGCTGGTGTGTGGGTCGCACCATTGAGCAAATTCTCGATGGCTCTGTCTTATGCCTTTTCACCAGAGGAGGATTTGATCTCCTTTGATTTTGGTTTTTTCTTTTAAAAAGGCTTTTGAGCGTAAGTAGTCATATTTTGATTACTTTTAGATTCCACCTTATGACCTAATGGACAAATGAAAAAAACTAACCTGAGCCTGTTATTTTTATTGGTTTTTGCATCCAGCGCCTATACTCAAGATGCACATTATTGGACAGAGCAATTTGGTAATAAATCCATGCTCCTAGGTGGCAATGTGATTGGCAGTGTGGACGATTTGGGAGCTACCTTTTACAATCCAGCAAGGCTGGCTTTGCAGGACAATCCCACATTTTTGATTAGTGCCAAAGCCTACCAATTGAGTAGTCTCAAGGTAAAAGACGGCGTGGAAAAAACGGATCTGAATGAATCCAATTTTGGGAATGCCCCGACACTGGCGGCAGGAAGTTTCAGGATTCCAATTTTGCCCAAGCACAAGTTTGCCTATGCTTTTTTGTCAAGACAGCAGGTTGATTACAATTTGGGAACCCGATCGGAGTTGACCTATGAGTTCAACGACACTTGGGCTGGTCAAGAGACACTTTATATTGATTTTGGTGTCAGCAAGACCATCAGGGATGAATGGATGGGTGGTAGTTGGGCATATCTACTCAATGACCATTTTAGTGTGGGTGTCTCAGGATTCTTATCTACGCTGGATCAAAAGAGAACTTACGCCTTGTATGAAGATGGGTTGAGTGCGGATGATGGTGCAGTCGCTTCATTTGAGCGGACGCGTGTCAAAAAATTTCAAATTTACAGCTTGGTGTTCAAGGTAGGAATGAACTATGAGGCTAAAAACTTGAGTATTGGAATGACCATCACCACACCATATGCGGTATTGCGAAAAAGTGCAAAGACCGAATACGATGAAGTGCTCACTGGCTTTGACCTAGATAGTGACGGTGACATAGATGACGACTCTAGGTTGATTAAAAACAGCACAAGCAATGTAGAGGTGCAATACAAGACTCCTTTTTCTATTGGTGTAGGAGCAGCATATGATTTTGGAGCTTTCAAGCTTCACGGTAGTGCAGAGTGGTTTGCCAAGGTGGATCGCTATGCCATTCTAGTTCCAGAGCCATTTACAGCGCAGAAGGCTCCAGTTAATGATATGGTATTTATGGATCGTATGTTTGACGAGAGGCAGTCGGTTATCAATTGGGGTGTAGGGATGGAATTTAATCTGGTCAAAAAATTACAAGGGTTTTTAAGTGTGGCGGTTGATCATTCTACTCTGGATGATGCAGCAGACAATACAGCTGGTCTAATCACTGACAATTTCACCAACTCTATTTTTACTACCGATATATACCACTATGGGGGTGGTTTTTTGGTCAAATTTGATAAAATAGAATTTACCATTGGTTCGGTATATTCTAGAGGTAATCAAACCGTAGGAAAAATCGTGAATTTGCCTGATGACAATACCAACCCTGATCAGCGAGTAGAGGTGGTATGGGAGCGATGGAGATTCTTGGTAGGTTTTACCTTACCCTTCTACAAGTTTGGGAAAAAAGGTTGATTTAGTTGAGCTTGTATGCAAATCGCAACCTGACAATGTTGTCTTTGATTTTCATTGAGTTATCAGTCAGTACAGTTGTTTGCCAAATGTAGTGGAGACCTACGCCAAAGCGATCGTTGATTTTGTTACCGAAGACTGCTTCCCAACGGTGTAGATTGCCTAAGGGATTGTCGAAATTATTCCCTAGTCCAATAAATGTCTCCCAAGTGGCAGAGGTATAGAAACCTTCTTTGTTTAGTAAGGTGAATTTGTTGGGATTTAGCGCCAAACGATACCTCATCCGACTTTCTCTGCCAGAGTAGTTGTCTAGGTAATAAAATCGCTCTTCAAACCGCAAGCGATGATCAATTTTCATAAAAGAAAGTTGTGGCCAAAATAGGCTGGCTTCCTGTGCAAATCTCAATTCACATAGATTCGGTTGATCTTCTAAAAATGTATAAAAGTTGGAAATGGCAAAGGACACATTGTAGAGTGGGTTTTTCTGCCAAACTATGGTAGGTCTAAAGTAGGTCTGGTTAAATGAAAAATGCTCTAGTTCTGTTCGATAGCCAAAATCTCCCCCAACCTTGGTGTGTTCTCCTACCTTGTACCAAAGAGTCAAGTCTGACCAACCTTGATGCCGTGTGAATATTTTTTGGGCACAAAGGGGGGGAGAAAAGGTGATGAAGATTATGAGAATGAAAAGCTTTTGCATGGGTATAAAATTACTCATCAAATTCCTTCAATTCCCAATGAAAACAAAAAAGAGTGCGATCTAAGACCGCACTCCATTTTCAAAAAAATAATAAATATGATTAAGCATGTTCTACGCTATCTACTGACCTAATAGGATCTTTTTTGAATTTCGATTGTATCCATTCTGTCGCTTTATCCACCAGTTCGAATGCCACAGGCACTAGATAAATTGTCAAGCACAGCGAAGACATCAGTCCTCCAATCAATACCCATGCCATGGCGTTTTTCCACTCAGCACCAGCACCAGATGCGATAGCAATCGGTATCATGGCGATCACCATGGCGATGGTTGTCATCAGTATGGGTCTGAGACGGTCGTTGCCCGCCTGCATGACGGCCTCACGTGTGGATAGGCCATCTGCCTTTAGTTTGATGGCAAAGTCAACAATCAGAATAGCATTCTTCGCTACAAGACCTAGTAGCATGATCATTCCTAGAATCGTAAATATACTCATGGAAGACAGCGATAGACCCAGCGCCAACATTGCTCCGATAATTGCCACAGGTACAGACAGAAGTACGACCAGTGGATATGCAAAATTGTCATAGAGAGCGACCAAGATAAAATAAATCAATAGCAATGAAATGCCAAATGCCCCACCTAGTGGCCCAAAACTCTCTTTCTGATTTTTTACATCACCACCCCAGATAAAGTTAATTCCCGCTGGGAAATTTTCTTTTTCCATTTGTGCCATGATGTTTTGAGTTACAGTACCAGCAGGTACTCCCAGAGTATATCCTGTGACCGTCACAGAGGAAAGCCTGTTCTTTCTCTCCAGCATCGAAGGGGCTGTAGTTTGTGTGACTGCTGCAAATTGATTCAAAGTAACGAGTTCATCTTTACTGTTGATGAATGGAATTTGCTCCACGTCATTGGCATTTTTTCTATCAAATTTGGTGAGACGAACCATGATTGGGTATTCCAATCCTTCTTCACTAAACTCGTTATCATCATTGCCTTGCAGGGAATTTTGAAGAGTCGCACCTACTGTGGCGACATCAAGACCTAATCGAGAAAGCTTGTCTCTATCTATATTGATCTGAACCTCAGGTACACCAGCCTCAACAGACACTTTCAGGTCATTTGCTCCTGGAGTATGCTCGATAATGTTCTTTAGCTTATTAGCAGTTTCTATTACTTCGTCATAATTTTCACCTACGACGGATACTTCGATGGGTGCTGAACCTGTTCCAGTCATGCCTACTTTAGAAGCCCCTACTTTCACACCAGAGGAATTTTGCCTGATTTGATTCATGATGTCTATCATGAAAGGTTCGGTCTGGAGATTTTTGTAGTTTTCCTGATCGATCATTACGTTCATTTCTGCTTTGTAGGGATCGCCTAAGCCTGTGCTACCCATCCCAGAAGTAGGCCCACCTACATTGGTCAGAATCATTTTGACTTCTGGTTTAGAAGCTATCCAGTTTTCGATTTCTCGTGTATGTAGATTGTTTGCTTCTATACTGGTTGTTTTGCTGTATTCAAGACTAAGTTTGAACTCTCCTTTGTCTCCCGAGGCAAAAGTTTCTGAACCGATTATTCCTAAGCTTCCAATCCACCCTGTAAAACCAAACAATACCAGAAGGATAGCAAAAAGCACCCATTTCTTGTCCATAAACCAATGCAAAGACGAAGAGTAGAGGTCGTTTAGGCCTTTCAAAGCTTTCTCAAACTGAATTAAGAACCATTGAAAGGGATTCTTTGGATTCAAATGTGTGACTTGTGAAAAGCGTGACATCAACCAGGGGATCAAAGTAAAGGAGACAAGTAAACTGAAGAGTGTAGCCACTACTATCGTCCATGAAAATTGTCTGAACATATCAGCAATGAAGGAGTTAACCATCGTCACTGGGATGAACACAATCACAATTACCAGCGTGATGGATAGTGCGGTCAAACCGATTTCTGCAATGCCGTCAATGGCTGCTTTCATGGGCTTTTTGCCCATTTCCATATGTCGATAGATATTTTCTAGTACTACGATGGAATCATCCACCAGAATACCGATCACTAGCGACATTGCCAAAAGTGTCATGAGATTGAATGTGTAACCCATCATGAACATAAATGCCACAGTAGCCAACAAGGAAGCAGGGACGGCAATCATTACGATCAGTGCATTTCTAAAACTGTGAAGGAATAAGAGCATCACTGCAGCAACGAGAATAATCGCAATCTCTAAATCATGTAGCACAGCATCTACTGCTTCCAGTGTGAAGTCAGCATCATTTTGAGCGATGGCGAAATTTAATTCCTGACTAGAGTAGCGTTCTTCCAGTTCCTTTAGTTTGTTGAGTACTGATTCGGAGACTTCTACAGTATTGGCATCCCCTTGTTTTTTGATCCGGAGTAGGATTGCATTCTTTCCGTTCAACCTCGCAATACTTTCTGTTTCGGCGATATCGTCCGTTATGGTAGCGATATCCTTGAGTCGAATCACGCCACCATCATCGGTTGTAGCCACGATGAGCTCTCTGATTTCGTCTATCTTCGTAAATTTTCCTGAAATTCTTACTGTCACGGCTTGTCCGTTGCTTTTGACCTTCCCAGTAGGAAAGTCGAGATTGGCATAAGAAATGGCGCGTGTCACCTGTAGCAAAGACAGGTTATAGTAGTGCAGCTTTTCTGGATCCACGCTCACGTTAATAGACCGTTGATCACCACCAATCACTTGTATGGTTGCCACACCCTTGAGTTGCTGGAGCTCCGGAATTAGTTTGTCATCCATCTGGGCATAAAAATATTTTCCGTCCAGATTGGAAGTCGCGCTGATCTGTAAAATCGGCATGTCATTTGGAGAAATCTTAGAGATAGAAGGTGCTTCGGCATCCTCTGGTAGCTCTGCTAGGATATTGTTGATCTGGCGCTGCGCATCCTGTACCATTAAATCTAGATCCGTTCCACTTTTGAAGTTAACAATCACGATGGAGGCACTTTCCAGCGATTTGGAATTGATTTCATCTAGATTGTCTAGCTCTGATATGGCATCTTCTATCTTTTTGGAGACAGATGATTCGACCTCAGATGGTGCTGCACCGGGATATATGGTTGTGATCGTCATGACAGGAATGTCCATCTCAGGGATTAGCTCATATCCTATTTTGTTATAAGTCAGCAATCCTGCCAGAGAGGTGAGTATAAATATCACCAAAATGAAGGATGGCCGCTTAATTGAAAACTCTGCTATATTCATATCTATGAAAGTTTATTAACCTGTTAATTAATAAGTTACGATTATTCCATCGCTCAAATTGATCTGACCATTGGTTACTACTGTTTCATTGGCTTGTAAACCTTTTTTTACCTCGATGAAGTCTTCAGTGCGGATCCCAATTTGGATATTTTGTAGTTGGGCTTTTCCATCTACGACTTTGAACACACTTGCATCTTTAGAAGAACCCATCAGTGCTGTGACAGGAATTGATAAACTTTCAGATTGATTACCGTATTGATGTTCAACCCACCCATACATACCTGATTTTAGAGGATATTCATCAGAGTTTTTGATTTTGATCTGAACATCGAACTTATGTGCCTTGTCTGCCTTGGCGCTAACAGCCGTAACCACTCCTGCATAAGTCTGTGTAGGATAGACATCAGAATGAACAGTCAAATCATCCCCCTCTTTGAAAGCTCGAATTTTTTCTTCTGGAATGCTGATTACCAATTTTAGTTCTGAAATATCTATCAGCGTGCCCAATGGCATACCCGGAGCAAGTACCGAACCTAGATCAAACTCTCTCTTTACCAATGTACCTGCAAAAGGAACCTTGATACGGGTATGGCTTTGTTGCTTCTGGAGAATTTTGAGTTGACTTTCTGCGGTTGCTAATTGTAGCGCGGCTTTCTCCAGATTGATATCAGCCACTGCATTTTGCTTGGTCAATTTTTCATAGCGCTCAAATTCTCTTTTTGCATCTTGATATGCAGCATTGGCAGCTATGAGTTGAAAATCGATTTGCTCTGAATCTACCCTTGCAATGAGTGAATTCTTCTTGAGCTTGACACCTTCTTCAGCGTAGATACCGATTACTTCACCCTGTGTTTGCGAGGTAATTGTAATCTCTTTGTTGGCTTTAAAGCTTCCTAAGTATCTTCTGCTTTCTTTTAGATTTTGGTTGCTTACCTGTGCGACTTTTACTGGCACTTTGATTGCAAAATCACGAACGTAAACTTTTTTTTCTACTTCTTCAGAATTGCCCAAAAGGGTATGGATCGACCATGCGCCTAGCAAAACAATTACTCCTACTGCAATTGCGATTTTTGTTATTTTCGATTTATTATTTTTCATTTTGATATGTTGATTACTGTTTTAATAGTCATTTAATAATGCTCCCTCTGCTTTGGCTAGATCTAGTTTGGCTTGTTGTAGATGAACCCAAGAGTTGAGATAGTTTGTTTGTGATTCGGTCAATTCGTTTTCTGATTCGATAATTTCTTGTACACCCACTACTCCTTCACTGTATTGTAGTTTGATATCATTATAGACCTGAGAGGCTAGTTCCATTGATTGTTTTTGATTGATTACCTCTTGGTGGTGAACCCGTAATTTGGATAGGGCATTTATTCTTTCGTTTTCAATGCTTCGACGTGTCAGCTCCATGCTGGATTCAAGTTGTTTTTGTTCTATTCTTTTTTGTGCTGTCTGCGCTGTTTTTGTAAAGCCGTCGAACAGTAACCAGCTTGCTTTTAGCCCTACATAACTAAAATCGTAGTGTTCATAAAAATCCTGATCAGGTTGTCCAAAACCCATAAATCCATAGGTACCTACTGCTGATATATTAGGTAGATATCCAGCCTGAATCTGTTTCTCTTGAAGGTGAAGCACTTCTTTTTGTTTATCAAGTAATTGCAGCTCAGTGCGGTCTTGGTAATCAAAAGCTTCATTGCTTTCGAGTGGAGTAGGAGTTGGGTTAAAGTCTGTCACAACTGCAAACTCTGCATCCGCACTCAGATTGAGCAGCAGCCTGAGTGAATTAAGTACATAATCATAATTAGCACTAAGTGTGGCAATTTGATTGTCCAGCTTGGATTGATTGATTTTGAGACGACTTACATCGGTATGATTCACCAAACCACTTTCCTGCATGAGTCTCGTACTATTGATTAATGTATCTAGGGTTCGACTATTTTCTTTGAGCATAGATATTTGCTCTGCAATAACCTGCGCATTGAAATAGTTGGAGGCGACCTGATAGGTAATATTTTCCTTGGTTTGTTTGTACTGAAGCTCACCCATCTGTGCCGCTGTATTGGCCGCTTTGATACCGACAAAAAGAGTGGGGTTAAAAATGACCTGCTCTAAATGCAGTGAATAATTAGACTGATGGTCAGTACCAAATGCGGCTTCACTGTATCCCTCCTCTCCTGGCTGAAAAGCTGATAGAGGAATCACCGTCGTAGGTAGCTGAGTGTATATTTTATATTCCGCACCAAAGCCCACTTGTGGTAGCGCAGATCGTTTGACCTCCTTGACTTGTTGGTCATAAAGCAATTGGTCGTATTGACTGTTGCTGACTTCCAAGTTTTCTTCTTGGGCACGCTTCACGCACTCCATTAGGCTATATACCTTTTGCGCCTGTGTGGGGATAGCCAAAGCCATGACTAAAGTTAATATTACTAATTTCGATCGCATTGTTAAAATGTTTTAAACGCTTGTTTAATTATGGGGTAAAAAAATTTGTTTAGTCTTTTTTCAAAAAATTTGTAATCGCAAAGATCACATTGCTCTTGTTATGCTCGAGGAAGCCATCAAAACCATTAAAATCTTCATCTAACCTACCTGTATGCTTCAAAATGTTTTTTGTTAAAAAAGGAAAAATCATCATGGATGTTAAAGTACATTCAAAGTCTATAGCATCAACTTTTCGAATATTGCCTTTCTCCAACTCCTCATCTAAAACGGTCTGAATTTTTTGAGATTTTAATCTCATTTCTTCTTTACTGAAGCTTTTAATCTGCGTAATGAGGTTTGGATTAAAATGTGTTTCGCTCATAATGAAGATTGGCAGGTTTGATTCCTTCATCATTGCATTGATCATTTCGTCTACATAGTCACGGATTCGACTCCAGATATCTCTCTTTCTGTCTGTTAGAATTCCAATGCCCATTTCGGTATAAATTTTTAGCTTCTCTTCGAAAACAGATAAAAACAGCTTTTCCTTACTTCTAAAGTAATAATTGACCAAGGCAATGTTCACTCCCGCTTTTTCGGCGACTTTTCTAATCGTTGTGCCTTTGAGGCCGTACTTAGCAAAGAGGGACTCTGCTGCTTCTTTGATTTTGCTTTCTGTTGTATCTTCTGACAAAATTGATAATTTTGAACAAAACTATATTGAATAAATGTTTTAAACAAATGTATAATATTTTATTTCGTTATTGTTTGTGCTTACTTTATCTGCACGGAGTTGAATGGGGGGCGATTTGATAAACTAAAATTGTATGAAAAACTACCTTTTTTCCCTTTTCCTATTTCTTGTTTTCACCCTTCCGTCTCTCTCTCAGCCCTTGAGTTATGATGAGCAGTTAGGAGAAAATGGAGCCAAGCAGGTAGAATTGGTAATGGGGATTTATGAAGATGAGATTTTGACTCCATATGTCGAGGAGATTGGAGAGCGGTTGATAGATCACTTGGACAACCGACTTTTTGATTACCAATTCAAGATCGTGGACGAACCGATTCCCAATGCTTTTGCCTTGCCAGGTGGTTATATATATGTCACGAGAGGACTATTGGCTTTGGTGGAGAATGTAGATGAATTGGGGTGTGTGCTCAGTCATGAGGTCATTCATGTCGAGCAGCGTCACTCCGTCAAACAAATGAAACGGAGTATTCTCCCTGCCCTGCTCCAAGTGCCTGGTATGATTGTAGGGGCAGTTGCTGGTGCCAATGTGGGAAACATAATCAACACACCTTTTGCCGTGGGTTCTAGTTTTTTTACAGCCAAATACAGCCGCAAACACGAAACAGAAGCCGATCACCTAGGCGTAGCATTGGCAGCCAAAGCTGGTTTTGACCCTAAGGCATTGAGCAAAATTCTCGACCGGATCGTCGTATGGGAGGAGGTAAGATCCGAACAAGAGGAGAAAAGAAGCTATTTCAGCAATCACCCATATACCCCAGACAGAATTAGCAACTTGACCAAGTCTACCCACAACCTAACATGGTCTAGCAATGAAATGCAAGAAAGACCCATTTTGGATAGGCTGAATGGCTTGTCTTTTTCGGACAATCCAGACAAGGGGATATTTGTGGATAGTGTGTTTTTGCACCCTGACATTGATTTTAGTGTGACTTTTCCTTCTTCTTGGACTTATGTAAATACCTACAATGCTGTCGGTGCGGTCAGCAAGGATCAAAATGCTTTTGTGATTTTAACCTTGGAGGATACAGCACAGTCTCCCCAAAAGTATGGAAGTGATTACATGAAACTACTGAAAGACAAGCAAGCGCAAGCGTCTGTCAAAGGCGAAAAGGTAGAAGTAAATGGACATGATGCTTTTTTGGTCTTGGTCACAGAGCAAGGAGATGAAGGCTCCATTTATACTGGGTTTGTCTGGATCAAAATGGGTGAAAACCTGTATAAAATCTCTACTGTCACCTCTGGAGATGCCAAAAGCATGATCAAGAAGGCAGCGCTTTCATTGCATCCCTTGACTACCCAAGAGAAGGAATTGATTTTTCGAGAGTCAATAACTATAGTTGCTGCCCGCGAAGGAGAATCCATAGAAAAGCTGGCCATCCGAAGTGACAACCAGCTTAAAGGAAAATTGTTGAAAGTACTGAATGGAAAAGCACCAGATAGCATTTTATCTCAGGGAGAGAAGATAAAAGTAGTAACAAGGGAGCCTTATTTCGCTGTACCCAAATAACTCCTAAAATACCTGTGCGCACAACAGATCATACGATCAATTGCTCTCTAACTTGTTGTTTCCAGATTTTGTACCCCTTTAGATTGAGGTGAAGCATGTCTTCCACAAATAAATCTGTTTTGGGTCTTCCATCTGGGGACAGCATGTGTTCAAATATTTCGATCCAATGCATGTTGTCATGTTCATCCACAAAGGTTCTCAACAGTTCGTTGGTCTGGATAATCTTTGGCAGCAAATATTCTCTACTTGGGCTAGGTTTGATAGAGATCACGGTAATAGGCGCATGTGGACTGTGACGTTTGATTTTTTCATATAAGAGCGAAAAATTCATCAGTACATCAGAGGGTGACTGTCCGATGCTCAAGTCATTGTCACCTCCATAGAGTACATAGGATTTAGGCAGAAAATTTTCGAATAGGCGTTCAAAATAGAACAAACACCATTGGTAAGAAGATCCACCAAAGCCCAAATTGACAGCCTTTTTATCAGCCAAATCTCCTTCCAAGCTTTCCCATAGTCGGATGGTACTACTGCCATAAAAGGCAACTGTATCATTTGGTGGAAGTTTTGTGACTTTTTCTTTTAAGGCATCAATTTCATCTTGAAACAGAAGCTGTGCACTGTTTTCGTTGGCGATATTGTCTGTGAGTTCTTGCGTGTCTTGCCTGAACTTTAACTGGTATTTTCTCAGGAACTCTTTGATGTCGCTCGTGCCGAGCTCTTTCATTTTCTCATTCAACCTAAAAGGTTTTTTGATCTCACAGGCAAATTTGTACGCTGTGATGCGCTTGTCAAAGTTGGCCATAACAATGGGTACAATCAGGGGTTGTACTTCTAGTTGTTGTATGACCTTAAAAATCCCAGATTTGAATTTGCTCGGTGAATGCTCAGTTGGATGTGAACTTCCTTCTGGACTGATGATGATGTTCTTGCCAGACAATATGGCGTCTTTGATTTGATCATAGAATACCTGGTGTCTTGATTTTCTTTCTTCTTCTGTTTCAATCAGTTCATCCGAATCGTTGGTGTACACACTGATAAAACCTAGCTTGTTGTAGTAGTTTTCGTGGGCATACTCATCTGATTTTCCAATTCTGACTACCCTTTGGGCATGTGCACCATAGTTTTCATACACCAATGCGCTCAGGTAGTGTGAGTCCAATGTGATTTGAAATTGATTGGGCAAGGTGTAATAGGGTTCGTTGAGCAGATGATTGTAGATGAAAATACACCCTGGTTGATTAGGCATGTATTCCAGTCCTTTGATATATATCGACGGGATAGAAAATGCTTTCTTACTGGCCTTGATACAGTCCAACTGAACTTCATCGTTGGTTTTTTCTTCGGTATTTTCAGCGACACTGCTATAGATGTCTTGCAAGGCACGGTAGAAATTGGATTCTCGTTGTGTCTTGTGGAGATTGTCCAAACATAGGGAGGCTAGGTTTTTTTCAGGGCCTATTCCAGTTAGTTCTACCTTGTGAAGCACCTCTATGGCCTGTGGTATGGTTAGTTTGTCTTCGAGCAAGACTGGCACAGCGTGCAAGGGAGAGTGTACAGACAGTTTCGTGCTGTTGCTACTGATGAGTGTACTGGCTACCAGTAGCTCTTCGTTGAATTGCGTGGCGATGAGTCGGGTACGCACAGCTCTGAGCTGATTGTTGATCAACCAGAGGATTCTTTTTTGGAAGCTGAGTGCAAAGTTAGGATGTTCTTTGCAGTGTTTTTCCAATGTCTCCTTAGGGATATATAGTACGACGGCCTCTTTGGTGACATGAGAGGTCATGGCACTTTTGATTCCGAGTAGGCTAGACGAACTCAGTAAGTAGCCTGGAGTAGAAATAGACCTAAATGGTACTTTGTAGGTTTTGTTGGTTTCTATGCTGAAGTTCATGCGAGAGTATTGAACTTCACCAGATTCTAGTAAGAATATCCCCTTTTTTTTCTCATCTTGGCTGATGACAATTTCATTGACCAAGTATTCTCGACGTTGCATAGAGCTGGCGAGTACGGCCAAATCCTTCTCATCAAACTCTTCAAAAAATGGAGATTGCAACAGCAAGATAACTTTGTCTATTTCGTCTCGATCGATGTGCGCGAGATAGCCGTCCGAGGAAGAGTCTGTATTGAGTGTTTGTAAAGCTGCAGAGGTATTGGCAAATAACTCGCTGGTATCCTCGACGAAGCGGTGTGAGTGATTGTTGAGGAAAGTAAAAAAATCTATCGCTAGATGAATATCTGCATCGAGACATTTGATTAACTGCTCCGTTTCCCATTTGATAAGTCTAGCAGTGTCTGATGCGACTCTCGCCGTAGTTTCATTCCTGTAGGGTGCGATGAAAGCATCCATGCCAATCGGTGCGTAAAGAGATTGGCTCATCCCTGCCAACAGTTCTCTGTCGTTGCTGTGCAGGCTTTGATGAAAGTGCACGGTGCCCTCTAGCAAAATGTAGAACCTGTCCACACGACTAAATTGCTTTTTGAGAACATCACCTTTTTTGCAAAATACCTCTTGGCCTTGCGAGAATAGTTTGTCCAAAGAGGTAGGTAGTGCTTCTGTCATCTTGATTCTGAATTGCTAGGTGATTGCAATATAAACAACAGAGATGGTAAAATATTAAACAGAACGCCTGCAATTTTGCATATCATTATCAATATGAATAGCACTTTGTACTTTTTGCTAGATTAGAGATTGTATTCTCAACCCTATTTTATTTCCGAAAAGTAAATCACATCACTGTTGAGATAGTACTGATTGTCTTTGATCGTCAATGTGAGAGTAAGGCTAGGTTGCTTTTTAAATTGCAATTCTAGGGTTGCAGGGTTTTCGTTTTTCGCATTTTGGATGATGTAGCTTCCTTTTTTGGTGCCGTGGTATTTCCCTGCTTGACCTCTGAATACTCCTGTACGCTGTGTTTTGCTTTTGAAGGTACCATCATAATACAACCATATTCTATTCTCCTCTTTCGAACCATTTTCTCCTCGGGCCGAGTTGAAAATCATTTTGTTGGTCAATGCCTTTTTCCAATCAAAATCGTTGGTTTGGGGTCTTGGTTTGTAAAAGCTCAATTGATCGATCAATGGCTTCAGCTTTCCCTCATATGGGGGGTAGAATTTGTGTGGGGTGTACATGAGAACAGTGACACAGTAGTTGTATTCACCACATTTGGCTAGCAAATAGCCCTTGTACGGATTAGATCCTGTCGTGTGAATGGGTGCTGAGAGTACACCATCCTTTTCAGTGACTGTATCTAGGAGCTCGATACTCAGTTCTGTTGCCAGTTCGAACCCCTTTTCCCAATTGGATTGGATAGACGGGAGTGAAGTTTCATTGACAAAGTACAAAGCGGTCGCTTCTAGCGTGGTATCATTGCTGACTGTGAATATCTCTGTCCCCCGTGAGAGATAGCCGTTCCAATGAGATGGGATTTCTAATTTTAATCCATAGCTCGGGGCAAAAATCATTTCTCCTCCTTTGTAATTTTTGGAAGGTTGGATGATTTCCTGCGCTTGGGTTTGGAAAAAAATTGTGATCAGGAATAATATGGCTATGGCTGTTTTCATAAACTCTAAAATGCTTCATTTATTCCAAAATAAAAACCTGCAGCACCACCTTCTCCCCATGCCACGTCAATATTGAGATTAGCTCTTGATTTTTTGTTGATCATGACACGTAGACCTGCACCATATCCAAGACTGAGATGCTCGAATAGGTTTATGTCATCGTATCGGCTACTCGCTGTGGTGGCATTGATGAAGGCCACAGCTCCAAAGGTATCTTTGGTTTTTTGCAATGGTACGCGGTACTCAGTCTCTGCATAGACTACATTTTCTCCTCTGAATCTGCCTTGCGTGTATGCACGACCAGATCTGCCAAATTGATCCCAACCTACCGCAGGTAGATCGAGATAGGGCACATTGCCTGAAGTCACAAACCAACCATAGGCCCAAAATGCCAACATGTGTCGGGGTCTTTTTTTACTCAGGTTGAGGTAGTCGCGGTATTCCGCCCATAGTAGGCTAGATGCCTGGTCACTTCCTAGAAATGTAGGATTCATTCTGACATTTACAAAGGCATACCTGCCGTGATAGGGATTGATGGAATTGTCTCGACTGTCATACAAGGAATTGATACTGATGCCTGATAGGATATACTCAGTATTTGAAAACCCCGTTTTTTCTGAATAAATGTAATGACTGGTGAGCAAGGGAGGAATTGTATCCAAATCAAGTAAGCGATCGTTGATTTCGTGATGGTAGTCGAGATGATAGCCTAATCCAAAGTAGAATGGTGTTTGGTGGTAGCGCTTGAGTACGGTTTCATGAAATCGTAAATAGTCAAAATCCATCATTTGCTTATCGGGGATAGGTTGACTAAAGGTATTGTCTTCGAAAATTACTCCTGTTCCCTTGTTTTTCTTTGATTGAGACTCTGTACCTAATCCGTATGTCGGTTGTGAAGTGATGAAATAGCGCCAATCTCCGAGGAGGTTCCAACTGTCATTAGCCAAGAACATATTTGTTTTGGCGGTGATAATCCATTGTTTTTTGGTGGTGTAGATAAGTGTGCCCAAGCCTGATGAGATGTGAGTCGTCTCTTTGTCTCCCATGTACCAGCTAGCACCTGGTGCTACGCCAAACATCCAGCCATTGGTTGGGTTAGAAGCGATGGCAGGCAAAGGAATGATTGATATCTTTTTTTGATTCTTAGTACTTTGTGTGCTGTCTTCTACTTGAGCATGCGCCAGGTGATATCCTAGTGCTAAAATCAAAAAGAGGCAGAAGATTTTCATTTCGTTTGGGTGGCTTATTTGTGTATCAAGTTAGCAAAGTTTTCATATTCTGTTGAGACGAGCCTGATCATTATTGTCTTTGATGGATTCTTTTATAAAATCTGTTGCGTCTCTATGGAGCTAGTACGAGATATTGATTAAGTTTAATTATTAACTGAAACTAACAAGCCATGAAAAGAAATCTATTGATTACAATGATTGTTTTCCTACTTCCCATGACGACTATGGCGCAGGCCATAGAATTTTCGGGATATGGGGGATACATGCTCAGTGGTAGAGCGCAATATTACAGAGGAGAGGTCGATGTAGAAAACTCTGGAATTTGGGGTTTGACATTGGGGTATGATATGGGCAATGGTACTCAAGTACAGTTTTTATATACGAATAGTTCTGCAGACTCGGAGACGGTAGATTATGATGCGATTTTGTATCCCTATCACAACCTGAGACTCAAAATGGAAAATTTTCATCTGGGGGTTGAAAAATCGCTGGGTGGTGATGAGCTCATCCGCCCATATGGTGTGATTGGCATGGGTCTCACTAGTTATGCACCACAGGAGCAAGGATACGATACTCGGATATTTTTCTCAATGGGGCTTGGAGCAGGGGTCAAAATTTTCCCAACAGAAAGAATAGGGCTCAAGATGCAAGCTAGAATGTTTATGCCTTTGTTATTTGATGGCGTGGGAATCTACTGTTCGTCAGGTTCGGGTTGTGGAGGGGGTTCCTCATTTGCCGTGCCTATACTTCATGGAGAATTTAGTGGAGGAGTAGTTTTTAGGATTGAAAAGTAATTGGAATAGGTGTGCGAAATGGGGTTTTGTTCTTGCGTTTTTTGACTGCCCTTTGCTTTTCGCTTATGGTCATAGACCTGCCTGGTCAAATTTTAAAGGAGCAGGCTCATGTCAACCATGATTCAATTAAAGTTAAGGCAGATCGTTTTCTTTTCTTGGGTGATGAGGTCTATTATATACGCCGAGACACAACCATTGCCATCTCAGACACCACTGATTATTACGTAAGAAAACATACTCTTGGCAAGTCTGATGCTTTTTATGATTCGGTAGAGCAAAAAATGTCTCGGTCTAGGGTATCCAGTATGGTGTATGATGTTTTGTTTACCAAGGAATCCAAGAGTCATGGTGAGGGTCTGAGTGAGTTTCGCTTTACTCCCTATGAAGATAGGACTATCAATCCATTAAAATACAAACACTTAGCTGTATTTGGGTCGAGCATGAATGATACATCTAGGTATCGTGTAGATCCATATACCAATGTAATCAATAAACTGCATGTTCATACCCAACGATGGGTCGTTCGTAGGACGTTGACTTTTAGGGAAGGAGACTTTGTAGATGCACAGAAAATTGTCGATTCAGAGCGTCTACTTCGTTCCAAGGACTTTATCAGAGATGCCAGGATCATGGTCTTGCCTTCTGGTTCGCATGATTCTGTAGAAACCCATGTTGTCACCCGAGACATATTCCCCTATGCTGTTTCTATTCAACCCAACAATGACAACAATGCTCTTGTTGGAATCAGCTCAGTGAATATAGGTGGGCTAGGACACGAATTGGAATACAATTACATCAGGCACGGAGGGAGTGAACTGTTCTATACGATCAACAACCTCTTTGCCTCCTATATAGATATTAAATTTGATCTTTCTGATCATTTTAGAAAAAGAGGTTTGGGCATAGAAGCAAACAGAAGTTTTTTTACTCAGGATACTAAATACGCTGGAGGAATCGAGTTGAGTGATTATAAATATGGAGAATTCAATTATGATCCAGATGTAGACTCTACAAGCTTGTTTTATTATAGCGTGGATCGTTCTGATTTATGGTTGGGCAGATCTTTTCCTATCAAGGCGGATTTGAACAGATTGGGATTCAAAAATGACATCAACATTGTGGTGGCTGGACGATTGGATCGCCAAAATTTCTATGACAAACCACTCGTAACCCCAGACTCCAATTACATCTACCATAGCAAGACAAATTACCTAGTTGAAGTAGGTCTATCTTCTAGAAATTATTTCAAAGACAGGTATGTCCTCAACTATGGACGAACAGAGGATATCCCTACTGGATCGTCGATGGGTGTTACGACAGGTTTTCAGCATCGAGAGTTTGTAGATAGATATTATTTGGGATTTAAATATGCTTTGGGAGGGTACTTTTCCAAAGTCGGGTATCTCAATATTCAGGCATCCTATGGTGCGTTTTATAATGAAGATCATTGGGAGGACGGGACTGTTCGTATCAACACCAATTATTATACTTCTTTGTTGAGGATAGGGAATTATCGATTCAGACAATTTGCCTATTTGACGCTGCTACATTCAATCAGACCGACAGATGATCATTACATCAGAGGGTCAAATCAGCTGGGTATTTATGGCGTGAGTGGTTATTATCTCAAGGCGACTAGCTTGTTGAATGCCCAGCTTGAGTCTTTGTTCTTCTCTCCTTACAACGTCATGAATATGCGTTTGGCTTTTTTTGGTTTTGTTGAGGGTACTTTGGTCAAGGATACCAAAAGTGATTATTTCGACACAGATTTTTACTCAGGTGTTGGATTGGGTGTCAGCATCAGCAATGATAAGTTTGCGATCTCTACATTGACGATTAGGTTGGCATATTATCCTCATTTGCCCCTCAATGCGACATCTAATTTTATTAGCGCTTCTACATCTTCTAAATTGAAGTTGCCAGATTTTGATATCGAAGCACCAGAAGTAGTTGGGTTTACCAAGTGATCCTTTTGGACACAAAAAAACCCACAAGTCAGGCCTGTGGGTTTTCAATTCTTATACTTTTTATGATTAACGATCGACATGTTCGGCCAAGACCAGAACTCTATTGTTCAAGATCTCCACGACTCCACCATCGATGCCCATGTGTACTTCTTTGGTTTTTTTGTCATGAGTAATGACCATTTTCAAATCGCCCTTACCCAATGAGCTGACCATCGCAGCATGGTCATTCAATACTTGAAACGAACCTTCGCTCCCAGGAAAGGTCGCATGATCCACTTCTCCTTTGAATATTTTCTCGTCTGGTGTGATGATCTCTAAAAACATATCTTTATGCGTTAGCTTCTGCCATTATTTTCTCACCTTTCACTACTGCATCTTCGATACCTCCTACTAGGTTGAATGCAGCCTCTGGTAAGTGGTCATATTTACCATCCATGATTTCATTGAAACCTTTGATGGTTTCTTTGATATCTACCAACACGCCTTTCAATCCAGTAAACTGCTCTGCTACGTGGAATGGTTGAGACAAGAATCTCTGAACTCTTCTTGCTCTGTGTACTACTTCCTTGTCCTCATCAGACAATTCATCCATACCCAAGATCGCGATGATATCTTGCAGCTCTTTGTATCTCTGCAAGATTTCGATTACTCTTTGTGCACAGTCATAGTGCTCATCACCTACGATGTCTCTTGACAAAATTCTAGATGTAGAATCCAATGGATCCACCGCTGGATAAATACCCAACTCAGAAATTTTTCTAGAAAGTACGGTGGTTGCATCCAAGTGAGCAAATGTAGTCGCAGGAGCAGGGTCAGTCAAATCATCCGCAGGTACATAGACCGCCTGAACAGAAGTAATAGATCCATTTTTAGTAGAAGTAATTCGCTCTTGCATCGCACCCATTTCGGTAGCTAGTGTAGGTTGGTATCCTACCGCTGATGGCATACGTCCCAATAGAGCCGATACCTCAGATCCAGCTTGAGTAAATCTAAAGATATTGTCTACGAAGAAAAGAATATCCTTGCCTTCGCCTTCTCCATCACCATCTCTGAAGTACTCTGCAACTGTCAATCCAGAAAGCGCTACTCTCGCTCTTGCCCCTGGAGGCTCATTCATCTGACCAAAAACAAAGGTTGCTTTAGATTCTTGTAATTTTTTCTTATCTACTTTGGATAGATCCCATCCGCCGCTTTCCATAGAATGCAAGAATTCGTCACCATAGGTAACAATTCCAGATTCAATCATTTCTCTCAAAAGGTCATTACCTTCTCTTGTTCTTTCACCAACTCCAGCGAATACTGACAAACCGCCGTGTCCTTTGGCTATGTTGTTGATGAGCTCTTGGATCAATACAGTTTTACCTACACCCGCTCCACCAAACAATCCAATTTTACCTCCTTTGGCATAAGGCTCAATCAAGTCAATTACTTTGATCCCTGTAAATAAGATCTCAGTAGAAGTTGATAAATCTTCAAATGCAGGTGCTGATCTGTGAATAGGTAGAGATTTTTCTCCTTTAGGCTGTTCGATACCATCGATTGCTTCTCCCACTACGTTGAAAAGACGACCTCTAATATCTTCTCCAATTGGCATGGTAATAGGCGATCCCGTATCGATCACTTCCATTCCTCTGGTCAAACCTTCGGTACCCTCCATTGCGATGGTTCTTACTCGGTTTTCACCTAAATGCTGTTGGCATTCCAAAACTACTTTTTGACCATTCTCTTTGATCACGTATAATGCTTCCAAGATATTGGGAAGTTTGGATCCCTCAGCTTCAAAACTAACGTCTACAACTGGGCCGATTACCTGTGTGATTTTACCACTATTTGCCATTTCTAGATATTTTTTCTATGAAAATTGTGTCCTGTTTTTTCAGAGTGCGAAGTTAAGGCAATATTGACATAATCACCAACTATCATATTTGTTTTTAGCTAATCAGGATTTAAGGGAGATCCTAAAGGTCGTTCCCTTGTTTACTTCTGACTCTTTCACGTAGATTTTTCCCTTGTGATATATTTCTATGATTCTCTTCACCAGAGTCAAACCCAATCCCCAACCTCGCTTTTTAGTCGAATACCCTGGTTGGAATATCTTTTGAATCATGGATTTAGGTATCCCCTTGCCTGTATCCGAAATATCAACGACTACATGCCCTTCATTGGCTTTTAAAATTCTAATGTCGATCTGACCATCCCCGCTCATGGCATCTACGGCATTCTTACACAAGTTTTCAATTACCCATTCAAACAACGGGATATTCAAATTGGCCTCCAAGTCTTGGTTGGGAAAACATGTAATGGTAAAGTTGACCTTCGTGGACAACCTTCTTTTCAAGTAATTAATTGTCTCATCTATTACTTCGTAGACGTTGGCATTCTCCAACAGTGGCTCAGAACCAATGTTGGAAAAACGTGCTGTGATCATGTTCAATCTTTCCACGTCTTTTTCCAACTCCAAGACGATCTCTTGATCTGTCAGATTTTCGTCCGCTTTCAAATATTCGACCCATGCCATGAGCGACGAGATGGGTGTCCCCAGTTGATGAGCCGTTTCTTTGGCCATGCCTACCCATACTCTGTTTTGCTCCGCAGCCTTAGAGTAGTTGAAAATAAGAAAAGCAATCATTCCGAATATACCAATGATGGACAGTTGCACCACAGGGTAATATTGGAGCTGTGCCAAAAGGGTAGAGTTCCTATAGTAGATAAATTGGTACCCCGTGATCGTGCCATCATTGCTGCGCAAGGTTAGCAAGAGGGGTTCATGCTGCGACTCCATGATTTCCAATTCCTCCTTCAATATTCTGTTTCGCTCCTTGACTGTTTGCGCCTGATCTGCCTTGGGGACATTTCTTGACTCTAGCGGCCTGCCAATTTCGTCTGTGACGATGACGGGAATGGATTTATTAGATACGATGATTTCTTCAAAAATGAAATTCATATCTGTATTGCTCTGCTGATTGGCAAAGTGTTCTAAAGTATTGGCATATAGGCTGATTGATTTTTCCTCTCGACTCTTTAGCTGACTCACCAGTATGTTGGTATAGTAGATGGATACCAAACTAATAATCACCGAGACCACCAACACGACCCACTTGAACTTAGATCGGTTTCTGTATAAATCTAAAGAGGTATTGGGTTTGTTGACTGCCATTTAATCCTTTGATGAGCCAACAAATATAATTGTCCACGACTGATCTCCTATGTTTCTACTAAGATTTATCGTCAGAGATTCTTAACCGTGAATCTTACAATCCAGCATGTTGCTAACTACATTTTTAACTTCTATTCACTATAATAATCCTGATTTTTTAAATAAATTATTCATATTTGATGTTGAATTCAACAGTACCACCTGAACCATGTCCACAAAACTTATCCTTACTACCATTCTATTGAGCTGGGCCAGTATAGTATCTGCCCAAGAACAAACCGTCATTCGAGTCACAGGAACCGTAACCGATCCAGTCTCTAATTCTCCCATTCTTGCCAATGTATTTTATGAAAAACTCCCATATTATGATGACATGGGTACATCTAATACTGATAAAAGCAATGGTGTGTATGAACTATACATGATAGAAAATGAAAAATACATCATCAATGTCAAAGCAGATGGTTACAAACCAATCAGTGAAGAATTCGAGGTGAAAGACCAAGGGATTGGCTTGATCGAAAAGAATTTTAAAATGGAACCGGATGCCATGCACGAAAAATTTACCTTGGACAACTTGATGTTTTCTAGAGGCAAGGCTGGAATCTCAGAAGAGTCAAACCAAGAACTAGATGAGTTTGCTGCATGGCTAGATGAGAGACCCAATGTAATTGTGCAACTAGAAGGACACACTGATTTTCAAGGAAATGCAGATGCCAATATGCAGCTATCTGAAGAAAGAGTATTGGCTGTCAAGGATTATTTGGTGTCAAAAGGCGTCAAAAAGAACCGAATACAAACAAAAGCATTTGGAGGAACAGAGCCTCTCACCCGAGAAAGAACTCCAGAAGCTAGAGCAAAAAATAGACGAGTTGAAGTTAGAATCATTCAACAATAAAATAATTTGAATACCTTTGATTCCTGCCACGCTATGATTCATTTTTATTTAATGGACTTACCTAAATGAAGAAATATTATATCCTCATTATTATCTCCCTATTGACTACAAAATCTTGGGCACAAGAAACTGTTCAATGGGCATCCGAAGTACTCTTTGTGACGTCAGAGCTAACAGCTCTTCAATATGCTGCGAGTCAGGCTTTGCATTCTCCAAATATCTATCCATCTGGCGGAGATAGCCCTAACGCGTGGCGACCTGCCAAAGCCAATGGAAATGAGTACATTGTTGTTCTTTTTGATCAACCAATCAGAGCACAACAGATTGCGATTGCTGAAACTGAAAACCCAGGTGCGGTTACCAAGGTATTCGCATACGACTCATTGGACAATGAGTACCTCTTGTTTGACTTAAATGCAAGACCAATCCCACTGCAGAGTAGACTACTCAACCTTTTCTTTGAAAAGACACCTTATAGAATAGCCTATCTTCGTGTAGATTTGGATTGTAGCAAAGTACCTGGTTACAATGCTATCGATGCTATCGGTATTTCATCTTCTAATATTCCAATCAGCGTATTGATTGAGTTGGCTGCCAACGTCAACAACAACTTGAGTACAGAGCGACTCAGCAAAAACGTAAACAGCGAATATGTAGAACTAGGCCCATTGCTTTCTCCAGATGGAAAGCGACTATACTTTAGTAGAAGAAGTCACCCAGACAATGTCGGTGGCATGGATGACTATTCTGACATTTGGTATTCAGAACTTGATGAAAACACACATGAATGGTTGCCAGCCGTAAATATCGGAGGGCCACTCAATACTGCTGGACCTAATTATATCTGTTCGATCACACAAGTAGATGATGAAATCATTCTTCTATTAGGAAACCGATATGAAAAAAGAGGTCGAATGGGCGAGGGAATTTCTATGACGAGAAGCAAAGACGGTAGCAAATGGGAAAAACCCGTCAACATTGATATCCAAAACGCTTACAATTATTCTGACCAAGCTGATTTCTATATGAGTCAAGATACGGAGGTGATCATCATGTCTCTAGAGCGAGATGACACCAATGGCGAAAGAGATCTTTACACTTCATTCAAAAACGCACAATCAGGTACATGGTCCGAGCCTCTCAACCTAGGAGCAGTAATCAACTCTGCGGACGAAGAGTATGCGCCATTCTTAGACAAGGACAATGAAACATTGTACTTCACCTCAAGGGGTTTTCGTGGATATGGAGGAGCGGATATTTATGTTTCAAAAAGGCTAGATGACACCTGGACTAACTGGTCCAAACCAGAAAACATGGGTAGGGGAGTCAATGGCCCAGAGGATGATACTTATTTCAACATCCCATCCACAGGTAGTCATGCTTATTTTACACGAGGTACATCAGACGAAAATACAGATGTATTCCAGTTTAGAATCGATGAACTGTTTGTAAAACCTGGGGAGGAACAAGAAAGCATAGAAGAAATCATTGCTGCAGCTGAGCAAAAACCTACTACCGAAGAATCAGTAGCTGCTGTAGAACCAGTCGCCGCAGAGCCAGCACCGGTAGTTGTGCCTATCACAGAAATCGTAGTGACTGTAAAAGGCCAAGTCTTCAATACGGATACCAAAAAAGCCATTGCCAGCAAGGTAGTTGTAGAGCGCCTTCCTGATGGTATCAAAATTGGAGAAACCAATACAGATGCCAATGGGCTTTTCGAGTTCAAAGTTAGATCTGGTGCTAGGTATGGATTCTTGGCTGAGAAGGATGGTTATTTATCCAAAAATGAACACATCGACCTCAATGATGTGAGGGAAGCAAAAGTTATTGTTCAAGACCTTTCTCTAAACAAAATACACTCAGGTGCAGCAGTGGTATTGAACAATATCTTCTTTGAGTTTGATCAAGATGAACTAGAGACTTCTTCCTACGCAGAGTTGAAGAGAATTCTAGAAATGTTAAACTCTGGCGCAATCAAAAAGATAGAAATATCGGGACACACAGACTCCATTGGTGACAAAGACTACAACCAGCAACTGTCTAAACGAAGAGCCAACGCTGTTTACGAGTATTTCAAAAATCACAACATCGATACCAGTAGAATGGTAACAATAGGATATGGAGAGGCTAAACCCGTGGATAACAATGACACTGTCGAAGGTCGGAAAAACAATCGACGAGTTGAGTTCAAAATTCTCGAATAAAAGCTTTAGAATTGAAGACCTAATTATGTTAGGTCTTTTTTTTTACCTAAAATTCTACGCATTGACACTAGTCCAACTTGAGTATATTATTGCTCTTGACAATTACAGACATTTTGCTCTGGCTGCCGAAAAATGCTTCGTCACTCAGCCCACGTTGAGCATGCAAATTCAAAAATTAGAAGATTCTCTTGGGGTGCTAATTTTTGATAGATCAAAGCATCCTGTACAGCCAACAGAAATAGGTAAAAAAATTCTGGATCAAGCTAGGGTGACTTTAAGTGAATCACAGCGCATCAAAGAAATAATAGATGAAGAAAAACAAGACATCAAAGGCAACATTCGGATTGGTGTTATACCCACATTAGCTCCTTATCTTATTCCATTATTCATTTCCAGTTTTATAGAGAAGTATCCCTATATCAATCTACAGATATCAGAGCATATGACAGATAGTCTGATCGACTTGCTCAGAAAAGACCAGCTAGACATCGGAATACTGGTGACTCCATTAAAAGAAGCCGATCTCAAAGAAATCCCCCTTTTCTATGAGGAATTCTCTGCTTATGTATCACACAGGCATCCGATGTTTGATCAAGAAAAAATCAAAGTAGAAGACTTAAACGCAGATGGACTGTGGATTCTCAACGAGGGTCATTGTTTTAGACAGCAAACTCTGAATATCTGTAACGTCAAGCACTCAGATCGATTCAACAACCGTGTACTTTATGAAAGTGGTTCATTAGAAGCCCTAAAAAAACTAGTGGATAAAAGAGGTGGTTATACTTTAATTCCTGAGCTTTTCACTTTTGACATGACAAAAGATGACAAAAACAAATTGCGACATTTTGCAGAGCCAATTCCAACTAGAGAAGTAGGTTTAGTTGTGAAGAAAAGTTTTGTGAAGAATAAAATGATAAAAGCACTCAAAGATGAAATCAACTTGATGCTACCGCCTACACTCTTGAGTAAAAAAAATATGAATGTGATAAAATTCTAGTACTAAGGTGAGAAACTCAAGTTCACAGACCCTTTTTATAAATATCTGATTTCAGATTATCAATCAACCCAGAGAATTCACCCAGTGTAGCATTTTTGAAGTCTATAACGGTTCGTCTCAATTTGTCAACATCTACACTAAAACGCTCCGTTTCATCTGAAAGCTTGCTTTGCGCACGACTCAAAATCTGACGACAATTATCTGCCTTCTTACCTAAGATAGTAGTCAGGTCAGAATAATCGAAATTGAATAATTCCTTCAAAACAAATACTGCACGTTCAGACGGAGCTAGTTTCTTAAAAACCAAAGAAAGAGCGTGGGTCACCTCACACTTCAAATCCAAATTACTAAAATCAGGAGAAATACTCAGAGAAGTCAATGATGGGCTGACTTGATCTATTAACTCTTCCTTCTTTTGTTTAATTGATTTCAAATAATTGAGGCATTTGTTAGTTACAGTTCTGGTCAGGTACGATTTGACATCTTGTATCTTGCTTGCATCTACTTTGAGCCAACTCAAAAAAGTATCCTGTACCAAATCCTCGGCCGTAGACCTACAGCCTACCATTTTGAATGCAACAGCAATCAAAAAAGGACGATATGATATAACCTCTGTGTGCAACATAACAAGCACAAATTTAGAGAAAATAATGTCAAGACATAGCAACACTTAGCACCTAAGGTATTTTCAATACATTTATTCTCCACGATTTATTGAATAAATGTATCTTGTGGACAATAAATTGAATACTTTTGGTATTAATTAGGTGTATAGGGTTCTATCTCAATGCAACAGGAATGGGCATATTTTTATTTAATAATTGCCCAGTCTATTGTTTCCAATTTGTTTTATAGAATTTTGTCGCTATTTTAGGAGTTCGAATAAAATTTGAAAAATTGTTATGAAGAAATTTATTCCTTTCTTGAACGCATCGGCGTTTGCACTGGGATTAGGTTTTGCATTAAGCTCTTGTGGTGGAGGAGGTGGACATGCAACTAGTCAAAACCCAGGAGGTTATAGTTCAGCAACTGGACTAGAATATAATGAAGAAGGTGCGTTTGAAGTCAGTGACTTTCAAGGGCAGCCTGAAGGCCCCAATTTGAGATTTATCGAAGGTGGACGTACCATCCTTGGTAGTTTTGAAGAAGATTTGATGAATACCAACAACAACATCGAAAGAACTGTGACGGTAGCATCATTTTACATGGATGAAACAGAAGTAGCCAACATTCACTGGTTAGAGTACCTACACTACGTGAGAATGGATTCTTCTGCAGAATACTACAAATCAGCACTTCCTGACACGACTGTTTGGACCAAAGACTTGGCTTACAATGATCCTTATGTAGATCATTACCTAAGATATCCAGGTTTTAGATTCTTCCCAGTAGTAGGTGTGACTTGGAAACAAGCACAAGACTATTGTACATGGAGATCTATCGTGGTGAATCAGAAACTTGCTGAAGAAGCTGGTTATTTTGAAGAGTCTGCTGAAGCTGAAGCTGCACCAAACCAAAGAATTCCATTGGAAACTGGTTTTGTGTTGCCAAACTATCGTCTACCTACAGAAGCTGAGTGGGAATATGCTGCGCAAGCGTTGATCGGTACACAGTGGTTGGACGAAAACCAAACACACAGAAGATTGTATCCATGGGATGGACATGCTTTGAGAAATCCTTACGGTAAGAAGATTGGTACTTTCATGGCCAACTTCAAAAGAGGACGTGGTGATTATGCAGGTATCGCAGGTAAACTGAACGATGGCGCAATGATTACTACCTATATCTACGATTATCCTCCAAATGATTTCGGTCTATACAACATGGCAGGAAATGTCAACGAGTGGGTACAAGATATTTATCGTCCTTTGTCTTACCAAGACTTTGATGATTTGAACCCTGTCAGAAATGATGGTTTCCTTGATGAGGAAGATGGTTATGACTTTGCAAACTTCAACTCTATGGTAAGTGACAGAGTAAGAGTCTACAAAGGTGGATCATGGGCTGACGTAGCATACTGGATGTCACCAGGAACAAGAAGATTCTTAGAAGAAGATTCAGCAACAGCGACAATCGGATTCAGATGTGCTATGATTAGAGCTGGTACTAACTACTAAGAGATCAAATAAAGAAACTTTAAAAAGCCAACTGTTTTACAGTTGGCTTTTTTATTTCCCAGTTGCCAAACAGCCAACAGATAAGGATTTCACACCATAGTCTGTCAACAAACTACAAACACTAGTGATGGTGGCTCCAGTGGTAATCACATCATCAATTAGTAATATTTTCCTTCCATCAATCTTGCTCACATCCCATACCACATACTCCACGTGAAAATTCGTCAAACGATCCAACCTCATCTTCTTGGCTTGTGATTGAGTCATGTGTACACGTTTGATGGCATTGGTCTCTACTGGTATTCCTAATACTTCGCTCATACCAATTGCTATTTCTAAAGACTGATTATACCCTCTTTTCATCAAACGTGACCTATGTATGGGAACAGGCATGATACAATCAAAGCCCTGTTCCAGCACTTTTTGTTGGATGTCTTTGGCAAACCATCTTCCTAAAATCACACCTACCTTTTTGGATCCACCATACTTCAATTGATGTACTAATCTCTGAGCCATTCCCTTTTTAGTGTATTTTAAGAATGCATATGCAGCCTCCATTGGCACTACACCAGAAAGCTGGTCCAACATGGGGTTCTTTGTCATAAGATGGTAACCCGTCTTGGGAAGATCAAAATAACAATGCAAACAAAGTAACTCCTCATGGTCCACAAGAGGTCTAGAACAATTGGCGCAGGTCACAGGAAAAATAAGTGACATAAAGCCTTTGAAATACTGATTGATGTGCATATCTCCTTTGCTTTCTTTAAGATAAATATAGATTACTGCATTGAGGTCAATTATATTTGAAAATTGATACCAGACAAATGAAAAAGGATCTAGATTTAGACAGAAGGTGGCTTAAATTGAGGGAAAAATTGAAATTGGTGATTGGGAAGAAACCTGCCGATTTAAACGGCGTTTTATTTCTCATTGGAATCCAAGAATTAGGAAAAGGTCAAATGAGTTTTTCCAAAGAAGAAAAACAGGACTTAATTCATCTAGGGATATGCAAAGTACTGAGCTTATCTGGCTATTACGAATTGCAAGGGCTTGACGAAGAAGGCTGGCCACACTGGGCAGCTAACAGTAACATTCCTAACCTCAACCTGATGGAGCAAGAAAAATTATTGAAAATGAACACCATAGAGTACTTCGAGAAAGAAATTGGCTTGGAATTTTAATCATGAAAACACTATTACTTTCTTTGGCTGCTATTCTATGGCTGTGTTGCTCTTGTGGAAAGGAGCAAAATACAGTCGAACAAATCAGTTCACGTGAAACATTAAATATTAATTTTAATCAAAACGTACTTAGTCTCGATTCTGGTAAGATATTCAATGAAGCAGAGCTGTTTATAAATCAAATCACAAGCACTGGTGCAAAACCTAAATATACGCTCGCAATCTCTGATAGTGACATTCTCTATCAACTCACAACCCATGACAGCTCTCAAATCAAAACCATATCCATCCGTTTTCTAAAAAATGAAAATGCCATTCTTGATGAATTTATAGATGGAAAATTGGATATCATTCATTTCAATCAATGGACAAGTACAAGCACAAGAGCGATAGACTTCTACAGACAAGTAAAGGAGGATAAATACAGCAATTATTCATTAATTGAACGAAAAAGTGGCTTTGTAAACGGCTATACATTCGTGAATTTCAAAGATTCTTCGACTCTTAGTACCTGTGTTGAATTATTAGGGGCTCAAAACAACCATTTTGCCATTGATTCAGCGCATTTTACGCCCAAAATCGGTAGCGACACGATCAAAATTCCACTTGTATTTGAATACCATGACCCAAATTTGATACATGACACACTGCAACAGGACAATGTACACATATATCCTTCAGAAAGTTCAGATCATCTCAGCAATGATCCGTATATTATTTGGTCATCTGAATATGTCAATTTTTTAGTGGATAACAGAAGTACCGTAGCTGATAGTCTTTTTAATCAAATGAAAAGTAAGAACCCAAGAGTCAACGCATATGTAGCAATAAAAATATATCCAGATTACTACCTAACCAACGGCAATCTCAAGGGATTATTAGCACATAGAAGCCTTGCCGAGCAAATCGGCAAAGTACATTTTGAAGTCATAAAGAGCTATTGAAAACCGAATACTCAAATACTCAGGACACTTTGGTCCAAAATATACAGGCTTACAAAAAGAAGCTTTTTCTGAACATATTCATCAGAGGAAGTATATTTTTTGTAGCGATTTCTCTATGTATCTATCTAGTAGCCAACAGTTTAGAGTTTTCATTTAGGTTCTCAGAAGCTGGTAGAACTGCCGTTTTCTTTATGGTAAGCATGGCATTTATTACTGGACTCATTGTACTGGTCATCGTACCACTGATTCGATATTTCAAAAGTGACAGTCTACTCAGCAACGAAGAAGCAGCAGTACATATTGGAAATTACTTTCCTGATCTAAAAGACAAATTGCTGAATACTATACAGTTGCGTAACAGTGGGCAAGACAATGCCCTTCTAAACGCAAGTGTCGCACAACGAACCCAGGCATTGTCGATATTTACATTTTCGAATAGTATTGATTTGAAAGGCAACTTTAGGTATTTCAAATATATTCTTATACCGTTTTGTATTATCCTCTTGGCTTTTTTGTTTGTACCGCACTTTCTGACCGAAAGCACCGTACGAATCATCAACTACGACAAAGAATACAACAGCTCCTTATTCAAAATACAGTTGGTTAACACAGAACTCATAGCCTTTCGCAACGAGCCTTATCAAATAGACTTCAAAGTAGAAGGGCAAGCTATACCAGCGTATTTCTATTTTGAATCTGGAAACAAAAGGGCCAAAATGAACTTTGATGGAGAAAATTTGAGCTATCAAATTGCCAAAGTTCAAGACAATTTTAGTTTTAGCATATCTGCTGGGTCATTCGTATCCAAAACATATAACATCAAAGTAAAATCACGTCCAGAGATCAAAAATCTGAGCATTCTCCTAGATTTTCCTGTCTATACAGGTCTGGAAAGCTCACAAATTATCAACAATGGCAACATCACAGCACCCGAAGGCACTATTGCCAAATGGAGCATCGAGTCAATAGAGTCCGACCAGATACAGCTTGTTTTTGAACGTGATTCGCTTAACCTCACAACAGATAGAAACGGTGTTTTCAAAACACAGCAAAAACTCAATCAAGAAACGGACTATGAGATCAAATTGCACAATGTCTATAGCCAAAACAAAGAAATCATTGTTTATCACATTGACATCATCAAAGATCAATATCCCCAGATCAAAATCAGCACACAGCAGGATACCACACTCTACAAATATCTGCTGATCAATGGCATCATCTCTGATGATTATGGGTTCCAAAAGTTACAGTTGGTTTATGACATTAACGGTTCTACCCATAAAGAAAACATCAATTTTAACCGAAAAATCAACTCTCAAAACTACTATCATCAACTCTCTATCGACTCCCTTCATCTCACTCTTGGTGATGAACTAAGCTACTATGTAAGTGTATTTGACAATGATGCAGTCAATGGGCCAAAAGAGTCTCGCACCCAAAAAATGCTCTTCAAAATTCCTGTTAAGACCGAAATCAACAAAGACATAGAAAAATCTGCCAGTCAAGCAAAAAAAGACATTGACAAAGCCCTAGACAAAGCTGAAGATATCAAAGAAAAAATTGCGGAAATACAAAAAGACTTTAAAAAGCAAAACAACAACAGCTGGCAAGAGCAGAAAAAATTAAATAAACTACTAAAAGATAAGACCCAATTAGAGCAAGAACTGCAAGAATTGGCTAAGAAGCACAAAGAGCTTACGCAAAAACAAAATCAGTTTCATAAACCCAACCCTGAACTACAAAAGAAAGCAGCAGAGCTACAAAAGCTAATGGAGGACATCCTAGATGAGGAAACTAAAAAACTGTATGATGAACTAAAAAAACTCTTAGAAAACGAAAAAACAGACACAGACCTCAAGGATCTGATGAACAACATCCAACACAAAGAAAAGAATCTCGAAAAAGAAATAGAAAGAGCGCTTGAAATGTTCAAAAGAATGCAGTTCGACTATAAAATGGATGAGATCATCAATGACCTGGAGAACTTGGAAAAACAACAGTCCAAACTGGCAGAAGACACGCAAAACAAAGAAAAAGATCTTGATTCCATCAAGGAAGAACAGTCCAAACTGGATGAAGAGTTTGATCGCATCCAGGAGCAAATGGACAAAATGGAAGAAATGAATGAAGAACTCTCCCAACCAGAAGACTTAGAAGATTTGTCTCCCGAAGAAGAATCAATAGATCAAGCACAAGAGGATGCAAAAAAGGAACTAGAAGATAACAATAGAAAGAAGGCTGGATCCTCTCAGAAAAAAGCTGCTGATCAAATGCAACAGCTAGGTCAAAAGATGAAGGAAATGCAAGCAGGTATGGAGATGGAAATGCTCAGTGAAAATCTAGACAACCTGAGAGACATACTGGACAACTTGCTAAAGCTTTCTTTTGACCAAGAATCGTTGATGGATGATTTCACAGATGTCAATCAAAGTGATCCGCGCTACGTGACGCTCTCACAGAACCAACTCAAACTCCGTGATGATGCTGTCATCATAGAAGACAGCCTGTTGTCATTAGCCAAAAGGGTCTTTCAAATCCAAAGTTTCGTGACGAGAGAACTCAATGACATGAACAAGAATATAGAAGCCAGTCTTCAAGCACTCAAGGACAGAAAAAAACCTGAAGCAGTCGCCAGTCAACAGTACACCATGACAGCCATCAACAACCTCTCACTGTTGCTCAATGATGTCCTACAGCAGATGCAACAGCAAATGGCAGAAGCGATGGGTTCACCACAAAAGGGCAAAAAAGGACCAAAAAACCAATCACCCAGCATGTCAGAAATGCAAAAACAATTGAACGAAAAGATTAATCAATTGAAAAAAGAGGGGAAATCAGGAAGGCAGCTATCCCAAGAACTAGCAGAACTGGCTGCAGAGCAAGAAATGCTCAGACAGCAACTCCAAGAAATGCAAGACGGACTAAATCAGGGAGAAGAGGGAGTGTCCAAAAACCTGCAAGAAATGATCAAAAAAATGGAGCAGACAGAAACAGACCTGGTCAACAAAAACCTATCTCAAGAAATGCTCCGCAGGCAAGAAGAAATCTTGACTCGAATGCTACAGTCAGAAGACGCATTGAAAGAGCGTGAACTAGATCAAAAAAGAGAAGCACAAAGTGCCAAAGACCTTCAACATACACCTAACAAAGAATTTGAAGAATACATCAAGGCCAAAGAGTCTGAACTTGAACTCTTACAGACATTACCAGCCAAAATGAATCCGTACTACAAAGAAGAAGTAAACAAATATTTCCAAAGGTTGAACGAACAATAATATATTTGTGAACCATAAAAACATCGAACAATGGACGCCATAAAAATTCAGATCCCTTCTCTTTCCGAAAACATTAGAATCATTGAAAGCTTTATTGATAACGCCAAAGAGAAATACCAATTTGATGATGACATCTATGGCAACATCATGATTGCAGTCACAGAATCTGTAAACAATGCTATAGTACATGGCAACAAATCAGACAAGAGCAAAAATGTAGACTTGTCACTTTTCTTAGAAAAAAGTCAAATACGGTTTACGATACAAGACGAAGGGGAGGGATTTAATTATGATAACCTACCAGACCCAACAGCTCCAGAAAACCTAGAAAAGCCAGGAGGGAGGGGAATCTTCCTCATGAAAAACCTTTGTGATGAAGTCAAGTTTGAAGACCAAGGTAAGAGAGTCGAATTGAGTTTCTATATAGACTAATGGACGAAATACAATTCTTTTACGAGGACACCGACTTTGTACTAGGTCAAGAAAACAATATCCGCCAATGGATATTGCATACCATCAATGCAGAAAAACACGAATTACTTAATATCAACTACATCTTCTGCTCAGATGAGTACCTACACCAAGTCAACGTGGATTATCTAGATCACGACTACTATACAGACATCATCACCTTCGACAACTCTGAAGAGGAAGGTAAAATCGAAGCAGACCTATTTATAAGCATAGACAGAGTCAGCGACAATGCCAACCAACAATCTATTACTTTCATAGAAGAACTACGCCGTGTGATGGTGCATGGAGTATTACATCTTGTCGGGTACAACGACAAGACCGATGAAGAAAAAAGCCTTATGAGAGAAAAAGAGAATGCTTACTTATCTTTGCCGCAATTTTAGAAGAACAATATCACTGCTCCACGTGGAACACTTTGCAACAAAACACAAAAGGTTTCACGTGGAACATTATTAATAAACGTTATGTTTCCAGAATACGATGTGATCGTGGTAGGTGCTGGGCATGCCGGCTGTGAAGCCGCTGCTGCTGCTGCCAACATGGGCTCCAAAGTCATGTTGGTCACCATGAATATGAATACCATTGCTCAAATGTCATGCAACCCAGCCATGGGCGGTGTAGCCAAAGGACAAATAGTTAGAGAGATAGATGCACTCGGGGGATACTCAGGGATCATTTCTGATAAGTCTATGATCCAATTTAGGATGCTCAACAAATCTAAGGGTCCTGCCATGTGGAGTCCAAGAACTCAAAATGACAGAATGAGATTTGCCGAAGAGTGGAGATTAGCACTTGAGCAAACACCAAATGTAGATTTCTGGCAAGAAATGGTAAGTGGACTGGTCGTCAAAAACAATCAAGTCAGAGGCGTGAGAACATCCATGGGTATTGAAATCATGGGGAAATCCGTGGTGCTAACCAATGGAACCTTTCTCAATGGAATCATTCATATTGGTGAAAAAAGATTCGGTGGAGGCCGTACAGGTGAGAAAGCTGCAACAGGCATAACCGAACAATTAGTGGAACTAGGGTTTGAAGCAGGGAGAATGAAAACAGGAACACCTCCAAGAGTAGATGGTCGTTCCCTTAATTGGAATGTGATGGAAGAACAGCCAGGAGATGAAGAACCAGGTAAATTCTCTTTCACAGACACAAAGCCTCTTGCAACACAAAGACCTTGTCATATCACCTATACCAACAGTGAAGTACATGAAATTCTGAAAACTGGGTTTGAAAAATCTCCAATGTTCACAGGGCGGATTAAAGGTTTGGGTCCAAGGTATTGCCCATCTATAGAGGATAAAATCAATCGGTTCGCAGACAGAGAAAGGCATCAAATATTTGTAGAACCTGAAGGTTGGAACACAGTGGAGATATATGTCAATGGCTTTTCTACAAGTTTACCAGAGGACGTGCAGTACAAAGCCATCACTAAAATTCCAGGGTTCGAACAAGTCAAAATGTTTAGACCTGGATATGCCATTGAGTACGATTATTTTCCTCCTACGCAGCTCGATGCAACCTTGGAAACCAAACGAATATCAGGGTTATACTTCGCAGGACAGATCAACGGGACAACAGGATACGAAGAAGCTGCCAGTCAAGGACTCATGGCAGGAATCAATGCACATAACAAGGTGCATGGCAAAGACAAATTCATCCTCAACAGATCAGACGCCTACATAGGAGTATTAATAGATGATTTGATCAACAAAGGTACGGATGAGCCCTATCGCATGTTTACCTCACGTGCTGAATTCAGAATCCTACTCAGACAAGACAATGCGGACATTAGACTCACACCTATTGGACACACACTTGGATTAGCATCCGACGATAGACTAGAGAAAGTACAGCAAAAAGTAAATCAAACAGAACAGCTCCTGAATGATCTCAACACTATTAAAGTAAAACCTGAAGAAGTCAATCAAATTCTAGAAAAGCGAAACTCGGCAACAATCAAGGAGAAAGCACCATTGATCAACTTCTTACGTAGACCAGAATTGGAAATAGAAGATATCATCAAGCTACATCCTGAGATACAAGAAAGAACCAAATCTCTGTCTCAAGAGGTCATTCAACAAGCTTCCATTCTTGCCAAATATGAAACCTATATTGAGAAAGAAAAAAGTCTGGCTGACAGAATGGGTGATTTAGATAACAAGAAGATACCATCAGGATTCAACTATCGTGAAATACCCGCTCTATCCAAAGAAGCAAAAGAAAAATTATCAAATATTCAACCTACCAATTTGGGCCAAGCCTCTAGAATCAGTGGAGTCAATCCTGCTGACATTTCAGTTCTAATGGTATATATGGCTAGATAAACTATGTACGAAAAAATAGATTCATGTCCATCCTGCAACTCGAAAGAGTTTGTCAACCACCTCATATGTGATGATTACTCTTTGACTGGTGAGAGCTTTGCTATCATGAAATGCAGCAATTGTCAATTGCTCCTCACCAACCCCAGACCTAGCAAACAATCCATAGGCAAGTACTACCAGTTCAAGGACTACATATCTCACACCAACAAAGGCACGAACCTAACCAATCAAATCTACAAGGTAGTCAGGAACTACACCATCCGATCAAAGTCCAAACTACTAGATAGATTGGCGGATAAGAAATCCATATTAGACATAGGTTGTGGAACAGGTCAGTTGCTTTCCTATCTGCAGGCCAATGATTGGAAGGTAACAGGAATAGAACCAGATGAATTGGCCAGGAAACAAGCCATCAACGAAATAGGCAATCATGTACATGAAGAACTCCGAGATCTGCCTAAAGGAAAGTATGGAATCATCACAATGTGGCATGTATTGGAGCATGTTCATGATATCAATGATACCTTACAAATCATCAGAAACTTACTATCCAAACAAAGTAGATTGGTGATAGCACTACCCAATTCAGATTCATACGATCAGCGATTCTACAAAAAACACTGGGCAGCATATGATATACCCAGACATTTGTATCACTTCAATCAAGCTACGATCAAGGAATTAATGAAATACAATTCATTCGAACTCGTAGAAACACTTCCGATGAAGTTTGATTCATTCTACGTGAGCCTTCTGAGCGAGAAGTACAAGAATGGCAAATCCAATTACATCAAATCATTCTTCATCGGTCTATTGTCCAACAGATGGGCAAGAAAAAACAATAACAATTACTCCAGTTTAATATACGTATTCAAAAAAGTATGAGAAGTCTATTCCCCATCCTGCTCTGTCTAGTCGCTATATACATCTACTCATGCGCCAATCAAGGTACACCAACTGGAGGACCTAGAGATACTATTCCCCCTCTACTCATAGAAAGCACTCCAGCCAACAAAAGCATTAACTACAAAAGCAAAGAATTTCACTTTGTGTTTGATGAAAGAATCGATGCATCCAAAATAAAACAGAAGCTTGTCATCACTCCATTCACAGAAAACAAATACAAACATCGAATCAAGAAGAATGAATTGTTTATTGAATTCGAAGAAGATTTTGAAGACAGCACCACCTATACTTTCAATTTTGCAGATGGTGTCGTAGATGTCACAGAAAAAAACTCCGTGGAAAACTTCATCCTAGCATTCTCAACAGGACCCTACATCGATTCGATTAGCATCTCAGGCACCATCAGAAACCTCTACAACAATAAAAAAGTAGACAAGGCGACAGTCACATTATACGACGTATCAGACACACTCAATATACTTACAGGAAAACCAAGGTACTTCGCCAAAACAGATACCTCTGGCACATACAAAATAGAGAACATCAAAAACTCCTATTACCAGATTTATGCATTCGAGGACAAGAATAACAACCTGACCAATCAACCAGATGAAGAGACACAAGGATTCATAAAGGATTCTATTGATCTCAACAGCAACAAAGAAAACATTGATCTAGCAATCCAGTTGCTCAACATAAATGATCTCAAAATGATCAGAGCAAAAAAGACAGGACAGTATTTTGACGTACTCTACAACAAATACATCCAATCCTATCAAATGAAGAAACTAGACTCAATGAGTAAACTACCCCTTCCCAAGAGCAACCTAATCAAAGAAAGGACAACACTCAGGTACTACTATGACTCAGCTTACCAATATGAAAAAGATAGCCTAGCTGTCATCATCCAAACCACCGATACGGTTTACAATCACATGTCAGATACTGTCTATGTACAATTCTCTGAATCTAAAAGAAAGCCTGAGAAATTCAATTCATCTCTGTTGCCCAGAGATCAGAGTAATGTCGACGAAAAGTTCAACATGATTATCAGGTTCACCAAACCCATCACTGAGTTCTACAGAGATAGCATGATCCTGCAATACGACACCCTTTACAAACAAAATATACCTGACAGTATTCTTCAATGGAATGAAGACATGACCGAACTGGTCATTAGTAATCAACTCAACAAGAATTTCTTCAAACACAAAGTAGACAGTCTTCTCAACCTACTTACAGACAGCACTCATATTCCACAAGACAGCAGTGCCATTGATACAGTGAAAGTCAAACAAGTCAACTACCTCACCAAGATCAAGACCAACCAAGTATATTATCTATTCAAAAAAGGTACGTTCATCAGCATCGATCTAGATACAGCCGAACAACAAACCAGATTCTATCAATTTAAAAATCCAGAAAACTACGGAATCGTATCTGGACAAGTAGAGACGACCAATCCTAGCTATACACTACAGCTAGTAGATAAAGATTATAAGGTAATAGCACAGAAGAAAAATCCAACCAAATTCATCTTCAACTATGTCAAACCAGGAAAATACACCTTTAGAGTTTTAATAGATAAAAATGAAGATCAAACCTGGACACATGGCAATCTCAACCTTCAAATGGAACCTGAACCCATATACTTCTATCCAGAAGAATTTGATATTCGCGCCAATTGGGAGATTGAAAACATTCTAATCAGCTTCTAAAACCATGTGGATAACTGTGGATAAATCGTTGAGATAGATCGCAGAGACTGTGTACAAATTCAGACAAAACAGTAGTTAACACCAAAGTCACTCATACCCCAACTAATAACTTTCCGTAACTCAGATATATCAACAAATTGTGGTCAACAACACACATCAGTATAAAGTAATCAACATAGTTCTAAAAACTGTGGAAAACCATATGACTAACTAAAAATCAATAACTTAGAATGTAGATAAGTTGTCCTTAAATTAATTTTAATACACGATCTACAAACAAGTCAAAAGAACATAAAGACTTATCCACATATCTACACAGATAGTAAATAATAATAGTTTATTTATAATCTATTTTAATATTGTAGGATCGGTCAAAGATGTGGAAAACGTATATGAAATTATTTCTCTCTCTAATAGCAATCATCATTCCGCTCAGCCTCGTGGCGCAGGACGATCAAAAAATTCAACTTGCCAATGAATATTATCTTAATGGTGATTTTCAAAAAGCAAAGGATGTCTATGATGATTTGTCCAATCGCAGAGAAAACATACCAACTATCCACAACAATTATTTTGATGTCTTGTTATCCCTCAATGATTTCAAAACTGCAGATAAGTATTTGAAAAATGCTTTGAAGAATTATCCATCCAATGTTTACTACAGAATAGATGAAGGAATCCTATTGACCGCAACGCAACGCCAAGATCTAGCAGACAAAAAATACGTTCAGCTCATAGATGAAATCAAAGAAAACAGTTTTTTGGTGCGGACTGCTGCGCAGTATTTTATCAGCAAGCAATTGACCGAATATGCTTTGCAGACTTATCAGCAAGGAAGAAAGTCTAGCAACGACCATCAGGAATACGCTCTGGAGCTCGCCAATACGTATCGTATTTTGGGAGACAAAGAAAAGATGATGAATGAATATCTCGTCTTCGCTTCGCTCAGACCACAAAACTTGAGATACGTCAAGAACATTCTCCAAAACCTACTTCAAAACGAAGAGGACATGCAAAAATTCCAAAATTCGCTCATGGACAATATCCAGAGAGATCCTAGTACAGATATGTATGCGGACTTGTTGATTTGGGCTTTTATGCAGCAAAAGAATTTCCATGGAGCCTTTATTCAAGCCAAGGCAATAACCAAGCGTTTTCGTGAAAATGGCTATCGTTTGATGGATATTGGGATGATCGCTTTGGACAACAAAAGTTATGTTGAAGCAGAAGAGGTATTTGAATACATTATTCAAAGTATGCCAGAAAGCCAATACTATTTGCAAGCAAGGCGTGAATTAATCAAAACGCGTCAAGAAAAAGTGAAAAATGTATTTCCTGTAGATCAAACGGCAATCCGTCAGCTTACCAAAGATTATGAGTCATTGATTATCGAAGTGGGATTGAATGCAGAGACGATCGAAGCGTTCAGACAAAAAGCCCTGCTGCATGCTTTTTATCTGGATGAAAAAGATTCTGCGATCGCCATGCTTAATCAAATTATAGCCCTGCCAAGAGTGGATCTCAAATCTAAATCATTGAGCAAATTGGATCTTGGCGATATATTTTTATTGATCGATGAGCCATGGGAAGCAACATTGCTTTATTCCCAAGTGGAGAAAGCTAACAAGTCTAGTGATATCGGTTATGAGGCAAAATTCAAGAATGCAAAGTTGAATTATTACTTGGGAAACTTTGAATTGGCCAAGAGTCACTTGGACATCCTCAAAACCGCCACGACCAAAGAAATTGCCAATGATGCCATGGCATTGAGCTTGTTGATTCAAAACAATACCGTTTTGGATACATCTGATTTTGTACTCAAGGAATTTGCTGACATTGATTTGCTCCGTTTTCAAAATAAAACACTGGAAGCCAAGGACAAATATTTGCAGATGTTGAAATCCTATCCTCACCATTCGTTGACTGACGAAATCCACTGGCAACTGGCTCATATATACTTAGAGATTGGGGAGTATGAAAACGCCGTCTTGAATCTGGATGTGATAGAGTCAGATTACAAAACAGACATATTTGGCGATGATGCGCTTTTCCTGAAGGGTAAAATATTTGAAGAATATTTGCATGATACAGATACTGCAATGGAGCTTTACAAATCATTTCTGATCACTTACCCAGGCAGCATCTATGTCGCGGAAGCGAGAAAGCGTTTTAGAACACTAAGAGGCGATAACGTTTACCAATAATTTCCCGTTTGTAGGTTTGAAAGTAAAATCAAACTTAGTATGCGTGCATACATTTTTTATATATCTTTGAGAGGGACGAGATGTGTAAGATATGAAAAAAGAAGAAACGGTAGACTACCACATCAAGGTAGTTTGGCATGCAATATCCAGAATGTATAATCAAGGAGGACAAGAGAGAGGGATCACTGCATCTTCTGGTTTTGTATTGCTCAACATAGATATAGAAAAAGGAACACCAGCGACTAAAATCGCGCCACTCTTGGGGATGGAAGCAAGGAGCTTGACCAGAATGCTCAAGAGTATGGAAGAAAACGGATTGATATACCGTGAAAGAGATCCAAACGACAAGAGGTCTGTTAAAATCATGTTGACAGAAGAGGGGAAGAAAAAAAGGAGTTTTTCAAAAAAGGCCGTCATTTACTTCAATGAAAGTGTACGTAGCAAAGTTTCCGACGAAAAACTAGCTGCGTTTTTTGAAGTGATGTCTTCCATCGAACAAGTCATAGAAGAAAACAGAAACATAGAACAACAAATAATTTTGATCGAAAATGAATAGAGCCATCAAAAAAGTTGCTGTACTGGGTTCCGGAATCATGGGATCACGGATAGCCTGCCATTTCGCCAACATCGGAGTGGAAGTATTATTGTTGGATATTGCACCGAAGGAATTAGACCCAGCCGAAACCGCCAAAGGACTGACCCTCGATAGCAGTGCAGTAAAAAACAGAATTGTCAATCAAGCATTTCAATCCACACTGGCTGCCAAACCTGCAGCATTGTACGACCCCACCAAAGCTGAATTAGTCAAATTGGGGAATTTCGACGATGACATGCCCAAGATTGCAGACTATGATTGGATTATCGAAGTAGTAGTTGAAAATCTTGCCATCAAAAAATCGGTTTTCGAAACAGTCGAAAAGTACCGAAAATCTGGGACACTCGTCACATCCAACACCTCAGGGATTCCTATCCATCTGATGACGGATGGACGAAGTGAGGATTTCAAAAAGCATTTTTGTGGCACACACTTTTTCAACCCACCACGATACCTGAGACTGCTGGAAATTATCCCGACCAAAGACACAGATCCAGAAGTCGTCAAATTCTTGATGAACTATGGAGATTTGTTTTTGGGCAAAGAAACTGTGCTTTGCAAAGACACGCCAGCCTTCATCGCCAATCGAATAGGAATCTATGCGATCATGTCGGGTATGCATACCATCGAAAAAATGGGATTCACCGTCGGTGAAATTGATAGAATGACTGGACCGATCATCGGTCGCGCCAAATCTGCAACTTTCCGCACGATGGATGTGGTAGGATTGGACACGACAGTCAAAGTCGCAACGAATCTCTACGAGGGTTTGCCACACGACGAATCCAGAGATGCATTCAAACTCCCAAAAATTGTCCAAGAACTCTATGACAAAAAATGGTGGGGAGACAAAACCAAGCAAGGCTATTTTAAGAAAACGGTCGATAAGAATGGCCAGAAGGACATTTTGGAGCTCAATCTCAAAACCATGGAATATGGCGAGCGAACCAAAGCAAGCTATGAGAGCCTCTCTAAGGTAAAAGACATCGAAAATGTCAAAGAACGCCTTCCGATCTTAGTTAACGCTGAGGACAAAGCAGGAGAGTTCTACAGAGCGACGTTCTATGATATGTTCAAGTACTGCTCGATGCGAATCCCTGAGATCGCCGATGAGCTATATAGGATCGACCAGGCGGTCGCCGCAGGCTTTGCTTGGGAGATTGGTCCATTCGAGACGTGGGATGTCTTAGGCGTCAAGGAAACAGCTCAAAAAATGGAGGCCGCAGGAATGAAGCCAGCACCATGGGTGCAAGAAATGCTCGATGGTGGTCACGAGCGCTTCTACAAATTCGAAAAAGGCAAAAAACTGTATTATGACATTCCGTCCAAATCTTACAAGGTAGTCCCTGGTACTGAGGGTTTTGTGATTTTGGAGGCTTACAAAGAAAACAATGTAGTCTTCCAAAATGCAGGTTCTACTGTTTATGATATTGGAGATGGCATTCTCAACGTAGAGTTCCACACCAAAATGAACGCCATCGGAGGTGAGGTGATCGAAGGTATCAACACAGCCATTTCGAAAGCCGAAGAAAACTACCGAGGAGTTGTGATTGGCAATGAATCACAGCAATTTTCTGCTGGAGCGAATCTGGCGATGCTGTTCATGTATGCTTCAGATCAGGAATATGACGAAATCGACATGATGATCCGACAATTCCAACAAACAATGGTTCGAGCGAGATTTTCGGATATACCTGTGGTGTCTGCGCCATCTGGCTTGGCATTGGGTGGGGGTTGTGAATTGTCCATGCATTGTGATGCGATACAGGCACATGCCGAAACTTACATTGGTTTGGTTGAAGTCGGAGTTGGGCTGATCCCAGGAGGGGGAGGAACCAAAGAGTTGACTTTGCGTGCTTCGGATGAATATTCAGAAGGAGATCCAGAACTAAATATTCTTCAGAAGTATTTTATGAATATTGCTACGGCAAAAGTGGCCACTTCAGCTGCAGAGGCAGCTGAGATGAGTATTTTGAAATCTTCGGATAGAATCACGCTCAATAGATCTCGACTTTTGGCGGATGCCAAAGCCAGAGCCATCGAATTGGCAGAAGCTGGCTACACCAGACCTACCGAGCGAAAAGATATCAAAGTCCACGGACGCAGTTCGATGGCAATGTTCGAAGCAGGTGTGACAGGTATGTTGTACGGCAATTATATCTCCGAGCATGATGCCAAGATCGCCAAAAAATTGGCTTACGTCATGAGTGGTGGAGATTTGACCTCCAACACTTTGGTTTCGGAGCAATACCTGCTTGATCTAGAAAGAGAAGCTTTCTTGAGCTTGACAGGAGAACCAAAAACACTGGAAAGAATTCATAGCATCTTGTTCAAGGGAAAACCTTTAAGAAACTAGTAGTTAGATACTAGATTTTAGACACTAGACAAATGCATGATTTTGGAAAACTGAACATTTGGAAAAGAAGCATTGAGTTGGTGACAGAAATATATCAACTCACAGGTCATTTTCCAGAATCTGAAAAATTTGGATTGACCAATCAGATTCGTAGATGTTCTGTTTCTGTTCCCTCAAACATTGCTGAGGGAACAGGTAGAAAATCAGACAAAGAATTTGTCCAGTTCTTGAGCATAGCCATGGGTTCATTATGTGAACTAGAGACTCAATTGATAATTGGTGAAAACCTCAATTTTATCAATGAGGAGCAAAAAGAGACCGCAGTCTCCGAAATAAATGAAATACAAAAAATGATAAGGGTTTTCGGCGAAAGTCTAAAATCTAATGTCTAAGTACTAAAGTCTAAAAAAATGGAAGCTTACATAGTTAAAGGATATAGAACAGCAGTTGGTAAATCAAAAAAAGGTGGATTCAGATTCATCAGGCCTGATGATCTCGCTGCAGATGTGATCAAGCACCTCACGGCACAAGTGCCAGCGCTGGATCCAAAAAGAATAGATGATCTCATCGTGGGCAATGCCATTCCCGAAGCGGAACAAGGCATGCAGATGGGAAGGATGATTTCGTTGTTGTCGTTACCGGTCGAAGTGCCAGGTTTGATCGTCAACAGATATTGTGGTTCGGGATTGGAAACTATCGCCATGGCCACTGCCAAAATCAAAGCCGGAATGGCCGAGTGTATCATCGCTGGTGGTACAGAGTCTATGTCTCTCGTTCCGATGATGGGATACAAAACAGCCCTCAACTGGGAAATCGCCAAGAACAATCCAGAGTACTATTTGTCAATGGGCATGACTGCCGAGGAAATCGCCAAAGATTATGGCATTTCTCGCGAGCAAGCGGATCAATTTGCCGTTAAATCTCATGAAAAAGCACTTGCAGCGATCAAAGACGGAAAATTCAAAGACGAGATCGTCCCGATCACTGTCAAAGAAACCTACATCAACGACGAGGGCAAAAAAGCCGAGCGTGAATATGTAGTGGATACTGACGAGGGTCCAAGAGCAGATACTTCCATGGAGGGATTAGCCAAGCTGAGACCAGCTTTCAAAATGGGAGGGCAGGTTACAGCGGGTAACTCATCTCAAACTTCTGACGGAGCAGCTTTCGTCATGGTGATGTCGGAGCGCATGGTCAAAGAATTGAAACTGGAGCCGATTGCGAGATTGGTGACTTATGCTGCGGCAGGCGTGAGTCCACGCATCATGGGCATCGGTCCGGTCGAGGCAATTCCGAAAGCTTTGAGACAAGCAGGGATGAAACTCAGTGATATCGAGCAAATCGAACTCAACGAAGCTTTCGCTGCTCAATCACTCGCCGTGATCCAAGAAGCGGGACTTAATCCAGACATCATCAATGTCAATGGAGGAGCAGTGGCACTCGGTCACCCACTAGGATGCACAGGAGCAAAACTCTCGATCCAACTGCTGAACGAAATGCGCCGCAGAAAACAAAAATACGGCATGGTTTCCGCCTGTGTTGGCGGTGGACAAGGTGTCGCAGGCATCTATGAGTTTTTGAGCTAAATTAGTTTACCGTCGCCCTCGCTCGAAGCGAGGGCGACGGTTTCATTTAAGGTCAATTGTATTTTCCTTTCTCTTTGGATATCTTTAGTAGCACCCAGCCAACTAAAACCATGGGTATTCGCCACACCCAACTACATCCCGAAAAATACTATCACATCTATAATCGAGGAGTAAACAAAGGAAAGGTCTTTTTTGATACAGAGAGTTATCACTTTTTCCTTCGCCAATATGCCAGATATGCTCATCCATTTTTAGAGACTTTTGCGTACTGCTTGTTACCCAATCATTTTCACCTATTGACCCGTGTAAAGTCGGAGCAAGGAATCCATCAACAAATAAAAGCCGATAATGATCAGCCCGCCTACAGACATATCAGTGATGCTTTGTCCTACTGGTTGAAAAGTTATACACAAGCCATTAACAAGAAATTCAAAAGAACAGGCGCACTTTTCGAAAGGCCTTTCAAACGAAAGCTGGTGGAAGAAGAAGCCTATTTTTCTCAGTTGATTGCATACATTCATCTCTACCCACAAATACATGGCTTATTTGGAAATTACAAAGAGTATCCCCACTCCTCATACAAAAGTCACTTGACCAATATGCCATCCAAATTAAATAGAACCGAAGTTTTGGACTGGTTTGGTGGCTTAAAGCAATACCACGATTTTCATGAATCACAAGCTGATTTCAGCAAAATCGAAAGCCTAATATTAGAATGACCCACCCTTCTCTTCAGGAACGTCGCCCTTGCTCCGAGCGAGGGTGACGGTTTATAGCTAATCGACCATTGGTAATTTGTGCTACAAGTCGCCCCAACTACTAATAAAATTGTCCATTTTTCAACATTAGCACTTATCTTTATTCCATGAAAAAGCTATCCATATTACTCCTAGCAATTGTGCTGTTTGCAGCCTGCTCCACTGACAAAAAGGAAAGTACAGAAAGTACGGATCTCAAGAAGGAGGAACAGATTGAGGGCAAATGGATGAATCTCAGCCTACTCGTCACGATGAAAAGGTTGAATAACAAAGACTCCGTCTTGCTCGCCAATGAGGGGGAATGGGAGAAAATCCTAAAAATCAAACCCATCGAGACAACTTTCAATGCCGACAGCACTTTTGCCTCTCAATACTACACAGTTGATGGTCAGAATTTCAACACCGTCTATGGTAAGTGGTGGATTGAAAATGATTCGCTCGTGATGTTGTCAGAAGAGGGAACCACGAAATACAAATACGAGATTCGTGGAAATCGTGTCAGATTCAAAGCTACGCTGGACTGGGATGGAGATGGAATTGCCAACGACGAATATGATGGTGTGCAAGTGAGAATGGATTAATATTGCCGAAATTTTTAGAGATATGTTGAAAGTAGGAGATCAGTACAGCACAGAGTTTAGCATCAGCCAAGAGCAAGTCAATTTATTCGCGGAGTTGTCGGGAGACAAAAACCCACTACACCTCGATGCGGAGTTTGCCGCAGAGACGCCTTTCAAAAAGCCGATTGCACACGGAATATTTTCAGCCTCATTTATTTCCAAAGTGTTGGGCATGGATTTTCCTGGACAAGGCACCTTGTATCTGTCTCAGAATCTTTCTTTCAAACGACCAGTGTTTCCAGAAGAGGCCTACGAGGTACGACTTGAAATCATCGAAACCACAGAGGGAAAACATACTGCTACCATCAAGACCCAAATTTTTGACAAGGCAAAAAACAAACTGGTCGTAGATGGTGAAGCTCAAGTGAGGCATCTGGAGAAACTCCCATAACATCCAACTTCAGAGTACAGTCCTTTTTGGAAACGCTATTTGACAAATTTCAAATAACTATTTTCCTTTTTCTAGCCTCAACAGATTATGCAATGCGCATAATCTACGCTAAATTGAAGCATAGACTAAAATATCAAATCTATGCTCAAGAAATTTTCGGTAGCCATCGTAGTCTTGATTGGTTTGCTTTACCTCATATATTATTTGATTTCCACATCACTAGAACCCCAATATTCTGGTACCGCTGTTTTGTGGGGATTGGAATCTAAGTCTACGGTTTATTTTGACAAGTACGGCGTGCCACATATCTATGCAGAATCTGAGCTAGATGCCTATCGTACGCTGGGTTATGTCCATGCTCAGGATCGCCTTTGGCAAATGGAGTTGGTACGGCGAATTGCACCAGGGAGATTGTCTGAGATTTTTGGCAAAGACTTGTTGAGTGCAGATATGTTTTTCAAAACATTAGGTGTCAACCTATATTCCGAACAGCAGGTTGCAAGATTGAAAAGTGAGGGAGACCCAAATGTTTTGAATGCTGCCCAAGCCTATCTTGATGGCATCAATGCCTATATGCATCATGGTCCGACTCCAATAGAGTTTATTATTTTGGGAATCGAAAAGCGAGATTTCGAATTGGTCGATATTTACAATGTCCTAGGATACATGTCCATCAGTTTTGCACAAGCGCATAAGACAGAACCCGTCCTGACTCAGATTTATCAAAAATATGGCGTAAGGTATCTGGATGATCTGGACATAGATGGGAGAGAAGGTACTCAACTGATGATGAACCACCAATTGTCCGTTCGCTGCTTCAGATTTCGAGACAGGTTTCGGCAATTATGGATCAATTGCCTGCTGCAGCCTTTATTGGCAGCAATAGTTGGGTACTGGGCCCCACCAAAACCAAATCAGGAAGGGCAATTCTTGCCAATGATCCTCACATAGGCTATTCCCAACCGGCAGTTTGGTATGAGGCACATATCGAAGCGCCAGGTTTTAGTCTCTACGGGTTTCATCTCGCTGGATTCCCTTTTGCTGTCATCGGTCACAACCGACGGATGGCGACTGGCATGACGATGTTCGAAAATGACGATATCGATTTGTACTTCGAAAAAATAAGTAAGTCTGACACCAGCCGCTACATACAAGATGGAATCTCCAAAGTACTGACTTACCGACAAGAAACCATTATCGTCAAAGACAGTTCTGACATTTTGCTAAATGTACGGTCTACAGCTCATGGTCCAATCATGAATCAAGCATTAGGGTTGAGTGATTCGATTCCCCCTGTTACCATGATGTGGACTTATCTCCAGTTGCCCAGTGATGAGCTAGAGGTTCTTTACAAATTGCAGCGAGCCAAAGGCATACATGAAGCCAGAAACCAAATAGCTAAAATCCATGCACCAGGACTCAACATGATGTATGCCGATGTGGGTGGCAATTATGCCCGTTGGTCTGCTGCTACATTGACTCATCGCTCACAAAGTGCCACACCGAAACTCATCATGGATGGATCGGATTCTAAAAATGACCCTTTGGGTTATTATGATTTTTCGTACAATCCCAAATCAGAAAATGCACCTTGGGGCTATGCCTACAGTGCCAATAACCAACCAGATTCTATCCATGGCATTTCACATCCTGGCTATTACTTGCCAGAGGATAGAGCCAACAGAATCATAGAACTTTTGGATCAGGACAAAAAGTGGGATGTGAAAGGGACCCAAGCCATGATGCTCGACTATCAATCCAATACCGCGATGAGTATCAATCAGTCAATTTTGCAGAGTTTGGATTATGGTCACTTAAAAGAGCCTGTCCATCAAAGCGTCTTGGATTTGTTGAAAGACTGGGATGGAAATTTTAAAGAAGATGATCCAATCGGTACTGTTTTCAACAAGTTGATATTCAAAATACAACAACTGGCGATGCAGGATGAATTGGGCAAGGAATCATTTGAAGCTTATCTCAAAACACATGTGATGAAAAGAAGCCTCGAACCACTGATTGCCAATGACTCATCTGTGTGGTGGGATGATGTCACTACGGAAGAAAAGGAAAGTAGAACGGACATCATCACGGAGGCTTTCATATCAGGAATCCAAGAGCTGCAAACTCAACTCGGTGATCAGGTATCAGACTGGCAATGGGGCAAAGTGCATCAACTAGAGCACCAGCATGTATTTGGCAAAGTAGCACTGCTCCGAGGGATTTTTAATGTGGGTCCTTTTGAAGTATCGGGTAGCAACGAGGTGATTAATAATTACCTGTTCTCTCTCAATGAAATGGGCGAAGCGCACGTACATGCTGGACCCTCTACACGCCGAATCGTTGATTTCGCAGATGTGGAAAAAAATAGTTGGAGCATTTTGCCGACAGGCAACTCAGGCAACATATTTTCTCCACACTATGAAGATCAAGCCAAAATGTACGTACAAGGGAAATTTAGAAGGATGTTGATGAACAAGAAGGAAATCAAATCCATTTCGAAAGCACCATTGATCCTAGTTCCGAAGTGAAAAATGCCACTATCTCTTGAAATAAGCTTTTCCCCTTTGGAGGGGGGTGGGGGAGTAATCTATCGAAATGTGCCAAAGTTGTAAATGTTAAATCTACTACTTTTCATAAAATGTGATCTAAAATCTTTAAAATGAAGATTTGATATTGCCCAATTGTTGGATCGCAATTTCTATTTCTTCTACTCCTGTGATGATCAGCATGAGTTTTCCTTTCATCTCCTTGATCTGATAGTCTTTGGGGTGCTGCTGAATATAGGACATCACTTTGCCAAAAATGGGGGAAGTATAGTATCTGTCATTCTCTTGTGGTGGAAAATAGCAACGCATTTTGCCGCTTTTGATCACTAGTTTTTCAAATCCCAAATCAATGGCAATCCACCGCAATTTGACGGTTTCGAATAGGGCCAGTACTGATTTCGGAATTTTTCCGAAGCGATCTTGGATCGATTGGGTAAATATCGCCAGCTCACTGTTGGTTTTGATGTTGTCCAGTTGTGTATAGAGGCTCAGTCGCTCAGTGATGTTTTTGACGTAGTCTTCTGGAATCAAAATTTCCAAATCAGTCTCTATCACACAGTCATTGATGAGTGTTTTGCTTAGGTCTTTGTCTTGATCTGCAAACAACTCTTTGAATTCGTTTTCTTTCAAGTCTTGGACTGCCTCGTCCAAAATCTTGTGGTACATGTCGAACCCAATATCGGTGATGAAGCCACTCTGCTCTCCACCGAGCAAATTGCCCGCTCCGCGGATATCGAGATCTCGCATGGCGACTTTGAATCCATCTCCTAGATCCGAAAATTCCTCCAAAGCACTCAATCTTTTGCGTGCATCTGTAGATAGCTTGGAGGTAGGAGGCGTAAACATGTAGCAAAATGCTTTCTTGTTGGAGCGACCGACTCGACCTCTCATCTGATGGAGATCGGACAAGCCGAAATTCTGCGCTGAGTTGATGATGATGGTGTTGGCATTGGGGATGTCCAAACCTGACTCGATGATGTTGGTAGAAACCAAAACATCATATTCACCTTCGATGAATTTGAGCATGACTTTTTCCAGTTTGGGTCCATCCATTTGGCCATGAGCCACACCGACTCGTGCATCTGGTACCAATCTATGAATCAGATTGGCTATACTTTCGATATCACTCACTTTGTTGTGTACGAAAAATACCTGACCCCCACGACGCAACTCAAAACTGATAGAATCTCTGGTGACTTCCTCACTGAAGGTATGTAGTTCCGTGGTGACTGGTTGACGATTCGGAGGAGGGGTAGCGATGATACTCAAATCTCTTGCCCCCATCAGCGAAAAGTGCAGCGTCCGAGGAATGGGCGTTGCGCTGAGTGTAAGTGTATCGACGTTGACTTTGATCTCTTTGAGTTTGTCTTTGATTTTGACACCAAATTTTTGTTCCTCATCGATGATCAACAGACCCAAGTCATGAAACTGCACGTCTTTGTTGACGATACGGTGTGTACCGATCAGAATATCAACTTTTCCTTCTTTGACTCGCTGGAGGACATCTTTGATTTCTTTGGTCGTACGGAAGCGGTTGATGTACTCTACCACGACGGCAAAACTGTCCAGACGACCCTTGAAAGTATGGTAATGCTGCATGGCCAAAATCGTCGTAGGTACCAATACAGCTACTTGTTTGCCCTCGATAGCTGCTTTGAAAGCAGCTCGAATCGCAACTTCTGTTTTACCAAAGCCTACATCTCCACAAACCAGTCTGTCCATCGGATGTGCTTTTTGCATGTCGATCTTGACATCTTCGGATGCAGAGGCTTGATCGGGTGTATCTTCATAGACGAAGGACGTCTCCAACTCGGTCTGGTGATAAGTATCCTTGCCGAACGCAAAACCTGGGGCAGCTTTTCGTTTTGCATACAGTGCAATCAGCTCTTTGGCGATGTCCTTGACTTTGCTGCGTACTTTTTTCTTTTTGTTTTCCCACTCTGGTGAGCCAAGTTTGCTCATCTGCGGAGGCCCACTTTCTTTGCCACTGTATTTGGAGATTTTGTGTAGAGAGTGGATACTCAGATACAACAGATCGTCATCACGGAAGACGATTCTAACAGCATCTTGTTTGTTGCCGTTGACTTCTACAGTATCTAATCCTGCAAATCGCCCGATTCCATAATCCACATGGACGATGTAATCCCCAGGATTGAGAGTACGGAGTTCCTTGAGGGTAAGTGCTTTGGATTTTGAATGTTTTTTTCGGAGCGCATACTTATGAAAGCGCTCAAACAACTGATGATCTGTGAATAATGCGATCCTTTGGTTGTGGTCTATGAACCCCTCTCTCAAACTGAGGATAATGTTGTCAAACTTGATGAAGGGATTGATTTCTTCAAAAATGGATTGTAGTTGTTGAATGGGTTTTTCGGAATCCGAAGAAATAATGGTAGCATAATCCTTTTGCTGATAGCTCTCAAAACTCTCAGCCATGATTTCGAAATTCTTCTGAAACGAGGGCTGTGCGCTGACCTCAAACGAAAAGCTATGTTTGGCATCACCTGAGTAGCGATTGCCAAATTCAATCTTGGCGTATTTTTCAATAGCTGTTTGAAAAGATTCAGGGGTTTCGAAAAGCAAGTCAGGTCTTAGCACAATCCCTGATTGTCCACTGGCCTCCATGATGTCATCAAAATTGACGGTCGCTTTTTCAAAATATTTATCAATTACATCCAGCGTATGTTGTAGATCTTTGATCCATATTTTGGAGTTTTTTGGGACATAATCCATGAAAGACTGTCTCCATTCTTCCAGCAATTTGGTCTGTATGTTGGGGATGATGTTGACGGTTTTCAGGGCGTCTTTGGATAGCTGTGTTTCGGGATCGAAAGTACGGATGCTTTCGATATCATCTCCGAATAGCTCTATCCGATAGGGTAGCTCTCCTGCATAGGAATATACATCCAAGATTCCGCCACGGACCGCAAACTGGCCCGGCTCATAGACAAAATCATCTTGTTCGAAACCGTAGGTGATCAACAGCTCAGTCAAGAACACTATATCGACGGTTTCACCCACTTTGGCAGTCCAGGTATTTTCTACCAGCGATTTTTTGTTGATTACCTTTTCGGTGAGAGCCTCTGGATAGGTGACGATGATTTCGCCAGAGGAGGCTTTGTTGTTGATGCGGTTGAGGATTTCTGCCCTCATCAGGATGTTGGCATTTTCTGTCTCTTCAAACTGATAGGGCCTTTTGTAGGAGGACGGAAATAGAAGTACTTCTTTGTCTCCCAAAAGATTTTGAAGATCATTATGAAAATAGGCCGCTTCTTCTTTCTCGTGAAGGACGAAAATGTGGTTTTGGTGATTGGTTTCAAAAACGGCCGCTGCGACGACAGCATCCATACTACCAACGAGTCCTTTGATACTGACGTGGGTATTTTCGTTGGCTTTGATGCAATCTGCCAGGCCTTTGACTTGACTATCAGCTCGATAGATGGAGAGAAGTTCCTTACTTTTCAATACTCAATATTTTGAATTCAATAATTGAATTATGCCCTGCAATTTAGCACTGGCTATGAATAGGCTTGGGCAAAGGTATGTCCAATTGACGACTATTGCTCCTGTTAAAACTACCCATTGACAAATTAATTACATGCCCGCGCAACCTAAGCGGGTGGTTTTCCTTTTAAAACAATAAGTAATAAGTTCTAGTTAGTATTATTGATATTTTGAGCTTGCGTTAGCTCAAAAATGTTAAGGTTAGGTTAGTAATTCAGCACGCTCGTTGGGGCGTGCTGAATTCATTTTAAGCCTCTTCAATTTTACCTAATTAACCTTTTTCGAAGGTGTTTATCTCAAAAGTTAAAAAGTCTTAAAAACTCTGCACTCTCTCAATAATATAGATTCAAATTTGCCTAATCCTGAAATAATTCAAATCTTTATGAAAAAATTGAAACAACATGAAATCTAGAAGCATATTAGTTTTGGCGTTGACGCTGTCTTGTTTGACGGCCTTTGGTTGGGGCAAAACAGGTCATCGTGTCGTTGGAGACATTGCCTATTGGCATCTCAATAAAAAGGCAAAGAGCAACATTCATCAGTTGCTCAAACATGAGCACCTCAACATGGTGGGCAACTACATGGATTTTATTCGCTCGGATAGTAAAAACGATTACATGACGCCATGGCACTATTGTACAGTACCTGATGGACAAACCTATGCAGAGGCAGGTACACCAGATGAAGGTGATGCTGTGGTCACGATCAACAGGCTAATAGAAGAATTGAAGACCAAAAAATTTACTTATGGTGACGAACTAGAAAATTTGAAGTACCTGGTTCACCTGGTTGCAGATATTCATCAGCCCTTGCATGTGGGTAATGGAGAAGACAAAGGTGGCAACACTGTCAAAGTGAATTTTATGTGGGAAGACACCAATCTGCACAGTGTGTGGGACAGTGGTTTGATTGATTACCAACAATTGAGTTTTACGGAATACTCTAAGTGGATCAATCATGTGTCACAAACAGCATTGGAGAAATACCAATCTGAAGGAATCGATGTTTGGATTCAGGAATCTATGAGTTACCGTCCCCAAGTTTATGACATTCCAGAAAATGGAAAGCTATCGTACGAATACAACTATAAGAATATCTCGATTGTCAATGACCGATTGCTCAAAGCTGGTGTGAGATTGGCAGGCATCTTGAATGAGATATATGGTTAGACTTTGCATATAGATATGAAACAAAGAAGGGGCTCATTCGAGCCCCTTCTTTGTTTTCTAAGATTCTGTCAAGAATATATTGGTAAAATTAAATTCCAGATTACACACAAAATTTTTCCCCTTTTCATATAAAAAATACTCATAAAAAGGTATTGCGGATTAGCAATATAGTTTGATTATTTGTGGAATCCACCTGCTTGAATTTTCACTATTTAACCTTTCAACGTTTATTTTATGAAAAATTTATTGACTTATGGTTTGGTGTGTTTGACACTATTTTTTACCTCTTGCTTGCTCAACAGGGAGGAGGATGAAAAGCCGAAAGGCGAAGATGTTTTGAATGAGGAAATCATTTTGCCTGCGGGCTCATTTTCGGTAGATGACGATCAATTGACGCGTGATCCGGGTTTGACTATTTCGAGTGGTACTTCGTCTGCTGCGGTAAGAGTGGAAGAGGGCCAAACCATTTCTGCTTCTATTACTTTTAGTTCTGCAGATGCCAATGTGACTCATGCTGGGATCAGATTTGGTAACTCTGGGAAATCTTGGCTGATACCTATCAGTGCTGCCAAAGGCTATTCTTCAGGTACTTTGAGTTTTTCTATGGGCATACCTAGTGGCCTATGTGATCAGATCAAGAGTATTTGCCATGATGTGAAATGCTATGAGTTTGCAGTAGCGAGTGCTGGTGGATCATCGTATCGTATTTCTAATGAAAACATCAACGAATTGGTATTAGGATGTGGTGCATGTGATGATTCCTCATGCAAAGAATTGGCTGTAGGATGTAGCTGTGATGCCAATACGATGAATGCTGATGCACAACGCATCAGCACTAGTTTGTCAAATTTGTCAGGAGACATTGATCAGCTTTGTTCGTTCTTCTATTCAGAGTTTGTACCATGGTATGACTCAGTTGTTGATTGCTTGAGTCAAAGTGGTGCGTCTCAAACAGATGTAAGAGCCATACTGGATTCCTACAAGACCTTGAAGGATACTTATGATGATCTTTGTAGTTCAGCAAGAGGCAGGACTGATGTCGATCATGAGCAACCCGTGAATGATGCATTGGAGCTCGTTGAGCTAGTGAAATCAAAAATATAAATTAGGATAAAAAACAAAAAGGCTTCTCAATCACTGAGAAGCCTTTTTGTGTTATAATGGCCAAATTTTTCTTTTGAGATTAAAAAGGCAAATCGTTCATTTGAACATTTCCTCCTGTGAGGATGATGCCTGTTTTCTTGCCAGCAAACACTTCTTTGTTTTTCAACAAGGCGGCCACTGCTACCGCACTAGAAGGTTCGATCACTATTTTCATTCTTTCCCAAACCAATCTCATCGCAGAGATGATTTCTTCTTCACTCACGCAGTACACTTCATGTACATACTGTTTGATGATTTCAAAATTCATTTCACCCACCGAGACAAGTAATCCATCGGCAATTGATTTTGGGTTTTTAACTCCTTGGAGCTTTCCAGCTTTGAAGGATAGGTAAGTATCATTTACAGCTTCTGGTTCTGCCAAAACCATTTTGGTAGTAGGACTTACAGTGGCCAGTGTCAATGCAGACCCAGCTGCCAAGCCACCTCCACCTACTGGTGTGATCATGTAGTGCAGGTCTGGTAGCTCCTCGATGAATTCCTTAGCCGCTGTGGCTTGGCCCGCAATGATTCTTGCATCGTGGTAGGGGTGTACTTGTATCGCTCCTGTTCTTTCGATCACTTGCTTACAAGTTTCTGCGCGTGCTGTTTCAGTTGGCTCACACATAGTGATCTCCGCACCATATCCTCTCACTGCGTCGATTTTGACTTGAGGTGCATTGTGAGGCATGACGATATAGGCTTTGGCACCTGCTTCGGCAGCAGCTTTGGCGACAGCTTGTGCATGGTTGCCGGACGAATGGGTAGCAAATCCATTTTTGCGCTCCTCGGGTCGATAAGACATGATCACGTTGGCAGCACCACGCATTTTGAACGCGCCGATTTTTTGAAAATTTTCACATTTGAAATATACCTGTCCACCTACCATCTCGTCGATCGTGCTAGAGGTCATCACCTGTGTGTTGTAGATATAGTTGCCTATTCTGGTATGCGCTCTCTTGATGTCACTTAAATTTGGAAACTCCATGATTCTGATTGTTGTTTTTCTCGATCTGTAATTTAATTCTCAAATATGTCTATTACCCTATTTGGGTAGTCAGAAATAATCCCATCTACGCCCCAAGAGATCATTTTTTCCATATCTGCTGTTTCGTTGACCGTCCAAGGGATGACTTTCATATTGAGAGAATGTAGGTATTTAACTTTTTCCTCATTTAGGAGTGGGTAGTAGCAGCTGTATTTTTGTGGATGGAATCCTAATTCCTGAAGGTTCTCTTCGATCGGAAGTGTATTTTCTACCAACACGGCCAGTTCGATATCTGGATAGTTTTGATGAAAATATTGCAAAACTCGAAAATCAAATGATTGCACATTGAGAAGGTTTTTGTTCATGTGCTTGTTGATAAAGTCATAGACCAAATCCGAAAATACCTGGGGGGTAGGGTGAAACTTGTCATCTCCTACGGGGAGGCTTTTCACTTCGATGTTGTATCGGATATCTTTGATATCGTGCTTTGCGGCATAGTCGTTGACAGCATTGACCACATCGATCAGCAAAGGTTTGGCAACTACCATCTTTTGCTGATCAGGAAAATGCTTGTGAAATTTTGACCCCACGTCGTATTTTTCTACCTGTGCATAAGTCATCTCATAGATGTTATGCTTTGTTTCTTCTACTTTGGGGATGTCACGACCCATAGAATCAAGCACAAAGACATGATTCATAAAGGGCTCATGAGAGACGAGCAGTTGACCATCTTTGGTAACAGCTAGGTCCAATTCCAGTGTAGTTATTCCCAATTCCAGCGCCTTGATAAAAGCTGGAATAGTGTTTTCGGGCATCAGGCCTCTGGCGCCTCGGTGTCCCTGAATGTCGATGCTAATGGTTTTCATGGTCTTTGGTTTGCTACAGGCAGTGGCTAATATCAGGAAGAGTAAGACTATGTGTAGAAATCTAAGTTGTTTCATGTCAGTTGAATACAAGGAGGATAATCACTAAGTTAAAACCAAATGAATGATAAAAATCAATGCTAAGCCAGTGATTAAAAATAACTTGTTCTTATTTCAATGTGATGCTGACGGGACAGTGGTCTGATTCTACGTACGTAGGGTGAATCTCTGCTTTGTCAAGCTTATCCAACATGGATTCGCTCATCAAGAAATAATCTATTCTCCAACCTACGTTTTTTTCTTTGGCACCTGCTCTGTAACTCCACCAGCTATAGGCGTCCAGTTGATCTGGGTGCAAATGTCTGAATGAATCAATCAGTCCAGCTGCAACAAAATTGTCCATGCCATCGATTTCTGCTTGGGTAAAACCTGCAGATTTATTGTAGTTGGCTTTGGGGCGAGCTAGGTCGATGTCTTTGTGCGCGACATTAAAATCCCCACAAACGATGACGGGTTTAGTTTTTTCTAGGTTCTTCAGATAGTTTTTGAAATCCGCATCCCAACCTTGGCGGTACTCTAGTCTGCTCAAGTCATTTTTGGAGTTGGGGACGTAGACAGTAGTCAAAAAGTAATCTTCAAACTCAGCAGTAATGATTCTTCCTTCTTGATCATGAATGTCAATCCCCAAACCGTAGTTTATGCTCAAAGGCTCCTTTTTGCTAAGGATGGCAGTGCCACTGTAACCTCTCTTGATTGCACTGCTAGAATATATGTGATAGGGAATATCACCCAAGGCTTCTCGGATTTGGTCGTCTTGTGCCTTGGTTTCTTGAATACATAATACATCTGGATTCAATTGGAGGATGGAGTCATGAAAACCCTTTTTGACAGCAGCTCGGAGACCGTTTAGGTTCCAGGATATTAGTTTTTCGCTCATAATGATGTCTTCTTAATAATTGTCAAAAATAGTGAATGTCTGGACTTAAAGCGTCCAATAGATGACTCAAGATTTTGGTTCTAGGTCAGAAACTGGATTGTCATTGTTGGTTATTTACTACAGCTTGTAATGGTTCATAATGATCCACTCAAACAATCGTGGAGGTAAAATACGCTTCAGCTTGGCAGCAAGCAAGTCCATAGGTTTGCCAACCAAGTACCTGAGTCGAGGATTCCTGCTTCGGATGATATGTGCTACCACGCGAGCTATTTTTTTGGTATCGTCTCCTTGGCGCTCTCCTTTGACGATGATCTCCATGGCAGAATGTAGGCCGAGTGAATAATCATCATTTTCTTCCGTATTGGATAAAATCCTGTTTTGCGAGATTTCGGTTTTGAAATCCCCAGGCTCGATGAGTGATACTTGTATGTTGCGTTTTTTCAGTTCCATACGAAGCGACTCTGAGTATCCTTCTAGGGCAAATTTGCTGGCAGTATAGTAGGACTGATAGGGTATGGCAAAAAGGCCTGCCAACGAACTGATGTTGATAATCTTGCCAGCATGTTGCTGCCTCATGGTGGGTAGCACGGCGTTGGTAGTGTTGACTACCCCCCAAAAGTTAGTTTCAATTTGTTGGCGGGCATCTTCTGTCAGCGTCATTTCTGCAGATCCGACAACCGAAATACCAGCATTGTTGATGAGGACATCTATTTTTCCTTCTTTTTGGAGAACATAGTTGACAGCAGATCGAATGCTGTTGGGTTTGGTCACGTCCATTTTCAACAAAAAAGCATTGTCTGGTTCTGCGAATCTACTGGTGCCATAGACTTTGTAGCCTTTGGCAAATAGGTAGTCAAAGCAAGTTTTGCCAATACCAGACGATACCCCTGTGATTAATATTACAACTTGACTTTTCATAAATAAGCTGTACCGAAGACTCCTGCGGAGTCTCCTAGTTTAGGTTTGAGTACCAGTGTATGGCAACTAGGATTGAACACTTGCTTTTTTAGACTTTCGAATCCGTCCGTGTAGATTCCATCGATGTTGCCAACCCCTCCCCCAATCACAATCGCCTCTGGATCGATCATATTGACGATGGTCGAGACAGCCAGTCCAAAAAATTGAATGAGTCGATCGTAGGTTGCTTTTGCATTTGGGTTTGTAGTTTTTTGCCCTATGATCTCACGGAGAGGCAGTTTTTCTCCACTGATGGAGTGGTAATATTTTTCTAATGCAGGACCAGACAGAATGGTTTCGACACAACCTGTTTTGCCACAGTAGCACTTTCCTCCAGAATCGTCGAGGAAATTATGACCCCACTCTCCAGCGATACCATTTCTGCCTTGAATGGCCTGACCATTGACAATGAGACCACCACCCACTCCAGTACCCATGATGATACCAAATACAACTTTTGCTTGGGGAGACACTTCATGCACGATGCCCATGTGCGTTTCGGCCAGTGCAAAGCAGTTGGCATCATTGGCCACAGCCACTTCTGTGCCGAGTAGTTTTTTGACATCTGTCAAGAAGGGTCGATCGTTGAGATGGGTGGAGTTGCATCCTTTTAGCAAACCTGTACTGGGGTCGATAGAACCCGGTGTACCAATGCCAATCTTGGTTGGAGACTCTCCTGACTGCTCCTTGAGTTTGGTGACCAACTTTAAAATCTGATTGAGGACGTGTTCATAACCCAAGTTTCCTTCAGTTGGGACTCTTTCTCTGTATAATACTTCGCTTGTAGAGGGTTCTAGTACGACCCCCTCTATTTTTGTTCCTCCCAAGTCTATGCCCCAAAGCTTCATTCGAATACTGTTGCCTTAGTGATCTCCCGATTGATGCCTTCAATTTCTGCATTTTTCTGTTCGTCACTCCAGCATAGCATAGCAGACATTTCTTCTGCGACAACCTCAAGATTGCTTTTGACACTTTCAATGTCAAAAAACAATCGCCCTGTTCTGTGAATAAAAAAGTCTGTCAAATGACTGACCCATTCATGCTCGATACAGAATCGTACTTCTGACATAATGATTGAACTGGTTTTGGCATGGCTGAGGATTTCTTCACATTGTGTGCCATAGAGGTCGACAAGATAATCAATGTCAGCAATGGATGTATTGGGGTTTTCTTCTGCTAGACTTTTCTTGTATTTTTTGACAGCTTTTTGATTTTTAAAGCTGTTGCCAGGTAAATAATATTTTTTGGTTTTGCACTTGGGGATTTTCTTTCCGGTCTGTTCATGACGAATCTCTAGGATAGTTTCAACTGCCCTTTTGGCCATTTTGCGGTAGCCTGTCAATTTGCCTCCAGCAATAGTGACCAATCCGTGTTCGGAGACAAATATTTCATCTTTTCTAGAAATTTCAGAGGCCGATTTACCTTCCTCTTCGATCAGTGGGCGTATGCCTGCCCAAGAAGAAATCACATCTTTGGGTTCGAGATGGACAGTAGGGAAATAATGATTGACGGCATCCAGCAAATAATGCACATCTTCTAAAGTTGTCCTTACATCCTCTAAATCTCCTGTAAAAGTGGTATCGGTTGTGCCAATATAGGTAACGTCCTTTTTAGGAATCGCAAACATCATCCGACCATCAGGGACATCGAAATAGACTGATTGCTGGATTGGCAAGTTTTGAAATGGTACCACGAGATGGACACCTTTGGTGAGGTGCAATTTCTTTCCTTTGACTTCTTCTTGATTTTTTCTGATCAGATCTGACCATGGCCCAGCAGCATTGATCACATAGTCAGCGTAGAGTGTGTATTCTTGATCCAAGATGTCGTCATGAACTTTGACGCCTGCTATTTTCCCTGCCTTGATGATAAAATCTTGACAAGCACTGTAATTCATGACTTTGGCACCCTCATTTTGTGCGGCCTTGAGTAGTTCGATGACCAGACGAAAATCGTCCGTTTGGTATTCGGAGTACAATCCACCACCTTCTATTTTATCTACATTGAGTAGTGGCTCAAGTTGCATGGTTTCTTGTGGTGAGAGCATTCTGCGGTGATCTTCCTTTTCGACATCCGCCAGTACGTCGTAGACCATGAGGCCAACCGATGCGATGATTTTTCCATAACTCCCGTCTTTGGTGAGGGGAAGGAGCATTTTTTCGGGGCGGACTAGGTGGGTGGCGAGATCGTGCAAAATCGCTCTTTCTCTTCCTACCTCTCTGACCAACCCAAATTCAAATTGCTTCAAATACCGTAAACCTCCATGTATCAGCTTGGTGGATTTGCTGCTGGTGCCAGAGGCAAAATCGTTTTGTTCTATCAGCGCTACTTTGAGTCCACGGGTTTCTGCATCGAGAGCGATGCCCGCTCCAGTGATGCCACCACCTATGATGACCAAGTCGAAATATTCGTTTTCGAGGGAGTTGACCAATGTCTGACGTTGTTCGGTATATGATGGAGGCATAGGCTTAATTTTTTCGATGGAAATTAGTCAAATCTTGTCATTAGGTAATCGTCAGTCCTGATTCTTAATCTTTGGGTAACAATTCTCCGAATTTAGCGATTAAGCAATATTAGAAGCAAGACTCTAGTATATTTAAACCAGATTTTGCAAAAGGCTAATCTGGAACTCAAACAAAAATGGTGAAATAGCAGTTTGCTTTTTGAATTGTGTCACATCATTTCAAAGAAAACAAATATCAATACTCAACCTAAATATCATAAGCATGCAAATCGTATCAGAAATCAACATCAACGCCAGTCCTGAAAAAATTTGGGCTATCCTGATGGATTTTAAAGCCTATCCAGAGTGGAACCCTTTTGTCAAGAGTATCAGTGGCGATCCTGTCGTAGGAAAACATATCCATGTGGTATTGCCAGGAATGAAATTTGAACCAGAAGTATTGGTACTAGAGGAAAACAGAGAGTTTAGATGGAAAGGGAAACTATTGGTCAAAGGACTCTTTGATGGTGAGCACTATTTTGTACTAGAGGTGATGGGAGATGGTGTCACCCGCCTGTTGCATGGCGAAAATTTCAGTGGAATGCTCGTACCACTGTTCAAGAAAAGACTGGAGGGTGAGACCTTGGAAAGTTTTAAGGCCATGAATCAAGGGTTAAAAGAAAGAGCAGAAGGGATATGATTTTGAAAAGTAGACAGATTCTATGTAGTCGCTGGTGAGTTTGCATTTCTATTATCTTTGCAATCAAAAACAACCCCCGCTTTATGAAATTAATCGAACCATTTTCGGATTTGAACCATGCACTAGATTCTCTGGACAATGGTGGTCGATTTTACAATTTTTCATCCAAAGCCAATGATGGAAACATTACTTCGGCGGAGCTGGCCAAGGCAGCAGGCGTGTTTACTGACAAGCAAAAAATGATGCTTTATTTAGAAATGTCATTGTTGGCACTTTCTGAAAAAGAAAAATTTAGCATCTGGCAGCGTTTTTCAGAAGACCTGATGGAATCATTTCAGAAGAATGCTCCCTTACAATTTTTGCCTTCCGAAGCATCAATCTTGGCTAAGGTATCCTCGATGGCAATCGTCACAGGTATTCCCAAATGGGTAGATTCGGAGGACAAACTCACGGGTTTTATCACAGTACCAGTCAGTACAGGCAAAATTACCACCTTGATCATGATTCCGATTTTTGAAAAGTACGATGTCTATGAACTCCGCGATCAAGATACAGATGAGCATTTTCTGATAGCACAAAGCAAAGACGCCGTAAAATTACCAGAGCAGAGAATTCACTGCGGAGGCATCATACGTGAGCTCAAAAACAAGAAGGATAAAAACGCTGAATCCACGATATTCTTAGAGACTATCTATTACTCTCAGGTATTGGAGAGCTAATCCTTTTGTCCTCTTGATAGAAAGAGGAGAATAAAATTATTGTTGACTTGATTTACTGTTTACGTCCGAAAATATATGGCTATCCGAAAATTTACTTTCCAGAATAAGCAAGGTGATGAGTTGTCGGCACACCTAGAGCTACCTGTAGATCAGCAACCTTTTGCCTACGCGATCTTTGCACATTGTTTTACCTGCAGCAAGAATCTCAATGCTGTTCGCAGTATTTCTCGCGCCCTGTCACATCATGGAATCGCCGTGCTGAGTTTTGACTTTACAGGATTGGGAATGAGTGAGGGAGATTTTGCTGATACCAATTTTTCATCCAACATTGACGATTTGGTGGCTGCCGCAGAAGCGTTGACGGAGCAATTCGAAGCGCCAAGTCTGCTGGTGGGTCATTCGTTGGGTGGAGCAGCGGTAATTTTTGCAGCGAGCAAAATTAAGTCTATTCAAGCAGTCGCTACCATCGGCGCACCATCTTCTCCTGATCATGTGCAACATCTGTTGATAGAGAATCTGGATCAGATCAATGAACAAGATGCAGCAGAGGTTAGCATTGGGGGGAGAACTTTTTGGGTGAAGAAGCAATTCTTAGATGATATTTCGTCCAAAAACATGTCTGCCATCGTCAAGGAATTAAAAAAGCCACTTCTGCTCATGCACTCGCCGCAGGATGACATAGTGGGGATTCAAAATGCCGCAGAGATATATGACAATGCCATGCATCCTAAAAGCTTTGTTTCATTAGATAAAGCTGATCACTTGCTCAGCAACAAAGCAGATTCAACTTATGTAGGTGAGGTAATCGCCAGCTGGGCAGGTAGGTATTTGCCTGCCGAAGAAGAGCTGAAACTGAGATCTCAACATCAGGTGGTGGTACAAACTGGGCGCGAGCCTTATGTCACCGAGATATTGGCGGGTCAGCATGCACTGAGAGCGGACGAACCTTTGGATCTTGGAGGACAAAATTTTGGCCCATCTCCGTACGATTTGCTATTGTCTTCACTTGGAGCATGTACAGCAATGACCTTGCGTATGTATGCTGACCGCAAGGGTTGGAATCTAGAGCAAGTTGATGTCCATTTGAATCATAAAACAGACTTTCCAGTAGCCTGTGAGTCATGTGATCCGAAGGTCAAGGTTGACCATATATCTCGTGAAATTGAGATACATGGAAATCTGGATGAGGCACAGAGGCAAAAACTATTAGAGATTGCCAATAAATGTCCCATTCATAAAACTCTGCACAATCATGTAGAGTTGAAGACCAGCTTGTTATGAGCTTAGTAATTCTTCTCAAAAATTATCCTTCAGTGTAGGATCATCCACTTTGACAACTTTTGGTACGGTTATTTTCCCATCTTCATCAATGATCAAGTAGCGAGGCACCCAATCCAGGTCAATGTAGTTGGACAAGGCATTGTCCCAGCCTTCGTTGATGAAGAAGTGCTCTCCTTTGATTTTGTATTTTTTGATTCCCTCTCTCCATTTGATTTCTTCTCTATCTACTGACAATAAGACGAAATGGATATCATTTTTCTTCCCATCTTTCATCAGTTGTTGGAGTTCAGGTAGGCTGACGATACAATCCTTGCACCAAGTTGCCCAAATATCTAAAACTACTTTTTGACCTGTATGTGCTGCGAGGATTTCACCGAAGAACACCTCGCTACCATCTAGTGCCGTCAATGAGAGCGCACGGACACTATCTGGAAACACACTGCCTTTTAGGTATTCGGGTGCGGGTTTGTCCTGAGCATAGGCTTGGACAGAAAAAAAAAGTGCTACTGCGATGAGTGTTTTTTTCATGGGGTATTGATTGAAAAGAAAATGTTATGAGGCACTAAACTAATGAAATGATCATGAAAATCTAAAACGGTCTGAAAGGAGAATTGGTTACTTGTGGCACTGTTGATTTGGGATTTATTTGAATGTCAAAAATGTACTGATGGCTTTTCTGTTTTATGCTTATCGGATTGTAAAGCGATGCTTATAAAAAATAATCCTATAGGCAAGGAAATTTATTCTATAAGCAAAGAAAATAATTTGATGCGTATGGAAGTGGGTTTGATCAAGAACGGGTTAAAAAGATGCTCAAACAGACCGTACTTTTCCTCAAAAAAGTACGGTCTGTTTCTCAGAGTTAACCGTATTTTTTAGGGCAATTCACCGCTCTACTTTTGTAAAGTAGAATTTCTACCCCTTCAACACCCCGATGTGCATCAGCGCATCTCCTTGGTGGACGATGGGGTTGTTGTTGAGTCCGATGACGTAGCCTTTTGCTCCGGCACGGACGGGAACTTTGAACTCCCCAAAGGGATCTGAGATGTAGCCTACGATCTGATTTTTTGTGATCGTCTGTCCACTGCTGACTAGTGTCCCGAAGAGTCCCGATGCTTTTGCCCTGATCCACGAGGAGGATTTGATCAGAATCGTTTCGTGTTCTGTAGCAGGTGGGGCATAGGTTTTTAATCCTAGATGATTCATGAGTCGCTCTGTACCTAGGATTCCTTGGCTGATGGCATATTCATCAAAGCGTGAGGATTCGCCTCCCTCGTACACCAATATTTTCTTCTTCATTTTGCCAGCGGCCCAGCGGAGAGACTTGGGTCTAAAGGCTGAGTGTAAACTAAATGGGGCAGCAAAGGCGGCAGCCAATTCAGCATTGACTGGATCAGACATCATGCAGCGAATCTGTGGATAATTGGTGCGGTCAGCGCCTCCCGTATGGAAGTCTATCCCGTAATCGATCTTCGGGATGATTTCTTTCATCAGATAATAGGCCACTCTGGCAGCCAGTGATCCATTCTTGTTGCCAGGAAAGGAGCGGTTGACATCTTTGCCATCGGGTACATAGCGGGAGAAATGAATGAAACCATATACATTGATAATGGGGATAGAAATCGTTGTACCCCGCTCAGGGATGTGAAGGTTGTTTTGAATTATCCGTCTGACGATTTCTATCCCATTGATTTCATCTCCATGCATGCCACCCATCATCAAGAAAACTGGGCCAGGGATTTTGGATCTCGCAACTGTAATAGAAATCTCGATGGGTGAGTGTGATGGCAACCGTGCGATGTTGACGGTTACCTTTTTAGTTTCCCCAGGCAATATTTCGGTATCGCTGATCCACATACTGTCACTATCCATTAGGCATGAAGGTTACTTTTGCTTGATCTTTTGGTCTTCTTTTTTGACTTTTCGATGAATTCGATGATTTTGGCTGCTATGTCCACTTTGGTGGCTTGCTCTATGCCTTCTAGGCCTGGCGAAGAATTTACCTCCAATACCAAAGGACCTTTTTTGGATTGCAACATATCCACACCTGCCACGGCTAGTCCCATGCTTTTGGCTGCTTTGAGTGCGGTGGATTTTTCGGCTCTGGATAGTTTGATTACATTGGCTTCTCCACCTCGGTGAAGATTGGATCTGAACTCTCCTTCTTTGCCTTGACGCTTCATCGCCCCTACGACTTCACCATCTACGACAAAGGCACGGATGTCCGCTCCTCCAGCCTCTTCGATGAACTCTTGCAAAATCACTCGGGTTTTCAAACTTTCAAATGCCTCTATGACGGAGGTGGCAGCTTTTTCGGTCTCTGCCAAAACGACTCCTAGCCCTTGGGTGCCTTCCAGCAGCTTGATTACCACTGGGGCTTTACCTATGTGCTTGAGCACATTGTTTTCTTTCTTGTTGAAATTGGTAAAGGCAGTATTGGGCATGCCGATTCCATGTCTGGACAAGATCTGGAGACTTCTCAATTTGTCTCTGGATCGGGTAATCGCTATCGAACTCACTGGGCTGAATACGTCCATCATTTCAAACTGCCTGACCACAGCTGTACCGTAAAAGGTCACAGATGCGCCGATTCTTGGGATCACGGCATCTAGATCATTTAGCTTTTGACCTTCGTAATAAATGGAAGGTCCCTTTTCATCCATGATGATGTCACACTTCATGTGATCGATTACGAGTGCTTCGTGTCCCTTTTGCACAATAGCCTCCACTAGCCTCCGAGTCGAATAAAGTCTCGGATTTCTCGATAGCACTGCAATTTTCATGATTCTTTGTATTTATTATTATAAGATAAATTCTTCAATTGTACATCCACTATAAATTTCTTTGAAAGGAATTTTCTACCTAGCAAGATAGGATTCCTCATGTTGCTCCTGTCTGTGAGCGAAAACTCCACTCTCCTCTTTTTGCCAAAAATGACTATTTCTGTTGTGATTGATTGTCGGTTTTCCAGTTCGCCGTTCGAACTCTTGACCATCTTTTCTTTAAAATTTGTGGTGTAAAACACCTTGCCTTCATACTCAGGGTGATCTGGATCCAAAATCATAAACTCCAAAGTTGGTTTTCCATTTCGCTCTGTTATTTTCACATGATGACAATGCAGCGCACTGCCATACGCTCCTGTATCTACTTTTGCATCTATATCGAACAACTCAAACTCTGGTAAGTCTATTTTGTCGATTCTTCCAATGACGATCATTTGATTATTTGACGATGAGACTTACAAGTATAGAAAATGTCCCATATCTAATCGGCAAATCAAAGCATGTTTCGTTATAAAATAGTTAAGAATGGAAAATCTAATATTGGGAGCGTGTCCTTCTACTCATTTTGCCAAAAGGATGCGCTGATCAGGATAGGGCAAATACGATAAATCAACTAGCTTTAACCCAAATGATGCAAAAGCATATTTGGCAATTAATGGAAAATGGTTACCAGTCAAAAGTATTGTGAGATAGGATTAAAAATAATCTTGATCGTTAATTTTAACCCTGCTTTGTAGGTGAGCAGCCATTTAACTCCTGAATTATTTCATTCAGGTTTAAACTTGAAATATAAGATCATTACAAAATCGCATCGATGAAAGAATTTGATATTACCAGACCCGACAAACTTATCCTGACAGGACTCAAATCATTGGTCAGCTTGCCATTGAATCTCTACACAGAACAAAAGAGTAAAGCAAAAGGTAGCGGTAAAGTTTCCTTTATTGGAGAAAAGAAACTTGATGAGGTAAGTGTACAACACTACCAATATAACAAGGACGAGTTGAAAGTGAATGAGGTCGAGTACAATTTGGATTTCGTGAAAGAGGAAAATGATAAACTAGTACACTGGCTCAACATCTATGGTTTGCACGATGTAGAAATCATCCAAGACATCGGCCAAAAGCTGGGTATGGACAGAATCACGCTCCGACATGTACTGGACACCACGCTTCGGCCCAAAGTCGAAGAATTTGACAAATACCTTTTCTTTAGCATCAAGTCTATTTTGAATGATGAGGATAAAAGTCTCAATGTAGAGCAGCTTTCGTTCATTTTGGGTAAAAATTATGTAGTCTCGTTCCAAGAGGAGCATGGAGATCATTTTGATCACATCCGAAACAAAATCGAAGAGAATTTGGGGTTGATACGGAGTAAAAGATCAGATTTTTTGGTTTGTCAATTACTAGATGCTGTGTTGGATAATTACTATGAGACGATCGAATGGATTAATACAGAAGTAAGAGAGTTGGAGAAGCAGGTTTTTGCCGACCCTACACAAGAGCTCTTGATCAAAATGGAGCGAATGAAACAAGTGACGCAGACGATCAAAAAATCACTTTCTCCCTTCAAAGATTCTCTGCGATTGATCTCGAACCGAGAATCATCATTCATCACCAAGGAGGCCAAAAAGTACTTCCTTGATTTGATGAGCAGTTGCAACGGTGCAATCGAAGAGATCAATTCTACTGCCAATTCGCTGGAGAGTTTGACCAACATCTATTTTTCGTCTCTGAGCCAAAAAATGAACGAAACGATGAAAGTCTTGACCACTGTCTCTACGATATTCATACCGATGACCTTCATCGCAGGTATCTATGGGATGAATTTCGAATACATGCCTGAGCTCAAATACCGCTATGGCTACCACATCGTCTGGGGCGTGATGGGTTTGATGTTTATCGGCATGTTTATCTATTTCAAAAGAAGAAAGTGGCTCTGAGCCAATTTATAATAGCAAAACCTAAACCAAAATGAAATGGGAAAGCGACTAGAATGTCTAACGACGGAGCTGAAAGAATTCATCAAGGATCAAAAAATTTTCTTTGTCGCTACGGCAATGAAGGAAGGTAAGGTAAATGTATCTCCAAAAGGTATGGACTCCTTTCGTGTATTATCAGACAACAAAGTCATTTGGCTCAACCTGACTGGAAGCGGTAACGAAACCGCCACTCATCTGCTCGAAAGCGACCGAATGACAATCATGTTTTGTGCATTTGAGGGAAAACCTTTAATCCTCAGGCTGTACGGGCATGCAAAAGTTTTTCATCCAAGAGACGTAAAGTATGAGAAGTGCTTGAGTATGTTTCCTGCGATTATGGGGTCTCGGCAAATCATCGAAATGGACATAGATATGGTACAAACATCCTGTGGAATGGCTGTGCCATTCATGGATTACAAGGAGGATCGCAATGAGTTGAAGGTCTATTGGGAGAAACAGGGAGACGAGCGTATCAAAAAATACTGGCACGATAAGAATACCGTGAGTATTGATGGGCATGAAACCAGCATATTCGAATAGAACTGTTGACAGAAAAAAGCCCTCGATGATCAATTCAACGAGGGCTTTCTGCTTTTTATGAAATGTTGCAATTAATAATTGCTGGTTCTTCGTCTTCTGAATGGTTTTTTACTGCTGTTGCTGCTATTTCCTCCGCCTTGTTTGGCACCATTGCTTCCGCCGTGGCTTGAGTGGCGAAAACCACCTTTTGATTTAGATTTGCTTTCGCTTTTGGTGGGCTCAGTTTCCGTGGGCTCAAATCCTTTCATGACCTCTGTGCGCAATTTTTGTCCGAGGAGTTTTTCGATGCCTTGTTGGTATTCGATTTCATCCACACTGACCAGAGAGATTGCTTCGCCTTTGGCACCTGCACGACCCGTTCTGCCGATTCTGTGTACATAATCTTCTGGCACGTTGGGCAACTCAAAGTTAATTACATGAGGTAGCAATGGAATATCCAACCCACGTGCAGCAATGTCAGTCGCAACCAAAACTCTGATTTTTCCTTTTTTGAAACCATCCAATGCTTTGGTTCTCGCAGCTTGACTCTTGTTGCCATGAATCGCCGCAGAGGTAATACCCTTTTTCTCCAATTGCTCACTTAGCTTGTTAGCCTTGTGTTTGGTTCTGGTAAAAATCAAGACTTGACTCCAATCACCCTCTTCGATCAATTGGATGGTCAAATAGGGTTTTTGTTTTTGATCAACTCTGAACGCTCTTTGAAATACTTTTTCTGCAGTGGTATTTTCGGGAGTTGCTTCCACCGTGACAGGATGATTCAACAGGCCATTGGCCAATTTTTTGATTTCCTTGGAGAACGTAGCTGAGAACAGCAAGTTTTGTCTGCGTGTTGGGAGCAGCTGGATGATTCTGTTTATGTCTCTAGAGAAACCCATGTCAAGCATACGATCTGCTTCATCAAGAACCATGATCTCTACTTTGTCGAGGGTCATGACCTTTTGATTGATGAGATCTAGCAATCTACCTGGAGTGGCTACCAGGATATCCACACCACGTTTCAAATCTTTGATTTGAGGACCGGCATTTACACCACCAAAAATCACCGTAGATTTCAAGTCGGTAAACTGGCTGTATTCTCTTACGTTTTCATATACTTGAGCGGCCAACTCTCTGGTTGGTGTGAGTATCAATGCTCGGACGGGTCTGTTTCTCAGTGTTTGACCTTGGTTTAGGATTTGAAGCAAAGGCAAAGTAAAGCCTGCTGTTTTTCCTGTACCTGTCTGCGCGGAGGCTAGTACGTCTTTTCTTTCTAATATTACTGGAATTGCTTTTTCCTGAATAGGAGATGGGGTTGTATAACCCTTTTTTGTAACGGCCTCTAATATCTTATCAGATAGGCCTAGTGATTCGAATGTCATATAAATTGTTAATGAAATGACAATTTATAAGCTAAACATCATTTCGGTATTTGATGGCAAAGGTACGTGGAATGTTTCGCATTCGAACTTTTATATGTTTATCTTTTGGAAAGTGTCGTTAAGCAAAACTGTAAAAAGAGTATAAAAACGGCCAATAGACGCTAAATTGCCCGCATAAATTAATACAAATGAAAGCAGCCACTCTCAGAGAAATCAAGCTGGCACTGGGTGATAAATCAGAAAAGGAACTGATTGAGCTCTGTCTGCACCTGTCCCGATTCAAGAAAGAAAGCAAAGAACTGCTGACGTATCTTTTGTTTGAGGAGCAGGATGAAACCTCCTATATCAATAGTGTGAAAGTAGAGATGGACGAGCTTTTCGAGAGTATGAATACCAGTAGCTACTATTACGTGAATAAGACGGTACGTAAGGTTCTGAGACTAACCAAAAAGTACATTCGCTATTCCAAGAAGAAGGAAACTGAAGTGGAGTTACTTCTACATTTTTGTCAATCTGTGAAGGAGCTACACCCATCACCCAATCACAACCTCGCCTTGTACAATATCTACCTCAGACAAAAAGCTGCCATCAGCAAGATTCTCTTGTCTCTCCACGAAGACCTCCAGTATGATTACCAACAGGAGTTGGATCGCTTGAATTAAAGGAGCTGGTTTATAGCGAATGGCACAATTACCCTCTGCCATAGTTTTATTAACTTGCGAATAGTTCAACAATGAAATATCTATGATTATAGTATTTGGAGCTTTGCTGCTTCTTTTTGCTGGTATCGGCGTCTCATCCTCTCTTCGCAAACAAAATAACACCAAAGACTATCTCCTCGCTGGTCAAGATGTGCAGCCATGGTTGGTAGCGCTCTCCGCAGTAGCCACCAACAACAGCGGCTACATGTTTATCGGGATGATTGGCTATACCTATGTGGCGGGTTTGGAATCCATCTGGCTTATGGTGGGCTGGATCATTGGTGATTTTGTGGGATCGATGTTGGTGTATGGCAAGCTCCGCGATTTGAGTGCTAAATATGGGATTCTCAGTTTTGGGAGTCTGATTGCCTATCATGATGGCAAAGTCATCAAAAGCATTCGTTTGTTGAGTGGGTTAATCAGCTTTGTGTTTTTGAGCACCTATGCAGCGGCACAATTCAGTGCTGGAGGAAAGGCTCTGGCAGCTACACTCCATTGGGATCAGTCTGTAGGGATAGTAGCAGGCGCGATTTTGGTAGTAGTTTATTGTTTTTCGGGAGGGATTAGGGCTTCTATTTGGACGGATGCTGCTCAGTCAATCGTCATGTTTATTGCGATGGGTACATTGTTGTATTATGCGATAGATGATATGGGAGGATTGAACGAGACCCTAGTCAGATTGAAAAGTGTAGAGGTTGGATACATGAGTCTGTTCAAACCAGAACTGTCCTTGTCAGCTTCCATACTCATTGCCGTTGGTTGGCTCTTTGCAGGATTTGGAGTAGTGGGTCAGCCACATATCATGGTCAGATACATGACTTTAGATCATCCCAAAAACATCCGAAAAGTCAGGGTGTATTATTACAGCTGGTTTACGGGCTTTTATGCTTTGGCGATCGGAGTAGGTTTGCTGTCCAGAATCGTGTTGTCAGACAAGGGAAGTTTTGATCCAGAGTTGGCCTTGCCGCTCATGTCAATGCATTTGTTGCCTGATTATCTAGTTGGTGTGATGCTGGCAGGGATATTTGCTGCTACGATATCCACAGCCGATTCATTGATCATCAGTTGCACTTCGTCTCTCTCCAATGACATTTTTCCACAATTCAAGCACAACTACCGCGTGAGCAAGATTTTCACGATTTTGATCACTTTGTTTGCGGTAGGGATTTCCCTTTTAGGAAACAAAAGTGTGTTTGAGATAGTGATTTATGCTTGGGCGGTGTTGGGGACAGTATTTGGACCAGTGATCACGCTGAGGATGCTGCACAAAAAAGTAGATGCCAATACGACCTTGGCGATGATGATTTCTGCAGCAGTAGTGACACTGGGTTGGAATTTTCTAGGCTGGTCCTCGATCGTCTACGAAATGATGCCCGGTATCCTTACAGGATTTTTGGTGTATTTTGCGATGCGCAGGCGCTAAATGAATCATGGACTCCCTATTCAGAAAACGAGTTAATTCCCTTAATTTGGCTCCTCCATAATATTGCATGATATGTCGGATCAAAATAGAAGAAAGTTCATCAAGGTAGGGGGCTTGGCGTTGGCGGCTGGGGTCACGGGTGCTTTGTCGGCGTGTAGTCATGAAAAGACTGCCATCGAAACCCCCAACATCAATTTTAACAAAAACTACCAATGGAAAATGGTCACCACTTGGCCGCCCAACTTTCCGGTATTGGGGGAAGGTTGCAAACTCATGGCCAAATGGGTCGAACAGATGAGTGGCGGTCGGTTGAAAATTGAGGTATATGGAGGAGGAGAACTGATTCCGTCACTAGAATGTTTTGATGCGGTAAGTCATGGTGCGATCGAAATGATGAGCGGGTCTGGTTATTACTGGACGGGAAAGATTCCTGCGGCTACTTTGTTTTCTTCCGTTCCTTTTGGAGTCTCTGCGCAGCAAATGAATACGTGGATACTCAATGCGGGAGGCCTAAAACTGTGGGAAGAAATCTATGAACCCTTCAACCTGATACCGCTCCCTGGAGGCAACACAGGACAGCAGGCAGGCGGTTGGTACAACAAAGAAATCAACACCATCGAAGATTTTAAAGGATTAAAAATCCGTATGCCGGGATTGGGTGGCAAGGTCATCAATAAGGTCGGTGGCAACTCGGTACTTGTCGCAGGTGCAGAGCTATTTACCAACCTTGAGCGTGGAGTGATTGACGCTACCGAATGGATTGGACCCTATCACGATTACATGATGGGGTTTCACCGAGTTGCGAAGCATTATTATTTTCCGGGATGGCATGAGCCAGGTACTGTGCTAGAGATGGCAATGAACAAAGACAAGTTCAAGGAGTTACCATTGGATTTGCAAGAGATCTTGATTTCGGCCAACCTGCGCCTCAATCAATGGATGCTCTCTGAATTCGATGCTAAAAACGCCATTTATCTACAAAAAATGATTGATGAGAAAGTCGATATTCGCGCCTTTTCTTCAGAAATATTGGACACCCTGCGAAAAGCATCAGAAGAAGTCATGTCTGAGTTGATTAGCAGCGATCCACAGAGTAAAAAAATCTATGAGCACTTTTTAGCTTTTAGGAAGAAAGCAGAGCTCTGGAAAAAAGTCAGCGTGGGGAAAGTATGAGGACCGTATTGCGCTCTGTGTATTGAGTCATGAGACATCTGTGATGAGTATAAAAACACTCTATAGTCATTTTTCTACGAGTGGAGTAATGTCAGCCTAGCTTGCTCTCGGCATGTTCTATTCCCAGAAGTATATAATATCCCAGAGCTGCTTCGGATTGGAAACCTGCTGGCTCGACGAAAATCATTTCCTTCATGGGTTTACCAGTAAAATCCATCGGTCGGACATGAGCTTTGTGGAGTTCTTGCTGATCTTTGGGTGCGAGCACTCTGACGCAGAGTTCTTCTTTGACAATTCCTACACTCATCTTGCCATGGTAGAGGAAACACAGTCCACCAAACATCTTTTTTTCGGTAATGGCATCTCCATAGGCTTGGAGATGTTGTCTGATCCGAGCGGCAGTTTCTTCGTTGTATGCCATCAGTTTAAAATTTAAGATTCAAATCAGTATGGGGGATGTTGTCTTCCAAGTATTCCTGCGAGCACACTTCCAGTCCAAAAGAGCGGTAATAATCTACCAGAGGAGATTGGCCTTGGACATAAATCTCTTTTGCTCCTTCTGTTGATTGTATTTTGGCTATTGCCTCATGAATCAGTTTACCAGCGAGTCCTTTGCCTCGGTATCGATGATCGGTCACGATTCTCCCGATGGCATAGACGCCTTTTTCCCGTTGGTAGGTGCGCAAGTAGGCTGCCAACTCTTGTCCATCATAGAGCATGTAGTGCAGCGATTTTTCGTCCTTGTCGCTGAGTTCGGGATAGGGGCAGTTTTGCTCCACGACGAAGACATCTACTCGCAGTTTGAGGAATTGATACAGTTCTTTGGTACTGAGTTGATCAAACGTTTTAATCTCTAATTTTTCATTCATAGTCTGCTTCCCAATACGACGGTTTCTTTGATCATTTTTTTGTTGCCTTTCGTATCGTAAATCTCCGCAAAAACGATGTAGTATCCAACGGGTGCGAGATTGCCCTGATCTGTTGACCCATCCCATGTCATGAATCCAGATGTTGACAACAGTTGATTTTGAGCCAACGCTTTGATGATTCTCCCTCTCGTATCAAAAACATAGAGATTGGCAAATCCGCCTGGTTGATCCAGTTGATAGCTGATGGTAGTAAAATCATCCTGACCAGATCCGTCGGGGATGAACACTTTGGGCTCTATCGACAACATGCTCTGAGTATCAGAGTATCCGACAAACTGAGAATTGACCAAGCCAGGCGTAGCATAGTAGCTCGTACTGGCTGCTGAAAACCAACTATTGGGATCATTGGTCGGCGAGTCAAAGGATATTCGCTCCAGACTAACACCCTCTTCATCATCCAGCAAACTGGAGTGGTAATCCTCAAAATACTCGAAATAGTCAATGGTTTGGTCATTTGGATTCATCAGAACGACTATTCCCTCATCATCATTGTAAGAAGGAAAACTTGGGAGATTGACGAAGGTAGTCTCATCACTGATTGGGTAGTTGGCTTTCAACAATTCTGGATCGGAAGTAAAAACCATGTAATGTTCGGGTTGAATCAGGAGGTGATCCGTATGGATCATTTTGCTGATGGTTTCGCTGGGTTTTACACTCGCTAGATGCCAGTTTTGCAGATCGATGACCTTGTCGGAGTGATTGTAAATCTCCACAAAGTCTACGCCTCCTGTTTTGGGATTGAATAGAATCTCATTGATGAGCAAGTCCAAACTATCTGCAGGTTCAGGGATGGAAATTTTGTCATAATTTTGCTCATTCGAAATGACATTTCCTACACAGTCCTTGAGGTGCTCCAAGGTCATTGTATAAGTTTCCTTCACATTCAAACCTTCCAAAAGTGATACCTGTATCATTTGGCTCTGGGGCAGAATCAAATCAACCGACTCCAAGATGACATGAGGTTCGATCTTGATGTTGTCGAGCAAGTTATAGTCAGGATACAGCTTTTCGTTGAACTGAATCAATATTTGATCCGCTCCGTCCAATACGCTTTGGGTAATCTTGGGGCCAAAATTGTCTGGATTAGTTTTGGACTGAGAATTGGGGGTTCCAGGAGTCCCACCGACGACTTGGGATGCGGTCCAGTTTCTTTCCTCTCCACAAAAATTGGACAAATCCACCATTTCCAAACTCATGCCCAGATGTTCTGCTGTGCCATACCAATCGTCTGTATAATTTGTGGAAAAAACCAGTAATTCCCCAGCATAGATTGACAAGGTTTCTCCACTGTTGTTGAGTGTCAGCCATTTTGCGAGCTTTCCTAGATTGGAGGTAGAAAAATTGGTCGCACTAGCGGCCAAAAGAATATAGGCATTGGGTTCAATGGTTCCTGTAGTAAATACAGTCTGATCACTCCCGTCATGCCAAGTCAACCCTGTCAGCTCAATCGTATGGTCGGAGGCATTGTACAATTCGACAAATTCTACTTGACCTTCTGTAGGCGAGGACATGATCTCCGAAATGATTAACTCCCCAAACGCAGGCTGATATGGTAGGAAGTATTGAAATGGAATCGCAACTGGCAGGATTTGGTTGTAGGACAGGTCTTTCAACTCGGATAATTGCAGTGCATATTCTGTTTCCTCCTGAAACACTTGCCCAAAAGTCAAAAGTACCGTACTATCCGAAGCATTGTATAGGGCAGTATGAGGAAAACCAATCCCTGGATCTACTTGGTAGTTGCCAGTAAATTCCGCTGATGACTCTAGCAGCGGCTCGGAAAAATGAAGCTGCAATTGATTGCTCTTGAGTACGGTAAGATTCGTCAGGCTGGGGACGGTCTGATCTCGAATCACCTGTGTTGTAAATCCAGAAACGGCATTGCCATGTTCGTTGTATAATGTTTGCCAGGAGAGGGTATAGGTTTGATCATCGAGAAAATTATCCGCAAATATCAACCGAATGATTTTTGAATCTTTGCTACTGACAATTGCGCTTGAGGCTTGATTGCCATTGGCTAAGGCAAACCAAGTGGCATTGATCAAGCCGTTGATGTCAAAACTTGTGGAGAAAGTCATTTCTATTTCCTTCATACCGATGATTCTCGCTGCTACAAACTGAGGATCAAAATCAAAATGGATTGTCTGTGTTACTAGATTTCGGCCATCGGTATCTGCTACACCCGTCATGTTCAGTTCATAGCTTTCTCCAAGGATCAGACTCTCAGCAAAAGTCAGGCACACCTCCCTACCATCAACAGCTACGGATTCAATATTGCCATGGGTCAAAAGATAGTTTGACAGTTGACTGCCTGTTGTACTAGGCACATTGTTAAATACTAATTTCAACTGTCTATGATTCAATACAACGAGCTCTCCTACTCGGAAAAGGTCACTGTCGATGTTAATCGTTTGATCTTCCGTTTTATTTCCTAGCATATCCATGACCTCTGAAATGTGCAGAGATAAATGTGCTTGCACTGGGATATCCACTGCAAAATTCAGTGTCAATTTTTTTCCAAACTCTGTTTCGAGTTGTATAATACTTGGATTCATTCCATCCAAAAGAAAACGGTTCGTTTCTTGCGATATGGATTCATTCAGCCTTTCATGGAATAGCAGAACTATTTCTTGCGGTGATTTTACAAAGGCACTGTCCAATCTGGGAGGCAAAATATCATAAACAAAAGGAGTCTTGATTCGGGTTTGAATAGCATTGCCGTACCAATCTTCTACCTCATCAATGTAGAGATCAAAGAGTGTCTCAGGCACGAATGCATCTCGAAATTCCAAAACAACCACCGAGTCTCCTATTAGTTCCACATACATAGGGTACACATCATCATACTCGTAGTTTTGTCGTGTCTCTGCGGATTGCCTTTCAACTCTTTCTTTGAACTTGATTTTAATGGAAGTCGAACTCAGTACTTCAAGGTGATCTATTTTGGGCGGGGATGTGTCATATAAAAACGCCAATGAGTGACGGGGAAAGGGACTGCCACTTTCATCTTTGACGCCATTGACTTCTAGTTTGAGGGTTTTGTTGGGATCAAAATCAGATTGAAAGATCAGATTCACCATTTTCGTTGTTTCGCTATCTACGAAAACAGAGATAGGGCTTACTCCGCCGACTTTGTAATTGTCTGGATCAGTGACTGACATCACATCAAAGTTTTGTGCAAAGTACAGTTCCAGAAGATTGGCACTGCTCACCACCAACGAATCAATAATTGGTCCTGTCTCACCTGCACTGGGTTCGTATGTCGTGACGTGGATGTCGTCAAAGTAAAAGTTGGATTTATTGGTGGAGGTATGAAAAGCAACCACTCCGAAATAGGAGGTAGCAGTATAAGTATTGTCTACAAACCGTACACCCTCTGAATCAAAGGTTGATCCACCTAAAGGATCTGCAGCAATCGACCAAACACCGTAGGCTGATCTGGTGATCTGTATTCTCACCAGTACATTTCCAGAATAGAAAGTCGAACTTGTAAAGAGCAGGGTTGACGATGAACCGTCTTGCCTATAAAAATTGATGTAATCTTCATTGCTCTGTCCTATTTCAATAAAGTACCCATTGAGATCTCCTTCAAGATTTTGTCTATTGGACACAAGGTAAATACGAGCTTTGTTGGTTCCAGATGGGGCAAACTTTAATTCAACCAAAAACTCCCATCGCGCATAATCCATGATGTCATTGGCTGTTGACAAATGGAGAACAGCAGAGGCACTTGGTCCATTTGAGTTGAGTTGATTTCCTTCGATTTCAAACTGTGAGACATCACCACTCCAAACAGGACTAGCAGTAAAATCTCCATCCGAAAAATCATCATTGACTTGTGCAGATAGGCTCCAGCAGCTGAGCCATAGTAGGGCAGTGAGGGAATATTTCATGGTTGGTTGGCTAGGTGACAAAATAAATTTCGTTACCTAAAATAATCAATTTATCGAGCTATTCCATTGGAAGACAGCTATTTTGTCTGCACCTGATTACAATTCGAATCTCACTTTGACATTGACCACAGACTCCTTAGGGCTGCCGTTTTCTCTGGCGGGTGTCCAATCTGGGCCTTCCTCTATCAGTCGGATGGCCTCCTCGTCACAGCCATAGCCTAGTCCCTCTAGGATCTCAAAGTCTGCCAATTCTCCATTGGTTTTTACGCGAAAGCGTAGTGTTACCTTGCCCTCTATCTTTTGTGCTTTGGCCCATCTGGGGTAGACGAGATCGTCCTTTAGGTATTGTTTGAATGCACGGTAGCCACCATCTGGTGTAGCTGAGGAGCTAGCTGGCTGCTCTGTGCCATAGCCCACCACGACCACCTCATCTAGTGAGGCCATGTCCAGACTCATGGTAGCACGGATGCTGTCCTGCTCTCCTACGACGATGTCTTGGGTGTTGAATCCTATGAAACTCACCGACAACATGTCGTCCTCACTATGTACAGGAATCTGAAACTCCCCGTTGAGATCGGTGATGGCTGCTTCGCCTGTTTGTTTGACGATGACAGTTGCTCCTGCGATGGGCTCCATTTCGCTATCTACCACCAGACCCTTGACCATTTTAGGGTCTGAGATACTGCTCCTTTCTAGCTTTGCACTAGACTTTTTCATCTTTGCGCTAGGAGCAGATCTAAGAGCACTGCCAGAGGCATAGCTCTCATTCAGCTCTGTGGTGGACTCTATTTCTGTGACTACATTCTCTTGGGTATCTTGTTGCTCTGGTGTGGCATAGTCTGCGACATAGTCCATCTCTATGGCTACCATGTCCTCATCATTTTCTTTCCGCTCTTCTTTGGCAACATGCTCGACTACTTTTTTGGGAGTTTTTTTACGTGGTGATTCGGTTGGCTTTGGACTTACCGCATGCTCTTCTTGTTTTTCAACTACCGTTTCTGAGTCTTCGGGTGTGGCTTTTGTAGGGTTCGCTTCCTTTATCTCCTCTACTTTTTCTACAGGCTCATTCATTCCGATTTGCCCATTTTGCTTTGTCACGTCAAACAGCTCGAAAATCGCAAATGAACCTACCAGCAATACAGTAATCGCCGCGGCAATAGCAATTGACCTTTTCCAGAGAGGAATGACTTTTCGACCCTTTTGCTCTAGGACATCGTCTATTCTCTGAGACAAAATCGAAAGGTCTTGTTTCATGTCAATGGACACATGCTCATAGCCTTGCATGGCTTCTGCTTCGAAGGGATGATCCAAAAGGTATCGCTCTACGGCATGACGATCCGAATTGCTGAGTGTATTATCCAAATAGGCTTGCATCCTCTCGGCTGACAGCTCTGTCAAAGGGGCACTATGGTTTTTATCCTTACTCACTCTGCTCCATGCATAGTTTTAAATTTCTTTTCCCGTTCTGTATGTAGCTCTTCACTTTCTTCAATTGAAAGTGTGTCACATCCACAATCTCCTGATAGCATTTCTTTTGTAGATAAAATAGCTCTACGCAACTGCGCTGATCGGCCTTCAATTGACTGATGCATTGTTCTAATCTTACGAGATTGTCTTCCAGATCTATTTTTTCACTAGGATGCTCCGCCAAGCTATTTTCCATAAAGGAATCCGAAAAATCTAAGGATGAAGTTTTAGTACTCTGCTTTCTGAGTGCCATCAGACAGTGGTTTTTGGTCAGTACATAGAGCCAACTCTTAAAATTATCTATTTGATGTTTTTTGACTTTGGCGAGTAGCTCTTCAAAAATATTGCTCACCGCATCCTGTGCCTCCTCACGGTTTTTGAGATACTTCAGACTCACACCATAGACTAGATGCATGTGGCGCTGGTACAGCTCCCCCAAGATGGAAATATCTCCGTCCTGCTGGAAGTCCTCCAGCAATGTCTGGTCACTATCTGTCTGCTGCTCTGGCAATATTGATTATCTACTTAATTTTCTCTATTTGGGCTCAATCTATGAATTTTTTCAAAAGATTTTATGGAATCCGCAAGGACCCTGCATCCTACTGTCAAAATGTTTTACATAAATACAAAAACGATGAGACAAATAACCATATTAATGATGACGCTGATGATAGCTACTGCTGCTATGTCACCAAGCCTAGACCAAGAAATCACCGGACAAGTCACGTCTGCTGACGATGGACAACCCATCGCTGGAGTCAATGTATTGATCAAGGGATCCGTCACAGGGACGATCACAGACCTGAAAGGAAACTACAAAATCACAGTGCCAACTACAGGCAAACAGTTTCTTGTTTTTTCTTTCATTGGATATGAAAGTCAAGAAGTAGAAGTGAAAAACCAGTCCATTATCAACATCTCTATGATCAGCGATCAAGCAGAATTGGAAGAAGTAGTCGTAATTGACTATGGGAGGTCAAGAAAGAAAGAGATAGCGTTCTCTATGAAATCTTCTCAAGCTGCCCCTATGCATCACTACGAGCAGGATGCTGCCTACCTCCACAACACCGAAGACTATGATGCTATCAATGAAAACATCTTTTTGGCAGTCAAAAACAAACCTCTGTCTACCTTCTCCATAGATGTGGATGCCGCCTCATACAGCAACATGCGTCGCTTCATCAACAATGGGCAAAAGCCTCCCAAAGATGCTGTGAGAATCGAAGAAATGATCAACTATTTCAACTATGACTATTCCGAACCTACAGGCAACGATCCTTTTTCTATCAACACCGAGATCGCTCCCGCACCGTGGAACGAAAAACACAAACTGGTACATATCGGTCTACAAGGCAAGCATATCCCCACAGATGATCTACCTGCTTCCAACTTGGTTTTTCTGCTAGATGTGTCTGGATCAATGAGTGACGCCAACAAACTGCCGCTGTTGAAGTCTGGCTTCAAATTGCTCGTACAGCAATTGAGACCACAGGATCGTGTAGCGATCGTCGTATATGCAGGGGCAGCAGGATTAGTGCTCCCGTCTACGCCTGGAGACGAAAAAGAAACCATTATCCGTGCCCTAGATAACCTACAAGCAGGCGGGTCTACTGCAGGTGGAGCAGGCATCAACCTTGCCTACAAAGTCGCGCAAGATTACTTCAAGCCCAATGGCAACAACCGAATCATCCTCGCGACTGATGGAGACTTCAATGTCGGAGAATCAAGTGATGCAGGGATGGAAAGATTGATCGAGCAAAAAAGAGAAGAAGGCGTTTTTCTCACAGTTTTAGGATTTGGGATGGGCAACTACAAGGATGCCAAAATGGAAACCATTGCCGACAAGGGTAACGGCAACTATGCCTACATAGACAACATTCTGGAAGCCAAAAAAGTACTCGTCAATGAGTTTGGAGGTACCCTATTCACCATTGCCAAGGATGTCAAAATTCAGGTAGAATTCAATCCTACCAAAGTACAAGCTTATAGATTGATTGGATACGAAAATCGCGCTTTGCGTGACGAAGACTTCAACAACGACAAAAAGGATGCAGGAGAATTGGGAGCTGGACACACCGTGACCGCTCTCTACGAAATCATCCCCGTAGGTGTCAAGAGTGAGTTCAGTCCAGTGGATGAATTGAAATATCAAAAAATGGAGATAGACGAATCAGCCTACCAAAGCGACGAACTCATGATGGTGAAATTGCGCTACAAAGACCCAAAGAGCAGCAAGAGCCAACTGATTGAACATCCGCTTTTGGATCAACCTGTCGATCTTGATCAAATCTCTGATAATTTCAGATGGTCAGCAAGTGTCGCAGCATTTGGTATGATTTTGAGAGACTCAGCATTCAAGGGTGACATCAGTACCAAAGACATTCTAGCTATGGCACAAGCATCAAAAGGCAAGGATGAAAATGGCTATCGCGTGGAATTCATCAACCTAGTCAAAAGCTATCAGCTGATGGTCATGTGAGCCATTGGCTAGGCATTTCACCTATTTTAACAACTCGCTTTCGAGTTTGGCACAGGGCTTGCCTATAACCTATCGAGTTTTAGATTACAAGTTTCATAGTTTATGGTCCAGCAGGGACCCATAGATTAGTTGATTGGTTATGTTTTGAGTTTGGCCCAGATACGTTCATATCTGGGCTTTTTTTGTTCACCCAAATTTCTTCTGATTCAATGTCACAGTGATTTGCTCTTACATCTCGATCAGGTAGGGAGAATTAGTTTTCATACTTTGGAGTTTGCACAACAGTTATCAGCAACTCATTAGCATTTACATGGAAAAAATCATAAATTAATCTATTAGATATCTCATTAAATTCACTGATATTTGAGAATATGAAGCAATACGTACTGGCTTTAGATCTAGGAACGACCAGCTTGCGAGCAGCGATTTTCGATCAAAAAGCAAAAATGATTGGCATAGCACAGAAAGAACTAAAGCAAACTTCCCCTCAACCAGGATGGGTGGAGCATGATCCCAAAGTCATGATCAAGGATCAAGTAGAGATGATCTACGAAGTGCTAAAAAAGACCAAAGTCAGCATCAGTGACGTATCAGCCATAGGTATTTCCAACCAGCGTGAATCTGTAGTCGTGTGGGAGAAAAGAAGTGGAAGACCGATCTACAATTGCATCTCATGGCAAGACACCAGGACCTCAGAGATTTGTAAAGACTTGAAGTTTGAAGAAGAGGGCTTGGAGGCCTATGTCAAAGAAACAACGGGTCTCATTGTAGATCCGTATTTTTCGGCAACCAAGCTCCAGTGGATTCTAGACAATGTCTCTGGTGCGAGAAAGAAAGCCGAAAATGGAGAATTGCTTTTCGGCACCATAGACACATGGTTAATTTGGAATTTGACAGAAGGAGAATCTCACATCACTGATTTTACCAATGCCTCACGTACCATGCTTTTCAATATAGTGGAGCTCAAATGGGATGATGAATTGCTGGAGAAATTTAATATCCCGAGAGAGATGCTACCAGATGTGACGCATTCTGGTTATTTCTTTGGGACAGCCAAACTCGCTGGAGCCAATATCCAGATCACAGGTGTCGCTGGGGATCAGCAAGCCTCTCTTTTTGGTCAAGGTTGTATAGAACCTGGGCAAGCCAAAAACACTTATGGCACGGGTTGTTTCATCCTGATGAACACAGGCGAAAAAATTCAGTATTCAAAAAACGGATTGCTTACAACAATCGCTTTGGGCTTTAATGGCAAGATAGATTATGCGTTGGAAGGCAGTGTCTTTATCGCTGGAGCTGCGGTGCAGTGGTTGAGAGATGGATTGAAATTGATTATCTCTGCTTCTGATACTGAGGCCATCGCAAAGAACGCCAATCCTGAGTCAGGTGTCTATGTAGTGCCCGCATTTGCTGGATTGGGGGCACCATTTTGGGATTCTTATGCGCGAGGAGGTATGTTTGGTCTCACCCGTGAGACCAATCAAAATGACATCATCAAAGCCACCTTGGACTCCATGGCCTACCAAACCAGAGATGTACTGCAAGCCATGGCAGCAGACTCAGGGCTCAAGATTACCCACCTGATGGTAGATGGTGGTGCGAGTGCCAACAATTACCTGATGCAATTTCAAGCAGACATCATGGGGATACTGGTAGAGCGGCCAGCAAATATTGAATCAACAGTGACTGGTGCGGCATACTTGGCAGGAATCACAGCCGGGATTTGGAACATTGATTCGTTGATGAACAAAAGAACCATTGACAAAACTTTCAAGCCCAAAATGGACGAATATACCAGAAACAAGTTGTATGAAGGCTGGCACAATGCTGTCAAAAGATGCATGAATTGGGCGCGATAGCTTTTCAAAATATTAGCAATTCATCAATTTTCTTCCACAAGACTAAATCTGAATGGAAGGGTTGAGAAGAGTTTTACCTTTCTATCGTGATGTTGTACTTCTCCAGTAGCCCTAATGCACCTTCTGTTGAGAATTTGGCTGCCTTGATTCTGTTGTCTTCTGGATCAAGTGCTAGATTGTATGAACTGCGAAAATCGCATTTCTCAAGAATCGTTCTATTGAATACAGCTTGAGCCAAATCACAGTTGTTGAATGTAGATCCTGTCAGATCTGCTTCTACAAAATCCACCTTTTCCATTTTACAATTCGTGAATTTGCTCTGCTTGATTTTCAATTTAAAGAAGGAAGAAAAGTCTAGAATACAATCCGTAAACCGAAAAGTCAAAAGGAAGGCATTGCAATCACTAAAATGTAACCCCATCAGTTTACAGTCTTTGAAATCCACCTCTTTGAAAGCAGTATGATCAATTTTGCATAAGCTCAAATCGCAACCGATGAATTCACAATTGTCAAAAGTATCTCCTGACAAGTCGAGACTGGACATTCGACAATTGACGAACTTAGAGTCTACATATTCCCCTTTTTGCCATTCTTCTTTCCCAAAATCTACTCCCGTAAAAACCTGTTCGTCAAAATATCCCATCTTTATTGCTTCGTTTTATAACCTGAGTTCGATTTTGAATATCCCTTCAATGTCCTTTTTGAAGGATTTAATGTACTATTCGTTTTGCTTATGATCAAGAAAGAGTACCCTTGAATGGTCTTTCTACCCTCTTGTGGATCATGAGCACTCTTTAAGAATCGAACGCGGGTTTATAAGATACGAATTTAAACTGCAAGCTCAGATCAAGTGCATTTATGGAGGGATTTTATCTTCGGTAGGAGTCAAAAAGCAGCATTTGATAAACTGTGAAAAAACATGTGCGTATTTCTAATCAAACCTCACATTTGGTAGCATTTTATTTCGATATTGAAACGGAATTGGATCGCGCAATTCTTCACTTAGATTTTTTGGATTATGTGGTTGAGAACCAGTTGTGAATTGTCATTTGAAATTGCTGTACCTACTCCATTTATCCTGATGCTGCGTCCGCGTAGTGGCGCACAGCAGTGGGTCGCTAAGGAAGAATACAAAATCACACCACATGTCCCTGTGTTTGAATACACAGACAGCTATAGCAACCTTTGTCAACGGATGGTCGCTCCTCCTGGGATTTTTTCGGTACATACCTCTGCAGAGGTCAAGACTGTCGATCTCATGGATCAAGTGCCGGGCGCACCGTTCGTGGAGGTACAGTATCTGCCTGATTTTGTGTTGAGTTACTTGCTGCCGAGTAGGTATTGCGAATCGGATCGTTTTGGTGACATGGCTTGTGAGATCACGGCAGGTCTGACTCCAGGCTATGATCAGGTTCAGGCGATTGAAGACTGGTTGCGGACGAATATCAGCTACATCCCAGGCAGTAGCAATTACCCCATGTCCGCTGTAGAGGTCAATCTCAAACAATCGGGTGTTTGTAGGGATTTGGCACATTTGGGGATTGCCTTGTGTCGCAGCCTGAGTATCCCCGCGCGTATGGTTGTAGGTTATCTCTATGATCTGAAGCCCATGGATCTGCATGCTTGGTTTGAGGCCTATGTCGGTGGGCGATGGTACACCTTTGATGCAGTACATACAGGAGTCAAGGGAGGATATGTCTCAGTAGGCTATGGACGTGACGCGACTGATGTGGCGATTTCCAACCAATTTGGCCCTTCTGTTTTTCCTCTGTCTCAAGTTGTGAATGTGGAAATGATTGATAGCCCTGAGTAGTGAGAAAATCAGTACGAATGATTCAAAACATGGAACTTATAAGCTGCTAATGTGTTGATAGGCAATAGTTCCATACCAATATGTACCTAGAATATAAAGACAAACAGTTACAGTCATTTTTGAGATTGACAGATCAAATAGATTTGATCACTGAAAACCGTGTCATCAAAAAAGGGATGAATCATCTGTTTTGGAATCAATCCGATCAAACTATCTTGTTGCGGGTCAATGGATTCCCTGTCAGTTTATTACCCAATCACATCACCACAGCGACTGAGCTGCAAGAGGTAATTGTCCTTTTTTGGCAAAAGGGACTCATTACTTTGTCATTCAACAGAGAATTTTATTGTCTCCGAGATCATGAAGAAGAGGTCTCGTGCAATGGTATAATTTTTTATGGCACAAAGGAAATACCCTTAATCCAGCTAAGTGAACCTGAAACAGTCAAAATGCAGAGCTTGTTTCTGGTTTTTGAGGAGGAATTTGATACACAGGATACGGTGCAAGGCGAGATGCTGCAGATGTTACTCACTCGTATGATTATCAAATGTACCCGACTAGCAAAAGAACAACTAGCCATGCAACCCACCAGCAGCGGCTCTTCTGATTTGGTTCGTGCCTATACTCTGTTGGTTGACAAACATTTCAAGACGGTCAAAAACGTCTCCGCATATGCTGATATGCTCAACAAGTCTCCCAAGACACTCGCCAATTCATTTTCTCAACACAGCGACAAGAGTCCTTTGCGCATCATTCATGAACGACTCATTGCAGAGGCCAAACGGATTTTATTGAAAACAGACAAAACAGCAAAGGAAACAGCCTATGAATTGGGCTTTGATGATGCGTCTGCTTTTAATAAGCTATTCAAAAAAATCTCTGGACTTTCTCCTATGGAGTACAAGCAAATGCAAAAAGTGCAAGATTAGGGAAGTATCCACCAGCAATCGGGAAGACTGTACCATTACCCAAGCGGCTATTGCCAGTTTATACATTCAGAAACAATTCTGAAAACATAAATAACAAGACAATGGCAAATTTAGAAACCAAAACAAGAGAGCAAGTATCTGAAGCAAACCAACAGATTTTTGACCAACTCAAATCAGCTGTAGGATTCGTACCCAACCTATATACTGCGTACACACATGCCGAAACAGCTTTGGCTGATTACCTCACACTCAGCAACAGAAAAACATCTCTCAACAACAAAGAGAAAGAAGTCGTGAACCTAATCGTAAGCGAAACCAACAATTGTGATTACTGTAAAGCAGCACATACAGCAGTGTCCAAGATGAACGGGTTCACAGACGAGCAAATCTTAGAAATCAGATCAGGCAGTGCACATTTTGATAGCAAACTGGATGCTTTGGCTCAGTTGGTACAAAATGCTGCCATCAACAAAGGACAAGCAGATCAAGCGCCAATTGATGCATTTTTTGCCGCTGGATATACCAAAGAAAACCTAGTTGATGTGGTACTATTGATTGGAGACAAAACGATAAGTAACTACCTTTTTGGATTAGGAAAATTTGCAATTGATTTTCCTGCAGCGCAAGAATTGCAAGCCGTATCTGCATAAGGATAAAGGTTGGTTTTTGTAACAAGGTCGATGGGATTTCACATCGACCTTTTCATCGTATTCTCCCAATCGTTTAGAAAAAAAGATTTTTTGATAAGTATATTCATACAATCACTTAGACAAAAAGCATGAATGATTAGATATTTAGCACAATCGCTATGCTTTATAATTTGAACGATAATATTTATAGTAAGAACGATCAGAAAAATCGGAGAAATGATAATGTATATAGAAGAAATGATTAGTTAAATCAATTTGATTTTAGGTTATACCAATGATTATTTATGTTTTACGACATAATGGTGTAATTATGAAAGATATGATTGCGTTTTTACTATGTAATACTGAGCTAATACACTGATATGTGTCATTGCTTGGATAAAGCTATCCGGCCATGTTCACTCCAAACAGATAGCCAATACCAGCGGTGATACCCATGGCGACTGTGCCCCAGAAGGTAATACGCATCACGGCTTTGAGGACATCTGATCCTCCGGTTTTAGCAGCGATGGTGCCCAACAAAATCAGAAAGACCAAAGCAAAAGCATATTGAAGATAAACCATAGGTTGGACTGGAGCAAAAAGTGCAACCAAGACAGGTAATACACCTCCAAAAATGAAAAGCTGCTCCAGAAGCAAGGGCAGCTTGCAGTGGCTTGGCTTGGGTGATTTCATTGATCCCGAGTTCGTCTCGGGCATGTGCGGCGAGTGCATCATGTTCATGGAGCTGTTTGGCAACCTCCATCGCGAGAGTTTTATCTAGCCCTCTTCTTTCGTAAATTTTGGCTAATTCGTGCATCTCTGCTTCAGGCATTTCATCTAGCTCCTGCTGCTCTCGATGTAGATCTGCACTTTCTAAATCCGCCTGTGAACTGACAGACACATATTCTCCGGCTGCCATCGAAAGCGCTCCTGCGACCAATCCAGCCACACCTGCTAAAATCACAGGTTCTCGGGTACTACTAGCTGCCGCCACACCGATGACGATGCTCGCAGTAGAGATGATGCCATCATTGGCGCCCAATATTGCTGCTCTCAGCCAGTTGCTGCGGTTGACGTAATGGTTTTCTGGGTTCATATGTGATCTATGAAATGCACTTTTTGGAAAACAAGACGATGCTCAGATTGGTAGCTAAGTCTAAAAATAAGCTAGATTAGTAATATATCGATAAGTATTTTGAATCCTTTGAAAAAACCTGTCCTAGACATAGCAGCACGAAGACCTATTTGGGTCGCACTGTCCAACTTGTATCTGGATACAGCACTGCAAGAATCAGACTATTATCAGATTGCAAAGAGCATCATTGATAGTCCCTACACTTTGGAAGAGGTGAGATTAATAGATAAGCATGAGGTGTTTCCTGTTCTCTTACCTAACATGCTTCGGGTAGCAGGCGAATGGACTGGATTCGAAGAAACACTGCTGGTGGAGCAAATTCTCGATTCTCTCAAACGCAGAAGCGTTCTCAAAAATATGGCTGATGCATGCACCTATTACTTATACCGATGGATGAATAAGGATGATTGGGAAAAGATAGAAATAGTGTACAATCAAATGACGGCTGAATGAAGTGGTGTCAAATGGGTTTTTCCAGTGAAGTGGATTACTTTGTGAGTCAAAGAATTAATCCCTATACCTCTTCGTGATATCACCATAGGCATCAATGCGACGGTCACGGAAGAATGGCCAGATTCTGCGTACTTCTTCAGTTCTAGCTTTGTCGATTTCTATCACCTGATTCAATTCAGATTGTTGATCCGCCTCCCAGAGGATTTCCCCTTGTGGGCCCGCCACGAAGCTCGTCCCCCAAAACTCTATGCCTTTGGTCACACCAGACCAGTCTGGCTCTATGCCGACTCGATTGACAGAGATGACAGGCAACCCATTGGCTACTGCATGTCCGCGCTGTGAAATCATCCATGCCCCACGCTGACGAGATTTTTCGGCCTCCGCATCGCTGCTTTCATAGCCAATGGCTGTCGGGTAGATCAACATCTCTGCTCCGGCCATCGCCATCAAGCGTGCTGCCTCAGGATACCACTGATCCCAGCATACTAGGACTCCAAGTTTGCCAACAGAGGTCTGAATCGGCTCAAAGCCCATGTCGCCTGGCGTGAAGTAGAATTTTTCGTAATAGGCTGGATCATCTGGGATGTGCATTTTGCGGTAGCGCCCAGCCTCTGTTCCATCCTTTTCAAACACCACGGCAGTATTGTGATAGATACCTGGGGCGCGCTTCTCGAACAAAGAAGTCACCAAGACGATTTTCAATTCCTTGGCTATCGCCGAAAATTGCTGATACGATGGCCCTGGCAAAGTCTCCGCCCAATCAAACATCTCTACCTCCTCAGCTTGGCAAAAATAGATGCCGCAGTGTAGCTCTTGAAGGACAACCAATTCGGCTCCCTCTGACACGCACTGTCGGATGCCCGCGATGCTCTTGTCTATGTTGGCTTGCTTGTCTGTCGAACAAGTTTGTTGTACAATACCGACTTTCAATTTGCTCATGGTGTAGATATGTTTGGGTGACAATTTAGATGCAAAATAGTGTTTTTTGAAAAAGCTCTCTGGATTCAACGTTGATTCATTTCAACCTGTACAGGAAATTGCATAGATATACAATGCAGCGAACCATGCTGGTCTATGAGTGGCCTACAGTCTAATCCTACGATTTCCCTATCGGGAAAGATTCCTTGAATGATATCCAAGGCATTTTGATCTTGAGCTACGTCATAAGTCGGTACGAGTACTGCTCCATTGACTATCAGAAAGTTGGCATAGGTAGCAGGCAGTCTGTTACCATCTGCATCAAAGCAAGCATCAGGCCATGGCAAGGCAACCAACTGGTAAGTTTCCCCTGCTGCATTGCTAAAAGTCTTGAGTTGGGCTTCCATCTGCTGGAGTGCTACGTAGTGCTCATCTGTTGGATCATCACATTTGACATAGGCAATGATATTAGGTGTACACAATCTGGCTAGGGTGTCAATGTGCGAATCTGTGTCGTCACCGGCCAAATAACCATGATCGAGCCATAGCACTTTTTGAAGACCGAAAGTCTTTTTCAGATAGGTTTCTATCTCAGACTGAGACATTTTGGGGTTGCGATAGGGTGAGAGCAAGCACTCTGTCGTAGTGAGCAAAGTCCCCTGGCCATCTGATTCTATGGCACCACCTTCTAGTACAAAATCTTCCGTTTGGATCGTAAGAGACGAGAATCGATTGGTGCCTAGATTTCTGGTGATCTGATTGTCCAGACTTGCCTCAAATTTTTGTCCCCAGCCATTGAAGGTAAAATCCAATAATGTAGGCTTGTCGCCATCCAAGACAGTGATCGCAGCATGATCTCTTGCCCACGTGTCATTGGCCTCTATAGTCTGAAAATGGATTGGAAATTTCGTGCGATTCGCAAAATGGGCTGAGACTTCCCTTTCATCATGACAAACCACCAATACTGGCTCAAAACGTGCGGTGGCCTCAATGATACGGACGAAACAAACTACGACTTCATCATACATGTACGCCCAGTCGCTGTTACGATGAGGAAAGGTATATTGGATAAAACTTTGGGCTTCCCATTCGGCGGGCAATCGTGTCATTCTTTTAGATCAAAATTATTCTGCAATTTATCACATTTGGCAGTGTTGCAAAATACTTTTTGTATGCTTTGTCCAGGTTGTACTTTCGGCAGTCTACCAAAAAAAAGACAGCCCCTTGCAAGGCTGTCTTTCTGTTGTTGTGATAATAAAAGATGTTGTGAAATTATTGTTTTATCAATCTTCTCACCTGTTTGGTTCCACTCAGATAAAACTCAACAAGGTAAATACCAACAGGTAATTCTCTGATGTCGTAGTTGTGTTGTGACTGGGTAAATTGCTTTACCGTATGACCACTGACATCCATGATGATTACTGTATTTGCCTCTTCTTGACTAGACAAGCTAAATGAAGCAGAGGCTGGGTTGGGATAAATCTCCACGGAGGCAAATGTCTCATCTACACCTAAAGTCGCACACTCGATGATTACTTCTTGTGTTTGAGAAGATTGATTGCCTAATCCATCTGTATAGACCCATGTGACAGTGGTGGTAGCAGTGATTGGGAAGACGGTTTCTGTAGTGGCTATTATCTCGCCATTGCAATTGTCCGTCGCAAGAGGAACTGTAATGGCATTAGCAGCAATGGTACATTCTCCAGTTATTGTTTCAAGTGAAGCTACATTGGCTACAGGTGCAGTTGTGTCTTCGATGGTGACTGTTTGCGTCTGTGTGGTTTGATTCCCAGCTGCATCGGTGAACGTCCAAGTAACCATTGTCGACTCAGTGATTGGCAGTACGATATCCGTTGTCCCAGTGATTGATCCACTACAAAGATCCGTAGCGGTTGGTGCTAGGAGCGATGTTATTGGGTCACATTGGCTACTTAGGGTGGGTAATGTAGCCATGTCAGGAGCTGGAGCGGTATCATCAGTGATGATTACTTGTTGTGTCTGCGTAGAGCTGTTGCCCTCACGATCTGTAAATATCCATGTAATCTCCGTGTTTGCATAGATTGGGAATGCCGCATTCGTCACACCTGTGATGATTTCGTTATTCTCTTCATCATAGGCAGTTGGCAGTGTAGCAGGCATGTCTACGCTACATGCACCCACTATATCCTCCAGCACCTCCGAAATCGTCGGAGGGCAGTTTTGCTCATCATCATAGATGTCCCAACTATAAGTATCAATTAGGAGATTCCTATAGGTTTCATCACAGTAATACAATTCGTCTGATCCAAGTTCAATGCCCGTGGGGATTTTTATTTCGCCTGCCTCTGTATCCAGAGTAGCCCAGCCTGCTAGAGTCAAGGAATAGTTTTGTAAAGAAAGCCCAGAGCGACTGAGCATACGATCCATATCTGTGACAGAACTGATATCCCATGATGCGAGGTTATGATCAAATGACGAAGCACGGTAAAGCATAGAATACATATCTTCTACTTGGCTTACATCCCAAGAACTCAAATCTCCGTCGAAAGATAATGCATAATAGAACATTTCACTCATGCTTGTGACCTTGGATAGATCGGGCACATCTGTCGCTTTGTACACCATGTTTTCTGCGTATGCAAATGCTTCTTCCATGGTCTCCCATTCGATATCTCCCCATTGATCAATACTCAATAATCTCCGTCCATCCCAATTATCAGCATATATGGCTGGAAACTGACCATAAATGGAGACGGTGTATTGACCTGTAGTTTCATATTCATGAACAGGATTTGAATCCTCGGTGTATATTGTATTGTCTGAGGAACCATCCCCCCAATCAACTGAAAAACTATAGGTATAATCATCCCAAGAATTGATCGGGATATAAATGGCATTGGTTTTTCCATAATCAGACATGGTCTCCCATGTGGTCACAAAAGGCTTGCCTACATAAGCATATTGGTTTTGCGTGGCTGTAGCGCCTGTTGTCGACGTATATGTCCATGCAATGGTTTGCGAAGAAGTAATAGGGAGGAGAACATCTGTCGTAGCTGTGATCGTCTCGCCAGTACAAGTAGTGGCAGTAGGAGCAACTAAACTTTCGATGGTGCCTCCATCATTACCAACAAGAGCAGACAATGCCCTGACATCAGGTACAATACCCCCTTCGGCAGCTGCATCCCCTTCTATTTCCCAATTGTATGTTTCAATTAATATTATTCTATCTGTATCGTCACAGTATATCAAGCCATCCGCACCCAAATAGATATCTTCGGGTATTTGTGTCTCGTCACCAGATAGTGTAGCCCATCCTGCTAAGGTTAGGGCATAGTTTTCAGCAGATAGGTTCGTGCCATCCAACATTCCATCCATGTCCTCGATATTGCTGATATCCCAGTTTCCTAAATTGTGATTGAATGAAGATGCTTTGTAGAACATTTCACTCATGCTTGTGACATTTGACAAGTTGGGTGTATCTGTTGCTTTGTAGATCATATTCGATGCTCCACCAAATGCATAGTTCATAGATTTCCATTCAATATCCCCCCATTGATCTATGCTCAACAGTAAGTCAGCTCCAGGACCATTACCAGCACTTATTGCAGGGAATTGACCAAAGATGGACACGCTATAGCTTCCTTCGGTTTCATACTCGTGTATAGGGAAAGATTCTGATGTATATATGGTGTCATCCTCTGAGCCGTCTCCCCAATCAACCTTAAAACTATATGTGTTACCATTCCATGTGATGATCGGGATGTACACAAAATTGCTGTATCCTTCACCACTTAAAGTCTGCCATGTAGTGACAAAAGGTTCTCCCACAAAGACATATTGTGACTGGGTGTTGATTCCTCCCTCTTGGCTAGTATAGGTCCAGATGACGGTTTGAGGCGCGTCGATAGGGAATACAGCATCAGTAGTCGCCGTAATCACTTCTCCACTACAAGATGTTGCTGTTGGCGGTACCAGACTTTCCAAAGATTCAGTGCTGAATATTGATGTCAAGGTTTTGCTATCGGGCACAATACCGCCTTCTGCTGTCTCGTCACCTGAAATTGTCCAATATTTGACATCAGCTAGCAGCGATCGACTCGTGCCATCACAGTAGACTAATTCATTCGCACCGAGGGACATGTTGATAGGAATATTTGTCTCTCCTGCCTCAGTATCTAACGTTGCCCAACCAGCCAGTGTCTGATCATAGTTCGACACAGATAGAGCCGTGCCATTGAGCATGTTAGACATATAGTTGACCTTGCTAATATCCCAATTGCCCAAATTTTGATTAAAGGCAGAGGCATTGCTGAACGTACTGGACATATTGGTAATGTTACTGACATCCCAATGACTCAGGTCACTGTTGAATGACTTTGCATTACTAAACATGTAAGATAAATCCGTCACCTGTGTTAGATTCGGCAGATCCGTGGCATTACAAACCATGTTGGGTAAATCAGCGAATGCTGAGGCCATCGTTTTCCATTCGATATCACCCCATTGTTCGATGCTTAAGAATTTGGATCTGTCATATAGGTATCCTTGATATGCTGCTGGAAAATAGCCATATATAGAGATAGTATAGGTACCGGATGAAGTATATTCGTGTAAAGGCATTGTTCCCTTGGTATATACTGTAGGATCTACAATACCATCACCCCAATCCACTATGTAGCTGTAATCGAGTGAACTGTATGGGTTAAGAGGTATCTGAATGACATTTGATTTTCCGCTGTAACTATCCATGGTTTGCCATTTCATGACAAAGGGTCTTCCTGCCCAAACTTCCTGTTCTTGTGTAGTTGTTCCTCCTTCATCGTGGGTGTAAGTCCAAGTGATCGTTTGTGGGCTATTTATTGGGAAAACGGCATCTGTTGTGGCAGTAATGATTCCGCCCTCGCAGGACATAGCCATAGGGGGTGTTAGGCTTGAAAGAGGTTCTTTGCTGATTACGGGATCCAAAGTTTTGCTGTCGGGTATGATACCTGCTTCTGCTGCTTTGTCTCCAGTGATATTCCAACTAAAGCTGCTGGTCAATGACGAATGACTGTCTGTATCACAGTATATAAGCCCAGAAGATCCTAAGGACACCCATCGTGGAACTTTTGCTTCCCCAGCATCTGTGTCTAGAAAGGACCAGCCAGTCAATGTTTGGTCATAGTTCGAACTAGATAGAAGCGTATTATCCAACATACCATACATGTTGGTTACGTTGCTGATGTTCCAACTGCCTAAGTTTTGGTTGAATGCAGATGCATAACTAAACATGTACGACATATTGGTGATGTTACTCACATCCCATCCACTGAGGTCAGCGTCGAATACCTTCGTATTGCTAAACATATTGGACAGGTCAGTCACTTGGGAGAGATCAGGTGCATCAGTAGCCTGATAGGTCATGTTGGTCATGTTTGAGAATGCTCGATTCATCGTCTCCCACTCGATATCTCCCCATTGGTCGATGCTCAGTAGTTTGGTTCTATCAGTGATTCCAGGACCATAAAAAACAGGGAATTGTCCATAGATAGAAACAGTGTAAGTACCTGCCAATGCATATTCATGGATCGGTGCTTTGGTGTTGGTGTAGAGGGTATTGTCCGTGCTGCCATCACCCCAGTCTACTATATAGCTATAATTGAATCCACTGTTGATTGGGACTTTAATGAAATTTTGGGCATCTATGTCATTAGCTGTTTCCCATGTAGTAGTGAAGGGGCTGCCTACCCAGACCTTTTGTTCTTGGGTACTTATACCTCCGCTGGCTGAAATATATGTCCAAGTGACAGTTTGTATATCGGTAATTGGCAATGTGGCATCTGTAGTAGCGGTAATGGGAGTCCCATTGCAATCTGTCGCTGTAGGAGGAATCAAGGATTGGACTGCATGTTTGCTCACGATTGCAGGCAGTGACTCTAGAGTTGGGATAATCCCACCAGCCAAGACTTTATCATCATAAATATTCCAATGGTATGTGTCTATCAGGATTGATCTACTAGTCGGATCACAGGTAGTGAGACCCTTTGCGTTGAAAAAGGATATGTAGGTAGGAATCTTTGTTTCCCCAGCATCTGCGTCCAGATATGCCCACCCAGCGAGCGTCTGGTCATAGTTGGAAATCGAAAGCGAGGTATTGTAAAGCATGTCCGACATATTGGTCACGTTACTGATATCCCAATTGCCTAGGTTTTGATCAAATGAGCTGGCACCAGAAAACATGCTAGACATATTGGTTACCTGACTGACATCCCAGGTGCTTAGATCAGCATCTAGTGATGTGGCTCCTTGAAACATCCCAGACATGTCCGTCACTGCTGACAGATCCGGTGCGTCTGTGGCATTGATCTGCAAGTTAGTGGCACCTGCGAATGCATAGCTCATCGTACGCCACTCAATGTCTCCCCATTGCTCAATGCTGAGCAAGCTGGAACTGCTACCGCTTGGCATGTATATGGCGTCAAAGAAGCCACTGATTTGTACTTCATAAACTCCTGTTTGGGCATAGGTATGAGAAGCATTATTCGCTACATGCGTATCGATCGTGCCATCACCCCAGTCTACGGTATAATCCAAGCTGTACGTGTCCCAGTTCCATGGTATTTGAATGGTTTGATTGGGCCAAGTCGTTTTCCAAGTCGTGATGAACGGGCGATCTTGCGCCTGGGTCAATCCAGTAGTAAGCAAGAGTAGCACGGCCATCTGTGTTGTCTTGGTTTTGAGAGATGGGACAAAGCGCCATGCTGAGATGGCGGATGACTCGGCAAGAGTTGCGCTGAGTCGGTGGAATAGGGAAGTAAAAAATTGTATGATCATTGATTCACGTTTTTATTATCAACCGTGAATTTCTTTCATACGCAAAACTAATTTTGGTGACATCTACATGAGTCATACAAATTCCTTCATGAGCCGTTCATATTGCTTCATGAATGAAAACAGGATTCTGATTAGCCAATGGTAGTGTTTAAGGTGGGTGCTGCTACTGACTCAAGTGAGAAGCTAATAGCAGTACCGTTGTTTACTTCGATTTTTAAGTGGCCACCATGCATTTGTACAAATTTTTTACAAAGGATCAATCCGAGTCCAGAACCTTTTTCTCCATCCGTACCTTTCGAGCTTGGATTGAGGCTTATTTCGTTGATTTGGCTGATTGCTTCGCTTGACATGCCGATACCAGAGTCACGTACTTGTAGTATGACGTGATCATCGTCAACTGACACAGAGATGACCACCCGTCCATGATGAGGGGTAAATTTGATGGCATTGTTTACCAAATTGCGAAGTACCGTTCCCAGCATATTGAGGTCAGCTTTGACCATGATGTCTCTCTCTTCAAAATCGGTTTCGACAACCAAATCAATTTCTTTGGATCGTGCACTCGTTGCAAAAAGAGTCACTACGTCATCTATCAAATGTTGTACATTGACAGTTTGGGGTTGAAATGGCAATGCTCCGAGTTGGTTTAGTGCCCATTTGAGCAGATTGTCCAGCAAATGATTGACCTTGTCCGCAGACTTGTCCACCTGCTCGATGAGTTGGCTTATTTTTTCTGTATTGCCTCTTTTCATCTGATAGTTTAGCATCCGGCCGATCCCTTGAAATGAAGTCAATGGTCCCCGCAAATCATGCGCAATCAGAGCGAAAAACTTGTCTTTCATTTGATTGCTTTCCATCAAGGCATTCTGCGAAGCATTCAGTTTCTTGTTGATATCTGTAATCAGCAAGTTTCGTTTGTCCAAAGTTTTTTTGGCTTTTCGTGTTTGCACAAAACCAAAAATGAATCCAGTGCAAGTCAATATAGCCGCTCCTGCCAATACACTTAGGCGTAGCATATCCAGTCGACCTTGCTCGATTGCTAAGAAATTTTCTTGGTTTTGCTGCTGAAGGGTCAAAATCTCATTTTCCTTCCTTTCTGTTTCGTATTGCTCTTGCAAGGCCAGTTTGGTTTGTTGGACTTCCACGCCAGACAAACTATCGCCCAAGGTTTTGAACTGTTTGTATGCAGCCAGTGCCAAATCATACTGCCCAAAAATTTCATAAGCCTTTGATTCAATCTCATAGACCATCACCATGGTATGCCATGCACCGTATTTTTCTCCTATTTGCTTGGCTCGCTGCAGATGATACATGGCTAGCGTTCTGTTTTGAAGTTGGGCATAGGCAGAGGCAAGGTTGGCATGAGACTCGATAGAAATTAACTCGTCGTTGCGCTTTTCTTCCATAGCCAGTCCTCTTTTTTGATATTCAATGACTTTTTCTAAAAAGCCTTGCTCTAGATAGACTGAGGCCATGTTGCCATAGCTATAGGCTTCCAGATCATCCCAACCATTTGCTTTGGACAATTCGACGGTCTTTTCATAGTAATACAGCGAACTGTCATAATTTGGCAGCCCTGAGTAGGAATTGCCCAGTCCCAAATATGACAGAGCTTCCCCTCGCAGATCTCCAGTGCTTTGCTGATGGGCCAAGCTTTTGCGATGATATTCGATGGACTTTTCATTGTCGCCCATCTCGTGGAGCGTGGAGGCAAGGTTGGCCAAAGTACTGGCGTATAGTCCACCATGGAGCTTGGGATTGATCAAACGCAAGGCTTGATAAAACAAGGTGATGGATTCATCAAATCGACCAAACTGACTGAGTGAAAATGCCTTTAACTCTAGCCCTTCGGCTATCAGCAACTTGCTATTGATCCCTTCACTCAAACGGATCCCCTCATCTATCAACACGATGGCTTCTGAGGCACTTTTGCCTGTGATGACGGGTGCTGCTACGTCATAGTAAAACTCTATCAACGCAGAGTCTGTCTCCACTGACTCAGACAACCAACCAAAATAGGAAGACCAGTCTAGTGTACTGGATTCGGCGTACATTTGATTGATCAAGGAATCCAACAGCATTTCGTTGTCTGCCTGCTGTGCCTTGATCATCTGTTGGAGGAGGGGCGGTTGCGCGTAATTATTATGAAATAATAAAAAGCATAATACCGTAAGAAACCATAATTTGCACATGCATGTAATTGAATAGGGTCGAAAATTTGCAGCTTGGATAGGTAAGTCAAATATACAAATCAAGATTCAAAGCAGCATCTGCAGCCTCTTGAATAGTTCAGTTTTATAGCTTCGTCCGAATGGAATTTCACGACCTTCTAGCGTGATCAGCAAATCTGTATCATCAATGCTGCTGATCCTGCTCAAATTCACGATATATGCTCGATGAATGCGTAAAAACATTTGATGATTCAGTTGTTGTTCCATGGCCTTGAGCGAGATGCGAAGATGGTATTGGCCTGTAGCTGTGATCACTTCACAGTAGCGTTCATCTGCCAGTTCGATCCATAGTATGTCGCTGACTTGGACCTTCTCTAGCTTACTGCCCTTTTTCAAAAAGAAACTGTCTCTGATCAATACATCGGTATTCCATGTAGTAGAATTTTGAGGCGATGCAATTTCTCGGTTAGATTGTTCAAATTTAGTCACGGCCAACTCAATCGCTGCTTGCAAATTGCCCCTTTCTACGGGTTTCAACAGATAGGCATTGGGGCCAGTGGCAAGAGCTCTGTCCAGCGTAGTTTTATCATCAAAGGAGGTCACGAAAATAAATGGCGTAGGACGAATCTGCTGAATTTGTCGTGCAATATCTACTCCATCCTCGTTTTTGCCTAACGCTATATCCAATAGCACTACGTCCGGATCCAGTTCCTTGAGACCCTTCAGCAAATCACGCGCATTGTCAAAAAAGCCTACGGCATCATAGCCCATCTCATCGAGCAACATTTCCATCTTCGCCGCATGTGTAGCATCATCTTCTGCTACTAGCATCCTTAATTTGACCATAATTTTCTCGTAATAAATGCAGATTGGGCTAGCTGTTAGGAGATAATTTGGAACGTATAGGTGGAATGTAAAGATAGAGAATTTTCGTTGTGTCGAAACAGTCTATGCCTAGGTTTCTGTATGCCAATTGGCAGCCCAGTGAGTAAAACTATGCCGCACCCGTTTCCGCAAATTTGGCAATGATATCAAGCCCCAGACGATCAGTCAAACTGCGGGCATAGTGTACCTTTTTGACAATGCCTTTTTCATCAATGAGAAATTCTGCAGGTATGGTTTTAATCGACTCTTTGCCTTCCATCATGTGGACAGGCAACCCTTTCATCTTGGCTTGAACCACAGTTTGGAAGAAAGTAGTGGCATGACTTATGCCCGACTTGAGCGCAGAACTCTCCACTCCATACTGGTTGTACCACACTTTGTCAGGATCAGAAATCAAAGGAATCGGGTTGATTGCCTGATGAAACTCATGTGACAATAGCACTTTGGCTTCAGACTCAAAAAAGAAAATCATTTCCAAACCCATCGCTTTGAATTCCTCATGTTTTTTTTGAAGTCGGTGTACACGTATGTTGCAAAATGGGCAACCCGCATGTCTAAAAAACGCCACCAAGACTCTTTTGCCTCGGTAGTCCTTCAAATTGACGGGACGGTTAAAAATATCAATGAGATCAAAAATGGGTGCAACAGCATTGAGTTCAATCGAAATACTTTCTGACATTTGATTTGTTGGTTTAATCATTGGAATTACTCAATATACGAGTATTATATCAACTCAGATTTAATCGAGAAATAATTGCACCATGTTTTTGGAGACTTATATGCATTCATCCCTTGTATGGATTAGAACACAACAGACCCAGATCATCAACCTCAATTGAGATTAAGGAATGAAAAACAATTTGAAGTGGCACATACTTTCATTTAGAGCATTTATTCATTCCAAAATATCGTTACACTTGGATCAGTTGTCCGTTTTTACTTTCGTTAAATTTAGGTTAGTCTTCCTATTATTTTCTGTTTTCGGATAATCTCTCTATATTGGTTGACCAATTTTTGGGAATCCAAAAATGGCTTTGAAAACATGAAGACGGAAGACTTGATGAAGACCTCTAGGAGAGATTTTATAAAGAAAACATCATTGGCGGCAGGATTGATTCCTTTGCTGCCGACACCCTTATTTTCATGGGATTCTCATCTTGAGAATGAAAACTTGCATGTCAGCATTTTTTCCAAACACTTGCAGTTTTTGGATTACAAGGACACAGGGTCGATGGCTGCTGAGATGGGTTTCAATGGTGTAGACCTGACTGTCAGACCCAAAGGACACGTGGAACCCATGTCTGTAAAAGCGGATCTACCCAAAGCGATCAGAGAAATTGAAGCTGGTGGCTCTCAATGCCAGATGATCACCACCAGTATCGAAAAAATCAGCAACCCACTAGATGTAGAGGTCATCCAGACGGCAGCCAAAGAGCGCGTACAATACTATCGCACCAACTGGTTTAAATACAGCGATGCTGAACCGATGGATGTCCAGCTAGACCAATATGCCCAACAAATTCAAAAGTTGAGTGAGCTAAACCAGTCCCTTGGGATCGTGGGATGTTATCAAAACCATGCAGGTCGACATGTAGGAGCGTCATATTGGGAGGTCAAAAAAATCTTGGAAAGCGCAGACCCTGCGTATTTTGGGACACAATATGATATTCGCCACGCCATGGTCGAAGGAGGATTTTCTTGGCAAAACGGACTCCAACTTTTACAATCACAAATCAAGGTTATCGTACTGAAAGATTACAAGTGGGGCAAAGTAGATGGTGATTGGGAGGCAATCAATGTACCTATAGGACAAGGAATGGTAGATTTCAAAAAGTACTTTAGAATTTTAAAAAACTATGGTTTGAAACCACCAGTCTCCCTGCATCTCGAATATCCATTGGGTGGAGCAGAAAAAGGAAACCGAGACATAACAGTAGACAAAAAAGTGGTATTTGATGCCATGAAAAAGGATCTGCAAGCCGTACAACGGCTTTGGAACGAGGCTTAACAAAAGGAAGTATAGAATTTTAATTCAAAGAATAAGAGCAATGAAAAGGAACATTATTTTACTAGCAGGGTTGTTTTTCTTGGCAGTAGCTTGTCAAGAAAAGACAGAGAAGAAGGAAGGGCTAGTAGTGACAAATGCGGTAGAGTTACAGTCGGCAATTGACAGTGCCAAAGCAGGTGATGAGATCATCATGGCCAATGGCGTATGGAAAGATATCCAAATCAGATTTGATGGACAAGGAACCGAAGATCAACCCATAACACTACGTGCCGAAACACCAGGACAGGTATTCATCGAAGGGATTTCGGATCTGAAATTTGGTGGACAATATTTGGTGGTCAGTGGCCTTTACTTTAGAAATGGCTATACACCTTCCAATACAGTGATAGATTTCAAATTTGACAAGGACCAAGTGGCCAACCACTGTCGTTTTACCAATTCGGTAATCGATGGATACAACCAATTGAGTCGAGACAAAATGGATCACTGGGTTGAGTTTTGGGGTAGAAACAACCAAATGGATCATTGCTACCTAGCAGGAAAGGCAAACGAAGGCCCAACAGTCAGGGTAGAGATCAAAGGAAGAAAAAACATTAAGAATTTTCACCAAATTGTCAACAACCACTTCGGACCTCGCCCTAGAAAGGGAGGACCAAAAGGCGAAACTATACAACTGGGGGATAGCTTTAGTTCCATGTCGCCAAGCAATACGACAGTAGCCAACAACCTCTTTGAGGAATGCAATGGTGAAGTAGAAGTGATTTCAAGTAAGACCAATTTCAACGAATTCAGAAATAACGTATTCTACAAAAGTGAGGGATCTCTCGTGACTCGTCACGGTAACTACTGTATCATCGATGGCAACTATTTCATTGGTGATGGCAAATCAGAAAATGTTGGCGGGATTCGTTTGATCAACACAGGACACGTCGTGACCAACAATTATTTTTATAACTTGATAGGCAAGAGCTTTAGAAGCCCGCTTGCAGTAATGAATGGGATTCCAAAATCTCCCCTCAATCGTTACAATCAAGTAACAGATGTCGTGGTTGCTTACAATACGTATGTCAACTGCCCCTCTCCATGGCAGTTTGGTGTAGGTACCAACATCAGTCAAAAGGAAGTATTGCCGCTCTCCGAAATCAGGTCTGCAAGACCGATCCGTACTGTGGTCGCCAACAATCTCATTTACAACGAACAAGGAGACCCATCTCCAATCGTAGAACATGATCAAGCAGATGGTGTTACCTTCGCCAGCAATTTTATCCAAAATCAAGGTGTAAGCTTTGCTGGTAGAAAGGGATTAAGCACAGCAGATTTGCAACTGGAAAAAGTAGGTGAAAACGTGTTTATGCCCACTACAACCACCGCGATGGAAGCATACATGGGTTTTGAGTTTGATCAAATCAAGACGGACATTTTCGGAAACTCTAGAGAAAATGATACAAGCATAGGAGCGATGACCAAGGCTCCTGTCGCAGATCCGATGATACTAGACAAAACCAAATATGGGGCAGACTGGTATTCGAATGTGAAAGAAGAAAGAGAACCAAGCATTTTGGAAGTCAAACCAGAGGACAATGATTTGGCTGTAAAAATAGCTGCTGCACAAGCTGGCGATGTGATTCTCCTAGCAGCGGGTCAGTACCAGTTGAGTGAATCATTGGCAATCAATAAGGCCATTACGATTCAGTCCAAAGATGACAACAATCCTGCTCAAATCGTCTACACAGGAGCGGAGGGTACGCCGGCATTTGCTATGAACCCAAAAGGGGAATTGACCCTTGCTAAGGTGAAATTGTCAGGGACAGGCACACAACAGGCTTTTGCTAGTTTGCAAAAGAACATGTCTAGCCACTACAATCTGACTGTCAATGGTTGCGAAATCCGTGATTTCGATTTCGTGTTGAAAGCATACAAAGAAACCTTCGCCGAAGAAATCAGCTTTATCAATACGGTGATCCAAAATTGTGAGAATGGAATCGAGTTGTCGCAAGAAACCAATGACAAAGGAGATTACAATGTGGAGTTTTTGACGATTGATCATTGTACCTTCGATGATGTGAAAGCCAACGTGGTAGACTACTATAGAGGCGGATACGACGAGTCGACCATCGGTGGCAACTTGTCGGTGACCAACAGCACCTTCACTCAGAGTGGCTCCAAAGAGAGTACGGGTATATTGATCAACAGCAGAGGAATTGTCAATGTCAACATTGAAGGCAATACCTTCCGCAACAACCCAATCAAGTTGGTAGCATTGCTTTGGGGAGCAAAAAACAACACACATGCCAACAATGAAATCAGCAATTCAGGTAAAATCTTGGTGGAGGAAAACTTGAAATTGACTTTGGTTTACTAACATCAGGCAGAGTAGATTTTGAAGAGGTCTTGTCAATTTGCATTGGCAGGACCTTTTTATTTCCAGCTCATTTCAGGTATGTTGATTGTAGAAATTGCGGAACGCTCACCTTTTGTTCAATTTCATTGGCTTATGCTCTGTGGTCTCATCTAGCAAATATGCCTCTTGTAGTACTTGACGCAACTCATCAGCATCTATTTCTTGGAGTGAATAGTAACTGATCCCAGCCATTCGTTTTCTATCCTTGAATTCTAGGATACCACTTTCATTAGACAACTCTCTGGCGCGCCAAAAGACAATCTCCACTCCTCCATTTTTAAGAGGGTTCAGATGGCAAATCGGGTTTTTGAGCCGATAGCAAGGAATACTGTAACTGATTTTGGCTTGCACTTTGGGATGATCCGTGATCATTCGATGCAGCGCCAGAAGCAAGACAGATTGTTGTGCCTCTTTGGTATGAATGTAATTGAGTACTGAGTCCATGGGGATTTATCGGTTGTCTGAAATATAAAAATAGCGAAGAAATGAATTGTGACTTCTTTATTTCCAAACCTTTTAGAACCCAAAGGGTAAACGAAGAACGAGAATAAAGACTAATTTTAATTCCAACACCATACTATTCAACTCATGACAAAAGAAGAAATACTCAGTGCTTTCCGTTACAGACATGCTTGCAAAGAATTTGACACAAACAAAATTATCCCCAAAGAAGACTTTGATTTTATCCTCGAAACTGCCCGTCTTTCGCCTAGTTCTTTCGGCCTAGAGCCTTGGCACTTTGTGGTCGTCCAAGACCCTGCACTGCGGGAGGCATTGAAAGAAAATGCGTGGGGAGCTCCCAAAAAACTTGATACCGCCAGTCATTTCTTGCTGGGACTGACCATGAAATCAACCTTGATGAAGTGGGACACAGCTTACCTACAGGATTTCATGAGGCGTGTGCAAGACTTGCCAGAAGAAGTCATTCAGGGCAAGAGTAAATTCATTGAGCAATACCAGAAATCAGATTTTGAGTTGACAGACGATCGTAGACTCTTTGACTGGGCGGCAAAGCAGAGCTATATCGCGATGGGAAATATGATGACTGCTGCAGCGATGATCGGGATAGACAGCTGTCCGATCGAGGGTTTCAAACAAGAAACCACCGAGCAGATTCTCAAAGATAAACTGGGCATTGATACTGACAAATATGGCATATCGTACATGTTGGCTTTTGGCTACCGTGTCGTAGAACCAAGAGAAAAAACCAGAAGATGCATAGACGAAGTAGTGACGTGGAAATGACGTTTGGTCCTAAAGATGATTCATTCTTGCTTAAATAATAACCACAGGGAACAAAGGGGTTAAATATTTAACAAAGAGAATGGTTTTTTGACAATTATTAATGAAGAGCACAATATCGGGTTGGTAGTTCTTTGAATTCCAGTAATTTTGCCATCCGATATTGAATACAATTAAAACGAAAATACAGTGAAACTTGCAGTAGTAGGAGCAACAGGTCTTGTAGGAAATGAGATTTTGGAAGTGCTCAAAGAAAGAAATTTTGAATACGATGAATTGTTATTGGTGGCATCAGCGCGCTCTGCGGGCAAGCAGGTGGATTACGATGGTAAGACTTACACCGTGATTGGTCTAGAGGATGCTGTAGCAGCCAAGCCAGATATCGCGATCTTCTCAGCGGGAGGAGGTACTTCACTAGAGTGGGCACCCAAATTCGCCGAAGTAGGAACCATCGTCATTGACAACTCTTCTGCATGGAGAATGGACCCAACCAAAAAATTGATCGTACCAGAGATCAACGGTGACGCCATCACCATCGATGACCGCATCATCGCCAACCCCAACTGCTCGACTATTCAGATGGTATTGGTTTTGGGGCCATTGAACAAAAAATATGGTATCAATCGTGTGATTGTATCGACCTACCAGTCAGTCACAGGATCTGGCAAAGCTGCTGTTGACCAAATGATGGCTGAAAGAGCTGGTGAAACACCTACTATGGTCTATCCACACAAAATCGACATGAACGTATTGCCTCACATCGATGTGTTCTTGGAAAATGGATACACCAAAGAGGAAATGAAAATGACCAACGAAACGGTCAAAATTCTCAGAGATGACAGAGTAAAAGTATCTGCTACCTGTGTGAGAATCCCAACCATGGGTGGACACTCTGAGTCAGTCAACATTGAGTTTGACAACCCATACGAAATGGCTGAGGTGAAAGCAATTTTGTCCAAAGTGCCAGGTTTGGTGATCCAGGACGATGTAGCCAACAACCTGTACCCGATGCCTATGACTGCTCACAAAAGAGACGAAGTATTCGTGGGTAGATTCAGAAGAGATGAGTCCAAAGCCAATGCTTTGAATCTGTGGATCGTCGCGGACAACTTGAGAAAAGGCGCTGCAACCAACGCTGTTCAAATCGCACAATATGTGACGGAAAACAATTTGGTCTTATAAGACATTCCTATTTTAGCAGAGGCTGGTCTGGATTTGTATAAATTTGGGTCAGCCTTTTTTGTTTATGATCGAAGAGCTTTTAAATCCCGCAGTTCAAAAATTCATTCAAGAGCATCTACAGGATGACCCAGTGACTCTGGCTTTGCAAGCTGCTAGATTTCCTGAAATACCTGTGGCATTGGTGGCTCATCAGATCAAGTGCTTTCAAAAGGCGAAGAGCAAATTGCCTGAATTCTCCGCAGAACCTACCATCATCTATCCACCAGGTGTATCCCTAGAGCAAAGTTCCTCCGAGATCACTGCCCAATACAAGGCGAATTTGATGGATGGAAAATCAATCACTGATCTTACGGGTGGTTTTGGAGTTGATACTTATTACTTCGCCAAGCGTTTTCGACAAGTGTATTATGTGGAGCAAAATCTAGCCTTGCATCCAGTCGTCGCTCATAATTTTGAGCAACTCGGCATCAAGAATGTAGAATTATATTTGGCTAGTGCGGAGGAATATTTGAGCAATCTGACGGTGACACCAGATTGGCATTATTTGGATCCTGCCCGGCGTGATGGTGCGAACCAGCGCGTCTATCAGATCACAGATTGTCAGCCAGACTTGACCCAACTATTACCAGAGCTATTAGAAAGGGGAGCCAAAGTTTTGGTGAAATTGGCTCCCATGCTAGACATTCGTCAGGCGTTATCTCAATTGGATGCAGTCACAGAAATACATGTGATATCTGTGGACAATGAGTGTAAAGAAATACTCTTCAAGATCGAAAGTGGTAGTGAGGTAGAACCCAAGATTTTTGCAGTGAATTTGCGAGGTATGGTGCAAGACATTCTGTCTTTTATGTATAGCGGCGAAGGGGATGACTGTGATTACAGCATGCCACAGAAGTACATCTATGAGCCCAATGCATCGATCATGAAAACGGGAGCTTTCAAAGCGGTTGCTCAAAACTATCATTTGCAAAAACTCCATAGAAATTCGCATCTCTACACTTCCACTATACTAGTCAATGATTTTCCAGGTAGGGTTTTTGAATTGGGGGCTGTGACTGTGATGAACAAGAAGAAGCTGAAAGATTATGTGCCGGACAACAAAGCCAACATCACGGTCCGAAACTACCCCAACACAGTACAAGAAATCCGAAAAAAAACCTCCATCAAAGACGGAGGTTCTGTATATCTATTGGCCACTACGCTGATGGACGGCAGCCCGAAAGTCTTAGTTTGTAGTCGTCTTGGATGATGTGATGACCTCATCAAACAGTTCGATCAACGAGTCTTCACCAGCCAACTTTTCTTTGATAGCTGATTGCAGGTAGCCAGGTACTGCTTGCTGGGAGGCAATTTTCTGCTGGACATCTTTGAGCATATCGATGAGCTCTTGCTTGTTTTCAATATCCATGTTATTGATTTGTTCTATCAAACTAGCGATTTTAGAGCTTTCAGCTTTTGCATCTGTTTTTTGTTCCTCTTGTTGAGATTTACTCAAGATACACTCATTGTAGTCATCGATGATTTGGTACAAATCTGATTTGTCGTAGCTACCACCAGCAATACTGTCTTGCACGGATGGACATTGGTCTAAGAACTCCGCCAATCTTTTTTTGAAACCAATGTTGCTGATTTTGTGCTGACTCCCGTCCAATTTTATGAGTAACCTGCCTGAGTATTCTGAGGTATTAGTTTCTAGATCGATGTACTTATATAGACTCAAAAAATATCCTTGCTTTTCTATTTCTACAAATTGGTACCTGTCATCGAGTTTGGTTGCGATATAGGTTTTGTCATCCTTGACGATGCTTTTGATTTGGTAAGACTCAAACCTATTCTTCTTTTTGCCTACTTTGATCATGGCTCGATCTGCAGTGTAGGCACCACCTGGATACAAGGTCACTTGGCCTACCATTGTATCGAGTCTAGCGGTGATGAGTGTGTCTTGCGCAGCAGCTGCAACAGTCAGTAATAGGAGGAGGTTTGATAGAATGTACTTGATCATGCCTTGTAATATAATGGTCTAAGCTGTAAATATATCTCAGTAATGCCGTATTCACTTAATTTGTCTCCCGACAATACATTTTTTGTCATCTGGGTTATTTATTTGAGAAAATATCAACCATCCAGCTGCTCTTGTTAATTGCTCTGAAACACTTATTTTAGGGCATGGATGAAAAAGCATTAACTCAACTCAAATTCCCGATTGGCGAATTTATCAAACCAGAAGTAATCTCTAATGACCAGATCAAAGAATGGGTTGCAGATATCGAAGCATTCCCATCGCGAGTCAAGATCCTTACCACAAATCTCTCTGTCGAACAATTGAATTGGCGCTACCGTCCTGATGGATGGACCATCAAACAAGTTGTGCACCACTGTGCCGATAGTCACATGAATAGTCTCATCCGTTTCAAACTAGCATTGACTGAAGACTCCCCAACTATCCGACCCTATCATGAAGAGCGATGGGCAGAATTGATCGATTCGCAAGACAATGACCTGAGCTACACTTTATCACTATTAGAAGGACTACACTATCGTCTTGTTCAATTGCAGAGAAATCTTAGTGAAGAAGATTTGAAACGGGAATTTATCCATCCCGAACATGGTAGGCGATTTACTTTGGCAGAAACTATTGGCATCTATGCCTGGCACTCCAATCATCACCTAGCTCATATCCAACAAGCGTTAGGCTACCAGGGCAAATTTTTAGAATAATATTTTTTACACCCTGTGGATATGTTCCACAGTTTGAGGTGAAGTTAGTCAGTCTGGGTAGCGATAAGTTTAAAGACAAATAATTTTAAATATCTGAAAATCAGGATATTAGATTATATTTTCTTATCTGGCATGGCTTTGAATATATACCTGTCAAACAATATAAAACTTCACTTTTAAAAAATACAATTATGAAAAATGTAAAAAGAATATTCGCCTCGTTAATGATGTCAGTTGCAGTGATGGGAACAGCATTTGCTCAAACAGCTACTCCAACTGAGGAGATGGATCCAACTCAAGATCAAACTCAAATGGTAGAGTCACAAGATCAAGACAAAACTGCGATCGCTATGGAAGAAGTTCCTGAAGCGGTACAAGAAGGTCTTCAAGATTCAAACATTGAGACTGCAGCAGTAGAAGAAGCTTACAAAGTTGATCTTACTGACGAAACTTTGTACGAATTTGTAGTAACTGCCGAAGGCGTCAGATGGGCAATCCAGTTTGATGAAGAAGGCAACTATGTGAACAAAAAAGCAATTAGCTAAGAAACATCACTCTTTTATTCATATATCATTCCCCTGAAAAGGAGCTGAAACGTCAGCTCCTTTTTTCGTATGTACGTGGGTTGATCTTTTCCAAAGGTCTATCTTCGATCACCCAAAAATTCCAATCGTGCAAAGTGATTGGGTATAAAATTTTGGAAAAGCTAAAGATCACTTTATTACGTTTGTATTGATTATCCTCCCAAAAAATGTTAATGTAATGATAGAGAATGTACTTTTTTCTATCTTTGATTACCACATCAATAGCTCAACCTGTATATGGCTAAAATCCTAGTAGTAGATGATGATCCAGCATTCAACAAAATGCTCAGTTCTTTTTTGCGCAGACAAGATCACGAAGTAGAAGAAGCATTTTCATCCAAATCTGCCTTGGCAGCATTTAAGACCCAAGCCATCGACTTGGTTTTGACGGATTTCAAACTGCCAGACATGGATGGTCTGGACTTGATCCGAATCATCAAAGAGGAGCGTCCAGATTTGCCAGTTATTTTGATTACCAACTACTCTGACATCCGTACGGCGGTTACCTCCATTCAATTGGGCGCATTTGAGTTCGTGACCAAACCGGTCAATCCAGACGAGTTGCTCCTCACAGTAGGTCAAGCACTATTAGAGAAAAGTTCATCTGGTGAGACCAAAAGCAAAGCGATTAAAAAAAGTGATTCTCCACCAAAATATGTGGTGGGCAAAAGCCCTGCCTCACTAAAACTATGGGAGCATCTTCAACTGGTGGCACCTACCAAAATGACTGTACTCATATTGGGAGAGAGTGGAACGGGCAAGGAATATGCTGCCAAAATGATTCATGAAAAGAGCAAGAGATCCAAAGAACCTTTTGTGGCTTTGGATTGTGGTGTGCTGTCCAAAGAGCTGGCCGCCAGCGAACTTTTTGGACATGTAAAAGGCGCATTTACTGGAGCAGTTCAGGATAAGAAAGGGGCATTTGAAGTAGCCAATGGTGGGACGATTTTTCTCGATGAAATCGGTAATCTGCCATACGCTGTGCAAGTACAACTCCTGCGTGTGATTCAGGAAAGAAAAGTCCGACGTGTCGGTAGCGAAAAGGAAATAGACGTAGATGTGCGGATCATTGCCGCCACCAATGAAAATATCAAAGAGACGGGAAGTCAAAGTGAATTCAGAGCTGATCTCTACCACCGTCTCAACGAGTTTGAAATCAAAATTCCTCCACTACGAGAGCGAAGAGAAGACCTAGCAGAGTATGTCAATTTGTTCTTACACCAAGCATGTGAAGAGCTCGATCGTGAAGTTGAGGGTCTTGATGCTGATGCTATGTCTATCGTGGAGAATTATCCATGGCCTGGCAATTTGAGGGAATTAAAGAATGTCATCAAACGCGGTGTGTTATTGAGCATGGGTTCGAAAATCACCTCTGCACAATTGCCAGGAGAGTTGGCGCATGAAAGTATATTGGTGCCTTCCTATAGTAGTGAAAACGGTCATGGAGTGGAAAGCATGATTCAGCAACCAGCAACGGATCTCAAAGCGATGCAGGAACAAAATGAAAAGCAACTGATCTTGGAAACGCTGGAAAGAACCAAATACAACAAGAGCAAGACGGCCAAACTCCTAAATATCGACCGAAAGACACTTTACAACAAACTCACTAAATATCAAATTGACGTTTGAGTTGATCTCTGAGTTTTTCGAATACCACATGTAGCTCTGCTGACAATTCTTCGGCAGAGGCTTTTGCCCTGTCTAGCTTGCCTATCTGATGAAATAGTTCGATGCTAGCGAGCGCTTCGCTGATTGTGGTCAATCCTAGATTGTCATAGCTGGTCTTCATTTGATGACAGAGATCAGCCATTTGGCTCATATTGTCAGTTTCCAAATAGTTTTGATAATCATTTAGTTGTCTTTCATTGTTGGAGAGGAGTGAGCTGAGTAGGCTTTTGAAGGTATCTTCATTTCCACCAGCATATTTGTATATGAGACTAAAATCAAAAATGGACTGGTTTTCTGACGACACTTTTTCATCGGATGTTTCTAGGCGGCTTTCATCAGAGTCAGATCGTACAGGCTCAAAATACTGCGCCAATATTTGCTGAATGTCGCTTGTGTTGTAGGGTTTGCTGTAGACTTGATCAAAACCCTCGTCTTTGAGAGCCTGGAGTTTGTCTGGCTGGACGTGTGCTGTCAATGCAATCATGGGTGTCTGAATACCAGCCGCACGAACCTGCGTCAAGAACTGAGCTCCATCCATGCCGGCCATCTTGATGTCTGTCAAGATAAGATTTACTTGACTTTCGCTCTCCAGCAAAAACTCCAGGGCCAAATGGGCTTGCTGAAAGACCTTGACTTCATTGACCAATTGTGAAAGAACTTCTTTGATCAGTGTGGCGTTCCAGTCATCATCTTCTACCACCAAGACTTGTACGGCAAACTTGGTTTGGAGAGATACCAATGGCAAATCAATGGTGTTGTTTTTCTGTTTTTCGATATATGGTAGCTCCAACTCCATTTTGAAAGTAGAGCCTTTGCCCAACTCACTTTCCAATGAGATTTTGCCCTCCATCGCTTCGGTCAGACTCTTGGCGATAGATAGTCCTAGTCCTGTGCCTCGATAGTTTTGAGTTGTTGTGTTTATTTCTTGTGTGAACTGATCAAAAATTATCGTTTGCATTTCTGTTGAGATTCCTATGCCTGTGTCTTGTACTTGAATCACCAACTCCATGGTGTCATCTTTTTTCGTGCCCTGAATATCGAGTAGAATGAACCCCTCTGTGGTAAATTTGATGGCATTGCTGACCAGGTTGATCAGTACCTGTTTGATACGCATCGCATCTCCTACTAGCTCGATATCCTCTATTTCACTTGAGATGTTGACTTTGAATACGACACCTTTGTCATCACTCGTTTTGCCATATACCGTCTGTATCTCATGTACAATGCGGGGCAGATCAAAGGGTTGTTTGGATAGTTCCAACATTCCTGCTTCGATTTTGGCTTGATCCAAGACATCATTGATCAATCCCGATAGGTACTCATTGGAGTATTTGATAGCGGTCAAAAATTGACTTTGTCTGGGATCAAGTGTAGTCTGTCCAATCAATTCGGAAAAGCCCTTGATGCTTTGTAAAGGAGTACGAATTTCATGACTCATATTGGATAAGAACTCTTCTTTGGCCAATGCCAATTTTTCAGCTCTCGCTTTTTCCTTTTCGAGCTGTATGCGGTAATAAAATGACCCTGTGATATCTCTCAATATCAGGAATAGAAATCCTCCGCTCATGAGCAACCCTACGAGACCTACCGAAATGATAAAAAGAGTAGATTTGGCAACTACTCTGGTTGCTGCATGATTGGCGATGGCAGACTCCGCTTTTTCTTGTTGCTTCAGGGCATAAATGATCCCCCTGATATTAGATATAAACCGCATATCTTGTTTGAGCAACTCCAATTCCTTGGCGGACATCCGTCTTTGCATGCGTTTTTCTTCCTTTAGTGCCTGCGACAGAATATTTTTCACCTCTAGCAATGTCGTATCATAAGAAAGGCTTTTGATCACGGTCGTGTCTACTCTGACCTGTTTGGAGAGTGAAAATTCATCTTTGACCGTTCTGACGGTATCCACGTATGTTTCTTCACTACCCAGCATTTTCCTAAAAAAGCCCTTGACCCCTTTGCTCTCATCCTCTACCACAAGCACTTTTTCTTTGGGAGTAAATTCAGCATTGAGGAATTCCCTTCTGAGGAGCTGCCGCTCTGTCACGGCAGTGTCATTCATTTGATTTTGGATTTTGTTGAGCGCTTGACCAGTAAACATTTCTTGCTGCCGCTTGTTTTTGAGCTCCAGAAAAGTCTCCAAATTAGAAAGCTTCGTTTCATATAATATTTCTAGTGAATCTACTCTCTCCAGCTGAAGACTATCATCGTTGAGCAAAGTTTTCAGTTCAGCGATTTTCAACTTGGCTGTACGGGCATGAATGAGATACTCACGTTCCAAACGACCATCATTGCTGAGGATATAAGACTGTATGTTGTTTTCAGCCTCCACGATTTCTTGAAAGGTTTCATTGATCAATTCGACCCGTTCGTCTGGTTGGCTCAGACGATTGATAGCACCTGTCAACGCCAAAAAACTCTCGTAGCTCACATAGCAGATACAGCACGTGATGAGAAAGGAAATCAAAAAGACCATCCACACCTTTCTTTTGGTCTCCCTATCTGTTTTGATATTTTGAGTCATAGAGACAAGTTAAAAACTTGTGTCAATAACTGGAGACTATGTATTGTTAAAATTGGGCATTTGGTCGGTGGGTGGAGGGAAATGATAGTCTATGGATTTATTAATACCTCCTCCATTTTAATCACACAGGACATTATGATACATAAATTAATATTTCACCACTAAAATGTTTTTAATTGTACTAGATTATTTAGTTTTGCATAAGATTCAGTGCTGTACTATTTTACAGTGTAAAACAAATACAGCAAAGCAAAGTGAAAATAGAACAAGAGATTATCGCAAGTATCAGGAAGATCATACGAGCCGTAGACATTTATTCCAACAGGTTGAAGGAGCAGATTGGGCTCAATTCGTCCCAGCTTACCTGCCTCAATTATTTGAGTGAATATGGCCCCAGATCCATCTCTGATCTCGGCAAAATGCTGAATCTATCTCCCAGCATGTTGACCAACATCATCGATCAGCTAGAATCTAGACGCATGGTAGAGCGTGTGCGCTCTGACAAGGATCGCCGCATCATCAAAATCGAAATGACCAAAATGGGGGATGAGATTTTGAGCAACTCTCCCATGTTTTTGCATAAAAAACTGGAAAACAATCTCTCCGATCTCACAGGTGACGAAAGAAAGAAAATATTGGACTCACTCGGCATGCTCATCAAAGCGATAGAGGCAGAAGACGTTGATTCTAGTCCAATTCTCGCCTCTGGTGAAAACGTGGTAGGAGAGCCAGAAATCACAATCAATCAAGCAGGCGAATTCAAGCCTAAAAATACATGACAATAAAAATTCGAAAACCTCAGATCAGCGATGGAAAAGAAATTTGGAAACTTATTAAACGTACTGGCAACTTAGACCTCAATTCAGAATACTGCTACTTTATGCTAGCAGATCTGTACCAAGACCAGTGTGCTATTGTCACTTCGCCAGATCATGCTGGTATATTGGGATTTGCATCCTGTCTTCCTCGTCAAGAGGAGGACAACACTTTATTCGTTTGGCAGATATGTACCGACCCTCAGCTTCAGAAACAGGGGATGGCCAAAAAGATGCTTCATTTCATCCTAGAAAATCAACAAGACAAAGTCAAATATATTCAGGCGACTATCTCAGAGGACAATCTGGGTTCGCGTGCACTATTTACATCCATTGCCAAGTCTTATGACGCAAAAATTGACAAGGATTTGTACATAGATGCACAGGACTTTAGCAATAGTCACAAGTCTGAATTCATATATAGAATTGGAATTTTGAACTATTAAAAAAAATAATGGAACAGATTAGAAAACACGAATCCAAAGTAAGAGGGTATAGCAGAAGCTTCCCTACGACATTTACTACGGCACATGGAGCCATCATCAACGATGAGAATCACAGACAATACATTGATTTCCTAGCAGGAGCAGGTGCGCTCAACTACGGGCACAACAATCCCTTCTTCAAGATGAAATTGATGGATTATATAGACAAAAATGGCATCACACACGGTCTAGATTTGGCTACAGAGGCCAAGGAAGAGTTTATCCGAGTATTCAACCAATACATCTTGGAGCCAAGAGAGCTGAAATACAAAATGCAGTTCACGGGCCCTACAGGTACCAACGCAGTAGAGGCTGCAATCAAGTTGGCACAGATCTCGACGGGTAGAAACAACATCATCACTTTTACCAATGCCTACCATGGCCATAGCAAGGGTGCTCTGAGATTGACTGCCAATGAGCACTATAGAAAAGGGCTCGAAAACGAACTAAACCAGTTCACAAGCTTCTTGCCGTACTACGGCTATGTAGAAGGTGGATTTGACAGTGCAGATTATCTAGATCAAGTGCTCAGTGACAAAGGCAGCGGAATCGACAAACCAGCAGCGATCATCCTAGAGACTATCCAAGGAGAAGGTGGTGTCAATGTAGCTCCCAATGAATGGTTGAAAAAACTGAGAAGAATCACCGAAAAGCATGGTATCCTAATGATCGTAGATGACATCCAAGTTGGCTGTGGTCGTACGGGCAAGTTCTTCAGTTTCGAAGAGGCAGGGATATATCCAGACATGGTGACATTGTCCAAATCCATCAGTGGATACGGACTACCAATGGCCATCTTATTGATGAAACCAGAATTAGACAAGTGGGAACCAGGACAGCACACAGGTACGTTTAGAGGCAACAACCTCGCCTTTGTCACAGCGGCAGAAGCCATCATCAAGTACTGGAAGGACGACAAATTCCAAGACGAGATCAAAGAAAAATCTGCCAAACTGTTTAGAATCCTGAACATCATCAAAGATGAAAACAGTGACATCATCACGGACGTGAGAGGCAAGGGATTGATCATCGCCATGGAATTCATTGATGCTGAAACTGCCAGCAAGGTGACTAGGGAAGCCTTTGAAAACGGCCTCATCATCGAGACATGTGGGTCTGAAGGCAACATCATCAAGTTTTTGCCTCCGCTCAATATTCACCACAATTACCTCAACGAAGGGATCAAAATATTTGAACAAGCAATAGAAAGCATCAAAGAAGTAGAGTTGGTATGATAGTCAGAACGCTAGAAGAAATCCAGGCATCAGGCAACGAAGTGCAATCTGATGGCTGGACGAGCAGAAGGTATTTGCTCAAAAAGGATCAAATGGGTTTTTCTTTTCACGAAACCATCATTCATGAGGGTGCAAGGTTAGAAATGCACTACAAGAACCATCTGGAGGCAGTATTCTGTGTCAAAGGAGAAGGAAGAATAACTGCTCTGAAAACTGGGAAAAGCTGGGAAATCAAACCTGGAACAATGTACGCCCTCAATGAAAATGACAAGCACATTTTGGAAGGAATCACTGAAATGACCGTCATGTGTGTGTTCAACCCTCCAGTCACTGGTCAGGAAACACACAATCCAGACGGGAGCTACTCATTGGTCAAAGAAGAACTTTTAAACTAAAAACATTATGGTATTAGAAGACTTGTATCCATCAAGGACAGAGGCCACAGCACAGTGGATTGATCGACAAGATCCAGTAGTGTACGGCAAGGGCAACACAAACGTGTTGACCCAAGAACAAATTGAGAATTATAAAAGAGATGGCTTTTTGATCATCAAGAGTGTCTTCTCTCAGGAGGAAATAGATCTATACAATACTGAATTCGAAAGACTCAGCAGCGATCCTATTCTTTCCTCGAAAGAGGAGTTCATCAAAGAGCCGAATAGCAGAGTAGTGAGGTCGCTATTTGCAGCACATCAATTCAGCGATGTTTACAAAGCACTAACTGATGATGAGCGAATTCGTGCCAAGGTGGAATACCTATTGGATGACGAAACCTACGTGCATCAGGCTAGAATTAACGCCAAGCCAGGTTTCAATGGCAAGGAGTTTTATTGGCACTCGGATTTCGAAACATGGCACGTAGAAGATGGCATGCCCAACATGCGAGCCATCAGTTGTCTGATCACGATGAATGAGAACAAAAGCTACAATGGATCGCTGATGTTGATGCCTGGTTCTCACAACAAATTTGTGAGTTGTGTAGGGCAGACGCCAGATGATCACTACAAAGAATCACTGCGCAAGCAAGAATACGGCGTGCCAGATCAGGAGAGCTTGACGAAATTCTATGAGGAAAATGGAATCGTGGTAGCAGAGTGTCCTCCAGGGTCTGTGATTTTATTTGACTGCAACACGATGCACGGTTCCAATGGCAATATTACGCCTTTGGCCAGAAGAAACATCTTTTTCGTGTTCAATGCGGTAACCAACAAATTGGTTGACCCATTTGGCGGAACGAAACCCCGTCCAGATTTCATTGCACACCGATAAGGCATTATTATTTTAGGTTTAGAAAGGTCTATGGGACGCTGCTTTTGGCTGCTACCATGGCCTTTTTTTTGTAATTTTATCTTGTTCTCATCAAATTCGACATCCCCATGTTCAATGCAGCATTTTACGATTCCCTAGGCTTGATGCTTTTTATGCTCAACCCTTTTTTATTGATTGTGTACCTGATTGATTTGGTAGAGGAGCTAGATTCCAAGACCTTTTCGATCGTACTGATCCGAGCAGCACTCATCAGCGGTTGTTGTTACATCACATTTGCTGTGTTGGGCAATGAAATATTTGATACCCTATTCAAAGCTGATTTTGCGTCTTTCCAGATCTTTGGAGGTATTGTCTTTCTCATCACGGGGATTCAATATGTATTCAATGGCAACAAGGCCATGAAAAAGCTAAGAGGTGAACCCAAATATGTACAGGGAGGAATTGTGATGCCCATCATGGTCGGGCCTGGTACCATTAGCGCCAGCATCATAGTCGGTCAGCGACTGAGCTACCCGACTGCTATTCTCATTATTGTGATATCGCTCATCGTTTGTATCAGTTTGGTGATTCTACTCAAATACATCTACTCCGCTGTGAAAACCAAAAACGAAGACCTGGTACTGCGCTACATCGACATCATCGGTAGAGTCGCTGCATTGCTCATCGGAACTTTCTCTATCGAGATGATTATGAGCGGACTCAAAACATGGGTAGCTAAGTTCTAAAATAGAAACATGTTATTCTACCCAACCAGAAAACTTGTCCAAGTTGGGAATTATTTTTCCGCCAATTTGACTTGATATAATTTACTTTTCGTCCGAAAACGGACACAATGGCTGATAAAATTTATTGAATGGAGATGGAACGAGAATTGATAATGACTCGTAGACTGTCTAACTAGACAGCATCAACCAAAGGATAAAAAAATGAATTTTAATCAATATACAGTCAAATCACAAGAGGTCATCAACAAGTCCGGAGAGATTGTGATGGCACTCGGACAACAAGCCATCGAACCAGCACATCTACTCAAGGCCATCGTAGAGACAGATGAGAATGTCATAGGGTTTATTGTCAAAAAATTAGGAATCAGCAAGGAGCAATTGGTAGCCCGAATCGATAGCACCGTAGCAACCTATGCCAAGGTATCGGGTCAGCAGCCGTATCTATCCAATGAAGCTGCAGCAGCACTGCAAAGAGCTGAAGCCATCGCCAAGAAGCAAAAAGATGAATTTGTAGCTATAGAGCACCTCATCATGGGTATCCTAGATGGAAAGGACAAAGCAGCTACTTTGTTGAAGGAATTAGGGTTCAATCAAAAGGATCTTGAGGCAGCAGTCAAAGAATTGCGTGGAGGAAACAACGTGAATAGTCAAAGCGCAGAATCAAACTATCAGTCGCTAGAGCGCTACTCCAAGAACCTGAACCAACTCGCCAAAGATGGAAAAATTGACCCTGTAATAGGTCGAGACGAAGAGATCAGACGCGTGTTGCAGATTTTGTCCCGCAGGACCAAAAACAACCCGATGCTGATCGGTGAGCCGGGTGTGGGTAAAACAGCCATCGTGGAAGGGATGGCCCAACGCATCGTGGATGGTGATGTCCCAGAAAACCTAAAGTCCAAGACTTTGATTTCCCTAGACATGGGGATGCTCGTGGCAGGAGCCAAATACAAAGGTGAGTTTGAAGAGCGACTTAAATCCGTGATCAAAGAAGTGCAGGACTCTGCTGGAGAGATCATTCTTTTCATCGATGAGATTCACACACTGGTGGGAGCGGGCGGAGGCGAAGGAGCCATGGATGCCGCTAACTTACTGAAACCTGCTTTGGCAAGAGGTGAGCTACATGCGATAGGTGCCACTACGCTGAAGGAGTATCAAAAATACATCGAGAAAGACAAGGCACTGGAGCGTAGGTTTCAGACGGTCTTGGTAGACGAGCCTAATGAGATAGATGCGATTTCTATCCTGAGAGGGATCAAAGAAAAATATGAGGTACACCACGGAGTTAGGATCAAGGATGATGCGGTGATTGCTGCAGTAGAATTGTCGAGCAGATATATCTCTGATCGTCATTTGCCTGACAAGGCGATTGACCTGATGGACGAAGCAGCGGCCAAACTCAGAATCGAGATTGACTCTATGCCTGAAGAACTTGATGAGCTCAATCGTCGAATCATGCAGTTGGAAATCGAGCGTGAGGCCATCCGTAGAGAAAAAAATAAGGAGAGAGAAAAAGTGCTCTCCCGTGAAATCTCTGATCTATCTGTGCGTCGAGATGACTTGAAAGCCAAATGGCAAAATGAGAAAGCAGTTATCACGGGGATTCAGTCAGAGAAGGAGAATATCGAGCGCTTCAAGACCGAAGCGGAACAAGCAGAGCGTGCTGGGGACTTTGGTAAAGTGGCCGAAATCCGATATGGTAAGATTCAGGAAGCAGAGAAAAAGCTAGAAGAGTTCAAAGCCAAACTGGCACAGATGCAAGGTGAGAGTACTTTGTTGAAGGAGGAAGTAGGTGCTGAGGACATCGGCGAGGTGGTTGCAAAATGGACAGGGATACCTGTACAGAAAATGCTGCAAAGTGATCGAGAGAAGTTGCTCCACCTAGAAGATGAATTGGGCAAGCGTGTAGCTGGCCAGGAAGAAGCGATCGAAAGCATTGCTGATGCCGTCAGACGCAGCAGAGCAGGATTGCATGACCCGAACAGACCGATTGGTTCCTTCATCTTCCTAGGTACGACAGGTGTGGGTAAGACTGAGTTGGCAAAGGCCTTGGCAGATTACTTGTTCAACGATGAGAATGCCATGGTCAGAATCGACATGTCAGAGTACCAGGAGCGACATGCGGTCAGCCGCTTGATTGGAGCACCTCCGGGATATGTGGGTTATGACGAAGGAGGACAGTTGACCGAGGCAGTGCGAAGAAAGCCCTACTCTGTGGTCTTACTGGATGAGATCGAAAAGGCGCACCCAGATGCATTCAATGTGCTGTTGCAAGTATTGGACGAGGGTCGATTGACTGATAACAAAGGTCGTGTGGCGAATTTCAAAAACACAATCATTATCATGACGACCAACATAGGTGCGGAGTTGATTCAGGAGAATTTCTCCCAATTAGATTTTGACAATGAGCAGGAGATCATTGACAAGACCAAAAGAGAGGTTATGGATTTGATGAAGCTCTCTGTGAGACCAGAGTTTTTGAATCGTGTGGATGAGACGATTATGTTCAGACCGTTGGACAAAGCCAACATTCGCAAGATTGTAGAGATTCAATTCAAACAGATCAAGAAACGTTTGGAGGAAAATGGCGTGAAGTTGGAAGCGTCTCCACAGGTATTCGACAGGTTGGGAGAGTTGGGTTATGATCCACAGTTTGGAGCTAGACCGCTCAAGAGAGTGATTCAAAAACAAATTCTCAATGAGCTGTCCAAACAAATCCTCTCTGGCAAAGTCAGCAATGAAGCAGTGATCGGCATCACGCTCAATGATCAAAAAGAGATGGAGTTCATCAATCTTGATGAAGTAGAAATCGACAAATAAGTCAAATAGCCATAGATGAAAAGCCAGTTCGGAAGAGCTGGCTTTTTTAGTTTGCGGTGAAAAGTGTCATTATTCCCCTTAAATATGCGGCGAATAGTCCTTGGTAGCAGAGTCCGTTACGACATTCTATTGACGAGAGTAGAATGCTTTCCTTTTTTAGATATATGCAAACGTGCCGCAGCTTGCAGGAACAAATCATAAGCTTATGCAAGGTCGGCGCAGTACTGCTCCGAGTTTGCATAAATCATACAAATACAAAGTTCAAGAAAAAGACCTGTCTACATCATCCTTTCTTTCAAGTCTCTACATCAAAAAGAAATAATAGGATAGTCAACGACTTGATCGCCATTGCGACCAAGCAGAGTCTTTTATATGCACAGAAAAAAATCTATGCTTTTAAGGTGATACTTTTATACAAAGTGGAACATATACTAAAAACATAGATATGCTGGTATTAGAAGAAACTGTCAGACAAACTAGGGAGGCCAAGATCATCGAGTGGTACACGGAGGTTTTTCCTGCTGCCTGTACTTACATCAAAAAAAGAGGTGGCGACCTAGAAAACGCCAAAGAGATTTTTCAGGAGGCGCTCATACTTTATTATGAGAGGAGCACAACCAGTAACTTTCTGCTTGACGTCAGTGAAGAGGCCTATCTAATGGGCATCGTCAAAAATCTCTGGCTGAAGAGCCATGCGAAGGAACAGAAAATGATGAGCCTTGACAATGTAGAATGGCAAGCGGAACACGAGACGAGTCCCTTGACAGAAAAGCTACTGTCCTTCCTCCAGCACTCTGGTCAAAAGTGCATGGATCTGTTGCAGTCCTTCTACTATGAAAATCTCAATATGAAAGAAGTGGCGACACAATACGGGTATAGCAGCGAGCGATCCGCCACCGTACAAAAATTCAAGTGCTTGGAAAAGGTAAGAGACAATGTGAAACAAAAATCTTTGACGTATGAAGACTTCATGGATTGAGACTAGTCAAATAGAAAACTGGCTGCAGCAGAAAGGAGATGTTTCCGAAAGGCTCGTCACAGAGGTCAAGTCGATGCTTAGTCCTCAGTTGAGTGACAAGATTCACTGGCAATCCAAAACCTATGAACTCGTCCATCTCTATGGAAGGGAAAAATTGCGAGAGGAGATCAAGACCCTCGAGCAAGAATTATTTACGACAGCAAAGCATCATTCATTTCAGGCAAGAATCCGCTCTATTTTTAAACGATAAACTCATGAACATACATTCACATCTCATCCCAATGGTCATCGACCAAAGCAGCAGAGGAGAACGATCTTATGATATCTTTAGTTTGCTCTTGAAAGAGCGCATCATATTTTTAGGAACCGCGATCGACGATCAGATAGCCAACTTGATAGTAGCCCAATTACTATACCTAAACAGCCTAGACCCCAAGGCACAGATAGATATGTATATTCATTGCCCAGGCGGATCGGTATATGCAGGTCTTGCGATATATGATGCCATGCAGATGATCAGCGCACCAGTTTCTACAGTAGCGGTGGGTTTCAGTGGCAGCATGGGTACTGCACTCCTCACCTCAGGAGAAAAAGGAAAGCGCTATGCTCTGGCACAAGCGACTATCCATCAGCACCCCACAGGAGGAGGAGCCAAAGGCTACACAGAGGATGTCCGCATTGCCACCCACGAGCAAGAAAGGCTCCAAGCTCAACTCTTCCATATCATGGGCAAAAATACGGGTCATACCCGAAGTGAGATGGAGGAGTTTTTCAGGAGAGATCGCTTTCTCAATGCGATAGAAGCAAAAGCATATGGCTTGGTAGATGAGATATTGGGAGACACCTCCAACCTAATCAAATTTGAAGCAAAGGGAAATGAGTTTACCTTTTATGCTAACTAGCCGTTTCGTTAGTGGAAATGAACCCTTTCACATCATAGCCTATAGTGAGGGGGTTGGATCTAGTATGCAGCAGTAGAAGTTCATGAAGACTTTATCTCCTATCTTGATGTTGTAACCATAGTCGCAGTAGAAGGGAGGCTCGATTCAAAGCCCTTTACCAGCCTTGCCAAATAGCTGATAAGAAATCTCACTTGTTTCAGTCTTGTTTTCATCTCCCGTACGGTTGATTGGTTGGAAAATCATTCGAGCGGCATGTCTTTCCTGATCTAGTTGTGGATCAGCTACACCGCAGTGCTCGCCAGCGAGCATCTGTCCTGGGTTTGTTATTTTCTACGGTACACCCCATCAAAGACGATGGATACCCGAGATTCATGGGTGTCAAGTATCTCCCACAACTGACTCATGGTGTTTTCATCGATCTTGGTATAGGTGATGCGATCGTAGTACCAGGATATTTTTTTTCCTCTCTTCAATTCACTCTGCAAGACCATGCTTTCCTGATTGGCCTTCCCTTTCAGTTTGAGATTAGATCCACCACTATCTAGCCAGAGTTGATTCCATGTAGAGTCGGAAACATCAAAGTAATTGAAGCTTCTACCAGTCAGACCAGAAGCACCTCTCCAGTATTCGGTCACTATGCAATCTTTTTCTATTTTGCTGACGGTGTTTTCTCCCAGCTTTACATTTTCAGGAGTGAAGACCTCCCAATCACCGATCCAAAAATCAAATTCAGAATGACTGGTAGAGCAACAGGCACAGTCGGATTGTGCCAGGGCAGATAGGCTAAATAGGAAAATAAGGGAAAGAATTGAGATAGTTTTCATAGAGGTTGTTTAGTCTTAAGTCTGTGTCAAATTAAACAATGAAAGTATTTCTACCAAACGGGAGGCAGATCAGTAAATGAAAGGAATTACAATTTTGATCTACAGCTCAACCGCGCAGGGGTAATAAAAGGATTGGGAAATAAAATTTTCCCTTGATGGTGGGAATGTAGCTATGGGCAAGAGATTGAGAGGAGGCCGAAATGTAGTGACCAAATGGAGGAAATGCTGCAGTTTCATGAATTTAGGTTTTATATTCTAACTGTGCATTTCCTCCTTTTATTGTTTTTACTGAAGCGGCTTTTGTTTTTCCTCTTCGACAGGCTTCTTTTTTTTCTTGATATAAGGGCGAATGATCAGTCTAGTTCCACGGTCATAGGTGAAGTAGTTCCAGATCCAGTTACTCATGATGACGAGTTTGTTTCTGAACTCTACGATTAGCACCAAATGGACGAACATCCACATCAACCAGGCCATGAATCCGCCGAACTTCAGCTTACCAAAGACTTCTGTGACTGCTTTGTTTCGTCCGACAGTTGCCATCGTCCCTTTGTCCACATACTTGAAGGCCTTCCATTGCTCATGATTCATGCCTTTGTTCATGTTTTTTGAGAGCAAGTTTGCTTGTTGGATCGCTACAGGAGCCAACATAGGGTGTCCTCTTTCGAAATCTTTGTTTTGCATCGAGGCGACATCACCTATGGCATAGACTTCATCAAATCCCTGAACTTTGTTGTATTCATTGACCAGGTAGCGTTTGTCACGGGTGATGATTTGCTCCATGCCAGACAGGGCATTGCCATTGACGCCTGCTGCCCAAATCAAGGTTTCTGAGGGGATGTTCATGCCATCGTTTAGGATGACAGTATCTCCATCAAACGATTTGACAATTTTGCCCACGTAGAGATTGACGTCAAATTTTTTCAAGTATTCGTAGGCCTTCTCCCCTGATTTTTGAGACATCCCGCTGAGTAGCCTTTCTTGTCCCTCGACCAGATAAATCTGCATTTTGTTCAGGTTGAGTTCTGGATAATCCTTAGGCAAAACGTGTTTTTTGAGTTCTCCCAAAGCACCCGCCACTTCGACACCAGTAGGCCCACCACCGACGATGACATAGTTTAGCAATTTTTGTACTTCGTTTTCGTCATTTTTCAAGACAGCTTTTTCAAAATTCTGAAGAATCTGTGACCTGAGGTTTAACGCATGCGGCAATTGCTTCAGAGGAAAGGCCTTCTGCTCAAATTCTGCGTTGTTGAAAAAGTTGGTAATCGAGCCACATGCCAACACGAGATGGTCATAACTCAATTCACCGATGTTGGTGGTGATGATTTTTTCTACTGGATCGACGTTTTGGGCGGTTGCCATACGGAAGTAGAAATTTTTCTTTTGCTGAAAGGTCTTTCGCAACGGACCCGCAATAGAATCTGGCTCCAAACCAGCAGTTGCTACTTGGTAGAGCAATGGCTGAAACGTGTGATAATTGTAGCGATCCAACAGAACCACCTGATACTTTTTGGTATTAATGTTCTTCACAAACCTCATTCCTCCAAAACCGCCACCAATGATGACGATACGTGGCAATTCTGATTTGGGGATGTTAATTTTTTCGAGCTGAGCGGCACTTACTTTTGACATGGTACGAGATGGATTTTGACCCTCTTTGTTTACGAACGCGAAGATACGCTGTTCATCAATTTTATGTTTATTTCGTCATGAATGATTGTAAGAAAAAATGCAAAGACTCATGCTTTGACGCCATCACACCGAATTGTGATTATCCTTTGGTAATTTTGTGAATCTCACTCATTTAATTGCGTAGAAAATTTGGTTGAAAACTTCACAAAGAAACCATTCCTAAAATTCCGACTTACCGATCTATCTCGATGAATACACAATTGCACCATGACCTTGAAAACCTTGATAACTTACTAGATGTCGTCAAAAAGCAAGGTTTATATTTTTTGAATCAGGTAGATGAACGACACACGTCCAATCAATCTACAGTTGATCTTGACGAAAAGCTCAGTGAGACAGGTCTGGGAGGACTCCAAACTTTGGCTCACTTCAATGAAAAATTTGAACCTATGATGGTCGCATCTACTGGACCGAGGTATTGGGGTTTTGTCACGGGCGGTTCCACACCTGCCTCCATCATGGGAGATTGGCTGGCCACTATTTATGATCAGAATACCCAGACCGTCAAAGGTCAAGGTGACAACTCAGCGATCATTGAGGTGGAAACAATCAATTTGCTTTTGGATTTATTCGGCTTGCCCGATGATTTCATAGGTGGTTTTGTGTCAGGTGCAACTATGTCCAATTTCACTTGTTTGGGTGTGGCAAGACAATGGCTTGGCAAGGAACTTGGGAAAGATTTTGCAAAAGAGGGGATCACCCAAAAGATCAACATTCTATCAGCTACACCTCATTCTTCTGCTATCAAATCACTAGCAATGTTAGGCATTGGCAGTAATAATTTAACCCAGGTAGCGACCCTGCCGGGGAGTCGTGAGGCGATGGATGTGGAGGATTTGGAGAAGAAGATCGTGGCGCTCGATGACGAGCCCTTCATTCTCATATCGAGTGCTGGCACAGTCAATACTTCAGATTTCGATGACTTTCGGGCGATTGCCCGATTGAAAGAAAAACATAATTTTTGGTGGCACATAGATGCTGCTTTTGGAGGATTTGCGGCTTGTTCACCTCGATACAAACCTCTGGTTGAGGGTTGGGGTAGTGCAGACAGCATCACCATGGACAACCACAAGTGGATGAATGTCCCCTATGAAAGCGCTTTTTATCTGATTAAAAGGAAGCACCAGTTTTCACAAGTAGAGACCTTTCAAAATTCCAATGCGCCTTACTTGGGTGATCCTTTGGAGAATTTTAATTATCTGAATTTCTTGCCAGAAAACTCACGAAGACTCAAGGCACTCCCTGTTTGGTTTTCGATCAAGGCATACGGTAAAAAAGGGTATCAGGACATTGTGGAGAACTCAGTAACGATGGCTCAGTTGCTTGGTCAAATGATTAGCGAAAGTGAAAAGCTAGAATTATTGGCACCAGTTAGGTTGAACAATGTTTGTTTCAGCCTGTCGGGAGATGAAAATCAAGAAAAGGTTGCTGGGTTTTTGACCAAGTTGAATCAGACGGGCAAAGTGTTCATGACACCCACACAATTTCAGGGGAAGAAGGGAATAAGAGCCTCCTTTGTGAACTGGAGAACCACCAAGGAAGATGTAGAGTTGGTGATGAGTGAAATTGATAAAATATAATTCGAGAAGCTAGCTTGGTGAAGGCACAAGGCTAGGTGATATTATCACGGATTCAAAAGCTGAATGAAACGTTGAATGAGCTTTTGATCTACGACTTGTATTTGATATTCCTTATCTGGGAGGATGCCCATTTTTACTTTTGGATTTTGGAATGTCATTTGGCTCACAAGCGTATGTCGACCGCTTACATGGATTTCTTTGGCTTTTGTGGTAGCAATCAGTGTTTTCGCATTTTCAAGACGAACTCCTCCGCCTGGCATCACGATGATGCGATCACCTGCTTGCAGAATCAATCTCGTAAGGGTCGTAGAACCTGACACGACATCATTTTCTAATCCAGATGTCAACACTCGCTCTACTCCGAGCCGAATCAAGTCCTCAAGTGCCTGCGCAGCATCCGCAACCATATCAAATGCTCTGTGAAAAGTGACATTCATGGGTCGAGCGAGCGTTACCAGTTCTTGGGTTCGGATCATGTCAATACTGCCATCTGGTAGGAGACAACCTATGACTACTCCATTTGCTCCCAGTGATTTGGCGATTTTGATGTCTTCTTTCATGACATCAAACTCTTCCTGAGTGTAGAGAAAATCACCGACTCTTGGTCGGATGATGACCTGCATGTCGATAGATAGTCTATCTCGAACCATTTTGATCATGCCCGCACTAGGGGTGGTGCCTCCCTCGGCAAGGTTGTCACACAATTCGACACGTGAGGCTCCACCTGCTTGGGCGTTGATGGCCGATGCGACAGAGTCGATGCAGACTTCTAAGATTATTTTTTTGGATGGAGACATGATACACAAACATAGAGAGTATTCGGTGATTTGTGGAATGAAATGGGTGTTGTGCCGCCAGTTTTGAGTGGGTAAGTATTGTCGCAAGTTGAGACCTTGAGAAAGTAAAAGCCGAAGAGAAATCCAGCTTCTTCGGCTTTTGTATTACTTATTACCAATTTGTGTTACGCTTCGATGGCTACCGCCTCTCTCATTTTTTTGGCAGCATTGACCAGATGGATCAAGGCTTCTTTGGTCTCCGGCCATTGTCTGGTTTTGAGTCCGCAGTCTGGATTGACCCAGATATGCTCGATTGGTAGCAATTCACTCGCTCGCTGCAGCAGCTTTTCGATCTCCTCTTGACTCGGGACACGTGGCGAATGGATGTCATAAACCCCTGGGCCGATTTCATTAGGGTATTTGAATTCGACGAAGGCATCTAGCAGCTCCATTTCTGATCTCGAGGTTTCGATGGTGATCACATCGGCATCCATGTCTGCGATGTTTTCGATGATGTCGTTGAACTCTGAATAGCACATGTGCGTGTGAATCTGCGTCTGGTCTTGTACGCCACTAGCAGATATTCTAAATGCCTCGACAGCCCAATTCAGATATTCCTTCCAGTTTTCCACTCTGAGTGGCAAGCCTTCTCTGATGGCTGGCTCATCAATTTGAATGACTTTAAGACCTGCTGCCTCCAAGTCGCAAACTTCATCTCGGATAGCCAAAGCGATCTGTTGACAAGTAGTGGACCTTGGCTGGTCGTTTCGTACGAACGACCACTGTAGGATTGTAACAGGGCCTGTCAACATTCCTTTCACTGGTCTGTCGGTCAGGGATTGTGCGTAGGCGGACCATTTGACGGTCATGGGCTGTTTTCTGTACACGTCTCCAAAGATAATTGGAGGCTTGACACAGCGACTGCCATAGCTCTGAACCCATCCAAAATGGGTGAATACAAAACCCTCCAGTTTCTCTCCGAAATACTCCACCATGTCGTTGCGCTCGTACTCACCATGCACCAACACATCGAGACCGATTTCTTCTTGGAATCTGATGGTTTCTTCGGTTTCGGTTTTGATCAATTGATCGTATTCACCTTGTTTCAACTCCTGCTTTTTGAACTTAGCTCTCCAACTTCTGACTTCTGGTGTTTGGGGGAATGACCCAATCGTGGTAGTCGGAAACAGAGGCAAACGAAGCACCTCGCGCTGTTTGGCTTGTCTGATGCTAAATGATGACGCCCGCTGACTGTGCGATGGAGCCAATCGACTGACGCGGCGTTTTACTTTGGGATCGTGGATGAACCCTGAGCTTCTTCTTTCTTCATTGGCTTGTTTGTTGGCAACTAAATTTCGAACTGCATCCTCTGATCTGGCTTGTCCAGCAAGCTCGCCGAGTGCCACTACTTCATCTACTTTTTGCTTGGCAAAGGCTAACCAGTTTTTGACAGCTGTTGGCAATTGGTTGCTATTTTCTTCTAGATCCAAATCACAAGGACTGTGTAGGAGTGAACAAGAGGTGGCGACCCAAACCCTATCTGTACCCAATTGAGATACGGCTTGTTGGATTTTATTCAATGAATCTTGGTAATCATTTTTCCAGACATTGCGACCATCGACCAATCCCAAAGACAATTTGAGGGTGCTGTTCAATTGCTTGGATGCCAATACATCCTCCAACTGTGACTCGCAGCGTACCAAATCTAGGTGCAATGCCTCGATAGGCAAAGACAGGACAGTATCCAGATTTTCTCCATAGCATTCGAAATAGCTGGTCAAAACGATCTTGAGTGAGGGAAATTTTTCAGCGATCTGTCTGTAGGTTTGGGTGATGGCTGTCCGTTCGGCATCATTGAGATCGAGTGCCAGACAAGGGTCATCTAGTTGGAGATGAGTCACACCTAGATTGACCAATTTCGCCAGTAATTCGAAATAGACTGGCAGTAAACTATCTAGCAAATCCAGACGGTGAAAGCCATCTTCTTTCTCCTTGCCCAAGAGTAAGAAAGTCACCGGTGCGATCAGGACAGGCCTGGTTTCTATACCCAGCTCTTTGGCTTCCAAATACTCGTCGACTATTTTGCTGGCATCTAGGACGAAGGCCTGGTTTTTTTCGAACTCTGGTACGATGTAGTGGTAGTTGGTATCAAACCACTTGGTCATCTCCATCGCAGTGATGTCATAGCCCTCTTTTTGGATTCCCCTCGCCATGGCGAAATATAGATCCAAGCTTGACAGTTCTTGTTTTACTTTTTGGTAGCGCTTTGGCACACATCCTAGGATCAGTGACATGTCCAATACCTGATCGTAGAGTGAAAAATCGTTGGACGGAATGAAGTCGACCCCTGCCTTCTGTTGCAAAGCCCAATTTTGTCGTCGGATGGTTTTGGCTGTCAGCAATAGTTCCGTAGCATCCATGTCTTGTTTCCAATACTTCTCGGATGCTCTTTTTAGTTCTCGTTGGCTACCAATTCTCGGATAGCCTAATACGCTGGTTTTCATGATTTCAATAGATTTAATTTCTTTGCAAATCTATTAATCAAGTGATATGATCGGAATTATAAAATATATTTGGTCATTGAATCTATGTTTGATCAGTTTCAAAGATTATTAATTTATAGTAGTATGAATTCTAATGACAAAACAGAAAATTATTCTGTACAAAATCTAGATGTCGTGGACATCAAACTCCTAAATCTCCTACAAACCAGCTCCAACATGACGACCAAAGAGCTCGCCAAACTGGTCAATCTCTCGCCCACGCCCGTCTTTGAGCGGATCAAAAGGTTGGAGAAAAATGGATTCATCAAGAAGTATGTTGCGGTGCTAGATGCGGACAAACTGGATAGAGGCTTGATTGTGTTTTGCAACATTACCCTCAAGCAACACAGCAAAGAGATTGGTCATCAGTTTGTAGAAGAGATCACGGCCCTAGAGGAGGTCACTGAGTGCTACAACATCTCTGGAGATTATGATTTTTTGCTCAAAGTCCTCGTCCGAGACATGAAGCATTACCAAGATTTTGTATTCAACAGGCTGGGGGCAGTCAATAATGTAGGGAGTGCGCATAGCACTTTTGTAATGGCAGAAATCAAGCATACGCATGCTGTGCCTTTGGGAGAAGGATAGGTTGCTAATGCGCAATAGGTTTGCCGCTCGACTCTTTTTGGGTTTGATCTTGTTTTCAAAGAGTCCAAAATAAAAAAGGTCAGTGAGATTGATGTCTCGCTGACCTTTTTGAGTCTTGTTTTGATCTTCTTATTTCTTAGCAGGGATGGTTACTTGTACCACTACATCAGGCCATAGTTTAGACACGCCATCTGATCCTTTGTGTAGCAATTCGCATACGCTGTTGAGTGAATCGATTGCTGCTGCACCGTTCCAGTTGGTCACGTCGATAGAAGTCGTCAATACCAAGGTAGAATCATTGCTGATATAGGTGAATGGCACGGCACTGGTCGTGTCATTCATCATCAACTCCACGGTACCCCTTCCACCTGTAGCACTTAGGATTTTACCTGTGATCTGTGGGGTATTGAATGGTTCAAAGAAAGAAGCTTTGATTTTAGGGTCTCTTGTCGCTTCGTTAGAGTTGACACTAGATGTATTGATAGAGAATGTGCCGTTGACCAATAGACTGTCTACCGAACCTTCGCCACCAGCAGTGACAGACAGGTCGTCAAAAGTACCTGATACGCCGATTCTTTCAGTCAGTTTGAATGCCGTCCATTTGACTTTGGCAGCACCTACTTCGTAAGTCACCGCTGTAGTTTCTGTTGTGGTTTCTTCTTGGGCTTTTTTAGGCGAGCAAGCATACATCACCACGAGAGCGATAATAAGGGAGATATAATTTCTGGTTTTCATAGAATAGTTTTTGAATGATGACCAAATTTAACACAATGCAGCTGGTTGACAAGGTTATGCAGTATTTAAGCAGACTGATTTTTAGTACTTGCCGTAGCGAATATTGCTTTTTGTTTTAGAATGAAATAAAGTGTAGTGTAGGTTCGTCCGGTACCCATAAGCAAATAGCGAGTCACCCTCACAAAATCGCTCAGTACCATGACAAAATGACTCTGCACCCTCATAAAATCGTCCCGTACCACGATAAGATGACTCTGCACTTTCATAAAATGACATAGGACGCCAAAAAAATCATTGAGCACATCGAATAAACGATTAATCATCATGATAAAATCTTTCAGCAACGGTGATGCATCTTCCTCTAGTCTCTCCCTGTCATGGTGAGGCAACCGCCTCGGCGGTTAAACTCGAACCATCGGACAGGTAGTGCGGATGCTTCGGTACTGCTTGTCCACTCTTCGAGAACCTCAGAGTGACAAGGAGAGACCTCGGTGTGACTGGCGGTCTAGGTTGTAGCTACACCTTTTATATCATTTCTACTGCTATGTGTCCTGTCAATCTACAACCCGCTGTTTGACTTTGCTATTATAGGATTTGTAATCCATCTTCTAGCTCCTCTAAAATCTTAGAAAAACCTGGTCGGGATTTAACATCTGGTAATGTACAGTCAGCTATCAACTTTTGCCAGTTATTTAGAAGCTGTGAGTTGAGCTCTTTATCATTCGTTAGACTTAATAAATCCTCTAACAAACAGCCAAATGCCCTTACTTCTATCCGCTCAATGTTTTTCGAAAGAACGGCATTGACATCATAAAAAGAAGCCGCACCGAAATCGCCCAAAAGACACGCTGCAGATTGATTGACCAAGATATTGTGTGCATACAGGTCACCATGATTGATTCCCTTGCTGTGTAGCTGAACGCAAACGGAGGCGATATTTTTGGCGATCTTCAGTATCTCATTGCCATTAAAAACACAGGTCTCATCAAACACATCTCTTGTGCAAGAATCCAAACTTGGAGGATTACCCAAATTGATATATTCGGCAGGTATAAGCTTTAATATTAATCCGCTTTTCCCTTCTGGGTGATACCTTATTTCACCTAATACTTGGATTAGGTTTTCATGTGATCCCACGGCAATGGCTGCTTCCATTTCATCTGCTGGCAATCCATCACTGGTCACGTCTCCTTTAAAAACCTTGATGGCGACCTCTTCTTTTTTAGTATTCCAGAGGGCTTTAGAGATCAACCCCGAAGCACCTTCACCCAAAAGTTCTTTGATCGAGAAATCATCCCAATCAAATGATGCTAGATCTGTATTGATTTGATTGCGATGTGAGGCAGGATTGCCACTAAATGCCACCCATGACAACTTAGGCAACTCAAACAACCATGCTGGAATTGATGTGAGTTGGTTGGCGGAGATTCTTAGGAGTTCCAAATTGACGCAGTTGGCCATTTCTGAAGGTAATTCTTCAATGAGGTTACCAGCCAAGGCGCATTTTTGAAGCACTCGGCAATCACCAATGCTTTTCGGTAACTTTTGGATCTTGTTGTCAGTTAGAACCAACCATCTGAGCAATGGAGGAAATGCATTTTCTGGCACTGATTGGATTTGATTGGATTTGAAACCAATCATACTTAGGTTGGGACATTGCTTTAAAATGGCAGGAAACTCTGTAAAGCAATTGCGTGCGAAAAATATAATTCTTAGTTTCTTCAGCTGTGCAATCGCATCAGGCAATTCCGATATTTGATTGTCCGATAAATCAAGGATTTCTAATGTTTCGGCGAGAGAAAAAATCTCTTCTGGAAACTCCTTTAAACCACAAGCTAGTTTCAGTGTTTTTGAACCAATTAGTTGACCTGATTCTAATTCCCTTAAAGTATGCATTTTTTAAATTAAAGCTTCCAAATCTCCTAATGGCGTGCTTTTAGCCATTTTGGTGCAACTCTTGACAATTTTATCTAACCAGTAGGTACGATATAAAGTAGTTTCTCTTGCTTCTCAATCAGATGCGGTCAACGCTATAGAGTCATACAGTAGTTAACGGCAATCCAATGGTAATCAGTATGGACTTTTTGCTGTTTGTACGTTCTCTGGAAGTTTAAACATTTGATTTTCTAAGGCGATTGATTTCACTTCTGTTGCAACGCTGGACATAGTAAACTGTGGATTATCAATGACTATTTTTAACGGGAGGGCATTTGATTGACTTGTAAAAGCAGCCCAATTTCCATAGATATGATTTTCATAAAGTTTAGAGTTTAAACCTATGGCTGAATTGAAATAGTATTTTTAAATTCCACTCGTACAGCTTAGTATCAATTCGTCACATTTATAACCCAAAATATCTACAACACCTTTGTTCAATTCCATAGAAACAATGGAATCAGATTTCACACTTCCATCATTCCATAAAATAACTTCAGAGTTAGAGAGTTTACTATAAAGTCTGTTTTCAGCATTGAGGTAGAGTTGCCACTGAGAGAAGCTTCCATTCGATACAGATCTATAATTGCCTTCTTGAATATAATACTCTTGAATTGTTCCCATCATTCCAGTCAACTGTTCATCAGTCATATTGGGTATCTTACTGACAAAAGAATTTTGGTAGGTGATCTTTCCTTCAAAATCTTGACTGAATGCAGAGATTGTGGTAATTACTACAATTGCGATGGTAAAAAACTGTTTCATATTCCTATTAGTCTTAATGATGGATGCTCTATTCCTTCTCAGGATATTCGTATCCATAGAGCTTGGTGATTTTCTTTTTGGAGAGTTTTTCTACGTCCATGGTGATGAAGTAGTCTGTCGTGGGTTTGTCCCCACGACCTGTCTCTATAGCTGCGATTTGGTCAATGATGTCAAGCCCTTCTACGACCTTGCCAAAGACGGTGTATTCATTGTCTAGGTGTGGTGCACCGCCTATTCTGACGTAAGTCTCCTTTTGCTGATCGGTGAGGGTGATTGCTGTGAAGTCAGCCTCCACTTGCTCCATCACGAGCGCAATGATCGAATCCACTGCAGCTTGATTGCCTTGTTTCTGGTACATGCGGGCACTGTCCAAGTATTGTTTGTTTTCTGGTTTTTGGACGATTTCACCGAAGAGCTGATTCTTCTTGCCCATGTTCATTTGCTCTTCGTATTGATCGATTTCTTCTTTTGTGTATTTTGTGCCTTGTACGATGTAGAATTGGCACCAGCTAGATGCTCGCTCTGGGTTTACATTGTCGCCCATTCTGGCAGCTGCCAAAGCTCCTTTTTCGTGGATGTAACCTTTGGCTAGTTCTGCTGGGATAGTTTTGTTGCTATTCGTGCCATTTTTGGTATCTATCCCTCCACCTTGGATCATGAAATCCTTGATGACACGGTGGAAAATGGTACTGTCGTATTGACCTGACTCTGCAAGGTCGATGAAGTTGGCTTTGTGCAGTGGAGTCTCATCGTAGAGGAGGACTTTCATGTCACCAAAACTGGTATGAATGGTCACGATGTAGTCTTTGTTGTTGCTCGCGCAGGATACCAAGATGACCATCATCATCAATAGTAATGTGAATTGCTTTTTCATGTGTTACTGTTAATCTATAGCTTGTTGTTTTCTGATTTCATCCAAAATTTCCTTTCCTCCATGATCCAAAACATACTCGGCGAGGGTTTGACCTGCCTTGGATGCAGCATTGAGAGTGCATGAACAGGTCTTGGATACTTGCGTCTGGCCGTCAAGGCTGATGATACCACCTCGTAGGGTCAATGCTTCGTGTTCAATAAATGCCCTGCCAAATACGGGAATGCTACAGCCACCATTCATCACCGCGAGGAAGCTGCGCTCGGCGATCAGGCAGGTTTCTGCTTCGACGTTGTTGATGGCTTTTCTCACAGCTATTTTTTTGTCCTCAGAGATGTTTTCAAACACTTCGATGGCAATGCTACCCTGTCCTACAGCAGGCACGAATTCCTTTTCATCAAACTCATGGACGATCATGTCGTCGTATTCCATGCGGTGAGCCCCCGCATAGGCGAGCCAGAGTGCGTCACAGACACCATCTTTCATTTTGTTGATGCGGGTCTGGAGATTGCCTCTTACTGCTACTGTCTTCACATGAGGAAAGTGCTTTTGTAAGAAAGCGATTCTGCGTGTGGACGAGGTACCTAGGACCAAGTCCTTTTGATTGAGATCGATGGTTTTGTGACTGACGAGTACGTCGTGAGCCTTTTCCCGTTCACTAAACGCGATGAGTTCAAAGCCCTTTGGTAGGCTAGAGGGCATGTCTTTGGCACTGTGGACGGCAATGTCGATGTGGCCAGATTGCAACTGCTCCTCGATTTCTTCTGTGAAAACCCCTTTGCTTCCGATTTTGGAAATAGTGACATCCAGGATTTTATCTCCTTTGGTTTCGATGGTGATGATCTCACTGTCGATTCCATCTTTTGCCAAGCGATCTCTGACATAGTAGGCTTGCCAGAGAGCCAATTTGCTTCCTCTCGTCCCGATTTTTATTTTCATTTTGCCGTCATGATTCGACCGATGGTCAATGATAAATCCATGAATAATATGCGTACGTTGGCGTTTCGCTCCAAGTGATATGCTGCTTGATTGAGTTCGCCACTTATTTTTTCGAGTTTGTCACTCGTCAGTGCCTTGCCAAAATTAGTGACAAATCCCTGTTCGTCGCTGTTGAGTTTGAGTTTTTCCTCGGGGAGGAAAGCTGTGACCAAAGCGTGGCGAATCATGTTGATGGCATATTGCAAAAACAGCTTTTGAGCGGTTTTGTTCATTTTGAAAAAAACTTCATTGGACTGATTGATGGCGGTGTAGTCTCTTGTCCAGCACTGGCGCATCCAGTCTCTGAAGAGAACGTGTGCATCGTCTTCGGCTGTTTCGATATTTTCGACCGCTGTCTTGATACTGCCATCGGCGAGCGAAGCGACTTTGTTGGCTTTGGCTTGATCCAATCCATTGTGCTCCATCAGGTATCGGCTGATCTCTTCATTGGAAAACGAAGGAATCTTAAACAGCTGACACCTAGAGAGGATAGTCGTCAATAGTTTTTCGTAATCGCAGGTTACCAACAAAAACAAGGTTTTCTCTGGCGGCTCTTCGAGAATTTTGAGAATGCCGTTGGCGGCAGATACGTGCATGTGCTCTGGCAGCCAGATTAGGAGTACTTTGTATTCGGATTCAAAAGCCTTGAGGGATAAGGACTTGACGATGTTGCGACTTTCCTCCTTGGATATATTGGCATTTTTGTTTTCGGCTCCATAGTGAGCACTCCAGTTTTCGAGAGAGCCATATTTATTGGCGGTCAGGTAGCTTCTCCATTCTTTGAGAAAACTGGTGCTGACCACATTTTTGCCCGTTACGGATTTGGTAGAGCTGACTGGATAGACGAATTGCAAATCAGGATGGATGAGCTTGTCTATTTTGGTACAGTTGCTGCACTGTCCGCAGGAGTCAGTCTCGGTTCTTTCTTGGCAGTTGATGTAGGCTGTATAGGCCAGCGCAAGTGCCATGTTGGCGGAACCTTCCATGCCATAAAACAACTGGGCGTGAGCCACGTGGTTGTTTCTGATGGCTTGGATCAGCTGTTGTTTGGAGTCTTCTAGTCCTGGTATATCTGCAAATCTCATTCGGTAGTGACTTTGCTATCTTCAAAGATAGATCTGAGCAAATTTACATCAGCTTGTTCCATCGTTTGTCCTTTTCTTTTCATCACAATATCAACTGTCTCGATGGCTTTGTCAAAATCATAGACAAGCATAGACCTCACCCCGCCCCAGGCGAAGGATGGAATACGTGTCCTAGGGAATCCCGCACCATATACATTGGCACAAACGCCGACCGTGGTTCCTGTGTTGAACATGGTGTTGATGGCAGATTTAGAATGATCTCCCATGATCAATCCGCAGAATTGTAGTCCTGTATCGATGAAATCTCGGCTGATTTCATCCCACATGGTGACTTTGGCATAGTTGTTTTTGAGGTTGGAGTTGTTGGTGTCTGCTCCTAGGTTGCACCACTCACCCAGCACCGAATTGCCTAGGAAGCCATCGTGTGCTTTGTTGGAGTTGCCATAGAGGATGGAGTTGGAAACTTCTCCTCCGACTTTGCAGCCGGGTCCTATGGTGCTGCCTTCTCTGATTTTAGAGTTCATGTTGATTCTAGCCCCCTCTCCAAGAGCAAAAGGCCCTCTGATGGTGGCTCCTTCTTGTATTTCGCTATCCTTGGCGAGATAGATGGGACCATTCTCAGCGTTGAGTATGGCTGCTTTGATGTTGACACCTTCTTCTAAGAAGACGTTTTCTTTTCCGTAAACGATAGTATAAGGGTCAGAGATCGTCTCACTGGTTCTACCTTTTGTTAGCAGATCAAAGTCTTGCTGGATTTCGTGTGCATTGTTGAGGAACAAATCCCAGGTTCGGTCGATGTGAACACAATCTCCTAGATACTCTTCTACAGCTAGGTCGAGGTTTTCCAATGTCTCTGATGAATTAAAACTTCCTTTGGCAGCCAGCAGTATCTCGCCTTTACAAAGGACAGTGTTGTCGCAGAGGTTTTGGATCGCAGTGATGAGTTCATCGTTGGGGCAAATAGCTCCGTTGATAATCAGGTCAAATGATGGATGAAGCGGAGGAAATTTTTCAGCGAGACTGGAATGTGCCAGAAAGGAAATATTGGTGTTCAATCGTTTTTCCCACTTTTCGCGAATGGTGAGGATGCCGATTCTCAAATCAGCAATAGGTCTCGTCTGGGTAAGGGGATATAATTTCGATCGTTGATGAGCGAGATCGATGAGTGCTATGTTCATGGGGGTAAAAATAGAAAAGTCTTCAAGAAGTAAATCTTGAAGACCCCAATATTTGAATCCGAAAAGTGGATTATTTCTTCTTGTATCTCTGGTTGAACTTCTCAACTCTACCAGCAGTATCCACGAATAGTTTCTTACCTGTGTAGAATGGGTGAGAAGCCGCAGAAACTTCAATTTTGATGACAGGGTACTCTTTACCGTCTTCCCATTTGATTGTTTCTTCTGAACTCATAGTTGACTTAGTCATGAACTTGAATTCGCTAGATGTATCAAAGAAAACTACGTCTCTGTACTCTGGATGAATGTCTTTTTTCATTTTATTATGGTTTTAATTTTGTCCATGGTTTTTGCCATGAACCCTGATTTCTTGTTTGCCCTCTCTTGTGAAAAGGACTGCAAAAGTACGCACTGCTGTGTTAAAAACAAACCAGACAATCAAAATACTTTTCTGTCTATCAGGCTTTTATTATAAATATTGGTGTGGTTGGTTTAATAGTCAAACAGAAATCTCTATCATTGTTCGCAAAATTTAAGTAGAATGAAGCTCAAGTCTTTGGTATTGTTAGCCGTGTGGGGGTGCTCGTATGTCGTCTCAGCGCAGAGCGTATATGCTCCTTTGAATCAGGATTATTATCACTTGATAGACAGAGAGGAGGTGCTCAATAGGGATTTTAGCCCAAGTATTCACAGCAGTTACAAACCCTACCGCAGAGTGGATATAGTGACTCAGGTGGATTCTCTGGCGGTCAACGCAAACAATAAAAAGTACCTATTGACTGACAACTGGGAGCATGTAGAGGACGGTGAAAAATTTGCTATGAGTAGAAAGCCATTTTTGAAGTGGTTTTATCGCAGCAAGTCTGACTTTTATCATGTCAACACCGAGATGTTCAAACTCAAAATTAGTCCAGTCTTGTATTTGGGCTTGGGCAATGATAGCAATGCTGCGGCCAGACCTTTTGTGAATACACGGGGATTGGAGTTGAGAGGTAGCATCGATGAGAAGGTTGGTTTTTATTCATACATAGGAGAGAATCAGGCTTTGTTTCCACAATATGTGCAGGATTATACCTCAGCGTATGGAGTCGTGCCCAATGAGGCATTTTGGAAGAAGTATGGAGATGATGGTGCGGTAGATTTTTTTACAGCGAGAGGTTATTTTACCGTTCAAGCGACCAAACACATTGGGATTCAGTTTGGACATGACAAGAATTTTGTGGGTAATGGCTATAGGTCTCTGCTGCTATCGGATTTCAGTGCGCCTAGTACATTTTTGAAGATTCAGACCAAAATCTGGAAAATCCAATACACGAATCTTTTTACTGAATTGGTGGCAGATGCCCCCTACACTACTTTTGGTTCAAATGGAACTGAGGTGTTTCCAAAAAAGTTCTTGACGGCACATCATCTGAGCATCAATCTGACTGACAATTTCAATGTAGGGGTATTTGAGGCCATCATGTTTCATCGGGGAGATAGTACCAGTTCGGCGTTTGAGTGGAATTATTTAAACCCAATTATTTTCTATCGGTCAATTGAACAATTCACAGGGAGTCCGGACAATGCGCTATTCGGAATGGATTTTAAATGGAACGTGATACGAGGTGTACAATTATACGGACAGGGACTGCTGGATGAAATGGTGATCGGTGAGTTGAAGTCAGGTGAGGGCTGGTGGGGCAACAAATACTCATTACAATTGGGTGCGAAATACATCAATGTATTGGGAGTGAAAAACCTCGATTTGCAGGCAGAGTATAATCTATCGAGACCCTTTACCTATGCCCATGAATCGATCTTTACCAACTATGCGCACTATCGTCAACCCTTAGCCCACCCGTTAGGTGCAAATTTTAAAGAGCTGGTGGTGATTGCCCGCTATCAACCAGTAAAATACCTGTTTTTAAGTGGAAAAGTCATTTCTACATTGTATGGGACAGATCCCGCAGGAGCCAATTATGGAGGGGATGTGCTCAAAGATTATACTACTAGAGTCAGTGATTACGGCAATGAAATTGGGCAAGGCATTGGTAACCGTGTCCTCTTTGTGGATTTGATGGCGAGCTACATGCTCAGACAGAATCTTTTCATTGATTTGAGGCACATTTATCGCAACCAAGAGAGTGACGACCGTACTTTGGATCAGACGACCAATTACACCTCTGTTGCGCTCAGACTCAACATTGCTGCACGAGACCATAGCTTCTAAATGAAAAGAGGCGATGTGTTTTGCACATCGCCTCTTTTTGTATTTTTCTAAGAATTATTATTTTTCCTGTTTTTCAGCAGCTTCTTTGGCGACCTCCAAAAACGGCCTTCCAGATATCTTGCTTTCCAACCAACTCATGATGTCAAAATACAAAAGTGGTTTGGATTCGAACTTATCCTCACGCAATGGCTCTAGGCTACTTCTCAGATTTTTCAACTCGCCTTTCAGATCCAAAGGCATAATTTGTTCTGACTTCTTGATGAATTGCAAAATAATGTGGTGAAACTGCCCGAGAATATTTCGCTGTCTCAAATAGACGAAAGCACGCTTTCTTATTTTCTCCAATTTTTTATAATCACGCATCTCATAGAGGGCAATGACATAGATGATGTATGAGAAACTTTTGAGGTCTTCTCTCAAGTGCTCATCGTGGTCTTTGAGGATCCTGTCAAGGTAGGATATACACTTGTCATATTGCTGCAAACTGAAGTACAGGATGGCTGATTTGTAGAAAATAACCAGCTGGTTATTTCTATCAATGTACTCAAGGCTATCTTCGATTTTGAGGAGGTATCTGCCTAGGCTGTGTTCGTGTTTTTTGAAGTCCCCATCCATGAAGCATTTGTTCAAAGTCTGAACAGTCAAACATCTGAGTAATAATTGTTTACTGTTAGAATCGATCGCTTTCATGTAGAGTTTTTCAAACTCAAGAAGCTCTTCGTAGTACATGTTGAACCGCTCACGGTCGTTGATTCTAAACAAGGATTGAAGGAGCCTGTTGAGACCTCTGAGGAATTCCGCATGACGCAAATGAGTCAAGTTGTTTTCTTTGAAAATGCTCACCCAGATTTCGGTATATTTTACACAAGATTCGAAGTCTTGAATCAAGTATGAATACCAGTAATAAGCCCTGCACATGTTGTATTGTTCGCTAAAAGACATTTGTGCTTTGTCAAACTCTGGCAGGCTAGAATAGAATATTTTGTTGATTTTTTCTAGTTCATCCTCGCTGCGTGCCATACCTCCTTTGAGGAATTGGGCTTTCATCCTGAGTGCCACCGAAAAAAACGACTGTGCAACGTTGATTTTATTGAGAATACTTTTGGTTTCTCTATCCAATTTTAGGGTCGTAGTGATGTCCAGAGACAGCATTTGCTGATTTTCGATGTTTTTTTCGTAGTTGAGCAATGCCAGTTTGAAGATGTTCTTTTTGTAATTGTTGGCGGTGATTTTTATCTTTTTGAGCAGCTTCATGCTCTCATCATATAGCCCTTTTTTGTACAACAATCGTACATAATCGAGGTTTTCGCGCAACTGGATGTCCACATCATATTTGAGATGGCTGATTCTCAAGACGAGGAGCACCTGCTTGTACAGGTGTGATTTGAGGTTGGCCAATTGTGCTTTGCTAATATTTGACATCTTTTTGATGATGATATTTTCATCATATTCTTCTAACTTGTCTAAGATGTCAAAGAGTGCGATGAATTTTACATCGCTTTCATCATTGATTCTACTGACATAAAGTTTAAAACTCCTCTTTTCCGACTTGGTCAAGGACTTAATAAGCTGGAAGAGAGGCTGTGCGCTTGAATTTTTGGACATGATATTGATGGTACTATTTTTATTGATTTAATAAATTGAATTTCAGTTAGTTAACTGCTTTACAGGGGAGTTTGGGCGTAATATGACTATGCTAAACTACCAAAATAATTGAGAATTAAAAATATAGATTTGTAAACTCAAAAATGATCTGCGCCAACCAATAACTCTAAAGTTAGAAGAGTTCTGCTATAATTCAAGGCGCAGCACAAGCAACATTTACTTTTTTTGGATATGTCTATGAAGCAAAATATAAATAATACAGGATTATACTCTCCGGAGTTTGAGAGAGATTCGTGCGGGATTGGATTTATTGCTCATATTAAGAACAAGCCGTCACATCAGATTGTGTCTGATGGTTTGATTATGCTTGAGAAAATGGAGCATAGAGGTGGTGTTGCAGCAGATGGGGAAACAGGTGATGGCGCGGGGATTCTGACACAGGTGCCATACGAGTACTTTGATGCGATTGCCAAGAATAAGAAAATCAAATTACCGAGTAAGGAAAAATATGGTGTGGGCGTATTGTTCGTGCCAAAGAATGTAGAAGAAGAGCAAGGTCATCTTGACATTGTCAATGAAGCAATTTCAGAATTAGGATTCGACAACCTATGGCTGAGAAAAGTGCCAGTCAATGACAAGAAGCTCGGCATCATTGCCAAGCAGTCTGAGCCTACTATCTACCACATCTTCGTGTCTAAAGATAAGCTCAAAGGCCTAGAGCTCAACCGCGCACTCTATGTGTTGAGAAAACTGATCGAATTCAAAGTAAGGTCGACTTACCCTGTAAGTGATTTTTACATCCCTTCGTTTTCTGCTACGACTATAGTGTTCAAAGGAGAATTGAGAACTTGGCAGATACCAGAGTTTTACAAAGATTTGAGAGACAGCAGATACACCTCTGCCATCGCTTTGGTTCACTCTAGATTTTCGACCAATACTTTCCCCGAGTGGAGATTGGCTCAGCCATTTAGATTCTTGGCTCACAATGGTGAGATCAACACCATCAAAGGCAACATCAACAAGATGGTAGCGAGAGAAGCATTGTTGACCTCTACCAAGTTTACCGATCAGGAATTGGAAGTCTTGACACCTATTTGCAATTCGAGGTTTTCGGATTCGGCAAACTTAGACGCGATGCTAGAGCTGATGGTCATGGGTGGTACCAACATCCAGCATGCCATGGCGATGCTCGTCCCAGAGGCGTGGCAAGAAGAAACTGTGATCAGCCCAGAGAAAAAAGCATTTTACGAATTCCACTCTACCATATTCGAGCCTTGGGATGGACCTGCTTCATTGGTTTATACTGATGGACATACCATTGGTGCATCATTGGATAGAAACGGACTGAGACCTTCTCGTATCGTATTTACCAAAGACGACAGATTGGTTTTGAGTTCGGAAGTAGGAGTAGTAGATATTGCTCCAGAGAATGTGGCGAAAAACGAAAGATTAGGACCAGGAGAAATGGTCATGATCGACTTGAAAACTGGTAAAATCTCTTACAACAAGGAAATCAAAGAATTTTTGGCTAAGGCACAGCCTTACCAGGAGTGGGTTGACAAAAACATGGTTCGTGTCAAAGACGAAGTAGGTCAGCAATCCTTCCAAAAATATTTGAAAGTAGATGAGTTGACACAAAAGCAAATTGCTTTTGGCTTTACGCGAGAGGACATCAAGTTCATCTTGGAACCCATGATTCAGGGAGGCACTGAGCCACTAGGATCGATGGGAAATGACACTGCTTTGGCGGTATTTAGAGAAGGCACGACACACATTTCACAATATGTGAAACAGCTGTTTGCACAGGTATCTAATCCAGCGATTGATCCGATTAGAGAAAAGGCAGTGATGTCATTGATCAATTATTTGGGGGCGTCACACAACGTACTGGATCACATCCCAGAGCATGCTCATAAGTTGAGAATCGAGAGCCCGTTTCTATCAACTGCGGAGTTTGAATACATTAAAAACATCAATGTCAAGGGGTTCAAGTCTGTGGTGTTGGACGCTACCTATGATCCGACTACCCAGGATTTGAAAAATGCCTTGATTGATCTGTCGACTGATGTAGAAGCGCAAATCAAAGAAGGTGCGAGCATTGTAGTGATCTCTAACAGAGCTTTGACTGTCAACAAAATCAGAATCCCTTCCCTATTGGCGACTGGCGCGGTTCACAATCACTTGTTGCAGACAAAATTAAGAGCCAAAGCAAGTTTGGTGATAGATGGTGGAGACATCATCGAGACGCATCACTTTGCTACTTTGATAGGATTTGGTGCTACTGCGATCTATCCATACATGGCCATCGAGACCATGATGCACGAGGCTGATCTCTTGGGAGAGTCTCCTGAGCACTATTTCAATCAGTACCGAAAATCAGTGAATTATGGATTGAGAAAGATCCTTTCTAAAATGGGTATCTCTACCATACAGTCTTATGAGTCAGCTCAGATTTTTGAAATCCTAGGTCTGGATATCGAAGTATCTGATATGTGCTTCAAAGGAACGCCATCGAGAATTTCTGGTAAAGGATTTAACCTCCTAGAAAAAGAAGTAATTAGAGAGCATAAAACTGCTTTCAAAACGGTCAACGAAGCACCAGCCTTGGAAACAGGTGGATTGTATCAGTGGAAGAGAGATGGTGTACGTCACCTTTTCACGCCAGAAGTAATCCATGCGTTGCAGAAATCTACCAGACTGGGAGATTATGAGCTTTTCAAAACATACCAAAAGGCTATTGACAATCAGGCTTTGCAGAATGTCACGTTGAGAAGTATGTTCAAATTCAATCCGAAGAAGCCAATTAGCCTGGACGAAGTAGAACCTATCGAGGCAATCATGCCAAGGTTTGCTACTGGTGCCATGTCTTTTGGATCTATCTCACACGAAGCACACACTACTATCGCCAAAGCGATGAACAAGATCGGTGCTAAATCTAACAGTGGAGAAGGAGGAGAAGATGCGATCAGGTATCAACCCAATGAAGACGGTACTTTGTCAAGATCAGCGATCAAGCAAGTGGCTTCTGCGAGATTTGGCGTGACCGCACATTATCTGGTCAATGCAGATGAAATACAAATCAAAGTAGCACAAGGAGCGAAACCTGGTGAAGGTGGACAGCTACCAGGCAAGAAAGTTGATGAAACCATTGGTAGAATCAGACACAGTACACCAGGTGTGACTTTGATCTCACCACCTCCTCACCACGATATCTACTCGATTGAGGATTTGGCACAATTGATTTTTGATTTGAAAAATGCCAATCAGCAAGCAGATATCAATGTCAAGTTGGTATCCGAGTCTGGTGTAGGTACAATTGCTGCAGGTGTCGCCAAAGCCAAAGCAGATAATATCCTGATAGCAGGACATGATGGAGGTACAGGAGCATCACCGATTAGCTCTGTGCACCATGCAGGTATTCCATGGGAGATTGGCTTGGCAGAGACGCACCAGACGTTGGAAAAAAATGGTCTGAGAAAGAAAGTAAAATTGCAGACAGATGGTCAGTTGAGAACGGCTCGTGACTTGGCAATTGCAGCGATACTAGGTGCTGAGGAATGGGGTATTTCTACAGCTGTATTGGTGGTAGAAGGCTGTATCATGATGAGAAAGTGTCACCTCAATACATGCCCAGTAGGTGTGGCGACTCAAGATACTCGTTTGAGACAGTTGTTCTCTGGTGAGGTAGATCATATCGTCAATTTCTTCAAGTTCTTGGCAACAGGATTGAGAGAAGTGATGGCTGAGTTGGGTGTGAAGACTGTCGATGAGTTGATCGGTCGTACGGATCTTTTGACTTTCGATAGATCATTGGCTACCGAATATGCGGGCAACATTGATTTGGAAGCACTACTTCAGAATCCGTTCCACTCGGCAGAAGATGGCTTGTCATGCAAGACAGAAAATCAAGATCACCAATTGGAAAATGTACTGGACAATGACATCATTGACGATGCAGCACCAGCATTGAAAGAGAAGAAAAAGGTGAAATTGAACTACCGTATCAACAACCAAAACAGAACAACTGGAGCGATGCTATCAGGTCAGGTAGCGAGACTACATGGCGCAGCTGGATTGAAAGAAGATACGATCAAGGTCAAATTTACAGGATCAGCGGGACAGAGTTTTGGTGCTTTCTTGGCAGCAGGGGTTACATTCAATCTCGAAGGAGAAGCCAATGACTATGTAGGCAAGGGACTCTCTGGTGGACGTATCATTGTACATCCAAACAAAAAATCTAGTTTGGTACCTGAGGAGAACATCATCATAGGTAACGTGAATTTGTACGGTGCTACATCTGGTGAGTTGTATGCCAACGGTAAGGCAGGAGAGAGATTCGCGGTAAGAAACTCTGGAGCGATTGCATTGACCGAGGGTGTCGGAGATCACGGTTGTGAGTACATGACTGGCGGTAGAGTGGTCGTCCTAGGCGAGACAGGCAAAAACTTCGCAGCGGGTATGAGTGGTGGTATCGCCTACATCTATGCCAAAGGCTTTGATTTTGCATCACGCTGCAACATGGAAATGGTAGAGTTGGAAGCACCAGGTGTGGAAGATTTTGAATTCCTCCAAGACATGATCAACAAGCACAACAGATTTACAGGCAGTAAAGTGGCCTTCCGTCTATTGGATAACTGGGAAAACGAAAAGGCTCACTTCATCAAAGTGATCCCTACAGAATACAAGGCGGTGCTTGAAAAACAAAAATTATCTAAAAAAGAAATTGCATAAGGAATGGGACAAGTAGATGGGTTTTTGACATACGACCGACACTCTTTGGAGTACGAAGAGGTAGACAAAAGAACCAAGCATTACAAAGAATTCGTGAAGCCTGTTTCTGATGAAGAAACAAATCATCAGGCAGCTCGATGTATGGATTGCGGGATTCCATTTTGTCACAGTGGATGTCCACTAGGCAATAAAATTCCTGATTTCAATGACGCAGTGTATCGCAAGGATTTTAAAGAAGCTTGGGGTATATTGAAGAGTACGAATAACTTCCCAGAGTTTACAGGCAGAATTTGCCCGGCTCCTTGCGAAGGCTCATGTGTATTGGGGATTCACAAAGACCCAGTGAGCATCGAGCACATTGAGAAGACAATTGCCGAAGAGGCCTTTGCTCAGGGATGGGAAACACCACATGACATATTAGTGAAGACTGGCAAGACAGTAGCTGTGATCGGCTCTGGACCTGCAGGTTTGGCAGCTGCTGAGCAGCTTTGCAAACTAGGGCATGATGTCACCGTATTTGAGCGTGACACACAGCCTGGTGGCTTGTTGAGGTTTGGTATTCCCGATTTCAAATTGGAAAAAACAGTCGTAGAGCGCAGGGTAAATCTGATGAAAGCATCAGGTGTAAAATTTGAATGTGGTGTAGAGATCGGCAAGGACATTGATGCCAAAGAGATCGAAGCAAAATTTGATGCGATAGCCATCACGACTGGTAGCACGATCGCTAGAGACTTGCCGATCCCAGGTAGAGATTTGAAAGGGATTCATCTCGCGATGAAATTCCTAAAGAACTCCAACAAAGTGGTATCTGGTGAGGATGCCAAGATCGTGGATGAAATGAACGCCAAAGGCAAAGACGTCATCGTAATAGGCGGTGGTGATACTGGATCTGACTGTGTAGGTACCTCCATCAGACAAGGTGCCAATAGCGTGACACAGATCGAGCTATTGGACAAGCCATCAGAAGGCAGAGAAGCGACCAACCCTTGGCCAGAGTGGCCTTTGATCTTGAGAACCTCAACCTCGCAAAAAGAAGGTGCCGAGCGTAACTGGTCTATCTTGACCAAAGAATTCTTAGGTAACGACCAGGGCGAGGTGACGGGATTGAAAGTAGTGGACGTAGAGTGGACGGACAAGTCAAAGTTCCAGTTCAAGGAAATCGAAGGTTCCGAGAGAGTTTTGCCATGTGGCAGAGCTTACTTGGCGATCGGATTTATGCATCCGCAGAAAGAGGGATTGCTGGAGCAGTTGGGCATAGAAACCAACGAGCGTGGCAACATCAAAGACGAGATGTACCGTACCAATAAGGAAAATATATTTGCAGCAGGAGACTGCCGTAGAGGACAATCGCTTGTGGTTTGGGCCATCAGTGAAGGTCGCAAGGCTGCTTACTCTGTCAACAAATATTTGATGGCCTAAGTTTTCGGATTAGGACATGGCTGCTGTGAGTTGATAGACTCATGGCACGTGAGATTACCCAAATTACAATGATTGCTCTGGCTTGCCAGGGTAAGATGAAAAGTAGTTTTCTCATATTGTAGTTGGAAAGGACTTCAACTCAGACTTGGAAGTCATTTGTTGGATAACCCCGCTAGAGGAATCTGTCGGGGTTTTTCGTTTTTATGGTTTGCTGGTTGTGCAAGATTTTTTAGGCCCTAGTTTGCCTGTCATGGTGAGGTTCTCGAACCTTAGACAGACCGAGCAAAACTTCCCTCAGTAGCTCAACATCAATTGAAACAAAATATATATTTCGTTCTGCAAGAATTTTTCGTTGAGCCTATATCAATGATGTGATTCGTTAATATAGACACTCTATATTTTGTTTAATGTGCTTTCAGCAGAAGTGGATGGGAATCGCATGTGACCAAATAGATAAAACGCGTCTCAATCAAGAAAAGTCATCGGTTACCTAGCCACCATATAGGGTAAAAATATATTTAAAATTTTTATTCCTATATGAGAATCGGAACGACTTTTGCGTTGTAGGCGAAAGCATTTAAGTGCTAATTAAACTTTTTAAAACAGAACAAATGAACTTATTAAAGAATGTTACAAGATTGATGATGTTGGGGCTATTGGCTTTCAACTTTGCATGTGAGACAAATGATGAATTGCTACCAGATGAGCTGGATCCTGACAAAGAATATGCCGCAGAACTTACCTTGGTAGAAGGAGAAGGAGACGTGACAGAGACAGTATTTGTATCTGACCTAGGAACAGGAGCTACTCAGTTTGAGGTATTGTTGACGATGACCTCTACTGATGTCAAAATGAAAAGAATCTACATGACTCAGAATCTAGTAGGTGCAGGGGCAGAACCTTATGAATTGGAACTAGAAGGGTTGTCCAAAAAGGGTGATGGTTCTTTGGAGCTGGATTCAGATCAAGGCAACGAAGTGATTTATGAGATTCCTTTTCCTGTACAATCTGGTTTGACAGCTGGTACAGTTGAGTACCAGGTTTGGGCAACTGGAGGATTGACTGCCCGTGGTGACTACAGAGATTCTGAGAAAAATCTCGCAGTGGGTGTGGGTACGATTGTAGTGAACTATGGTGGTTCTAATCCAGCAACTGATGTGAAGGAGTATGAAGCTACTATTTTAGCAGCACCTTTAGCAGATGGGTCTTCTTCTACATTCATTTCTCTACTAGATGGGGAGGTTTATAAAATCAATCAAGGAGAGGAATATGTTGCGTTTTGGGATTTCGGATATTACTATGGTGCAACTGGATTAGCTTCTTTGGCTTCAACTGATGATTACCCGGTTTCTGTAATTGACATAGCTACAATAGCAAATACTACAGATGATTTGAATAAAGTGTATTTCGCTGCTTCTGATTTAAATTTTGATGAGATTACCAAATCAGCAGAGTTGAATATTATAACTCCTTCAGAATCACAAAGAATTAATCAGCTTACTGTAGGAGATATCATAGAGTTTGTTGATAATTATGGAAAGAAGGGGTTAATAAGAGTAGCAGCTTTGACTCCAGGAAATGGAGTGGATGGTAAAATTACTATCGAAATCAAAGTACAACCATAATAAGAAACATTTTCTCAATCTGAGAAAGTAAGAATTAAAAACCCTGGCCAGACGGTCAGGGTTTTTTTATGTCTGCTAGGGCATCCACGGCTTGTTTACTATGTCTCTCGGTAGCATATTAAAGGCTAAAGTGTTGTCCTCGCTCTGATCGAGGACAACACTTCTCAGTTGGGTTTAGGCTGTGCTTGTGATCTAAGGCATATCAGTATTTATCTATAAACTGTCAACATTATCTAGGACGCTTCCCGGTTCTTAGCACTGCAGTCCAACAATGCTTCCCGCTGCCCGGGGAGGGTCAAAAGTCTCCCGGGACGCCCCCAAAGTCTCCCGGGGAGGGTCATGGGTCACCCGGGGAGGTGTCAAAGTCTCCCGGGGAGGGTCAAAAGTCTCCCGGGACGCATAAAAATCTCCCGGGACAAAATAAAATTTGTTAGGACACAAGAATTGTTTTCGGTACAGAATTTTATTCTGTTTAGTGTGATAGATTACTCTTCGTTGCTTTGTTCGGCTTGTAGCTTTTTGAGTTTCTCATCCAGATAGTCGTAGTAGCGATCTAGACTCTCGGGCATGAGCTGTAGCAGATCATATATCTCTCTCCTAGCAAAGGACTCTATCGTCATGCCAGAGTACTTGATGAAATCCACATAGTAGTACTCGTCCAGTCGCTGTCCCATCATCTCTAGCACTTCATCCATCTTGGCCTTGGCGATGGCGTAAGTTTGCGCATCTTCTGCACGGCCTTGATTTTCATTATAAAGTCGCTTTTCCTGCTTATAAGTTTTGCTGGCCATGCGATAGATTGCAGTAGCAGGGCTAAAGATGGCACCACCCACGCCTAAGTTATAATCATCGGCTTCTGTCTTGGGTTTGGCATATACACCGTTGACTTGCATCTGACTGAGCCGTGGGTTTCGGATCATGGTATTCGCCTGATACATGCTGTTGATCTGTACGTCATTGAGGATGATGGTGGATGTCTTGAGACTAATGATCATGTTTTGGGTCTCGGTGCTGTCATTGATACCAACCTCGACCACTTCATAGCCTAGCAGCGAAAAGCTGATTGTGTCTCCCGCCATGACATACAGTCGGAAATTGCCATCTATGTCAGTATAGGTGCCTGAGGTCAATTCTACATAGACATGTACATCACGCAGGGTCTCTAGACTATTGCCATCGATGACCGATCCATTGACGAGGATTTTTTGACACAGACCAGGCATACATCCACAGACTAACAACAATAATGTAAGGGCAATTTTATTCATTTCTGCGTTTCATTTATTCATCACGAATTATGCCGTGGCTAATTTGGGTTAATGGAAAATGGGTGATTATTATCGAGAAGAGACGCTCATCCAAGGTCTATGACCCACGACCTTCTGACCCACAGACCTTCTTTGGCAATTCGTTACAAAGGTAATAATAGGAATAATGTGTACAAACGATAAAAGGTTGCCTCCCAGAGCAACCATATTCTACCAAAATGTGGTTGAGCAGGTGATTATTTTTTATATGCGATTGTTTCACTACTTGAGGAACGCAGCTATTCTCTTCTGCAGCTTCTTCTTTTCGTGTGCGATGACGAGGTTTTTATGCACGATAGGGTACATCTCCATCACTGCACCATAGCTGTAGCCCAATTTGTCAGCAATCATGTTGCAGTAGTCTACCTCCTTGTTGATGATTTCATCGTCTATTTTCATCAGTTGGATGATGCTGTAGAGGAACTCGAATTTTTCTTCTGCACTCAATTCGTCTACTTTTTCCACCTTGCCTGGGTGATCGATGATTTCGTCAATCTCTTCTCTTGACAATTGGTGCGCTTCACCTATTCTGTAGATCAGGCTCAACTCTCTTTTGTCGATGTTGTTGTCACTCTTGGCTAGATTGACGAGCGCGGTGAGTTGTTTTTTGATCATGGTTAGGTTTGGTTATCTAGTTTTCTAGTTGTTTAGACGAGTTGTCTGGCTTTGGTATTCCAGACAACTCGTCATTCAATCCTTAGAACATTTTTTTGAGTGATTTGACCGCTTTCTTCTTAGCGTCTTCTGCTGCTTTTTTGGCTGCTTCTTCGGCGGCTTTTTCTGCGGCTGCTTTCTGCTTGTCGATTTCCTCTTTTGCTTTTTGTTCGGCTATTTTCTTTTGTTTTTCGAGCTCGGCTTTGGCCTGTTCTTCAGCTGCTTTGATTTGCTTGTCTATTTCTGCTTTGGCTGCATCTTTGAGTGCGGCCTGAGGGGATTGTCCACCAGCAGATTCTGTACCTGCAATACTGACCTTGGGTTTTTCATAGGTACCGCCTACTTTTAGTTTGACGAGCATGGTTTCTCCTATTATATTTTTGCCTCCAGTGTATTGTGCCAGCATGGAGTTGACAGCCTCGCCAGCAGCTCCTGTCTTCACCAAGGTATTGATATTGTAATCCAGTGAACCGTCTATACCATTAGACCCATAGACAGTTGCTTTTTGACCTTGCATGGAGACATCAAAAGGATCGACATACAATCTACCTTCTTTGATTTCTACCTTTAGCTTGAGGTCCTTCATTGCGATTTCATCTCCGCTGAATTTGGACACAGCAGAAACGGCTTTCATCAGATTGTCTCCTTTGAGTGCAGCATCACCTATTTGGATGACGCCTTTGCCATTGAGATGTTCATAGATGGGCATCATGTCGCTGCCCATGTTGCCAGACACCGTGAGATCAGCAGAGAACTTGCCTGTAATGTTTTTAGCCACAGGCGCAAGTTTTTTCACCGTATTGAAGGTTTCGTAGGATTTTGGGATTGACAAATCTTTGATATTGAATCCGAAATCGAAATAGGGTTGCTCTTTGGCTGAGTTGTAGGTTCCATTCATTGTGAATTCACCATCGAGGAGGTTGAAGTCCACGTTGTTGAGTTTGGCGATCCCTTCTCTGACTGTGATCAGTCCATCGAGATCTTTGATTACCATACTGTCATACAGTATCGTGTTGATTTTGGATACTAAAACGAAATCCAAGTTTGTAGGGATTCTGATTACCTCTAGTGCGGCACTTGTGGTGTCTACGACTACTTCTTCTTCCTCTGTCATCCATTCATCCAGATCAAAGGTATTGGAGGTGAAGTTCAGATTGCCTTGCAAGACTGCATCTTCGCTCAGTGCATAGGCGATGAAATTGGATAGGTTACCATTCATCTGGATGTCACTTCTTCCCAATTTGGCATCAAACTCTTTCAAGGCAATGTTTCTGGGAGAGAACGTCATGGATGTTTTGTTGATGCTAAAGCCCTGTGGTAGGTCAGCACTGATCATTTCGAACCCTTTAAGTGCCAAGGAGCCCTCAGCAGGAATCTCATCGTAGCGTTCTTCATCCACCATTTTCATGTTGCCCGATGTGCTAAAATCCGCTGTGACTAGACCTTTGAGGTTCATACCGTCGATCGGTACTACCTTCAGGAGTTTTTCCAAATCCAAGCTGCCATTCATGGCAAAGTCCCACGTGTAGTTTTTGAGGTTGCTAAAGAAGAGCTTCGCGGTGACTGTCTCACCATCTAGGAGCATCGAGAAGACGGGCATAGCAAAAGTCATGTTGTCCATGTTTTCGCCAGGTACGTTGAGCTTTGTTTTGATGGTTAATTTTTCGATCGGAATGGGGTAGTCGGCATATTTCACTTTGCCGTTGTCTACATTGAGCGAGGCAGTGACATCTGGGAGTCGTTTGTCGTTGTAGATGCCTTTGGCAGTCCCTTCAAAAGTGATATTGCCACTGGTTTCTACTCCTGTCAAGTATTCCTGGTATACTCCTGGGATCAGCGACAAGATGCTTTTGATCGAAATATCTTGTCCCCCGAAAGTCAAATCCATATCGATGTCTTCTCCTGGCATGGCCACATAGCCATCCAGTCCAATGACGAAATCACTGATTGCAATTTTATTTTCCTTGAAGGTGTATTTAGCATTGGGTAAATCCATACTCAAGGTGATGTCAGCATCAAAAGATTTGCTACTGAGGTAATCCACACCTTCCATACTCATCGACCAAGCCATGATGTTGGTCGTGGTGGTCAGGTCAAAGATGTCTTGGGTGAAATCCCCGCTACCACTGTGGTTGAGACCCAAGAGTGTCGTGGTGATCTGCATCGATTGATCGATGTAAACGATGTTAGCGTCTTTGATTTCCCATTTCTTGATAGCGATGTTAAAGGCAGTCGCTGCGGTGGTGTCTTCCGCCACAGTATCCACCTCGTCGTTGGCGATAGCAATGTCGTAGTTGGCTGTGCCGTCAGGCAGCACGAGTACGGTGATTTCGGGTTGGTCGAGTAGGATCGAATTGATTTGAATTTTTTCTCCCTTGATGACAGACATCACATCGATCTCAAAGGCAAATGCTGCCACACTGAGTAGTGTGTCTTTTTCGAATGGAGCCTTACCTACGATCCCAAAGTTGTCAATACCCAATGTGAAGTTGGGGAAGTTTTTGATCAACGAGAGTGAGAATCCGTCTTCGTCGTAGTAGACCTTGGCGTTGATGTTTTCGGCGATGGCGTCATCGACCGCTTGCTTGATGTCATCCTTAAAAATAATCGGAATCAGCACGAGTAGTGCGATAATAATAGCAAAGAGAGATCCTAAAATGATCAGTAGCTTTTTCATCTGATTGAAGTGAGTTGTTAATTGTTGATCTAAATTTAAAATTTAAGCCTGACTAATCATGGCAAAATCAGAGAAGAATAGAAAATGGTGAGATAGATAGTTTCTATACTTTGGTCAAGAAGAGATATACATCCTCCACCAATTGCAATTTCATTTTGTCTTCACCATAGTCCACGATTAGGTAGGGCATCCCGAATTCGTCTCCGTCATTTTTTACATTGAGGGTATCTCCTAGGACTTCCCAGTTGAGCGTGTGGATCAGCGTGTCTTTGCCAAAGATGCAGTTGTCATACCCAAAAGCAGAGATGGTGATTTTACCATTGCCTTTGATTTCCATTTTTCCATTCATGGTCAAATTGATGCTTGGATCCAGAGGCGTGTTTTTGTCTGGGTAAGTGACCCACTGTACATTCCAGTTGCCGACCACCTTTTTGTTTTCATTCTGATTTTCAGTTGACTTTTTGGTCTCACAGGCCCATGCAGCGACTATGAGTAGCATCAATGATAATTTGACTAGGGTATGATTTGAGACAGTTTTCATTGGTTTCGAAGTTTTGATAGCTAAATGTAGGCTGTAAGGTAATCCAGAGTTTACTCGAAAAAAACCTTATCCTATCTGGATAATCCTTTTTATTACGCCCATTAGAGTCTAAATTTGCAGAATTTTATACGCCTCAAAAGAACAAAAGTCATTTCAAAATGCCAAAGGACAATAGCATCAAATCAGTATTAATAATTGGAAGTGGACCCATCGTGATAGGCCAGGCATGTGAATTCGATTATGCGGGATCACAAGCTGCTAGATCGCTCAGAGAAGAAGGGATCGAGGTTACCTTGATCAACTCTAACCCGGCAACTATCATGACTGACAAAGTCACTGCCGATAATGTGTACCTCAAGCCATTGACCAAAGCATCGATCAGAGAGATCCTCGAAAAGCATAAAATCGATGCGGTACTGCCCACTATGGGTGGCCAGACAGCACTCAACCTAGCGATGGACTGTGACAAAGCAGGAATCTGGAAAAAGCACAATGTCCGTGTGATTGGATCCAATTTTGACGCCATCGAGACTACCGAAGACAGAGAGAAGTTTAGAATGAAAATGGAGGAGATAGGTGTAGGAGTCTGTAAGGGACGTACCGCTACTTCATTTTTGGAAGGAAAAGAAATAGCACAAGAAATAGGTTTTCCATTGATCATCAGATCGTCTTACACCCTCGGTGGAGCTGGTGGAGGTTTTGTGGAAAAACCAGAAGATTTTGACAGAGCACTCAATGACGGTCTGCACGCATCTCCAATCCATGAGGTATTGATCGAGCAAAGTATCATGGGATGGAAAGAATACGAGTTGGAGATCATGAGAGACAGCATTGGCAATTTTATTGTCATCTGCTCGATCGAAAACTTCGATCCAATGGGTGTACACACAGGTGATTCTATCACTGTGGCACCAGCGATGACCCTACCAGATACGGTGTATCAGAAGATGCGTAACCACGCAATCAAAATGATCAGCTCCATCGGAGAGTTTGCTGGTGGATGTAACGTACAGTTCTCTGTCAGCCCTGAGAATGATGACATCATCGCGATTGAGATCAACCCTCGGGTATCAAGATCGTCTGCTTTGGCATCTAAGGCCACAGGTTATCCGATTGCTAAAATTGCAGCAAAATTGGCCATTGGCTACAATTTGGATGAGTTGCAGAATCAAATCACCAAAAACACTTCTGCCTTCTTCGAACCTTCTATTGATTATGTGATTGTGAAGGTGCCAAGATGGAACTTTGACAAGTTCAAAGGAGCGGATAGACACCTGGGTCTGCAGATGAAATCTGTAGGCGAGGCAATGGGTATCGGCAGAAACTTCCAAGAGGCACTACAAAAGGCGTGTCAGTCTTTGGAGATCAAACGAAATGGATTGGGCGCAGATGGCCGTGAATTAAAATCTCATGACGAACTGTTGTACAGTTTGAAAAACCCTAGCTGGAACAGATTGTTCCACATCTATGATGCGTTCAAACTAGGGATTCCTTACAAGACGATCAGAAACTTAACCAAGATTGATCCTTGGTTCTTGTACCAAATAGAAGAATTGATCGCCCTAGAAAAGGAGATCGAAAAATATACATTAGCGACCATTCCTAAGGACCTGTTAGTGACTGCCAAAAAGAAAGGTTACGCGGACAGACAGCTAGGTCATCTGATGAGTTGTTTAGAAAGCGAGGTATTCGCCAAGAGGGAGGAATTGGGCATAAGACGTACTTACAAACTGGTAGACACCTGTGCTGCCGAGTTTGATGCTGCTACGCCTTATTATTACTCTACATTCGAGGATGAAAACGAATCGATTCCTTCGGATAAGAAGAAAATCATTGTGTTGGGCTCAGGACCCAATAGGATCGGACAGGGTATCGAGTTTGACTACTCTTGTGTACATGGCATCCTAGCTGCCAAAGAGTGCGGTTATGAAACGATCATGATCAACTGTAACCCAGAGACTGTATCTACAGACTTTGATATTGCTGACAAGCTCTACTTTGAGCCAGTTTTCTGGGAACATATCTATGAAATCATCCAATTAGAGAAGCCAGAGGGGGTAATCGTACAGCTGGGTGGACAGACTGCCTTGAAACTGGCAGAGAAGTTGTCTAAGTATGGCATCAAAATCATAGGCACAAGCTTCGAAGCGTTAGATTTGGCAGAAGACAGAGGTTCATTCTCTACCTTGCTACAAGAAAACAACATTCCCTACCCAGAGTTTGGCGTGATCGAAAACGCTGACGAAGCATTGGAACTCGCTAAAACCATTGGTTTCCCTATGTTGGTAAGACCGTCTTATGTACTAGGAGGTCAGGGAATGAAAATCGTGATCAATGAAGAAGAGCTGGAAGAGCACGTGGTGGAAATCTTCAGAACCATCCCAGGCAACAGAGTGCTATTGGATCACTTCCTCGAAAATGCACAAGAAGCTGAGGCAGATGCAATCTGTGATGGCGAGGATGTGTACATCATCGGTATCATGCAGCATATAGAGCCGGCAGGGATTCATTCAGGTGATTCATTTGCGGTCTTGCCTCCATACAACTTGGGAGATCTCGTGATCAGAAAGATCGAAGAATACACCAAGAAAATTGCTTTGGCTCTCAATACGGTCGGTTTGATCAACATCCAGTTTGCCATCAAAGATGATCAAGTGTATATCATCGAGGCGAATCCTAGAGCGTCGAGAACTGTACCTTTCATTTGCAAAGCTTATGATGAGCCTTATGTGAACTATGCTACCAAAGTGATGTTGGGAGAGAAGAAAGTGAAGGATTTTACTTTCAATCCTAAAAAACACGGCTATGCGATCAAGGAACCCGTTTTCTCGTTCAACAAATTCCCGAATGTCAACAAGGAGTTGGGACCAGAGATGAAATCTACAGGGGAAGCAATTTATTTCATTGACGACTTGATGGATGATTACTTCCTAAAATTGTACAGTGAACGAAACCTTTATTTGAGTCGATAAGTACATATAGGTCTATGTTGAAGTTTATAGTTATCTTTTTTGTCTTCTTTTGGCTTGTATTCAAGTTGGGAGGATTTTTCATGAGGGTGTTTCTTGGCAAAGTTGCCAATCAGAGCAGACAACAATCGTCACAGCAATACCAGCAAAGACAGCCTGCAGATGGGAACGTCCATATTGATTACGTCCCTAAGAAGGGTAAAGAGAAGGAGGAAAAATACTTCAAGGGTGGCGATTATGTAGATTACGAAGAGGTAAAATAAAAATATGAACAAAGTGAAACGAGGATGAACAGTCCTCGTTTTTTGTTTAGATATGAACAGACCCGAAAAGGAGATTCTTACGCTCCGACCTATCATTCCCCAAGCCAGCACATATGCCAGCGGTGCGGTGGAGACTTTTCAAAATGCAACTTTGCGACCGATCATCAAGCTACAGCATGACCTGATCATCATTTTGGTCATCAAGGAAAAGACCTTCGAATTGGCCGTAGTGAATAGCCGTACACAAAATGAATACCAGTACCAGATCGGAATTTGGTTACAAAAAAGACCTAAAACCAAGAATCAACTCATTGGTTTGGTGTTGGGCATGATGACTCAAGAAGAAATGCTCATCTATCATCAGCATTATACAGAATTCAACAAGCGCATCATACAGATGATCGTGCAACGGCTGACTGATACGCTATTTTAAGAGCGAAGATCACCGTAGTTTGTTAAATGGTTATCATGGTCTGTGATTCCTAGGTTCTAGGAGGTTTGTAATGAGACCGATGTCTTCGCTCTCAGCGAGGACATCGGTTGTTAGGTCAGGTAGGTCTGTGAGCGACAAACCTTGGTGATTGGAAAAATTTATTTTGCGTAAAGCGGTCTGCTAATGGCTTCCATCTCACTTTTCTTTCATAAAATCCAAAGACACAGAATTGATGCAGTAACGCAGACCGGTCGGGGGAGGGCCATCGTTGAAGACATGACCTAAATGCCCTCCACAACGTGCGCAGGTAATTTCGATACGGGTCATGCCATGCGAGTAATCGGGAGTTTCGACCACACTGCTATCAGTAGCATATTGAAAATAACTGGGCCAACCACAGTGTGAATCAAATTTGGTGTCTGATTCGAACAATGGATTTCCACAAGCAGCACAGACATAAAGGCCTACTTCTTTGTGATCATTGTATTTGCCAGTCCAGGGGCGCTCCGTTCCTTTTTCTCTTAGGATAGAATATTCCAACTCGCTGAGTTCGCTTTTCCATTGCTCGTCAGTTTTGTTGATGGCATAGCTAGTCTTTTTTTGTTTGGAATCCTGTCCTTGAGAACTACAGGCCGTGATGATCAGGATGAAAAGGATGCTTAGATACTTCATGCTTTTGGGTTTTATTGCTTTGTGACTCCTTTAACGTGAGATGGGTTTGGAATAGTTCCAGCATCTTGGTTTGTTTGAGGGTAGGTAAGAAAAATATCTGAGGCAGTTGATACTATTGAAAAAGCCAACATATACTAGGTTAGCTTTTTCAATAATATCCAAAGAACAAATGAAATAGATCTAACTATTCTTAAGGTATAGAAAAAATAGAGATACAATTTCCATTAATCAATTAAGAATTTTTTCAAATAAGATTACTGCTTCCTCAAACATTTCTCCTTTACTTGGATTGAAGTGACCTATAACTTCGAACTGATTTGAATTAATTGATTTGAATTTATAGACACTGTTTGCATCTCTACCAAGCTCATTTATATCAGAATCCCAGATAAGGTATTTTTCTTCTGATTTTTTATTGCGATATACCCTCCAAAAATAATTATTTGAATCACAACCTGCTGCAAAATCAAGTGTCACCTTTTTTCCTGAAAAGAAGGTCATTTTAAATTCTTTATTACAGCCGTCAATTTGATCCATCAAACTTTTATATTCTGGCTTTTCTCCCTTATTGGAAGAATTGGTTTGATATTTCACATCAGCCATAACCCACTTTCCTAGAAGCATTTTTTCAACATCATAGTTGAAATTTGACATCATGTATTTGTTCTCGTATTTAGTTAACCACTTTGAGAAATTTTTAATCATTTCTGGATCAAGCCCTTCAGTTTTACTTAGGGATTCCCATGAGTCACTAAAATTCCCTAACCATGCATAGCCTACTGCAAGATTATAATTGATTTGTTCTTCTGTAAGATCATTCATATCCAAAGATCCTGGACTACTATTAGCTTTGACTAATGAGTTTTTCCAAATGGAAACAATTGCCTGAAGTTCTGTGGTTTGTTCTTCTGTAAGTTGAGTTTCTAAATCCTTACCAAACAAATCCTTAAATCTACCAAATGCATCGTCCAATTCTGGATAACTAGACTTCTTGCCCTTTGGTATAAAAATCTCTGTTTGAAAGTAACCTGTCTTTGGCCAAAAGTCTTCCTTTAAACTAGATTGTATTGCATTAGTTACAATACCCTTACATGTTGTTTTAATATCTTTATCAGTGGTAACAGTGGCTAATGCGTCTTCGCTATAAATTCCCTTGGATGTTTCAAAAACCTGATCTTCTTCGAGAATATTTGTATTCTTAAAGAAGGCTGTTTTTCCTTGGTTAAATACCAATATTCCAACTCTTTTTTTATAGGTTACTTGATACCATCTGTAAGTTGTTTTCTTTCCATCAAGATCCTTTTCTTCCTTTAAAACTTTCTTTTCTTTAACTAGAAGGTCAGAAGATGTTAATTGAATAATTAAATCTGCTTCTTCCTTATTTGCAATCCTAGTGATATTTGGTATTGAAATTCTATCTATGAAAATAGAAGTAGAATCTGCCCCTCTAAAATCAATTGCGAATGTTTTAATATAGCTAGGTAAATATAGCTAGGTAATGGTTTTTCAGGGAAAATCTGATAGGTGATTTTTACTGTTTTACTTTTTAACTCCTGCGCTGGAGCCATGTTATTTAAAAAACCTAAGAAGAGTGTAATGGGTAATATCCTGAGTAACAAATTTTTCATTGTAATTTCTTTAATTGGTTCAATTTGTAATCTAACTCATTATATCATCAAAATCCAACATAGAATTTTTTGAAAATTCCTTACTGGACGGGAGGAATAAGTGTGGTAGTAAATTAGTCCGACCAAGACGCAATTGTGCCAGACGACTTTCTAAGAATTTAGAATGATGTCCTATCCTTTACCATTTTTCCAGCTCTTGGTGATTTCATTGAGTTTGTTCACCTTGTAGTCAAAGTCTCCCTTGAGCTTGTCGCGGATTTCGGTCATGTTTTGGAGGACTTCGTCGATGGTGTCTGGGATCACGTCGGTGAGTAACTCACGCATGCGTTTGGCCACCGTAGGTGATTTTCCGTTGGTGGAGATGGCGATTTTTAAGTCACCTTTCTTCACGACAGAGCCTAGATAAAAATCACAGAGGGAAGGCTTGTCTGCTACATTAACTAGAATGTTTTTTTGACGGCAGATCAATTGGATGCTGCTGCTGGCATCTGGATCATTGATGCCTACGATGACTAGGTTGATGCCCTCCAGGTCACTTTCTTCAAATGCTTTTTCGAGTAGGGTGATGTTGGGGTATTCCATTGCCAAATCGATTACTTCTTGCCCCATTTCTTTGGCTACTAGTTTGATCTTGGTTTTCGGACTGTTGTTGATCACGACGGAGAGCTTTTCCCAACCCACGTATCCACCTCCTACGATCAGCAGATTCATTTCTTCGAGTTTGAAGAATACGGGAAAAAGGTTGTTGCCTGTGTCTGTAGTACTCATAAGGGATTGTTAACGCTGAGACAAATCTAGGGTTTCCATTTCTTTCTTGAGCTTGGCCTCACCGAGATGCACTGTCTGTCCGATGACAATGATGGCGGGAGACTGCAGGTCATTGTCCAATACGAGCTGAGCCAGTGTGTCTACTTTTCCAATCACGATTTTTTTGTCAGGTCTGGATCCATTTTGTATGACGGCAGCTGGCGTGTCTTTTTTGCCATGCTTGATGAAAACATCCAAAATCGCAGGCAGTTTTTTCATTCCCATCAATATCACTACCGTAGCGGTTGATTGTGTGGCTAGCTCTAGGTCTGCGGCTAGGCTACCGTCACTTTTGACAGCAGTCAGCACCCAAAAGCTTTCATTGTATCCCCGACGTGTCAGTGGGATTTGGTTCAAGGCAGGCACAGAGATCGCACTGGTAATCCCAGGGATTAATTCCACTTCCAAGCCATGTGCCTCAGCATATTCTAGCTCCTCATGGCCTCTGCCGAAGACATAGGGATCACCTCCTTTGAGCCTCACCACATGGCCGTGTGCTTTGGCTTCAGAGACAATGGCTTCATTGATCTGATCCTGCTGGTAGACGTGAAATCCAGCACGTTTGCCAACAAAAGTTTTGATCGCCGATTCCTTGCAATATGCTAGTAACTCTTCGTTGGCAAGGGCATCATATAGCACGACATCTGCATCTTTGAGGGCTCTGATTCCTTTGAGTGTGATGAGCTCTGGATCACCGGGTCCTGCACCTACGAGTGTCAATTTGGCTTTTCTAGGCATTTTTTCTAGTTATTGGTTTGGCTGGTTGAATAGGAAGACACTTTATTTAAGATTTATCATTTTACATTTTTGATTGAGTCCTGTTAATCTTAAATAATAAATGTAAAATATTGAATTCAAAATTGATCAACTTTAAAACAAAACACCCTTCTGAATTTTCCTCATGGAGGACAATGCAGAAGGGTGAATCAATTTTATAACAAACGGATTAAACCGCTTCGGCTTCTTTGACCTGTACTTCTTTGACTTTGGCTAAGAATGCATCTGCTTCTGCGATGAACTGCTCTGCCCATGCAGGGGTAGGTTCATTTTGATTGATTCTCAATACGAATTCTTCAAAAGATGATCCTACTACACTAGAGAACTCAGAGCCAAATTCTTCGTCAAAGCTTTTCATGATGCCAGCCTGTGTATTGACGACTACACCTTTGTCTACCAATAACGCTTTTGCTCCGTTGATGAAGACATTGTAAGCATGGTAGATTGAATCAGCGATGCTGCCAAGATCGTAAGCTTGTTTTGCCCAAACTGATTTCTCTTCTGCTTCGTACATCAAGGTAGCGAACAAGTCGATGATCACACCAGCACATTCTCCAACCTCAGTCTCTACTGCAAACTGTTCTTCTTTGCCCCAGTCGATGTAATCTGACGCTACGACATTTTCTGTATCAGCGAGGAATTTCAACAATTGGTAGAAGTAGTCTTTGCCTTGTCTCTGAAAGTATGCAGCATAGTATTCACCTTCGTTGGCATTGTCATCATAGTCGTTGAACAACACTCTCAACACATCTGGTGCCTTCTTACTTGGTACTTTGATGACTTTCTCGGCGATGAAGCCATTGCCGTCTGAGTCGATTCCACCACCTAGCAATACTTGCACAGCAGGTAATACCTTTTTGGTTGCTTTGTTTCTCAATGATGAACCATGGAAGCCAATAGAAGCTATCCCATGGTGACCACATGAGTTAGGACATCCACTGATTTTGATTTTGATGTCATTGTTTTTGATCAAATCAGGATATTCTGTCTCGATTACTTTTTCTAGCTCCAAGGCAACTCTGGTAGAGTTAGAAATACCCAAATTACATGTGTCAGTACCTGCACATGCGATGATGTCTGCTGTACTGTCAAAACCTGGATTGGCCAAGTTAAGATCGTCTAGCTCGGTAAACAGTGATTTCAAGCTGTCCTCACGAACATATCTCAATATATATCCTTGGTTGACCGTCACACGAATGTCATCCGCTGCGTATTTCGCAACTATGTCACCAAATGCGTGTGCTTTAGGTGATTTGATGTCACCATTAGGCACTTTGACTTCTACATAGTAGTAGCCATCTTGTTTCTGCGGGTGCACGTTGGTTTCTTTCCACAATTGGAATTTCTCAGGATTGATTAGTGCTTTATCAGAAAATGCCATCGACGCTGGAAGTACTGGGCTTTCCATCGCGTTGGTGTCTATTTTGTAGCTTTTTGTGCTCAGGGCTTTCCATTCTTCTTGGATCAATCTCATCACTTCGTCGATCCCAATGGCCGCCAACAAAAACTTGAATCGAGCCTTTACTCTACTCTTTCTCTCACCATATCTGTCAAATACTCGGAGCATGGCTTCTGTAAAAGGAATGATTTGATCTTCCTCTAAGAAGTCGTAAGCTTTGACCGCTGGAGAAGGTTGTGCGCCTAATCCGCCACCAATCATGACTTTGAAGCCGCGCACATCTTTGCCGTCTACTTTCTTGATTTTTGGGATGAAACCAATGTCATGGATGAATGAAATCCCTGTATCTTTTTCGCTAGATGAGAAGGAAATTTTGAATTTTCTACCCATTGCTTGGCAAATAGGATTTCTCAAAAAGTATTTGAAAGTAGCGTGAGCATAAGGAGACACGTCAAATGGCTCGTTGGGATCGATACCTGCGATCGGTGAGGCTGTTACGTTTCTGACAGTGTTGCCACATGCCTCTCTCAAGGTAATATCATCCTGCTCTAGTTTGGCCCACAACTCAGGGGTACGATCCAAGCTCACATAGTGAATCTGGATATCTTGTCTAGTCGTAGCATGTAGATTGCCTCCACCGTACTCGGTAGAGATGTCTGCAATTCTTCGGAGTTGCTGCACCGACATTTTACCGAAAGGTATCTTGATTCTGACCATTTGGTTGCCTGGCTGACGCTGACCATATACACCTCGTGCTAGTCTGAGGCTTCTAAATTTGTCTGGATCAATATCTCCTCCTCTGAATTTTTCGATTTTTGCAGCGAGATCGATGATGTCTTGCTCGACAACTGGATTGTCAAGATTCTCGAGTTCTGTTCTGAAACTTTGCATATTCTGCTCTGGTTTTGATCTAAAAAAAGCCTCTCCTATGGTGTTGGAGAGGCTTCTAATGCTTTATCGTTAATTGTAAACTTCTAATTAATAAATCACTTAAAGTATATCTCCTATGTTGTGGTTTTCTCCACAGCAACAACATGACTGACAACAGTCCATCATTTCTAAGATATCTAATGTGTTAATTTTCATTGCTTTGTCGTCTGGACTATGACTAACGAGTTTGTCATAATCGGGGTTCAAATATAACTAGCTTTTTTATTAAAAGATCGTCTCTTTGTGAAAAACAGAGGTGTTTCTCTGTAATTTTATCAGAATTGCAATATTTTGTTAATTTTTTAAAAATCACGTATGGAAGCTAACCCAACCATCTTTTGAATGCGCTGGATTTTTCACTGCTAACTCACTGCTAACATTGATTTGATCCTCTAAGTTCAAATAGCAGGACGTAGAGTCAGTTCGGTGTACTTTACTCCCTTGTAAAATAGAACCAGCGTAAGCATCATCAACAAGTGGCTCACATCATCTCTGTTGAACCACAAATGTGGATCAATCTGTCCTAGTCTAAAGGGCAATGTTAAAATCATCGCAGCAATGCCATAGAGGAAAAATGAAAACTGACTTTCACCCATTTTGATCAAGTGAATGGATGCTGCACCCAAAATGATCAGTAGACCAATGGCAGTATGAATCATCACCCAAGTAAACTGCAGGTCTACCGAAAGAAGAAGGAGTGCCAATACAGCTTTGACTCTGATTGCGTTTTTGAGAGTTATTAGTCTATCGGGATACTGTGTAGCGACTGCCATTTCTATACTCGAAATAGCCAAAACGGCCGCAAGCCAGCCTGGAATCTTGCCCAACATACCTAAGTAGTTGAACAGCAAATGAGAAAAACCACCAAAAAAAGTGGATACAGCAAAGAGCCAAAAGAAGTTGATCCAATACCGTGTAAAATCACTCGATTGTTGATTGCGAAGACGCATGTAGAGTATCACACAAATCAAACACATGACCATATTGAGTATAAACCCCATTGGCTCCAACAAATCCAATCCCCACAGCTCAAACGAAATCTTTGTCATATCTCTCTCTTCATCGGCTTGCAAAATATGGATAATGACTTTTAATACATAGTTTTGATCTGGCTTTTTAAAAAAATTGTGGAATAGAGGACATGAGTATATCAAGAGAAATCAAAGCAGAGGAACGTGCAATCGTGCTGGCTATGCTGGAGCAGTCAGGACTGAATGCGACGGATTTTCCTATGTCTGAGCAGGTTGCAGCATATGGACAACCCTACATGGGGAGCATCAATTTTGACAATGATAGACCGGATCTTTACGATGGTGACATAGCGCAATGTGAGTATCTCGATGCGGATGGGATGAGAGTCGTACTGTCACTGACCAAAGACCAAGAGGGCAAGTTGCTTGATCTTGATATTTGGAAGGAAAACTTTACGGCACTGGTAGCATATCCGACCCCAGAGACACTCATTTTCAAGAAAAAAGAAGAAGATAGGTGACATTGACCGTGAGTTTTGGGCGGTTTGATATGTGAGAGCCTGATCGTGAATGCAATGGTAGGGCTGATCCACTGCCATACTCATTATTTATGAAGTGCTATTTTCCTAGAAATGCGGTGAATGCTACACCTAGTGCTTTCTATACTACGACTGAAGGAGGAAATGGGTCATGCTTTTTGTAACAATGGACTGCACATCTACGACCAGATGGGAATTTCGACTATTTGGTGAAGATATTAGTCCCGAAATAGCAATGTTGTACAACCTAGATAATGCGGAATCTTATGACATTTATTTGGGTCTGGGAGGGTCTTTCTACAGCCTGAATAGCGTCATGTTGCCTGTAGGTTTTCGTTTTACTCCGTTCAGCAATGACAATGCATTCATTCATATCGAAGAGGACGTGAGTTATGATTTGGATGACGAATCTATTTATCTAAGATCCACTATTGGTATTCGCTATTTGTTTGGCGATAGGTGATAAACAACGAAGGCTCATCATCTGATGAGCCTTCGTTGTTATTGCACTGTATTCTTGCTATTAGTCTTCTGCCTTTTCACTCACGATTTCTTTGATGTCCATCATGATTTTTTTGGCGAGTACCTCAGCGGTATTTTGCGATTCGGATTCAGAGTAGATTCTGATGATGGGCTCGGTGTTTGATTTTCTCAAATGCACCCACTCGCTATCAAACTCTATTTTGACTCCATCTTCTGTGTTGATAGGTTGCTTTTTGTACTTTTTTTGTACTTCGCTCAGTACTAGGTCTACATCGATATCTGGTGTCAGGTCTATCTTGTTTTTGGAGATATGATAGTTGGGATAGGTCGCCCTCATAAATGAAGAAGACTTTCCAAACTTGGCCAGTGCTGTCAAAAACAGCGCAATACCTACGAGAGCGTCTCTACCATAGTGGAGTTCTGGATAGATAATTCCACCGTTGCCCTCCCCGCCGATGATGGCATTGGTGGCCTTCATTTTGGTCACGACGTTGACTTCACCTACGGCAGAGGCTTCATAATTTCCTCCGTTTTTCAAAGTCACATCTTTGAGTGCACGGGTAGAAGACATGTTGGACACAGTATTGCCTGGTGTGTGCTTGAGGACATAATCAGCTATCATGACCAAGCTATATTCTTCTCCAAATGGCTCGCCATTGTCCGCGACGAAAGCCAATCGATCGACATCTGGATCTACTACTATCCCAAGGTTGTAGCGCCCGCTTTCTACTTCATTGCAGATATGAGTGATATTTTCTGGCAGGGGTTCTGGATTGTGAGGAAATAGTCCGTTGGGCTCTCCGAAGAATATCTTGTAGTCCCTCACACCCAGCTTGTCGAGCAATTTTGGTATGGCGATCCCTCCTGTAGAGTTTACAGCGTCCACACCTATTTTTAGGTTGGCTGCACTGATGGCTTCCACATCTACCAGCGGTAGTTTGAGGATCTCTTCTATGTGGTAGTCGATGTAGCTGTCGTCGGTTTTGTATTCACCTAAATCTTTGGACTGAGCAAATTCGATTTCACCAGAATCGGCCAGTTCCAAAACTCTTTGTCCTTCAGCATCGGAGATGAACTCTCCATCGCTGTTGAGCAATTTGAGAGCATTCCATCCGTTTGGATTGTGACTTGCAGTGATGATGATGCCACCAGAGGCATTTTCGGCAGGCACTGCCATCTCAACTGTAGGCGTAGTTGATAGACCTAGGTCTACCACATCTATGCCTAGACTTTGCAATACACCTGACACCATTTTGGCGATCAGTTCGCCTGATGGTCTGGCATCTCTACCTATTACTATTTTGTGGTTGGCACTGTTTTCTTTGGTCCATTGTCCAAAAGCAGCAGCATATTTCACAACATCATTAGGTGTCAAGGCATGTCCTTCTTTTCCACCTATTGTTCCCCGAATCCCGGAGATAGATTTAATCAATGTCATCTACGCTTATAGTTTTTTGGGAGCGCAAAGGTATCAAAAGCTGTCAAAGCTCAAAGTGAAACTAAGATTGAATACCCTACCTACCCCTGTTGTGTCTAAAAAGAAATGCTAGTTGAATTTGTTCATGACTTTGTCTACTTCATTGTCAGGATTGCCGCAAGAAGCTCCAGGAGCGATAGTCTTTCCACAATATCCACATGGCTCACCCGTCTTGTTGAGGTAGGGATTTTGAGAAGCACATGTTCCTTTGAATTCTCCATTTTTGAGCAGAAGCAATCTGACGCTCATGAAAATAAAAAATATACCGACGAATCCTATTCCTAAAAGTACTGTTGTCATAATTTCGAATACTTGCTGCAAATTTATACATTAAAGCCAATAGCTTTGTTGATTCCAAGATGAAAAAGTGTCAATGATCTTGGTCATCATCATAACAAACCTTTCAATAAAATCATTCCTTATGGGTATCGCAAGAAGTAAGCCAGATCAAAATAGACCTGAAAAATTGGCAGCTTTTGACCGATTGTTGACGGTCATGGACGAGCTCAGAGAGAATTGCCCTTGGGACAAAAAACAAACCATCGAGTCTTTGAGACATTTGACTATTGAGGAGACTTATGAGTTGTCTGATGCGATTTTGGAAGGCGATTTGATGGAAGTCAAAAAGGAATTGGGAGATATTATGCTCCATTTGGTTTTTTATTCGCGTATTGCGCAGGAAAAGGGCGTCTTTGACGTAGCAGATGTGTTGAATGGAATCTGTGAAAAATTAATTTACCGTCACCCACATATATATAGCGATACCCAGGTAGAGAATGAAGAAGAGGTCAAAGCTAACTGGGAAAAACTCAAACTAAAGGAGAAAGGCAACAAAGCAACCTCTGTCTTAGGAGGAGTACCAAAATCCTTGCCTGCCATGGTCAAAGCCATGAGGATACAAGAAAAGGCACGTGGTGTAGGTTTTGACTGGGACGATAAGGAGCAAGTATGGGACAAGGTACAAGAGGAGATAGGAGAGTTCAAGGAGGAAGCCGACCAAGGAAACAAAGAAGAAGCGCTAAACGAGTTTGGAGACGTGCTATTTTCGATGGTCAACTACGCTAGATTCATAGGTATTGATCCAGAGGAGGCATTGGAGCGCACCAACAAAAAATTCATCAAGCGATTCCAGTACTTAGAGGCAGAAAGTCAGAAAGATGGTAAACAAATGGGTGAAATGACACTCGAGGAGATGGATCAATATTGGGAAAGAGCCAAAAAACTCTAGCATTTCAATCGTGACTACTGCACATTATAGCATGTTTCAGAGACTGAATCACATTGTCAAAAGTCCAAATAGAATAGAGGCGTTTGATTTTGTACGGACGATGGCTGCCTTGTCTATTATTCTCACACATTTCAAGATCATTGAGACTTATGGCATTGGTGTAGATGCCTTTTTTGTTTTATCGGGCTTTTTGGTTGTTAAGCTTCTCAGTAGAGACATGAGTGCCGTCAATCAAAGGTATTTCATTGGGCGATTTACCAAGATCATTCCATCCTATTTTTTCTTTCTGATCATAGCATATTTGGCGGGGAGTTTGTTTTTTGACGAAATCTACGGAACAGATTTGCCCATCCTCAGTGAGTGGAAACAATATTTCTTTTTCTATCGCAACTATGGGGGCTTGCCAAACCGATGGGCATTTGAGCACGTCTGGGCGCTCTGCGTGGAAGAGCATTTTTATCTCATGTTGCTTTTTTTGTCCATTCTGTCAGGTTTGAGATCAAGTTTTAGGAAGGCAGTACTGTTTTTTTCGTTGGCAATGATTGTGTTTTGTGTTGCTGCCAAGACACAAGCCCAATTCACCTCTTTTGCAGAGTATCCGACCTATACACACAACAGACTGGATGCTTTTGGCTATGGGGCATTGATTTACTTGTTTATGGATCAAATAAAAAGAATAGCAATCTTTCATCATTTTTTTGTCGCATCATTGAGTGCAATATTGCTGCTGGCCATGACTCAGTTGGATCAAAGTGAGCATCAGTTGTGGTTGCGGACAGCGTCGCCTGTATTGCTTTCGGTGATCCTGATCTATTTGATGCAATTCAAGTTTTCAAAGATTTTTAGAATCCTGGCCTACTACAGTTACAACGCCTATTTGTGGCACTATTTTATTTTGATTCCTATCGTATTTTACTGGGGCTATACATGGGTAGGTTTCGTTGTTTATTTGGGACTGACAGTTGTGCTGGCATTTTTGGCAACCCATCTGGTTGAGGATTTTTTTATCAATAGAAGGGATCAAATATTCAAATTGGTATTTAAAAACAAGGCAGTTTAATGGGTCTTGGCTTAGAGAGTTTCTTTATTTACAGATTGAAGTTAACAGATAGAATATGAAACCAAACATACGAGTCGGTTATGGCTATGACGTACACCAATTAGCAGAAGGTGAAGAGTTTTGGCTTGGGGGAATTTTGGTGCCACACACACATGGTGCTGTGGGTCACTCAGATGCGGACGTGTTGATACATGTGATATGCGACGCATTGTTGGGTGCTGCCAACATGAGAGATATTGGGTTTCATTTTGCAGATACAGACCCTCAATTCAAAGGAATAGACAGCAAAATCTTGTTGGCCGATGTGATGAAATTGCTCAGGAAGGAAGGTTTTGAAGTGGGCAATATTGATACGACGATATGTTTGCAGCGACCAAAGATCAACCCTCACATCCCTGACATGAAGAGAGTACTCGCCAAGGTGATGCGTATCGACGAAGAGGATGTGTCTATCAAAGCGACTACTACGGAAAAACTCGGATTTGTAGGCAAGGAGGAAGGGATTGCCGCACATGCCACTGTCCTGATCTACAACAATGCCTAAGGTAGAAATCTTCGAAACCAAGGACGGTTCGCATTCATTGCTGCTGACCGATATGAATGAGACTTATCATTCCACTCATGGTGCTATGACCGAGGCTCAGTATGTTTTCTTGTCCAAAGGACTCGATCACTGTCGGAAATTGTTTCCCGACAAGGAGGTGATTAAAATACTGGAAATTGGATTTGGAACTGGATTAAACGCATGGTTGACTGCTTGCAAAGTTCAGGGAGAAAGTTATGAAGTCGAGTTTGCCTCGCTAGAAAAGCATCCCTTGAGCAAAGAAATCATCGATCAACTCAACTATACTGATCGTATGGGTACGGTAGATGCCAAAGAACTTTACGACAAGGTGCATCAAGCAGACTGGGATCAATTGGTTCGTATTAGCACGGCCTTTTCCTTGCACAAGATGGAGGGAGATATATTGAACCTGCCACTTGCAGAGGGATATTTTGATTTGATCTATTTTGACGCCTTTGCACCATCCAAGCAACCAGAAATGTGGAGTCAGGATATACTGAAACGCATGTTTGCAGCGTTGGTCAAGGGTGGTGTTTTGGTCACCTATTGTGCGCAGGGGCAATTCAAGAGGGATTTGAAAACTGTAGGATTTGAGACTGAAGAATTGCCTGGTCCTCCGGGGAAAAAGGAAATGACGAGGGCGGTGAAGCCGTAGTTTTTTGACAATTTTAACTTTGATCTTAAAGTTAAAAAGTATCATTGCTCTTTGGTTTGGTTTATATTTGTCCGAATCAATGAATACTCTTAGAATTCAATGAGAATAATAATTGCAGGTGCAGGGGATGTCGGCTTTCATTTGGCCAAGCTATTGGCGTATGAGTCGCATGACATCAATATCATTGACATGGATGACGATCGTCTCCAGTATATATCGAGTCATCTTGATGTCCATACCACCAAGGGTAATTCTACGTCCTACAAGGTGCTGGAAGATGCTCAGGTATCTAAAGCAGACCTGCTGATTGCAGTGACCGAATCCGAGACTGCCAATATCACTACCTCCATCATAGGCAAGCACCTAGGTGCTAAAAAGACGATTGCTCGGGTGACCAATACAGAGTACATCCAGAGAAAGGATATTTTGGATCTCAAAGAAATCGGAATTGATGAGGTGATTTCCCCAGAGTCATTGGCTGCCAAAGAAATCAAACGCCTGCTCAAAGAAAATGCCCTGACAGATACTTTTGATTTTGAAAAGGGCTTATTGTCGCTGGTGGGAATCTTGATCGATGATGAGTCAGAGTTGAAGGACAAATCTTTGGTAGAAACAGCTTATTTGAATCCCGACCATTCTTTTATCACTGTGGCTATACTGCGTGGAGAGGAAACCATTATACCACATGGAGCGGACAAGTTCCAGATCAATGACCATGCATACTTTGTCTGTCAACCTGACGGTGTAGATCGTGTGTTGGACCTGGCTGGCAAGCAACGAGAGTCGATCAAAAATGTGATGATTCTTGGAGGGAGTAAAATAGGTATTCAAGCTGCGAGACAGCTCAGCAAAAAATACAACATCAAACTCATCGAGCAGGACAGGGAGAAATGTTTCGAACTGGCTGATATGCTGCAAAACACCATGATTATCAATGGAGATGGTCGTGATGTTGAATTGCTCAAAGAAGAAGGAATTGATGAAATGGATGCTTTCATCGCCGTGACGGGCAATTCTGAAACGAATATGATCTCGTCATTGGTGGCTAAGAATCACAAAGTGCCCAAGACCATCTCTCTGGTCGAAAACATGGATTACATCCACCTGTCTCAAAACATCGGTGTGGATACCATGATCAACAAAAAACTGATTGCGGCGAGTTTCATATTCAGATACATCCGAAAAGGTCAGGTACTGAATATGACGACTATACATGGCGTGGATGCTGAGATTTTAGAATTTGAAGTCAAAGAAGGCTCAAAGATACTAGAGGCGGAGCTTAGAAATTTGGATTTTCCTCATTCTGCCTTGATCGGGGGCGTGATACGTGGAGGAAAGGGAATTACCGCCCGTGGTAATTTTATGTTTGAGCCCAAGGACAGAGTCGTTGTACTCTCCAAGCCAGAGTGCATCCGAAAAGTGGAAGGTTATTTTAAATGAAATTCAACTACAAAGTCATCTTCAAAGTATTGGGACTACTCATCTTGATGAATGGGGTCTTTATGATGACTTGTTTGCCATTTAGCTACTACTATGGTGGCAGAGATTTCAATGCTTTGCTCATATCAGGTTTATCTGCCATCATCATTGGGTATTTGACTTTTGCTCTCAGTCATAGAAATCAAAGCAAAGAGTTGAAAAAGAAAGATGGTTATTTGATCGTAACTTTTGGGTGGTTGGCCATGTCTCTTTTTGGCACTTTGCCTTATATGCTCAGTGGTGCCATTCCCAATTTTACAGACGCTTTTTTTGAGACCATCTCAGGATTTACTACGACCGGCGCGACCATACTGTCGGATATCGAAAGTATCGACAAAGGAATCCTGTTTTGGAGGAGTTTGACTCAGTGGATAGGGGGAATGGGAATCATCGTGTTGGCGGTGGCGATTCTGCCACTGTTGGGGATTGGGGGGATGCAGTTGTTTGTCGCTGAGGCACCAGGTATTTCTCCTGACAAATTGAAACCTAGAATCACCGAGACTGCTAAACGGCTTTGGTTGATCTACGTGATGCTCACTGTAGTCGAGATGGTTTTGCTTTGGATAGGTGGCATGGATTTTTATGATGCTATCAACCATGCCTTGACTACCATGGCGACTGGAGGATTCTCCACCAAAAATGCAAGTGTGGCCTATTATACTTCGCCTTTCATTCAGTATGTAATTATTATTTTCATGTTCTTGGCAGGGACGAATTTTACAGTCACCTATTTTGCATTGCATGGCAAAATGTTGACGGTATTTAGGAATGAGGAATTTAGATTTTATTGTGTGGTCACTGCCATTGTAGCCATACTGGTTAGCATAGGGGTGTACCAGACGATGGGGACGACTTTAGAATTGTCCATCAGGCAGGCCTTGTTTCAAGTGGTATCGATCATTACTACCACAGGCTATGTGACGGCAGATTATACGGTATGGCCTTATGAAATCATCGTTTTGCTGTTTGTGATGATGTTTGTGGGAGCAAGTGCTGGTAGTACGGCTGGTGGAGTCAAGATTGTAAGACATTTGATTCTAGTCAAAAATAGTGTGCTAGAATTGAAGAGACAATTGCATCCTTCTGCCATCATTCCCGTTCGACTCAACGGCAAGGCGATACATAGAGATATTACATTCAATATCCTCGCCTTTATCATGATCTACATCAGTATTTTTGCTTTTGGATCAATTATGATGGCTTTCATTGGTGTGGATTTTATGACGTCCATTAGCTCAGTTGCCACCTGTCTAGGCAATATCGGTCCTGGTTTGGGAGATGTAGGGCCAGTGGATCACTTTGGGAATATGCCTGAGCTGGGCAAATGGCTGCTGAGTATGCTGATGCTGCTTGGTAGATTGGAGCTTTTTACTGTATTGATTTTATTTACCCCTTACTTTTGGAGAAGGATTTAACATAAGAACATGACATTATTTGAGATGATTATCTGGAGTCCTAGCCCAGAGATTTTTACAATACCTGGTTTAGATCATCCTGTGAGATGGTACGGTTTGTTATTTGCCTTAGGGTTTATCCTAGCTCAGCAGGTTATGTATTGGATATTCAAATCTGAAGGAAAAAATGTCAAAGATGTAGATCAACTGACGATGTATTTGGTGATTGCCGTTGTGGTGGGCGCTAGGTTGGGTCATTGCTTGTTTTACAATCCTGGTTATTATCTCAGCAACCCTTTTGAGATTCTCAAAATATGGGAAGGTGGCTTGGCCAGTCATGGTGGAGCCATCGGTATGTTGATTGCACTGTATCTCTACAGTCGCAAACATGCGGATCAAAGTTATATGTGGATTTTGGACCGAGTCGCTATAGTCACAGTATTGGTGGGTGCTTGTATTCGCTTTGGTAACCTGATGAACTCTGAGATAATAGGACTGCCAACAGGCACCGATAGCGGAATCGTGTTTGCTAGAAGCGTAGAGGACATGTTCAAAAACCTAGACCCAAGAATCGAAGAAGTGTCTTTTGATCAGGTGGAAGATCAATCTATCACAGAATCAGGAAAGGTGCCCATGATGATTTCTTTGACCTACAAACGTGGCGTAGAATTGACACCTGATCATGCCAAGTTATTTTTTGAATCCACGATACCAAGAGCCATAGACCGCTACCACGAGGTAGGTAAACACATCGCTATTTCCTCCAACCAAGGGATCAAATATGATACTTTTATGTCGAGAGGGGCGCAACATGCTACTGTAGAGGTCTTGGGGATCCCTAGGCATCCAGGGCAGTTGTATGAAGCCCTTGCTTGTGTGATCATGTTTTTGATATTGGCTCATATATGGTTTCATCACAGGACACAGATCAAAACAGGGTTTCTGTTTGGCTTGTTCATGGTGATGCTATGGTCAGAGCGATTTGTGGTGGAATTCTTCAAAGAGAACCAAGAAGCATGGGAGGCTAGTATTCCGCTCAACATGGGGCAATGGCTCAGCATACCTATGTTCATCATTGGTCTGGTGGTACTGATCAAATCTTGGGGATTTACCAAAAAGCAATAATAGTGGGTGCTTGTTGTTAATTGTATTTAGCAAAATTGTCTTCTTACCAAGCGCTAAATCTGGTTTTTAGCAGAAAAAAGCTATCTTGTAGCTAGTACATTTATCGTGTTTTGGAGGTAGATGTATTCTGTACACCTGTAAATGGAAATTAGCAAACACCTACGTATAGCGGTTCGCATTGGATACGCCATTATTTTTTTGGGTATTTTGTATGCTTTTTTGGCTCTGATTAGTCTCAGCCTCGAAGCTGCAGTTTTTCCTTTTTTGGCAGCTGTTTTGATGGTTGTGGCGATGTGGCTTATTCATCGCCAATACTCGCTTGCACCACGTATTATTATTTCTCTTTCACCTTTGTTGCTCAATGCTGGCTTTCATAGCCTTGTTGCTACACCTGACCAGCCCGTAGTGACTGCTTTGTATTTCTCTCAATTTGGGATGGCACTGATACCCTGGGTTTTGTTTGATTACAGAGAAAAGATGGCGCTTTCTGTTTGTACGATCGTAGGGATAGTCATTTTGGTAGGTCAGCAAGGGTTAAACTTTGTGGTAATGGACAATGAAGCAAGTGCCGATGCTTTCAATGGTGGTTATTTAGAATATCTGACCTATGCTTTTGGGGTGGGCTTGTTGTTTCTGGTGATGTATTCTTTTTTACAAGAGTTTTATGATCAGACAGAAAGAGAATCCAAGTTGAATCAGAAGCTCAAACGGTATCAAAGAAAGATTGTCAAACACAACAGGTCTTTGTATAGACGCCAAACCAAAGTAACCAAGATCAATGAGATGTTGGAGATGGAGGTCAAAGAAAGAGCCATTATTTTAGAAGAGCAAAATAGAATTTTGGCAGAGCAGTCTTTTATCAATTCACACCTTTTAAGAGCCCCATTGTGCAGGGCAATGGCCTTGGTCAATTTGATAGAAAGTATGGAAGAAAATAAGGAGATTCCAGAATTCCTTTCACTCATTCATGATGCTTTGGATGAAATGAATCAGTTGACCATTGCCATCTCCTCCAATTTGGAAAAAAGAGGGTATTTCGAAGAGTATGGAGATGATTTTGATCAATTGAAAGAAGCGCAACATGATCATGAGTTGAAAATCTCAAGCAGAGCCTAATTGAAAATATACATCACCATCATCAAAAAATGGAGGATACTGCCAGCCATCACAAATAGATGCCAAATGAAGTGCGAAAACTTCATGCGATAGTCCACGATATAAAAGGCGATTCCGACGGTATAGCAAAGACCTCCTGAGGCCAATAGCCAAAAGGCTGACTCGGGCATCACTGATTTGATGAGATCCAATTTGATCACAATGATCCAACCCATGACGGCATACAGAGCCGTAGACAAGGCATTGTATCGGCCAGTATAAAATACTTTGAGCACGATGCCTATGATGGCCATTGTCCACTGCACCCCAAAAAATACCCAACCCGTCACACCTCCTATAGTGATCAGCATGACAGGGGTATATGTGCCTGCGATGAGTAAGAAGATGCCACAATGATCCAAAATGTTGAAAACCTTTTTGGCTTTCTTGTGGGTGAGGCTGTGATATAGGGTAGAAAAAGTGTAGAGTAGAACCAAACTGCCACCGTAAAACAAGGCACTAAACAAGCTCCACTCTTGGTCACTTCGTGCTCCATACACGATCAATACAATCATGCCTCCTATGGCAGTCAGAGCTGTTACCCCGTGTGAGATCGAATTCGATATTTCCTCTCCGATCGTTTGATGTTTGTCAATTCTTTTGTCCATGCTTGTTGTTTTGGCTAAGTTATAATGGATGATGCAAGGTAGTAATATTGTTTAGGTGATTCATATCGTTAGAAGAGCTGTTTTCTTTCATCAGATTACCTAGGTCTGGTACGTGAAAATACCCACTGGAGGGTATAATTTCAGCTATGAAAATTTCTTTATTTTGATTTTGCAACCAACCCATACAGGCCCTTTGATTTGAATCCAGTGTGTTTTAGATCTGTTGTGTATGATTGACTATTGACTAAATCCTAAATTGTATAACTCAGATTAAATACCCTATCATGAGAAATAAAGTATCTACCACATACACTATTTTATATACCATACTGCTGTGCTTGGCAGGTGCAGCTTTGCTAGGCAGTGGGCTAGCGATTAGTTTTGGAGCACGAAATAGATTGCTATTTGTGGTGTGCATCATTGGAGTAGTTGGCGTACCCGTTTTTCTATACTTGTTGATGAGAGCCATGAACCAGAGACGTATTCTAGTGTCAGCAGAAATTCGACAAAACAAGGCAGCAATAATTACCCAATGGGAGCTCACAGGAGAAATGTGGAGCAGCTATATGACCTATGCAAGGAGAGAGTTGACCAAAAAACAAAGAACTGCTCCAGTTGGGGTAATGCTCGCGATCCTAGCAGTAGCCAGTTGGCTGTTGCATGAATCTAATAGTTGGGTAATCAGCATAATGTATGGGGTGGCTATTGCACTACCAATAGGAGGAGTTGTGTGGCTGTGCTATGGAATGATCAACAAAGCTCAAATCCAACTGCTGAATGAATCGGTAGGTCGTATCATTTTCACTCAAAATCACATTTTGATCAATGATCAATTGATTGAATTGACGGGGTTCAAACGGTTCGTGTCCAAATCTGAAATAGATACTACTACCAGCCCGATTACCATGCACCTGACTGTATCTTCTAAACTGGGTGAAAGAGAGAGTAACCACGACTATCGGATACCTGTGCCAGCAGATGAATTGGTACGAGCACAGTTGCTTGTCAATCGATATTATGAAGATGCCGCTGAACTGAGAGAAAAAATGGAAAGGATGTCTAACCTAGCTGATTTAGCAGATTAATAGATTATTATGGAAACTATAGCACTCACAGCAGAGGATATCAAGAAACTGAAAAAACAACTGATTCCTGCTTTCATCTTTCCATTTGTAGTGATGGGAATCATGAGTTTGATGTATGTTTTTGTGCTCTCTCATATGGATGGAGACTTTGGCTTTTACTTTCTATTCGGAGTAGGGGTGATCTTTTTTGGGATTATTGCATACATGATATGGGCTTTAGCCATGGATATCAAAGGAGGTGTGAAGTATCTCATATCAGGTGAAATATCAGACAAGAGACTTGACATAAGAACGTCAGCAAACACGGGATCCAAAGGTCAATCAAGTACCAAGAGAAGTTATTATCTCACTGTCAATGGCAAGGAATACAACATTGACTATAGACACTACAATCAGGCGAAAGTTGGGGATAAGGTCGTGATGGAAAAGGCGCCTAAGTCTGGTTTTACGCTAAAATTTGATTTGGTTTCTTCTGATCTTGCCAAGGAAGAAACCAGAGATACTTTGCAGCGTTTAAGTCATTTCGTCAATCAAAAACCCATAGAGCAAGTGATGACTGACAAGGATTTGACTGTACTCAACAGGATGATGAGGCAACAAATCAAAGCGAGATTATTTTGGATGATTCCATTTTTATTCATTGTCTATGGACTAGTAGCTGCTGACATGGCTGCTCTGCTTATTTTTATGTTCCCTTTGGTAATTGTACCAGCATTTCAATTCTTTAAAATCTGTCATACCGTTTTTCATTATGCCCGAAACAAAAGTGCTGGTATAAAGCTTGGAATTGCTGCTGTCGTACAAGACAAATCTACCATTACCTCCAATCGATCGAGTACCAAGAGAACGATACGTACTACATGGAAGACCATACAAGTGCCTTCTGGATTCTATGGACAACTCAGGGATCAAGATAAAATAGTCATTTTCAAGCCAAAGTATGGTAAACATGCCATCAGTATTATGACTCAGAGCAATGAAGAGTGTTATTTGGTATGATGGGAATGGAATTCAATTTCTCAAACGGACTATATGAGTCACCGTTTTATAATTCCCTTGGTCGTCAAATTTGATGTAATTTCCCTCATGATATATTAAGGTTTGATTAAGAGAAGCCGTTTTGTGAAAAATGGTTGGAATCGATTGCTTAATGGTTCATTTTTGAGATTGGACAAGGGAGAACATCAAATACGAGTGCTGAAAACTAATTGGTTGAGATTGATTTTGGGAATGGCCCTACTGGTGGTTGGCGACCAGTTGTGCGCACAGGATACCCTGACACTGCATAGTGGTCGGAAGATTCCTTTTATGAGGATGTTAGAATTTCGTGATGTGGTGAGGGTCAAAGACTATGAAGAAGGAGAGATGGTTGATATTTTGCCTGATTCTATCATGGGTTATACACAATCGTTGAGCGAGTCTTCTTACTATCTTATATTTTACTTCAACGAAGAGGGAGAGCGAGAGTATCTGTTTGTGGAGCGCTATGAGTCAGGTGCGATTGCTCTTTTTGTTGATCAACGTCGCGGGTACTCTATGTTCATGCAAAAGGAAGGTCTTGTCAAGGAGGTGTATGATATGCACGACAATAGGCGAGCGCGTGATCTGCGTTTTTTGGATTTTAGCCTAATGTTGGCCGATGATGATACCACCTTTTCATACGTCAATTCTTCTGATTTTAGATTCAAACCTGGAGACATCCGGCAGGCCGTCCAAAACTACAACTTGCGCAATTTTGAGCAGTCTTTGTCTGCCGAGGAGCCAGTCAGAAGCACGGTGTATCTCTACCGAACCCCATACCAGAAGACCAAGGACCGCATACGGATTGAGTTAAATGGTGCCACACATTTGTTGTACATCAATGATTTCATACAACTGGATTTGCCAATAGAATACCCAAGCCGCTTGACGCTGTACGATAAGGAGACTCGGAGTGATATTTTGATTGCGGGTGAATTGAAAGACCAGTACTACGAAGTGTTGTATGACTCTCAAAGCAAGGCTTTTCGATTGGATCCAAAGAGTGGTACAGAGTTACACTTTGAGTTCAATGGAATCAAAGAAAGAGTGATGGATAAATTTGGTAGGGATTAAATATGATTGGCTAGATCGATCATGAGTTTTTCTAAATAGTCATGATCGATTTCGTCGAAATGAGCCAATGCCTCACTATCCACGTCAAGTACTCCAATGATTTCTCCGTTTTTATAAATAGGCACTACGATTTCGGATTTAGAATCAGAGCTACAGGCTATGTGGCCAGGGAATTCGTCCACATTGTCTACGACAAGTGTCAGTCCTTCTTTCCAAGCTGTACCGCAGACTCCTTTGCCCAGCGCAATGCGGGTACAGGCGATGGGTCCCTGAAATGGACCAAGTACCAATTGATCTCCTTTGACCAGATAGAAACCCACCCATAGAAAGCCGAAGGTTTGCTTGAGCGCAGCAGCTACATTGGCCAAGTTGGCGGTGGCATCTGTTTCGGTAGATAGCAAAGCAGCAATTTGTGGCAACAAGGCCTCGTATTGCTCTTTCTTACTTTTAGTTTGATCGATTTTTAATTCCTCCGCCATGATTTGAGATTGAATGTGCTGCAATTTTACGGGAGAGTCCTGTAATAGTTAATTATTTTCTCAGATATTTAGGCATGCTAGATGTGATCATCGTAGGGGGTGGATTGGCAGGTTTGATCAATTCGATTTTGTTGTCCAGAGCGGGTCTCAGGGTTTGCTTGATGGAAAAGGGCAGTTACCCTTTCCACCGTGTATGTGGTGAGTACATTTCCAATGAAGTGAAGCCTTTTTTGCGAAAGCATGACTTGTATCCTGCTGAGTTGACGCCTAGTGAAATTAGTAAATTTCAGTTGAGCGCCATCAGTGGAAAAAAGATTCATACAAATCTGGATTTAGGTGGTTTTGGCATCAGTCGCCATAATTTTGACTTGTTCTTGGCTAGGAAGGCCAAAGAATCAGGCGTAGACTTGATGGAAAACACCAAAGTCAGTGATGTCATTTGGCAGGACGGATATTTTGAAGTCCAGGCAGCAAATCAGCAATATCAATCTAAGTTGGTAATAGGAGCTTTCGGGAAAAGAAGCCAACTGGACGCACGCTTGCAGCGGGCATTTATGGCCAATAGGTCGCCATACATTGGGATTAAATACCACATCAAAACGGATTTTGCCAAAGATGTGATTGCCCTTCACAATTTTAAGGACGGTTATTGTGGGCTGAGTAGTGTAGGTGGTGATGTGTTCAATCTTTGCTATTTGAGTCACAGAGATAATCTCAAAAGTCGCAATGTTGAAGAAATGGAGGAGGATGTTTTGTTCAACAACCCTCATCTCAAAGCTATCTGGGCCAACTCGGATTTCCTGTTTGATAAACCACTGGTGATCAACGAGATTTCATTCGAAAAAAAGAAGGCCGTAGAAAATCACATCCTGATGTCTGGGGACTCTGCAGGGATGATCACACCGCTTTGCGGCAATGGGATGGCCATGGCGATTCGTTCGGCAAGTTTACTGAGTAGGTTGATTATAGATCGGTGGAACAAGGGTGAGATTGACAGATCTGCTTTAGAAGCCGCTTATCAACAAATATGGGATTACGAATTTTCTTTACGTCTTTGGTCAGGCCGACAATTTCAGAGGCTATTTGGTAGTCCCATCTTGTCAGAAATGGCCGTGGGTCTGATGTCCAATTCTTGGTTGAGGAACCGATTGATTGGATTGAGTCATGGGAGGGAGTTTGAGTGAAAAGAGGAGGCTGGATTAAATGTCCGACCTCCTCTTTTTTGTAACTCAAGAGTAAAATCAAGCAGCCTTCAATTCCCTATTGGCCAATTGCTTTTCAAATTCTTCTAGTTTTTTCTGTTCGTCTCGGGCTGCTTGCTCGTCTGCCGCTGAGAATTTGATGCCCAGTCCTAAGAGACTGATTGCTACTACTGCGATACCAAAGTACATAAAACTGTTTTCCAGTGTGGCACCACTTCTAAGTAGGAATTGTGCATAGATCACAGCTCCGACGTTACCGCCTGCACCCACGATCCCCGCCACTGCCCCGAGAGATTTTTTGTTGATGAATGGCACCACTGAGAAAGTAGCTCCTTCGGCCATTTGGACGAAAAGCGAGAAGACGATCATGGTACCAATGGCAAGTCCAAGCATATCCATTCTTGAGAACAGGATCAATGCCAATCCCTCTGCAAAGAGCACCATCACGAGCCATTTTACTCTGCCTGATAGGCCGCCAGTGGTAGAGAACTTGTCGCCTAACCACCCGCCCATCGAGCGCGCAAAAAGGTTCATCAGCCCAAACAATGCAGCAATTATTCCTGCGGTAGTTTCATTGAGGCTAAACTTGGTTTGATAATAGGTCGCTGCTCGTCCGTTGACGAAAAGCTCTAGCCCGAAACAAGCGCCATAGATAGCAAACAATATCCAAACTCTGCGATCCTTGACAGCTGACATGAAGAGTCCTGATTCGCCTGGTTGGCTCACGGGTTTGATGGAGGGATTGCTGTCATAGTTGCCCTGTGGGGTGTCTTCTGTGTACTTCCAGTACAGATAGGCTACAACTAGCATGATGACGGCTGGTACTACCATGGCAGGTCTCCATTTGGATAGTTCTGATTCTGCAAAACCAATCGCCAACATGCCTGAGGCAATCAGTGGCATCATGGCTTGCGTCACGCCTCCACCGAGATTCCCCCAACCTGCGGTGGTGGCGTTAGCAATTCCTACTACATTCGGCGCAAACATCTTGGTCGTGTGGTACTGTGTGATCACGAAGGATGCACCGATCACGCCAATGGCCATTCTAGAGATCAAATAGGTTTCCCAATTGTAGGCTAGTGATGATCCCGCCACTACGATCGCACCAAACGCCAATAAATAGGTGTAGCTTTTTCGTGGACCGATTTTGTCACAGAGGTTGCCGATGACTAGTCGTGCAATGATGGTGATACCCACTGATGCAATGAAAGCTGTGATTTTTTGTGCGTGACTCAATCCCATGTCAGGTCCGATGGTTGAGTTCATCAATGGTGCATGCGCAAACCAGCCAAAGAAGCACAAGAAGAAGGCGATCCAGCTGAGATGAAATGTTCGCATTTGTACCGATCTAAAATCTAAGAGGTTGATTCTAGTGGCTTTTTCGGTTGAAGTTCTGATTGTCTGCATAATTTCAAGTCTTAATGTGAAACTACGTAGTATTGTCGATGTACGTAGATGTTACAAAATTATGCTGCTTAATTCGTTATTAATATGACTTAAAACCATATATAAACTAGTTTATGCACAATATAAAACATGCTATTTATCATAAAAATAACTCAAATGGCTAATTTTAGCTCATTTGAGTTATTAATTTATGATGAAACATAAACTACGTAGTTTATCGTAGTTTTATTCCAATTACCAACACATCATCTTTTTGTTCTTCACTTCCCTTCCATTCCTTGAAGTCATCCATCAAGATGGTTTTTTGTGTTTCTGACTCCATGTTTTGTACCAACTTGAGTTGTGATTTGAAACTGTCCAAACCTAATGGTTTTTCATTTATGTTAGTTTGATGATAATAACCATTCGTGTAGAGATAGATGGACTCGCCCGGTAGATAAGAGATCACCTCTCTGCTAAATTTCCCTTTTTCATCTTCTGGGAATTGTCCGATAGGCCATTTTGCACCCTGGTATTCATTGATAGTGTTTCCTGCTACGTGCATGACACTATTGTTGGCTCCAGAGAAGTATATTTTTTGTTTCAACTCATCGACAATAATGATCGAAACATCCATCGCATCTTTCATTTTGACGCTGAGTGTTCTGGTTTTGAGCGAATGCTCAAATTTCTTATCCAGGAGTTTTAGTACTTTGTCTGGGTACAGGAGTTTGTTGGAACTAAAAATTTCTTTGACCAAAGAAATACCCAGCATGCCCAAAAATCCACCAGATACCCCCTTGCCTGTACAATTGGATACAATGACAATTTTGTACTCTGAGATTTGTTTGAACCAATAGAAATCTCCTGATACCTTTTTTTGCGGTTGGAAGATGAGGAAGGAATCCTCAAAGAGATCCTTCAACGAAGACTCGTCTTCCAACAGTGCATTTTGGAGGCTCCCCATATGCTGTAGAGAATTGTCGTACTCTTCCTGCTTGTTGCGGAGTTCATCGCGCTCGGCAGTGGCTTTTTCTTTCATACTATCCAGCATGAGACCCATTTGTCGCACAGCAACTAATGGTGGGATAATGCTCCCCATTTCGTCCATGTATCTGACACGATCCTCCGAGATCATTTTTTTCCTTCTTTCCTGATTGATTGAGAGGTACTCGATGACAGAGTAGATGTTGTAGCCTTTGTCACTGACTCTGATAGAAACCTGTGCTACTTTTTGATCATCAATTTCATTGATTTCTACATCCATAGAACTGTTGCCTACAAACGACCCGATTTTTTCCTCTACAGGAGATACCCTGAGACCGATGGTTTTTTTGATGATCGAAAACACAATGTAGGAGACAAAAGTCGTGAATATAAAGCAAGTGGCTATGCCGATGAATTGTGTACCAAGCTGTATCCACCTGCTGTGCACGAGCAGCTCTTCTTGTCCAAAAAGGGCTACACAGAGTGTCCCAAATACACCTCCAATACCGTGTACTGCTATGGCACCTACAGGATCGTCTAGCTTCCATTTTTCAGCTATAATCACATAGAATATGTTGTGTATCACACCAGCGAGTAGACCAATGATCAAGCTGGATATAGGAGTCACTACATTGCAACAGGCTGTTATGGCCACCAGACCAGTCAAACTACCACCTGCAATCTTTTCGATCACGTCAGTTTTTTTCTGAAAAAGATAGGCATGGAAGAATGCTGAAAAACATGCTCCTGCTCCTGCCAGATTTGTATTGAGGATGATTTGTGGTACGTCATTGTTAAACGCCAAGGTACTGCCTCCATTGAATCCCCACCAACCTAGCCAGAGTATCATGACTCCTAGAATACTGTAGGCATAATCAGAGGCTTTGGTAGGTTGGATACGACCGTAGGCGTCATATCTACCGAGTCTTGGCCCTACCATGTAGATGCCCATTACAGCCACCCAGGCTCCCGTGGAGTGAACGACTGTTGACCCTGCAAAATCCATAAAACCAAGGCTTGCCAGCCAAGGCTCATTGTCTGTCACCCACAGATTGCCCCAAGCCCAGTGTCCAAACACAGGATAGATAATGGTGGCCGTGATCAATGAGACTATAAAGTAGGCAACTACACCTGTCCTACCTGACATAGCACCAGATACAATAGTCAACGCGGTGCCTGCAAATGCAAGTTGAAAAAGGAAGAAAATGAGGATTTTGCCAGTGTCGATGGAGTCGCCAGCGAAATAGTGAAATCCAAAGATGCCATTGGTTGAGTCCCCAAACATGATGGCAAAGCCGACGAGAAAGAAGGCAATACTGCCCGCTACCCAGTCGAGCAAATTTTTGGCACCAATACCAGATCGGTGTTCTTTTTTGACCAGACCAGTCTCCAAAACCTTGAATCCTGCTTGCATAAAGAATACCAAGGCTGCCGCTACTAGCACCCATAGGTCATCAAGATTGAGCTGAATTAAATTTAGACTTTCTACTACATTGGGGTCGGGTGGGGATGCGATCAGGGTTATCAGGCCTGTTAAAAATGTGTTCATAAAATGAGTTGATTATTAGAGTTCAATCTCATTTTTGGACTATGCTGCTGTTGTTTGCCGCCTTAGTCGACATGCTGCGAATACATGTTTTTCCAAAGCTGCTTTTATCGGTGAGTGCTGATTTTCTCTAATTCCAATATTAGATCATTTAATGAAGCGAAAAAATGTCCCATGACAAGTGTAAAACTGTTTTTACTACAGTATTTGGATATAAAAATACAGCCACCCTTTGCTGAGCAAAGTGGTGGCTGAGGTAACGTACACATATTAAATTACCAATGATTTGTGTTTCGTTAGGTGGGTTGGTGACAAATGCTTTTTACAAGGATTGTTTTTTGGTTGTATCCTTCTTTTTGCGCTTAACGGGAGTTTCTTTCTCCTTCTTTTCTCCTTTGGTATTTTCTAGTTCGTTCAGCTTCCTTTTGAGTTCATAATTGGCCGCTACGAGTTCATTGATTTTTTCATTGGCCTCATTGATTTGTGATGAGGCATAATGTTTTTCTTGTTCGGTTTGTCCTAGGAAAGTAATCGACTTTTGGACGTATTCGTGCAGTTCTGAGATTTCGGTTTCTTTCTTTTTGGCACTTTTGATCATGGGACGGAAAATAAAGAATGCCTCCAAAAGAATGAGGATCAATGCCACTGCCAACAAGGTGTATTCTGATATGGATAGTTGTTCAACTTTGCGAGAGGCCAGACGGTCATACTCGAATGTGATATCATTCATCAGTTTCAAAAAGCTGGCTTCATTGTCCAGAATTATCTGGGTACTTTGATTGAGTTGTTGCATTTGCGTCTCTTGGGTGCTACGAGAGAAACCAATTTTTTTGATGTCTTCGACGGCAGCCAAGATGTCCGCATAGTAAGGTTGTATCTCTACAAATAGCTCCAAAAGACGCTCGGACTTGTTCATGTCCGTGACATCTATGTTTTCATTGCCAAATTGCAGCGCCTTATGCGACTGAGTCCATAGTTCAGCGGCATTGCTCAATTCTTGTTTGGTTGAATAATACTCTTCCCTAGTCTTGCTATCCTGTAGTTTGAGTGCGGCCTTGGTTATCTTTTGACTGAGCATCCGTTGTCTACCCGATATGTTGATGATACGGGAGTCTGATTTGCTGTCAGAGATGGTTTTTTGAACTAAAATTTGGCTTGTCACTATGGCTACTGTCAGGATTGCAAGAAACAGTAAGTACTGTAGGGACAGTTTTTTCATAATCAGTGGTTTAGAAAATTCATCAAATAGCTTCTGTAGTCATAGTAGTCTTCATGCTCCAACACATGGACTCTATCTCTAGGCCTTTCGAATGGAATTCTTAGCTCATCGCCAATTTTGGCAAATGGACCACTGGTCATCATGATCACACGATCCGCTAAGAAGATGGATTCATCTACATCATGGGTGACCATGAGGGCGGTGATCTGCTCTTTTTGCCATACTTCTAACAGCACATCTTGCAATTCACCCCTAGTTAAAGAATCCAACATCCCAAAAGGTTCGTCAAGTAACAAAACTTTCGGTTTAAGTGCAAATGCTCGAGCAATTCCTACGCGCTGTTGCATGCCTTGAGATAGCTCATTGGCTCTTTTGTGTAGATCATTGGCTAATCCTACCTTATCTAGATAGTATTTGCAGATATCCATTTTTTGCTTTTTGTCAGCGTGAGGGAATACCTGTTTCACACCGATCATTACATTTTGGAGTGTGGTCAGCCATGGAAAAAGACTAGGTGACTGGAATACGACTGCTCTATCTGGTCCGGCTCCTCGGATCTCTTCTTCATCTAAGAGTACTTTGCCACCACTGATGTCGTTGAGCCCTGCGATCATGGATAGCAGAGTGGACTTCCCACAGCCTGAGTGTCCGATGATAGAGATAAATTCTCCTTGCTTGATCGATAATTGTAGGTCTGCGAGTACAGTATAATCCCCCTTTGGAGCGGGATAGATTTTGGTAATGTCTTGGCATACCAACATTTCAGGTCGTGTATCTATGCCCGTTTTGTTGGCTTTCTGTTGTATGATTTCTTTTTCTAAAACTTCCATGTGTACGTGAGTTTAGTTTGACGATTTAGATGCGATTGATTCTTTTTTTAGAAATATTTTACTTTTTGTTTTTTCCGTCCCCATTGTATCCTTCCAGGCATGATGGGTTTTAGATCTGGCAACAATATTTCTTTTGTCGTGCTTTGTTTTCTGGAAGAACCGACTTCAATCAGGTATTCGATCACCTTGTTTCTCAATAGCTTGTAGTTGGGATCCTTGTTGATTTCTGTAATGACGCGAGGTCTTTCAAATCCCACTTTGAACTCTGGCCCTAAGGTAGCATTGGGTCCTGGGTTGAGAGGAATGATCCTGTCTGCCATGACGATACCTTCGTCCACGTCGTTGGTGATGAGTAGACAGGTTTTTTTGTCTTCTCCCCATATTTTTACAATTTCTTCTTGCAAGGAACCTCTGGTCAATGCATCTAGTGCTGATAGTGGTTCGTCCATGACCAGCATGTCTGGATTCATGGCCAAGGCGCGTGCTACAGAGACTCTTTGTCTCATCCCTCCAGAGAGTTCACCAGGCTTTTTGTCTATGGCGTGAGACAGATTGACCATGGCGACATATTTTTCAATGATCTCTTTCTTTTCCTTGCTGCTGGATTTTGAATACACTTCATCAATGGCCAATTTGACGTTGTCTCGGACACTAAGCCATGGCAGTAGGGAGTAATTTTGAAAGACAACTCCTCGGTCTGGACCTGGTCCTTCGATGGGTTTGCCGTTAAGCAATACTTCTCCCGAATCAGGAAATAGTAGACCGTTGATTAAGTTGACGAGGGTGGTTTTGCCACTGCCTGTGAAACCCACGATCGCTACAAACTCACCTTCTTCGATGTGCAGGTTGATGTTTTTGAGAACGTCAACTTTGTCCTTTCCCGTTCCGTAGGACTTGCTTACATTATTTAATTCTAGAAATGCCATGTATTTGGTAGTTAATTGGTTAATAGTAACTTGTCTGTGATTTATGCCACTGTGGCTTTGTCAAAGGACATGAATTTCTGGATGGTCATCATGATTCTATCCAGTGCAAAACCGATGAACCCAATGACGAACATGGCTACTATGATTTTGGCATTGGAGTCGTTGGCACCATTTTGAAATTCCTCCCAAACAAATGAACCTAATCCTGGACTTTGGGCCAGCAATTCTATCGCAATCAATACCATCCAAGCCACAGAGAGGGTGATTCTCAAGCCAGTGAATATCAGCGGGATAGAAGCTGGAAGGATCACTTTGAATATGTTTTTACCCACAGACAGTTTTAAGACTTTCGAGACATTCATGAAGTCTTTGTCCACGGTAGAGACCCCCATGCTGGTGTTGATTAGTGTCGCCCACATGGCGCAGAGACCGACACTGATGAAGGAGATCATGAATGACTTGTCGATGTTGGGGTCTGTGATCAGGGTTTTGATGATCATAAAGACCAATAGCAACCAAACTACGGGTGACACAGGCTTGAATATCTGAATCAACCAGTTGAACGAAGTGCGTAGTGTAGAACTCAATCCGATGATAATACCGATAGGAATGGCGATGAATGCCGCCAATAAAAACCCTGCAAATACAGTCTTGATGCTGGTTTTGATTTGATCTACAAATGAAGGGCGACCCGTGTATGAGATAGGGTCTTGTCCATTTTCAGCTCTTTTGGCATTGACTTTCTCCGTTTTCTTGGCAAAGTCTTCTTTTTTCTGTGCGATCAATTTGTGATCTGCCAAGAGTGCCAGGTATGCTCCCCATACTTGTTTGGGAGATGGCAGGGTGTTGGGCTGGCAGCTTACGCTACCGGATTCGATACAGGTCTTCATCGCTACTGCGGCTTCTTCTCCCTGATCTGTCAATGCTTTTTCTATTTTTCTATCCGCTTCTTTGTTGAACAAATAAGTGGCACCACTGTGCCATATACCCAAGAAGAGTATTACGGAGAATAAAGGAAACAATGCACGTTTTACAAATGCGGTAGTGTTTTTTTTAGGTTCTTCACCATTGATTAGGCGAATGAGTGGTTCTAAGAAGCCAAGTCCACAAAATCGGATTGCTTTTATAATCTTATCTTTCATTTCGTTAATATTTATGTGTGTACGTTTTGTCTAGTATTTTCTGGCTCGGTAGGGGCAGTAAGGGAGAAATCTAGATTTGTGATTTCTCCCTTGGTTCCTGTTTTTATTCAATATTTAATCTTTGTTGCCTATTTCGAAGCTGTTGATGTAACCAATTGGGTCTTTGCCATCATAGCTGGTACCATCGATGAAATCCGAAGAAGCGGGTTTGTAGCCATCTGTTACTGGAATTTCATCTTGAGACAAATAGCCTTCAGCCAACAAGAGCTTAGCTGCTTTTTCCCAGATGTCAGGTCTGTAGATATCTTTGATAGTCTCTGAGTACCATTCGGCTGGTTTCGACTCTGGGATTTGTCCCCATCGTCTCATTTGTGTCAAGAACCAAGTGCCATCTGAGTAGAATGGGTAGGTCGCATGGTACCTGAAGAATACGTTGAAATCTGGCATAGAGCGTTTGTCACCTTTTTCGAATTCGAAAGTGCCCGTCATTGAGTTGGCAATTACTACTGAATCAGCTCCTACATAGGCTGGCATAGATAATATACCGACAGCCTCAGGTCGGTTGCCTGGTGTGTCCAACCATTTGCCTGCCCTGATCAATGCTTTGGTGATCGCTATCGCCGTATTTGGGTACTTTTCGGTAAAGTCTTTGGTCATCACAAATACCTTTTCTGGATTGTTTTTCCAAATGTCATAGTTGGTCGTCACTGGCACACCAATTCCTTTGAAGACAGCCTGTTGATTCCATGGTTCTCCGACACAGTATCCATAGATGGTGCCTGCTTCTAGCGTGGCGGGCATTTGTGGAGGAGGAGTGACTGATAGCAATACATCTGCATCTACTTGACCTTGGATATTGTCTGCAGTGTAATATCCAGGGTTGATTCCTGCCGCTGCTAGCCAATATCTGATTTCGTAATTGTGCGTAGATACTGGGAATACCATTCCCATTTTGAATGGTTTACCGCTTTTTTTGTATTCGTCGATCACAGGTGCTAGTGCATCTGCTTTGATGGGGTGAATCAATTTTCCATCTGCATCTACAGGCACATTTGGCTTCATTTTAGACCAAACATCGTTGGATACAGTGATTCCATTGCCGTTGAGATCCATAGAGAATGCTGTCACCAACTCTGCTTGCCGTCCAAATCCAGCTCCAGCAGCGATAGGCTGTCCTGCAAGCATGTGTGCACCATCTAGTTGTCCATCGATTACTCTATCCAATATGTTTTTCCAATTGGATTGAGCTTCGATGGTAACGAAGAGCCCTTCATCCTCGAAATAGCCCAATTCCTTAGCTATAGCGAGAGGAGCCATGTCAGTCAATTTGATGAAGCCAAAAGTCAATTCTGGCTTTTCAATGTCTAGCTGTACTGTCTGTGACGTAGCGTCAGAGACTTCTACAGCAGTTGTTTCTGATTTCTTGCTACCACATTGGCTGAGCAAGAACATCAGTGCGGCAAAGGCACTGAGTCTGAGTAGGAAATGGTTGTATACCTTTTTCATAGAATTATCTGTTTTGATGGTTTATAAAAATTTAGGAGTGAAGATCAGTTGTGCCCAAGCCCAGTTGTTGACCGACGATGAGCCAGTAGCGATGTTTTTGATGGCGTCCATTGAGTCTGTAGCAAACATTTGTGAGTAGCCCAATTTGAACGTGCCAGAGGTACCTAGTTTTCTGACATAGACCAAGTCTACTTCCGTGCCTAGTCCATTGTCGATGTCCGACCCAGCACCGTCTAGTACTTCAGAGGCAGTCAAGAAGTAATGGACATGTCCTAGCAGCGATCCCTTTCCTATTTTGAAACTAGTTTTCAAATAGATGTCTTGCAGACCTCCTTTGTGTCCATTGCCTACATAGAAGTAATCCATGAAACCATAGAATGCGTGATTGGTACCAAACAATGGTGCAAAGACTGTGTTTTTGCTGCTATTGGGATCTTGACCAGATAGGTAGTCATAGCCGATGGTGATGGGTGTGATGGAAGTTTTCATCGTTCCAGATAGAGAGAACATGTATGCGCTCAGATCACTAAGTGCAATTTTCCCTCCTTGGTAGAATGCTTCTGCATTCAAAGCCAAGTCACCTAATTTTTTCATCCCCATCAACCCATAAGTTTGTCTGTTGGCTACCGAATCGTCCAAACCATATTGTCTTGCATCGTTGATCAGGTAGGCTGAGACGCTTGCCGCACTGAATTTCTTGTTGAGGTAGGCATATTCCATGTGCTTGTAGTTGCCAGTAGCGTGGTAGGGACCATTTGCGGTGAATGAAGGATAGTAAGTTCCGGTCAATCTCACTGGCTCACTGCCCGTCGCTGGGTTTTGGTTGTATGCAGCACCCACATGTACCTTGAGACCGAGGGTGTCTTCATACATGAAGAGCAAGGCGTCATGTCTCAAACCTTGCATCGCCCACTCAAGACCGCCGAACATTCTTTGGTTGTCGTAGGAGATAATTTGACGTCCCATCTTCATCGATATTTTGGGAGTCATGTAGTACCTAGCCCATGCTTGAGAGATACCGAATGATCCACCATAATCTTTGTCGACAACTCCGTCAGCGCCCCACATTCTGATGTCTTGCAGATCGACCTGAACTTCCAAATCTTCCATCTTGTAATTGGCATACAAGCGAACTCTTTGCTCTACAAAGAAGGCTGGATCTTGCGATTCTAATATGGGTGTTTTGAAACCGTTTCTGTACTCGCTTCTGGCGTTGACTTCACCAGACAAGGTGAACTGAGCTTGGGCTCCAAAGCATCCCAATAGGAGAGCTACAAATACGAGGTATAAAGTTTTCATGTTGATCTTATTGTTTTAGTTAGAAATTTGCTTTTTCATCAAACTACGTAGTGATACGTATCAAAATCAGTAGTTATTTCAGCAAACCTACGTGGTGGGTTTTTTCTATAAAATGTGATAATGCAGAAGAAAATAAATTTTATGTACACATAGAAAAATGATATAAGTACATGTAAAGAAAGAATATGTCTGTTTTCTTTCTTTTTGAAGGGGTTTTGAATTGAGGAGTGAAAAAGATGAAAAAATCGTCTCTGAAAAAAAGTTTTGCTAGAATTGCAGTATAAATAAGTAGTAATACGTAGTAAATATGACCATTAAGGACAAGCTAAATTCAGTAATAGGGAGTATCTCGGGTTTTTCGAGGCAGACCAATATGGTCGCAATCAATGCCGCGATTCATGCGGGGAAGCTATCTCAAAAGGAAGGTGCACCATTTCAGGTATTGGCCAGAGAGATACAAAACATGAGTGATAGATCGATGACCAAACTGGAAGAATTGGACAAGTTGATTGATGAAATCGAAGCGCTCTCAAAGCTCATCAACGTGACAGGAAGTCAACGCATGTTGTTGATGAAATTGGTGAATTCAGTACTGATGGATGATGCCAAAATGAAGGAAGAAACTATACAACAATTTGAAAAAAACATGGAGGCAATTCGTTTGGCGCGGATCAATATTTCTGAACAGGGTTTGATGATAGAAAGTATCGGTGTTGATTGGGATGAACTGCGCACTGACCTAGGTGAATTGCCTATAGATACCTTGAACCAAAGGGTTGTTTTGATCATCCAAAAAATCAACCAATTGCTTTCGCAATACGAGAAACTCTCAGGGCATTAATTCTCCTATTTTTTTCAAATTTTATTTAGACGTAGTTTCGAAGTTTTCTTTGATCTGTGGAGCCGCTTTGTCCGTCATTTTTTGTATTACAGCATGCATCCAAACAAGACAAATGACTGAAAGGACAATCATCAGTATCCAGCAGCTAGACCATAGACCCGTTGCTTCTAGCAGGTATCCAAATACTATCGGGCAAACAAATCCACCTAATCCACCCAACACGCCTACCATTCCGCCGACTACACCAACTTCGTTGGGGAAATAATCAGGAATGTGCTTGTACACTGCCGCTTTGCCGATACCCCAGATAGAACCTAGAATGATAACCAAAGTAGCAAATACCCATACATTGGCTTGAAAATATATGTGCGTTTTTCCTTCAGCGATGATTTGCTTTTTCTGGATTTGATCACCTACGTTTACCGCAGGTTCTTGCCAGGTTTCTTTGACTGGCCAAAAGTGAAATTCATTCTCTACATTGCTGAGTTTGTCCGTTTTCTGAGCTACATCATACCGTAGGTCATCTACTATGATATGGTCAGGAGAGACGACTGTGACCGTGCCAGCTTTTTTGGCAGAGACACCTTCTCCAGTGGCAAACACATCCATTTTAGGAAGAATCAGGGCTGCAGACAGTATCAATGTGCCGCCTAAGACGCGATACATGATCATTCTCGCACCAAACTTGTCCGACAACCAACCGCCAAATGCCCTGACTATACCTGATGGCAAACTAAAACATGAGGCAAGAATACCTGCAGTAGCCAAGTCGAATGAATACACATTGGTGTAATAGGGAACCAGCCATCCAGCAAAAGAGACGAAGCATCCAAATACCAAAAAGTAGTAGAGACCAAATCTCCATACCCTGATGCTCTTCAGTGGACTCAGTAGGTTGATAATAATTTTTGTGCTGGTTGCTGGTTTTTTGTTTTCTGTCGACAAGAAGAATACGAGAGCCATTAGAACAAAGCCCGCTGCGTACAGTTGTGGTAGCAATCTCCAGTTGTCTAGGTTGGTCTTGTCATCGGTGAGGTAGTTGAGGATACTGGGGCCTACCAGTGTGGTGATTGCAGCACCCGAATTGCCCGCACCAAATATTCCTAGTACAGTACCTTGTTTGTGCTTAGGAAACCAAAGAGAACTGTATACAATTCCAATGGCAAAACTAGTGCCTGCCAGCCCAAACCTAAACTGCATAATGCATAGAAATGATAGAAATCATCCACCCAAGACAGCAAGTACATAAGTACTACACACACGAGTAGTTGGCAGGTAAAAACAGGTTCCCCTCCAAATTTGTCTGTATGTTTTTTAGTCGGACTCAGCTACAATCAGACCCATCACCAATGCGCGATGTTGTTTATTTTCAGCTGTCCAAAAAGAAGTTGTGCTCGGATATTTCTTTTTTGAGTCTTGGTACATCTACGATTCCCAGCCTTTTGCCACTTGCCCTGAGCAGGTTCTCCTTTTTCAAGCTAGAAATAACTCGGATTACTTGTTCGTCGGTGGTCCCTGCAAAATCAGCAATCTCTTTTCTAGACAATTGAATGTTGAGGTAATCATTGGTTTGACCAAACTTGCGAAAAATGTACAAAAATGCATCAATGACTTTTTCTCTGACGGTCATCTGTGCAAATTTCCTTACTTTGGTTTCACTTCGATTCAGTTCTTCTGCATAAAACATCATGAAATCATAAGTGAGATTCGGCAATTTGTGAAGCATGTCTTGCAAAGTGTCATTGGTGAAATTGCACAAAACAGTATCCTCAATAGCCACAGCGTTGATTTGATAAGATTGACCAATTCCAAAGCCTCGGTGACCGATGATCTCCCCGTCTTTGGCGAAACGAACAATCTGCTCACGTCCTTGAAAACCTGTTTTAGCTACCTTTACTTTGCCATTGTAGACAAAGTATAGACCATGTACAGGCGCTCCTTCGAGGATGAACTGTTGCCCCTTTTTGCACTGAATCGTGTGTTTCAAAGCCAGATATTCCTCGACTTCTGGTACATGACTGTTTCTCTTGATAATACATTCCAGGTTTTGACAGGTTTTGCAAGGCTCATTTCTCATATCAAAATAAAATTACGTATAACTACGTACAAATAAATACAAATACTTAATAATACACAACCTTTAGAGAGAAATGAATTGCATTTAATGCAGGATTTTATAGGTAAAAGTTCAGAAAACTACCTGTTAGACAGTTTGTTGGCAATATTTGGTGTTGCATATTTAATTTTCCTTTAACTCCGTAATATTGAGATTCTTCTCACAACCCAATATCCTCACAGCGCATGCTTGACTGTATGTTGCATAACAAGGTGTTTGTAACCAGGGTGTTAGATTCAATTACCTGCTGATTGGTTGTCACTGTTTCCCGTCCTATGTGAGTTCAGTCCAAGTTGCCAATCGTACCATCTTCTACCTTGAAAATTTTTAAGGGGTCGAATTGATTTTGGAGTAGACTTCTGGTGCGTTCTTCCCTAGCATCTGTTATGAAAATTTGTTTGAATCGATCAGATGCAATGATCTCTAGCATTTTTTTGATGCGATGATCGTCGAGCTTGTCAAAAATATCATCTAAAAGCAAAATTGGCGTGATGCTGAGATGATCTTTCACGAATTCAAATTGAGCGAGCTTCAGGGATATTAAGCTCGACTTTTGCTGACCTTGTGAGCCGTATTTTTTGAGCGCTTGACCATTGATGGAGAATAGGTATTCATCTCGGTGTACACCTACTAGTGTTCTGAGCATGACCATGTCACGCTCACGGCTTTTATTGAATTGTGCCTCAAAGTCAGAAGCTAAGCCTTTGGAATTGTAAGTAATCTGTACCTGCTCTCTGTCCTCTGATATCATGTGATAGTTGCGTTGGAAGTAGGGCTGGTACTCTTGGATGAAAGCTTGGCGTCTTCCAGCAATCAATTTCCCCACATGAATAAGAGTATGATCATAGTTTGTCAGCAACGTGTCATCAAAACGCCTGCTTTCTTTAAAGGTTTTAAGCAAGGCATTTCTTTGCTTGAGGTGGTGATTGTATTTGATGAGCCAGCTGAGGTATTCCTGATCATATTGTGAAATGATGCTATCAAAAAATTTTCTACGTACCTCGTTGCTCTCACGGATCAGTTCATCATCGTTGGGTGCGATCATCACCACAGGAAACTGCCCTATGTGTTGACTCAGTTTTTCGTATTCTTGGCCATCTACTTTGAAGAGCTTTTTTTCCTGAGATTTCAAGCTGCAATGAACAAGGCGTTCTCTTTCTTTCAAAAGAAAATTGCCCTTTACAGCAAAAAAGGATTCTCCATGACGAATATTCTGACTATCTATGGAGTTGAAAGCTGATTTCGTGAGAGACAGGTAATAAATGGCGTCCAAAATGTTCGTTTTGCCACTACCATTCAATCCCACAAAGCAATTGATGTGATCGCAAAAATCAACTTCCTCTGATTGATAGTTTTTAAAATTACTGAGTTTGAGCGACTGAAGAAACATATATTTTTGCTGAAGTTGTGAAATTAACTAATTTCGCACTTCGCTGACCTAGTGTTAAGATCAAACCTTGAAAATATTGCGTATTTACGCTTTAAACCCTATTAGAAATGGCAAGTGTAAAAGATAAAAAAGTTACAAGAGCAAAATCCAAAAGTGATTTTCCAAAAGAGACCTATATGACGTGGTACGAAACCATGTTATTGATGAGAAAATTTGAAGAGAAGGCAGGTCAGTTATATGGTCAGCAAAAGATCAAAGGTTTTTGTCACCTTTATATAGGTCAAGAAGCCTGTGTGGCTGGAGCAGTTTCTGCGTTGGAAAAAGGTGATAAGATGATCACTGCCTATAGAGATCACGCACATCCGATGGCGTTGGGGTCTGATCCTAAAGCAATCATGGCAGAGTTGTATGGCAAAGAAACGGGTATTTCTAAAGGGAAAGGCGGATCTATGCACATGTTTGATAAAGAAAACGGTTTCTTTGGCGGACATGGTATCGTAGGTGGTCAGGTGCCGTTAGGAGCTGGTATTGCATTTGCAGAACAGTACAATAACACTGGCAAACTTTGTATGACATATATGGGAGATGGTGCCGTGAGACAAGGAGCTTTTCACGAAGCTTTAAACATGGCCATGACCATGAAACTTCCAGTTATCTTTTGTATCGAAAACAATGGCTATGCCATGGGTACATCAGTAGCTAGAACATCCAACGTGACTAGCCTCGAACAATTAGGAAGTGCGTATGCGATGCCTTCAGAGTCTGTCGACGGGATGTCTGTAATCGACGTACATCATGCTGTTGCCAGAGCTGCCAAAAGAGCCAAATCGGGTGAGGGACCAACTTTATTGGAATTCAAAACATACAGATACAAAGGACACTCTATGTCTGACCCTGCAAAGTATAGAACCAAGGAGGAATTGGAAAAATACAAGCAGAGAGATCCAATCGAGCAAATCAAGTATGAAATCCTCGATCAAAAAATTGCTACGGAGAAGGAATTGGAAGCCATAGGAGACAAGATCAAAGTAATCGTGGACGAGTCTGTCAAGTTTGCCGAGGAGTCATCATATCCTACAGCAGACAAAGCTTACACCGACGTGTACGCTGATACTTCCTATCCATTCTTGGAGGATTAATTAGGCTGGAAATACAAAAGATGGTGGTGATTCAAAAACTTATTAGATTTGCCGCCTTGAATTTGAATAACAATGACGAAAAAGAGAAAAGACGCAGAGAAGCACGGTAGTGATTTGCTTGAAAATCCAGAAGCTCTTGCGGAGCAATTGTCTAGAACTGAGAAGTTTTTAGAAAAAAATAAAGCCCTCGTCTCGATTGTAGGGGTGGTGATTGCTGTAGTTGTGTTGGGATTTGTGTTTGGTAGATACTATATAGACAACCAGAATAAGAGTGCACATGCCGATATGTTTCAGGCGGTGTATTACTTTGAAGCAGACAGCTTGGGATTGGCGCTCAACGGTGATGGCAACAATTATGGCCTGCTTGAGATCATAGATCAATATCCGATGACAGAAGCTGCAAACTTGGCTAACTACTATGCAGGCGCGACGTACTTGAAATTGGGTGATTTTGACAATGCCTTGAAGTATTTGAAAGACTTCAGCGCATCAGATTATCTGATTCAGTCTAGAGCATACCTGTTGACAGGAGATGCATACATGGAATTGGGTAAGTTTTCGGATGCAGCTAGCTACTACGAAAAGGCAGCTGATAATGAAGAAAACGATCAATTTTCTCCTTACTATCTGATCAAAGCGGCTATTGCCAACGAAAAATCAGGCAGTATTAAAGATGCGTTGAAAAACTATCAAGAGATTGTGAGCGATTATGCCAGCTCAGCAGTGTATCAAGATGCGATCAAGCATGTGGCTAGACTAGAAGGCTCAAGCAAGTAATCAAGAAATAATATTGAAAAAAAGGGATGGATTTTTATCCATCCCTTTTTTATTTGCACAAAAATTAGAAATGTCATGGCGAGTGCGTTAAAAAATCTGAGTGATTACAGTTCCAAAAACCTGGTAGACATCAGCGATAAAATCTTTGCAGTTGTGGTTGCAGAGTGGAACGAAGAGGTAACAGGTTCATTGTACAATGGAGCTGTCCAAACGCTCTTGAGCCATGGTGCGAAACAGGAAAACATCGTAAAAGTAGAGGTTCCGGGTAGTTTTGAACTCAGTCTTGGGGCGCAAAAATTGGCGCAGAGAGAGGATGTGGATGCAGTGATTTGTTTGGGCTGTGTGATACAGGGCGAGACCCGTCATTTTGATTTCATCTGTGATGCAGTTGCTCATGGAGTTACCAATGTCTCATTGAAATATGACAAGCCTGTGATATTTGGTGTGCTGACTCCAGAAAATCAAAAACAAGCAATGGATCGTGCAGGAGGCAAACATGGCAACAAAGGTGATGAAGCCGCAATTACCGCCATCAAGATGCTAGCCCTCTAGTCGCTTTACCCAAAACTGAGATTAAGATAGATTTAGCTCTGTTTCAAGGTCTGTGGTTCACAGACCTGATGTCAAAACAGTAGTTGTCAATACTACCTACTACAAAATTCCCCAGTAGAAGAAAACTAACCACACCAGTAGGAAAAGCGGTAGTAACACAGGGATAGAGAATCTGATGATGTAACCAAAAAAAGATGGCATTTTGATGCCAACCTGCTCAGCAATTGATTTGACCATGAAGTTAGGGCCATTACCAATATAGGTCATAGACCCAAAGAACACAGCTGCAACAGAGATCGCTTTCAATGATAGAATAGAGTTGACAAAATCACTTCCTCCTCTGGCAAAATCTACTACCTGAACCAAACTATTGATGGATGCTCCCTGTGAGGCCATTGCAGCAGTCAAAAAGTTGATGTAGGTAGGTGCATTATCAAGAAAACCAGACAGCAAGCCAGTGCCCCAAAAAAGGGTGTTGGGTGTAATCATAGCCGCACCTGCATCTGATTGAGCAAAATTACCTACCAATTCCAAAGCAGGCATCATGGTACCAAAGATGCCAATGAATATAAAAGCAACTTCTCTAATGGGTTCAAAATTGAACTCATTACCCTCAAGAGCTTTTTTGTCAGCCATCTTATAGGACAAGAAACCACAAGACAACATAATCAGCTCGCGAACAAAAGAAAACTTTTGACCTTCATAGGTGATCGCTGGAACCCATTCCAATACGTTGGGATCTAAAAATACAGAACCCACGATGACTGCTAGCCAAGCAAAATTTTTCGTCCCTGTAAAAGTAATCTTCCCTGTTGGGATGTCTGTATCCTCACCAAAACTGTAGTCCGTTTTGTTTCTTTTGTCAATGATATAGAAAATGACACCCAGTATTGAGCTGGCAAAAAGCCATGGAATCAAATTGTGCTTCAGCGTCCAAAAGAACGGCACACCTTTGAGAAAACCTAAAAACAATGGAGGATCACCGATAGGTGTCAAAGAACCACCTATGTTGCTTACCATAAAAATGAAGAAAATGATGTGGTAAGGTTTGATGCGGTTTTTGTTTAGTCTAATAAAGGGACGGATCAAAAGCATAGAAGCTCCTGTTGTGCCAATGATGTTGGCAATAAGAGCACCTATTAGTAATATGATCACATTGGTGAATGGCTTGGCCTCTTTGTCTACTTCTATCATGATGCCTCCAGAGGCAATGAAAAGTCCACTCAGCAAAGCAATAAACTGCAAATATTCTGCAACAGCATGTACGGGAGAATGGTGATTGTGCAAGACGAATAAATAATAGATGACCACTATTCCCGCCAAAACACAAGCAACTATCGGATAGTTCTTGTGCCAAAAATGTTCATAGAAGAGCGGACCTGTTGCAATCATCAGGAGCAATAGCACAAAGGGAATTACAGTCCACGCAGGGGCATGGTGATGTTCCGCTTCTATATCTCCGCTCACCTCTGTTGATGCTATACTGGCAGTATGATCATCGTAGATGTCGGATTCAAATGTATTTGCAACAGCTAGTTGTGTTACAATTAGTAGTAAAAAGAGAATAAAAAACTTCCGCATGAGGACACTTATATCGTAAGGCAATAATATATAAATGAGGTGAACCCGTCTATCTTCTGATTGGATTATTTACTACACTACGTAGCATATAGGTGGAAATACCTAGATTAAATATATCAAGTCATGCAGGAATAATTAAATCGATAACACAAATTATTATAGAATTGACTCTAAATTCATATTTGGATAATCTCATCAAGTATAAATGAATCTCGTCGCAATAGATATTGGCAATACAAGGATTAAAATTGGGGTCTTCATTGAGGACGTCTTGTCTACAACGCTACAAGCAAATACGCTGCATGAAGTCCAAACTATGCTGAATGAAATAAGACCTGAAAGGGTCATCACATGCAGTGTATCCACGCCCGTGTCAGAACAGCGATCGTATCTGTCAGATTACAATGTATTGTATCTGACACCTGACACTCCAGTACCTGTTCATAATAGGTATGAGTCCAAGATGACATTGGGCTTAGATCGTTTGGCAGCAGTGGTGGGGGCTGAGAGTTTGGGATTTGAGCAAGATGTGTTGGTCATAGATGTGGGAACTTGTATCACCTATGACCTATTGGACAGACAAAAAAATTACCACGGCGGCAGCATCTCTCCAGGCATCGAATTGCGATTCAAATCCATGAATGATTACACAAAGAATCTACCATTGATTACAGACTACCAAGAGGCAAATCTGGTGGGCAAGTCTACTCGAGAGGCACTGATTAGTGGCGTGATCTGCGGAATTGCAGCAGAAATCCAAGGAATGATTGGTCTCTTTAGAGGCAGTTGGCCTGATTTAAAGGTGATTATGTGTGGAGGTGGAGCAAATCGCTTTGAATCTAAATTAAAAGAATCCATCTTTGCATCCCCTGAATTGGTGCTGGTCGGACTGAAAAGGATTTTGGAGTACAATGAGGATAAAAAATAAGTTAGCTTTTATAGCGATATTTTTCTGTAGCTTTTGGGCACAGGGACAAATTACATTTTCCACATATTCTGTTTTTGGTCTGGGTGATATCCAATCAAAAAGTATGTCGCATCAAATGTCGATGGGAGGAGTGGGGATTGCAACCCCCAGTTTTTATCATGTCAACAACTTGAACCCCGCTTTGCTGACCTATAATACTTTGAGTGTATTTGAGCTTGGCCTTCAAGGAGAAAGTCGCACCGCAGCTAGTGCTTTGGACAAACAAACCACTGGCTCGGGAGGTTTCAAGTACCTGAGTTTTGCCTTTCCTATTTTATATGATCGATTGACGACCAACCTTGGCGTAAGACCCTATAGCACGGTGAACTATAATTTTGCCACTGCGAGTGAGGTAAATGGCAACCCAGACGTGTCTTCGTTTTCACAACGTACAGGAGAAGGGGGGATCACAGAGGTTTATTGGTCCAATGGAGTCAAAATCTTTGATAACCTTTCTTTGGGGGTGACGGGCTCATTCTTGTTTGGGCTCATTCTTGATGAGGAAAAAACATTGCTATTGGGAGACGATTTGCCCTCTCAGGTTCCTTCTGGGGTTTTGGAAAAAACTAATTATAAAGGATACAGATTGGGCTTTGGTGCTGCCTATGAGTTTGAGTTGGCTGAGAAAAGAAGTTTGCATGTTGGCGCCACCTATGATTTAGCCAATAGTTTAGAAGGAGATAGATTGGTACGGCAGGTGACTTATGTGGCGAGTAGTACCCTGCCTGGGGATACTTTGACCAATCTGAGTTTCAAGAGTGCTTTTGATATGCCTGCTGAATTTGGCTTTGGTATTTCATATGAATATCACAATAGACTGAAAGTAGGTTTGGATCTGAATAGAAATATCTGGAAGAAAGACGCGGCATTTGGCGATTTCAGCCGACAAGAGTACAGAAGTACCTACAAGGCAGCCATTGGGGTGGAATTTATACCCAAGTACAATGACGTAGATAGCTATATGAGCAGGGTCAGGTATCGCTTTGGATTGAACTATGAGCAGCTGCCTTACTTGGTGGGAAGCAATAAGATTGATGATTTTGGCATTACTTTTGGGTGGTCACTACCTGTCAAGTCTGTTTCGGCATTGAATATGGCATTCCAATACGGACAGAGAGGTACTAAGGATGACGGCTTGGTTAAAGAAAGCTATTTTAAGTTCAACTTAGGTGTGACACTGAATGATCGGTGGTTTATTAGGAGAAAATATAATTAACAATTAGTTCGAGATTTGTTGAGAAAGTGGATTGTTCATCATAATTTTTCGCTTTTTTATGACTCAACTATCAAAACATAACAAAATATGAAAAAGCTACTATTGATAGGGTTCGTTGTTTGTATGAACGCAGCAGCAATAGCTCAACCAGGATGGAACTGGCCAGAAGAAGTAGATAAAGCGAAGGAAAAGAATGCGCTTTACGTGGATGCGGTTAAAAGCAAACAATATGCTGTAGCAGTAGCCCCTCACCAATGGTTGTTGGACAATTGTCCTGATCTCAATGAGTCTCTGTATATAAATGGAGCCAAAATATACGAGGGATTGGAAGACAAAGAATCAGATCCAGCTAAGCAGTTGTCCTACCAAGAAAAGGCCTTGAAGATGTATGACGATAGAATCAAATACTTCGGCGATGAGGCCAATGTATTGAACAGAAAGGCATTTGCTGCCTACAAGTTCTACAAAGGAAATCAGTCTAAATACAAAGAATTGTTGGATTTGTTTGACAAAACCTTTGATATGAATGGTGTAGAGACGATGGACAACAACTTGGTGGCTTATATGGATGTCGTGAGACGATACAAGCTGAGTGGAGGTGCCATCTCTGATGAAGACGTAATCGATAGATACGGTAAAATCTCTGATGTCATTGCTGAAAAAGATGCAGTCAAGAGTGATTCGAAGTACACGGTGTACCAAGAAAACGTAGACAAGTTGTTGACTGCTACTGTGGATGTCAACTGTGAGTTTGTGGAGACCAAATTGGTACCTAAGATGAATGAAACGAAGGATCCAAAAATGGCTAAAAAGGTCTTTCAGTTGTTGCTATCTGCTAAATGTACAGACAGCCCAGCCTTTGTTCAGGCAGGAGAGTTGGTTTATAAAGCCGAGCCTTCTTATGGCATGGCGAAGGTTCTGGGTATCAAATTTGCGGCTGACAATCAATATTCCAAAGCAGCTGAGTATTACAATGCTGCAGTTGGCATGTCTGACGATAATTTGAAAAAGGCCGAAATCTATTTGAATATGGCTCAGATGTTTGCTAGTAGTGGACAAAAATCAGAAGCTAGAAACTATGCGAGAAAAGCATTGGCTAATGATCCATCTGCAGGTGAGGCATACACTTTGATCGGCAACTTGTATTTCCAGAGCTACAATGATTGTAGACAAGGGGTGAGCAAGGTAGATGATAGATTGGTTTTCATCGCTGCTTACAACCAGTACAAAAAAGCAGGTAATACAGCCATGATGGCAAAGGCACAAGAACAATTCCCATCGATTTCTGAGATATTTGAATTGGGATTGGCCGAAGGACAATCAATGACTTTGGGCTGTTGGATCAACGAGACCGTGACACTCGAAAGAAGACCTAATTAATCGATAATTGAAAAATATTGAAAAGCACCTTACTTCTTCTGAGTGGGTGCTTTTTTTGCTTTCTATGAAACATATATTTCCCTTGATATTGATGTTATCCATTCTTTCATGCGAAAGCAAGAAGTCTGTACTGGAAAAAGAGACCTATGATGGCCCTTCTGTAGCGATGGATAGCATTGATGTTTTGATTTCAGACTCTGCAATCACCAAATTGCGATTGGTTGCTCCTAGACAGATGGTTTATGAGAATGAGGACAGGGATTTTCCGAATGGCATCTACTTGGAATTTTACAATGATGTAGGGATACTTTCCTCCACCCTTCGCGCCAATTCAGGATATTATTTCGCTGAGGAAGATTACTACAAAGCAGAGGGCGATGTGCAGATGCATGGCATAGCCAAAGGAGATGAACTGCATACAGAATTGCTCAACTGGGTACCTAAGGAGGAAAGAATACACACGGACAAATTTGTAACCATCAAATCTGATGGTGAGTTGTTGAAGGGAGAAGGCTTGGAGGCGAGTGAAGATTTTGATGAGTACACTATTTTGAATCCTACTGGGGTGATGAATATTAGTCCCAATAAAAAGAAAAACGAAGATGAGTCTGGATTTGATGAGGATTTGGTTTTTGAAGAGGACACTACAGTGTATGAAAATGAAATAGAAGAGTAATATGAATTCGGTATTTCAAATTGTTATTTTTACCTTGTCGGCAGGATTTTTTCTGATAGGCTTGCACCAGACAATGACTTATGGTTTTGCGCAATCCTATTGGATTTTTATGTTAAGCGTATCTCTCTTACTTTTATATCAATTTAAAAAGAACAAAAAGTAGCTATCCAACAATCTATGGACACATTTCTGTTAGGAGGAATCCTGGCTTCTGTATTATTTTCTGCACTGTTTTCGGGAATCGAAATCGCGTTTATCACCACGGATAAATTGCATATCGAATTGCAAGGCAAGCAAGGAGGCCTTTCTGCAAGGATGCTATCCAAGTTCTCCAACAACCCATCCAATTTTATTGCTACGACTTTGATTGGAAACAACCTATGCCTTGTGGTATATGGTATTTTTATGTCTATGTTATTAGATCCTTGGTTGGTGGCTGTACTCCCACCCAGCATGAACAATGACATAGTCGTGCTGCTACTCCAGACGATTATTTCCACCATTGTGGTGTTGTTTACCGCAGAGTATGTGCCGAAGAGTATATTCCTGATCAATCCATACATCTTTCTTTCGGTGCTTTCACTTCCCATTCTAGTGATTTATTATTTATTCAGTCCGATAGTTTACGTCGTGGTGCAGGGTAGCAAATTTTTGATTACACGAGTATTTGGCTTGGAGTATTCTGATGACCGCCCAGTCTACGGATTGACTGATCTCAACAACTACATCAAAAACATCATGGATGATGACGATGATGAAGACCAAGATGTAGATGCCAAATATTTCAACAATGCGTTGGACTTTAAGGGAATCAAAGTAAGAGATTGTATGATTCCACGTACGGATATCAAAGCTGTAGATGTCAATGACACGATAGATGACTTGAGAGAACTATTTGTGGAGACAGGACATTCCAAAATCCTAGTTTATGATGAGTCTATTGATGATGTGATTGGCTATTGTCACTCACTGGCATTATTCAAGAAGCCCAAGGACATCGCGAGTATCTTGACCAAAATCATCATCGTACCAGAGACCATGCCTGCCAATGAGCTAATGATCCAGCTCATCACCGAGCACAAGAGTTTGGCCTTGGTGGTGGATGAATATGGTGGGACATCGGGTATAGTGAGTTTGGAAGACATCATGGAAGAGATATTTGGTGAGATTCGTGATGAGCACGACGAGGACGATTTGGTGGAGTTGAAACTAAGTCCTACCGAATACATATTTAGTGCGAGACAGGAGGTAGATTACATCAATGAAACCTACGCTCTGAATCTCCCACTAGGTGAATACGACACGCTAGGAGGCCTGATCTTGACAATCAACGAAAACCTACCAGAGCAAGGAGAGCTCATCGTAGTGCCCAATTACAGTTTTGAAATATTACTCATGGAAGAAGCTCGAATCGAAAAAATCAAACTTCGAGTTTTGACAGAAGAATAGCCTCTTATACAAGGATTTAACTAAGAACAGGAAAATTTTGATATTAACCAGAGGGTTTCTTATTTTGCGCATCTTTTTAACATAAAATACACATGGCATTAATTAATACATTAAGGAATAAGGGGGGAAAGATAATCGTCGGACTCATAGGGTTTTCGATCGTGGCTTTTGTATTGGCAGATTTGCTCGGTCCTAATTCTAGAATCTTCGGTGGATCTACCGAGGTTGGTGAAATAGCAGGACAGACTATTTCCTATCAGGACTTCTTGGACAAACAAGAAGAAATGACCTACAATTTCCAATTGAATCAAGGCAGAAGCCCTTCTGCTTCTGAGCAGGAGTACATCCGCAACCAGACTTGGGATGCGCTGATTAGTGTCTATGCGTTTGAAAATCAGTTCAAAATTTTGGGATTGAGAATTTCTGACGAAGAAATCGTAGATATGGTACAGGGGGACAACATCAGTCCACAGATCAGACAAGCCTTTACCAATCCAGAAACTGGACAGTTTGACAAAGAAAATGTGATCAGCTTTTTGCAAAGCTTGAGCGATCAAGCTCCTCAGCAGAGAGCGTCTTGGTACAACTTCGAGAAGAGTCTGGCTCCAGCTAGACAAAGAACCAAGTACAACAATTTGATTTTGAAAACAAACTATGCTACTGAGGCAGAAGCTATGTATGAGTACCAAAACTCTAACAACACGGCTGAAGTAAACTATATTTATGTCCCGTTCTACTCAATCCATGATAGTGTAGTGAGCGTGACTGATGCAGAGTTGAAAGCATATTTGTCAGAGCATGAGGATGAATACAAAAGAGACGCGTCCAAAGCGATCAAGTATGTGATCATCGATGTAGTACCATCTGCAGCGGATACCTTGGCGGTCAAAGAGGACATTGACGCCTTGGCTGCTAAGTTTGCCAAAGCAGAGAATGATTCATTGTTTGCTACGGTCAACTCTGATGCTGGTGATGCCTATATGAGCTATACCATCGATCAGTTGCCAGCAGTGGTACAAGATGCCGAAGCAGGTGCTGTCGTAGGGCCTATCGTAGAGAGTGGTAGCTATGTGATCTACAAAGTGTCAGGTGAGACCGAGGGAGATGAGTACGCTGCAAGAGCAAGCCACATTTTGATCAAATCGGCTGACGAGTCTGCTGAGGCTAAAGCCAAAGCCAAGGCGGAAGCAAAAGACATCCTGAAACAAATCAAAGGAGGTGCTGATTTTGCTGAGATGGCAAGATTGCATGGTACCGATGGTACTGCTTCTAAAGGTGGTGACTTAGGTTGGTTTGCTGAAGGCAGAATGGTGGCACCTTTCCAAGAGGCTGTATTCAATGCAAAAAGCAAAGGGCTGCTTTCTGACGTGGTAGAGACGCAGTTTGGCTATCACATCATCGATGTGACCGAGTTGAAGACCAACAAAAAATACAACGTAGCAAAAGTGGCTTTGGAGCTATATGTGAGTGACGAAACAAGAAACACTTTCTATAGAGACGCTGAGAAATTTGCGTTTGACACCAACAAGGCCAGTGAATTTGATGCCAACGCTGCTGCAGCGGGCTACAAAGTGAAAACTGCTGGTCAGTTAGGGTCAAATGATAAAAGAATCACTGGCTTGACTGAGGCTAGGAGTGTGGTTTACTGGGCATATAATACTGCCAGTGTAGGTGATGTGTCAGATGTATTCGAAATCGAAAACCAGTATGTCATAGCTACATTGGTATCTGAGCAAAAAGAAGGTGTAGCCAATCTGGCCGCCGTGGAAAACGAAGTGAGCAGAAAAGTAAAGGATGCTAAGAAAGCCAAAATCTTGATTGACAAACTCAATGCGATCGAAGAGGAAGCCTTGGTGAATAAGGTAATAGCTTATGACGGTGACAATGCAAAATACTATTCCATGACAGATCTCAAATTGAGCAGCAACTCATTGACTAGCGTGGGTATCGCACCTAAAGCAGTAGGCATAGCTTTCTCAATGGAGCCAGGAGAACGTACTGCTCCTTTTGCAATTGACAATGGGGTCATTCAGATAGAATTGGTGAACAAAACGGAAGCGTCTCCGATTTCGGATTACGAGGTATATAGAAACCAAGCCGTAGCAGCGAGACAATCGAGATTGTCATATAGCATCGACCAAGCAGTCAGAGAACTTGCAGACATCACAGACGAGAGATACAAGTTTTTCTAATAGAGAAACAAAAGATAACTTTGAGTCCTGACACAAAAAGTCAGGACTTTTTTATTTATGGACGAATCTTCACAATCATTCAAAGAGAAGCTGGATAGCGTACATGTCTTTCCAACTTTGTATCTGTTCAAGTTTATCGTGCCAGAAGCGCAGATACCTGAGGTCAAGGCACTGTTTGCTAAACATGACGTCAAGCTGAAACCCTCTAAAAATGGCAAATACTCCAGTGTGACTATTCAAGTGATGATGGGCAGCAGTGACCAGGTGATCGAGACTTACGAAAAGGCCAAAAAAATTGAGGGCATCATATCCTTGTAAAATCTACATTGAGATGTGCTGTCTTATTGATATTTAAATTATCATTGATCCGATGACCTATTTCTCTTTCATCAAATACACCTTACTCCCATCCCTATTATTAGTGATAGGCGGGTCGCTTTATGCGCAGGAAGTCTCTGACAAGGAATTACCTACTCGTAAGGTAGACCGAAAAGTCAAAGAGGATACGCGTAAAAATCAACCCGGCAAGCATGCGATTGCTTACATTTATGTCAAAGATGGAGAGAAATTGCTCTATGGCAATCGATGCGCAATAGAAGAAACCCATCAGATGGGATTTGAATACGTGCTAGAGGACAAGCGATACCAAGACTTTGGGACCAAATGGAGACGCTTTGGCAACAACCTAAAAATCAAAACCAAATTGGTATTCACCAAAGGCCCCTGGTGGAAAGCCACCCTTAACAAGCGACTGAAACAATGCGCCCAATCTACTGGGGATTTTACAGGGTAAGTAAGCACTGGAGAACTAACTTTTAAGAATTTATTGCTCTATACTTTCGGGACAAGACGGTTTACTATGGAATTGGTACTGTCTATTGAGTCCTTCTCCAAAACTAAAAAAGTCAGAAACAACCGAGGTTACTTCTGACTTCCAACGTCTCTTCTTCTGATTTCTTCTACTTCAAAGGATTGATTCCTGTGTAGTTGAATGGCGTAATTTTTTTCATTTGTGCTTTGAGTGCATCGCTGATTTCCAATCCATCAATGAAGACCTTGAGGCTTTCTTGTGTGATCTCTTGATTGCCTCTTGTGAGCGCCTTGAGAGCTTCGTAGGGTTCTGGGTAGGCCTCTCGTCTCAGAATGGTCTGAATGGCCTCTGAGACGACCGCCCAGTTTTGATCCAGATCGTACTCGATGGCTTGTCTGTTGAGTTCTAGTTTGCTGATTCCTTTTTGTAATGATTTCAATGCGATGAAGCCATGTGCTACTGGTACACCTATGTTCCTCAAAACTGTAGAATCAGTCAAGTCTCGTTGTAGACGAGAGATAGGGAGTTTGGCTGAGAGGTATTCGTAGAGTGCATTGGCGATGCCTAGATTTCCTTCTGCATTTTCAAAGTCGATTGGGTTGACCTTGTGTGGCATGGCGGATGATCCTACTTCACCTTTCACGATTTTTTGCTTGAAATAGCCCATAGAGATGTATTGCCAGATGTCACGAGCAAAATCGATGAGGATCGTGTTGATTCGTTTGAGGTTGTCAAATAGAGCCGCCATGTCGTCGTAGTGCTCTATCTGTGTAGTAGGATAGCTGCGTCTCAATCCCAAAGTGTTGTCCACAAAGTTGTTGGCAAATTTGATCCAATCCACTTCTGGATAGGCGATGTGGTGGGCATTCATGTTGCCTGTTGCTCCACCAAATTTGGCACCATATCTAACCGAATCCAGCATGTTGACCTGCTGAGTCAATCGCTCGTGAAACACCAATATTTCCTTTCCTAATAGTGTAGGTGAGGCAGGTTGTCCATGTGTTTTGGCGAGCATAGGGATGTCCTTCCACTCCTCTGCCATGTCCATCAATAGCGCTTCTATTTGATTGAGGGTTGGGATGTATTCGTTTTCGATGGCATGCTTCAGTTGCAGCGGAATCGCTGTATTGTTGATGTCCTGTGAAGTGAGACCAAAATGAATGAACTCTTTGTGTGCAGAGAGACCCAAGTTGTCGAATTTGCCTTTGATGAAATATTCAACCGCTTTGACATCATGGTTGGTAGTTTTCTCGATTTCTTTGATTCCCAAAGCGTCTGCCTCGGAGAATTCCACGACAATCTGACGCAATTTGCCATACATGCTTTGGTCGATCCCTTCTAGTTGCAGAAGTGGGTATTGACAAAGCGCGATGAAGTATTCTACTTCGACATGAACTCTATATTTGATCAGGCCAAATTCTGAAAAAAATTCTGCTAGTTCTTTGGTTTGTCTTCTGTATCGGCCGTCTACTGGCGAAATAGCTGTCAATGCATTCAATTCCATCGTCTATGTATCTAATTGTGAGGCGCAAAATTAGCCAATATCTAGTACTATTTCTTGATTCATTCCAAACATTATAGACCTTGACACTGATTTGAAATGAGACCTTGGAGATTCTATGTTTCAAGAAAATGAGAATAAAACTGATAAACTCATTAATAGGATCAATCATAGAAAATAACTGTCCAAGAGTTATTTTCTATGATTGTAAGCGTTTTGGACAATCCTTAATAGTAGAACTCTAGTAGGGTTACTTTTCATAGGCTCTTGCACTCCATTTGAGTCATTCTATCTGCTTTCTTAGTAACTAAAACTATTCAAAAACTCGATCATTTGATCCTTGAACGAGTCTTGATCATCGTAGGGGATGTACTGTTTGAGTTTTTGTTCAGCACTGACCAGCTGTTGGTTGTAGTTGTTTTGCTGATTGATGAACAGGAATTCAAGTTCTGGCTTGAGTTCTTTCAGTACATCGACGATATCGAGTACGGACATGTTGCGTTCGGACACGTTGTAGGTGTCTGCAGGGATGTCAGTCACCGCAATTTGTTCCAGTATGTCAGCGATCGAACTGATGTGAATGAAGGCACGCTGTTGGTTGCCGCTACCGTGGATAGAAAGTCTACCATCAAAGTTCGCCTCGAAGACAAATCGATTGATCACCGCATCGAATCGCATGCTGCGGCTATAGCCGTACACATTGCCACATCGTAGGATGATGGGGTTGTGCGATTTGTTCAGTCTCTTGACGTGTTCTTCTCCACGTTGTTTGGAGATCGCATAAAAAGAAGATGGGTTCACTGGGTGATCTTCGGTGATCGGATCATCGGAGAAACCATACACACCCATACTGCTGAGATAGACGAATTTCTTCACATCACTCTCTTCTACTGCGTAGGTCAACTCTGCCGTTCCCCAATTGTTGATCTGCTCGTAGAAGTGTAAGTTGACATTGGCAAAGGGGGAAGTAGCCTTGGCAGCCAAGTGAAACACCACATCGACACCTTTGAGGGCATTTTTGAGGGATCTAGAATCCAGCAAATCACCTTTCACGAACTCGATCGAGTCTCCATTGATGAATTTGTCACCCAAAAACAGATTGTAGTTGCCACGCATGAGGTTGTCATAGACGATGATCTTGTCGATCTTTTTGTTGGCACTGAGTTTTTTGATCAATCGGGTGCCTATGTATCCCGCACCACCTGTTACTAATACTTTCATTTCTATATTTTACCAGCATTGCTGGGTGATTAGATATACCGCAGACTGATTAAGACCTGCGGTTTTTTTAATTATTTACTTACGAGTTCGGTATGGAGTCCACACTCGGTTTTGTTCATGCCATACCATCGAGCTTCACGCTCCATCATTTCCAGACTTGGTTTGCGTGTACAAGGTTCACAACCAATACTGCTGTAGCCTACCGCATCCAGTGGGTGACGGGGCAATTTGTATTCTTTGATATAATCAAAGATCATTTTGTTGGTCCACTCTAGCATGGGGTGAAACCGTATGGTATTCATTTTAGAAGGCTCCTCCACTCTCATTTTTGCCCGATTGGCATTTTGGTCACGACGGATTCCATTGATCCAGACGTCATAGTTGGAGAGCAACTTGTCCATAGGTTGCACTTTGTTGTAGTGGCAACATCTGTCTGGGTCGGAGGCAAAGAGCAATTTTCCCTCTGCATCTTTTTGAATACTCTTAGGCACATCGGGTGTGATATCCATGATTTTCAGTCCAAATACCTCCGACAACTGATCCTTGTACTCGATGGTCTCTGGGAACAAAAAACCAGTATTGAGACAGTAGATCGGAATCGTCTTGTCTATCCTGCTGAGCAAATGCAACAGCACAATACTGTGTGTTTGAAAAGATGAAGTAGTGAAAAGGGACTTGCCATTTTCTTGATACTTCAAAATACTACTTTTGATTTCTTCAAAATCCATATAGTAGGGAGTAAAATTTAAAAAACGAAGTTAGTACAATTCAATAAATTGATCTTGTAAATGACTTTTTAACGCATAATAATCTTAGGTAGATGAACAATATTGTGTTTATTTCGTCCTAGGATTTGATTGAAAGATTAAACAATGTTGTTTTCTCGTCAGTTTTGCAAAAATTTGCTGATTCAAATTTTGCCATCAATCTCGAAAACGAAGATATCGGATGAAAACAGCCATCATCAGGGAAGAACATTTTAATGCAGCGCACCGTCTGCACAATCCCAAGTGGACGGATGAGAAGAATCTGAGTGTTTTCGGTAAATGCAACAGCCCCAATTACCACGGTCATAATTATGAGTTGCATGTCAAGCTCATAGGTGAGATCGACCCAGAGACTGGTTATGTCTATGATATAAAAATCCTCAGTGACCTAATTAAAAAACTAATAGTAGATCGTTTTGATCACAAAAATTTGAACCTGGATGTAGTAGAGTTCGAAAACTTGAACCCTACTGCCGAAAACATTGTTGTTGTCATCTATAATTTGTTGAGGAAGGAAATCGACGAAGCGTATGATTTAAAAATTCTATTGTATGAAACCAAAAGAAACTATGTCGAATATCCCGCCTGATACAGATATTGATGATTGGATGGATGATCACCTCGCCTCATCTGCTGAGACTCCTATGAGAGCGGATGCGTTTGAGATGGACGATGATACCAAAAAGAAACTGATTGCTGAACATTTCAAAGCAATCATGGAGATCATGGGCTTGGACTTGACTGACGATAGTTTGTCTGGAACTCCTCGCCGAGTTGCCAAAATGTACGTGGAGGAGGTTTTCAGTGGATTGAATCCAAAAAATAAGCCTAAAGCGCGTTTGTTTGAAAACAAGTTTGGCTATGATCAGATGTTGGTAGAGAAGGATATCACCTTCTATTCACACTGTGAGCACCATTTTGTACCGATCTATGGCAAGGCGCATGTCGCATACATCTCTAGTGGAGAAGTAATCGGTTTGTCCAAGATCAACCGCATTGTCCAATATTTTGCCAAGAGACCGCAGGTGCAAGAGCGACTCACAGTACAGATAGCTGCGGAGCTAAAATCCGTCCTCAAAAGCGAACATGTGGGAGTAGTGATAGATGCCAACCACATGTGTGTGTCCTCGCGTGGCGTGGGAGATACCAATAGCAAGACAGGTACGGCACACTTCAGTGGCAAGTTCTTGGAAGAGAAATACAAAAACGAATTTCTAAACTATATCAACTCACCAGGGAGTAACCTATGAGTGCAACAGTAGCGGCGTTAAAGAGTCTATTCGAATTGAGCATTGATAGGCTGGCAGAAGAGATTCAACTCTACAAGAAGGAATCTCAACTTTGGGATACCCAAGAAGGTATCAGTAACTCGGCGGGTAATCTGACGCTTCATTTATGTGGTAATTTGCAGCACTTTTTTGGGGCAGTGATTTCTCAAGATGGCTATGTGCGTGATCGAGAGGGAGAATTCAGCCGTCGAAATGTTCCTCGGACAGAATTGTTGTCCGAAATTGCCAGAGCTAAGTCAGTAGTACTGACGGCATTGGATACATTGGATGAAAAATCTCTTGCTGAGACCTATCCTTTGGAGGTTTTCGGATCACCCATGACCTGCGCCTATTTCTTGACCAGATTGTATAGTCATATCGAGTATCATTTGGGTCAAATCAACTACCTGCGCAGGCTAATAGGTTAGTTGTTTACTTCAACATGTTGTGATCTAGTATGAACTGGAGCATTTCGATGGCAGATTCATCTATGGACCGGTAGCGTACACCTAGTTCGTTTCTACTTTTGCTGTTGTCAAACTGTATTTTTTTTCCGACGTTCTCTATCACCAGTTTGCGAGACAGGCCTTTGGTGAATCCAAAGAAATAGAGCATTCTATATGACAGTTCTGCCGTGGGAAGAGAAAAAGCACTACCAAATTTTTGTTTCAAAGTTTTTGCTACTTCGAGCATGGTTCGTGTCTCATGGACCAACATAAATCGACCTGTTGCATATTCATCCTGTGCCGCAAAAATGTGCGCATGTGCTACATCTCTGACATCTACAAGTCCATGTTGTATGTTGGGTACGCCAGACGCATAGGAGCCATCTGCCAGCTGACGAATAAAATCAAAACTACCTGATTTGGAATAGGTAGTAAGGGACGGACCCAAGCATAGTGCTGGATTGAGTACTGCCATTTTCCATCGGGTTTGTTCGTCATGGATGCGCCATGCTTCACGTTCGGCAACTGTTTTGGCAAATCCAAGTGGCAAATGTTTGAGGGTAGAACTTTTGTTCCAATAGCTTTCATTGAAGACTTTTTCTTGCGTGTGAATGATGTCTGTGGCATCACCATATATGGCATAAAGGGCACTGGTGAAAATCACTTTTCGTACCGAATGAGCCTTGTTGACTGCATTGAGTACATTTCTGGTTCCTTCTACAGATGGGTCTATAAGCTCTGTTTTCGGGTTTTTCACACCAGAGGTGATGTAGGGAGAGGCTGTATGGAAGACAATGTTGCAACCCATCATGCTTGATTTGAAAGCCTCGGGATCCATTAGGTTTGCTTCGAATATTTCCAGACTTCCTTTGGAGCGTTCTGCTATCTTGGTCAGATGTCGGTAGCGGTCTTCTTTTTCCATGTCTTTGACCGTCACTCTGACTTTGTACCCATCTTCGAGCAGGTATTTTACCAACCAAGACGCCATGTAACCAGCACCTCCTGTGACCAATACAGGAAAGTCTCTTCCCAATATGTTGGGATTCAATTCATTTGGTTCGGGGCTACCGTACATAGAATCTAAAAATAATGACTAATCATGGAAATATTACTTTTATGTCAAAAAACATCTATAGACCGTGTTTTCATGAAGGATTTTCATGGAGATAATGTACTTCGGCGTAAATTGCGGGATGAATCGAATCTGGATACTCTGCCTCGTTGCAACTGCTTGTTCGGCCCTAGAGGGCGAACAAAAGACGAATGTCAATGACATCATCAAAACTCAGAAGATCAGACAACTCAATCAAGCAGAGGTCATGGTGGAAGCAGAAAAATTCGGAAAGAAAATTGACAAGGTGATCGACGAGAATTTTCGCTCTGGAAAGATCACTTGTGCCGATGCGCTGAAGAATCAATCTGCGGTACTGGATTCTATGAATCTAGCGATGGAGGGACAGATTGTCTTAGGATTTGCAGATTCTAATTTTATGACTAAACAGGAGAGGGACTTGTATGAGGCGTATCTATACAATGCTGAAAATGGCATTGTCAGTCAATCATCCATACAGATGATGGATGACAAATATGCTTTGTTCACAGCACCATACCCTGCCCGAGATGCTGTTTATACGGATTGCTTGCCAGACAGTACGGCTGTAGGGATGTGGAGTATGATTATCCCAATCAAAACAGTAATCAATCAGTTGGATTAGCTCATCAATTCTACCCCGCCAAATAATACGAGACCTTTCAAAGTCAATACATTGCCGAAATATTCTGTTGGTTTGTGTGCACGTTTGTCTTTGTACCCCCCAAATACGGTGGTTGCTTCGTAGTTGACTACCCAGTCCTCTGGAACAAATAGCCTCACCGAACCAAAAGTAGTAAATGAGTCAATGGTCGCTTGTCCATTCTCAAGGTTGGAGTGTCTCAGATCCAATTCTACCCCACCAAAGATGGTGGTGATACGTCCACCAGCAAATTGCTTGCTGTCAATATTTTGGTTGGTGCCACCCAATACTGCGAGGTGATCTATGCTGTCAGAGTTACTTTGACGGATTTTTCCTGTTCGACTTTTCAAAAAAAAACTCAAACCTATCGCTATCAAGAAGACCGGCCAATAATCATGAAAGCTGATGTTGAAGTAGCGTGGAATCCAAAATATTATGCCAAGTGAGATGAGAATGACCCCGCCCCGTTGATTACCTGTGGCAAATTGAAAAATACCTACTACAACCAAGATCATCTGCCAAGTAAATAGGTAGTGAGGTACCGAAAAAGAGATAATGTTGAAATTGTCAAGCAGGAATAGAATTCCGATGACAATCATAATTATACCTAATGATGCTCTTCTGTTGGAATGGTTCATAGTATTGTTATTTGCGACAACTAAAGTAATGAAAAGCTTGAGTTTATTCCCAATGGGACATGAAAAAACCCTGATCTCAGATCAGGGTTTAAGTTATTTAATCAGTTGCAGATGGATTATTTACCAGAAACGAGGGTTACGTCCAATGTAAATTCATCTGAGATGGCTTTGTCGCCTAGGCTATCAAAGAAACTGTTTGATCCATATTTTACATCAAATTTGGTTCTGTCCAAGGTGATTTTGGCAGTTGCGGTGACTGTGTCGCCAGTTGCCGTTACAGTTGCTGGGAAAGTCACACTTACGGTCTTGCCTTTGATGGTCATATCTCCAGTCACGTCGTAACCCGTCGCTGTCTTTTTCAATTTGGTGATTTTGAATGTCGCTGTTTTGAATTTATCAACTGCAAAGAAGTCGTCACTTTTCAGATGTCCGTCTAGTTTGGCTTTCCAATCACCTTCCAAGTCCGTAGAGTTGATAGTGGTCATGTCTGCGGTAAATGACCCTCCTTTTAATTCACTCCCTTTCAGGTCTAATTTTGCTTCAGACAAGATGATTGTTCCTGTATGTCCGCCCCCTATTACTTTGGTTGCGTTCCATATTACGGTGCTTTTGCTTACGTCAGCTTGTACAGAGATAGTTTCTTTTTCTGTGAAACTGATAAATGTTAATAGTACTAATAATGCGTTCAACATGATTCTAAATTTTATTGTTCTATGATTTATTTTAAATGTATCAACATATAATGTTGCAACAATGATACGGCAAGTTCTAAAGAGGGTTCAAAAAATGATAGATTATTTTACTCTCCATGGTGGATTTTTTCGGTTCTCTCCAGCGTAATATAAGATAATTCGGTTTCCATCAGGGTCAAACAAGCTAGCCTCTTTCCAAAGCCAGTCTTGATTGGTCGGTGGAGTGGCAAACGCCAATCCTAATTCAATCAGTCGATCATATTCATCGTCCAATTCTTCGCATTCGAAATATACAGTAATGCCTTGGTTGGTAGTATTTATATCATCTACATGATGGATAGAAAAGGTACTTGTACCATCGGGACATTCTAATCGGGCATATTTAGGCAGGGCGTCTACAATCAATTTCAATCCCAATTTTTGATAGAATGGTACAGCTCGCTCCAATGATGAGGACGGCACAGTGATTTGATTCAAATTCATAATGATTTCATAGATGGAGTGAAGTGTTTACGATCAGGGGGTGTTTGGGATGCTAATCTGTTGTTAAAATCTTGTAGAAGGTGAAAAAAGGACAAAATGTCTTTAATCTTGATTGCCTTTAACAAATCTGTGGGGCTCAATCGTTCTTGAATGTATTTACATATCTTTGCACCTATATTGCTATTCAATAAAGCTATAATTATATGATACATTCAGTATTGGCATTAGGTATGCCTGGAGGTTGGGAACTGGTCATCATCGTACTGGTAATTGTCTTATTGTTTGGAGCGAAAAAAATTCCAGAGTTGGCCAAAGGATTGGGTCGAGGTATTAGAGAATTTAAAGACGCTTCAAAGGAGATAAAGGACGAAATAGAGACTGGAATCAAAGAAGAGAAAAAATAAGTTTTGAAGAGTTACCATTCACTGTCTCAGATTCGATCTGACATACAATCTGGCGTCATAGATTGCGTAGAACTCGTCAAGGGTTATCTGGCTAACATTGAGAAAAAGAATAAGACGCTCAATGCACTGACTGAAGTTTACGAACAAGAAGCTTTGGCTCAGGCTGCTATTGTGCAAGAAAAAATAAATAAGGGCAACGCGGGGCGATTGGCAGGGATGGTTGTGACCATCAAAGATGTCTATTGTCACGAAGGTCATTTTCTCCATTGCGGTAGCAAAATCCTAGAAGGTTTCAAATCTCAATTTACGGCGACACCTATTCAGCGTTTGTTGGATGAGGATGCGATCATCATTGGTAGAAACAATTGCGATGAGTTTGCGATGGGCTCGTCCAATGAAAATTCCTATTTTGGCCCTGTCAAAAATGCCGCGAATGAAAACAAAGTTCCCGGAGGCTCATCTGGGGGATCCGCTGTGGCAGTGCAGTCAGATATGTGCCTTGTATCTATAGGTTCTGATACAGGAGGGTCAGTAAGACAACCTGCCTCTTTTTGTGGGATCATTGGCTTCAAACCTTCTTACGGACGGATTTCGAGACATGGATTGACCGCCTATGCGAGTTCGTTTGATTGTGTAGGAATCTTGTCACAGTCGGTCGAAGACAGTGCTTTGGTCTTGGAGATCATCGCAGGAGCGGATGAGTATGATCATACAGTGAGCCACCTGAGCGTACCAGCATATTCCAAAGCTCCAACCTGGTCAGGTACATTTAGTGTGGTTTCGTTTGACAACATCAATACACACAAGGCACTAAATCCTGCCGTACAAAGTTCGGTAAACAAGGTTTTTGACAAAATAGAATCAAGTGGTAACAAGATTCAGAAGTTGAATTTTGACTATCTCAATTACGTACTGCCTACCTATTATATATTGACTACTGCTGAGGCGAGTGCCAACCTGTCTCGTTTCGATGGTGTGCGGTATGGGTACCGCAGTAGCTCTGCCAAGGACCTAGAGTCCATGTACAAGAAGAGTCGATCGGAAGGCTTTGGTGAGGAAGTAATCAAAAGAATATTGTTGGGAGCGTATGTGCTCAGCGAGGGCTTTTATGATGCCTACTATACCAAAGCGCAAAAGGTGAGAAGGTTAATCAGAGATGAAATGAAAAAATTGTTTGAAACCAATGACTTCATCATCATGCCGACCGCCCCTACACCTGCTTTTGATCTCAATAGTCATGACAGAGATCCTTTGCAAATGTACTTAGAAGACATTTTTACCGTTCAAGCGTCATTGGCAGGGTTGCCTTCTATTTCTATCCCCAACGGGACGGATGAGCACGGTATGCCTATAGGAATTCAAATTATCGGAAATTCGTTTGAAGAAGAGAAATTGTTATCTTTCTCCAAATATTTGCAAGATCATATCTTAGAAAGTTAGTTTTATGAGGGACCAGTTTTACATATTGCTGTTTTGTTTGGTGACTGTTTTACAACCTGCGCTGGCGCAAGAGAGTGATGTAGAACAATGGCCTGATTACAGTTATGAACTGGTAGAAGACCGTTTGTCCTGTGTAGAGGAGCATATTCCGTTGGTATTCAACGAACGTGTTTATTCTTTTATAGACTATTTTGCTGTCAGGAACAGAGATTATACCAGAGCCATTTTGGCTAAGAAAGATCTTTACTTCCCCATCTTCGAACAAGTATTGGCTGAGAAGGGTTTGCCAGACGAACTCAAGTATCTCGCCATCATCGAATCTGGATTGAATCCCAATGCCATGTCTAGAGTGGGAGCAGGAGGGCTCTGGCAGTTTATGCCACTGACGGGCAAATCCTACAAACTCAAACAATCTTGGTACATCGACGAACGCATGAATCCTTGGGAAGCTACCGAAGCTGCCGCATCCTATTTGGGTTCTTTGTACAGAATGTTTGGAGATTGGGAGCTGGCATTGGCCGCTTACAACACTGGGCCAGGCAACGTCCGAAAGGCCATACGAAGATCTGGGTATAAGGAGACTTTTTGGGATATCTACAATTACTTGCCGAGGGAGACTCGCTCTTATGTACCACAGCTCGTCGCGATGATCTATGTGATCAAATATGCAGATGAACATAACCTCCAAGATTTGAATTCTGAGAAGAGATACATGATGGCTCATGATACGGTTCATGTCAGTGATTACATCCATATGGAGACACTAGCCAATCAGCTCGATGTTTGTTTGGAAGATTTGTTGACACTCAACCCTCAGATCATCAGAGGAGCGATTCCAGAAGGCACCTCCAATTATGCCTTGAAAGTCCCATTGGACAAAGCGGATTCATTGCGTATTCACAAAGTAGCCATGCTGGATTCTGCTGGCAAGGTAGGCAAGGCAGAACTGGAATATGTAGCGAGGAATACACCGGGGTCTGTGTACGGTCGAGTCAAGCAAGTCTATCGAGTCCGAGGAGGAGATGTTTTGGGGACGATTGCAGAAAATCATCATGTAAGTGTGGCAGATTTGAAAGCATGGAATAACCTCAGCAGCAATATGATTCGTGTAGGTCAGAACCTCAATATTTGGGTGACACCTTATTATACAGCAGATACAAAATCTAGCTATGTAGCCAAAACCAATACTACCAGTCAATCTGCACCTGTACAAGTCGAGGGAGGAAAGTATCACTTGGTACAGTCGGGAGATTCCCTGTGGAGTATTGCTCAACAATACAAGGATCTATCCATCGAAAAGATAAAAAAGCTCAACAATCTGACATCTTCCAACATTAAACCCGGACAAAAATTATTAATCAACATGTAAATTGTTGATCTTCGGACGGATTGCTTAATTTTTTTAATTCCCAAAAACACCTGTTAGCATGCCTAAGACAATAAGCTACTTGTTTCTATTGGTGAGCATTTGCCTGATCAGTTCTTGCAAGTCAACACCAGATAAGATTTCCTCATCTGAGGAATCTAGTACAGATAAAATGTATTTGCCAAAGGCTGGTGGAGAAGCCAACGCCATTTTGGTGGTAATGGATACGACAGATTGGAATGGCGCACTGGGTCAGTCTATCAGAGATGCATTGTCTGCTTATGTGCCTGGATTGCCGCAAAATGAACCTTATTTCAAGGTCAGAAACATCAACCCACTCAAGTTTAATTCTATTATTCAGCGAGGTACCAACATTATCATGGTACATACACTCGATGGACGAGGCAGACAAAGCCAACAAATGGAAAAGTACTACAGTGAGGAGTCGTTGGAAAAAATAAGAAAGGACTCATCCCTCTACATGCTACCTCAAAAGGATGTCTATGCCAAAGGGCAGGATATCGTGCATCTGTTTGGACAGACCAAAATGCAGCTTGCTGCTCATATCAAAACCAACGAAAAACTATTAAGGAACTATTTTTTAAAGGTTGAAAATGACCGGATTGCTGGTAGGCTGTTCAAAGTCAGGGAAAAGCAAATTGAAAAACGACTCGCTGAGGAATATGATTTTACTATGAATATTCCTTATGGTTATGAGGTAGCCAAAGCACTACCGGACTTTGTGTGGATCAGGTTGCTCGATCCAGCTTTTGAGCGTGATATTTTCGTTTATTTCCAACCTTATACAGGCAATGCTCCATTTGATGATGTGTTAGGGAAAAGAGAGGAAATTTCTTCCATGTTCATGAGAGACATAGAAAAGCCAGACCTCTATATGACACTACAGGATACTTTGAGTCAGGTAAAAGAGGTCAATTTCAAAGGAAAATATGCCAAAGAAGCAAGAGGGCTCTGGAAATTCAGTGACTTTTCTGCAGGAGGCCCTTTTGTCAGCTATATGTTTGTAGATGAAGGTCAAAAGCGACTGTACTATCTAGAAGGCTATGTCTACAATCCTGGTGATGACAAACGAGTACCCATGCAAGAAATGGAAATGATCTTGCAGACATTCACCTCAGGACTCAGTCTGTAAAATATAACCTTGGAGGCATACCCCCTCAATCAAACTAAGAAACATAATATCCCAAATATTAAGATGAGTATAATAAGAAAAAAGGACGCGCTTGATTTTCATGAAAAACCTACCCCAGGTAAGATTGAAGTTCGTCCAACCAAGACCCTTTCGACTCAGCATGATTTAGCCTTGGCATATTCGCCAGGAGTGGCTGTACCGTGCTTGGAGATAGCTGCCAACAAAGAAGATGTATATCGCTATACATCCAAAGGAAACCTAGTAGGAGTGATCACCAACGGTACCGCCGTATTGGGATTGGGAAACATAGGGCCAGAAGCATCCAAACCAGTAATGGAGGGTAAGGGAGTTTTGTTCAAGAAATTTGCAGGGATCGACGTTTTCGATATTGAGATCGACGAAACAGACCCAGACGAGTTTATCAAAATTGTAAAATCTTTGGAACCGACTTTTGGGGGAATCAACCTAGAGGACATCAAGGCACCAGAGAGTTTCAAAATCGAGACAGAGCTACGAGAAAAAATGAATATTCCTGTCATGCATGATGACCAGCATGGCACGGCTATTATCTCTAGTGCGGCCTTGCTCAATGCATTGATTGTCGTTGGGAAAAAAATAGAGGAGGTCAAAATAGTGGTCAATGGTGCTGGTGGAGCAGCGATTGCCTGTACGGATCTCTATGTCAAGATGGGAGCCAAAAAGGAAAACATCATGATGCTCGACAGCAAAGGTGTAATCAGTAAGAAGAGAGAAAATCTCGACCCAATGAAGGCCAAATATGCTGTAGAAACAGACTTGGTGACCTTGTCGGATGCGGTCAAAGGTGCAGATGTATTTTTGGGACTATCGATGGGAGACGTGATGACTGCTGAGGATTTACTATCTATGGCAGATGATCCTATCGTGTTTGCTTTGGCCAATCCTGACCCAGAGATTCCTTATGATTTGGCAATGAAAACCAGGAAAGATGTATTGATGGCAACAGGAAGATCGGATCATCCTAATCAAGTCAACAATGTATTGGGATTTCCCTATATTTTTAGAGGTGCGCTGGATGTGCGCGCCACTACAATCAACGAAGAAATGAAATTGGCTGCCGTGTATGCTTTGGCAGAGTTGACCAAATTGCCAGTACCTGATGCCGTATCCAAAGCCTATGGCTCAGAGGTCATCAAGTTTGGCAAAGAGTATTTGATTCCAAAGCCATTGGACCCACGATTGATCGCGAGCATTTCTTCTGCAGTAGCCAAGGCCGCCATAGATTCAGGTGTCGCGCGTACCACCATTACGGATTGGGATGAGTACAAATTGAAATTGGAGGAAAGACTGGGCATGGGTCAACGAATCATCTCAAGGTTGGCATCAAGAGCAAAAAAGAGTCCTCAACGTTTGGTGTTTACTGAAGGAGACAGACTGTCGATTCTCAAAGCAGCACAGTTGGTGATTGACGAAGGAGTTGCCATTCCGATATTGCTTGGAAACAAAGAGAAAATCAAAGAACTCATTGCAGAGAACGAATTGGAGTTGGACTGTGAAATCATAGATCCCTATCATCAGCGCGATACGCGTTTGGTCTATGCAGAGACCTTGTTTCAGAAGCGAGCCAGAAAAGGCATGACCGTGCGTGAGGCACAGCACTTGATGATGGATCGCAACTACTATGGAGCGATGATGGTAGAAAAGGGCGATGCAGATGCCATGATCTCAGGCTTGTCCAACGATTACCCCAATACGATCCGCCCGGCCTTACAGATTATTGGTATGGAACCAGGGTTGAAAAGGGTGGCAGGCATGTACATCATTCGCAATCAAAAAGGAACTTATTTCTTGGCGGACACCACAGTCAATGTCAATCCCGATGCGGAGGCCTTGCTTAATATCATTGAGCTGACCAATCGTGCAGTGAAATTCTTTGATTTTGAACCTAGGATGGCGATGCTGTCATATTCCAATTTTGGTTCTGCCAAAGGAGAAATCCCAAGCAAGACTGCAGACGTGGTAAAATTGGCGAAGCAAAAATGGCCTGAAATCATCATTGATGGTGAGATGCAAGCCAATGTAGCTTTGAATCCAGAGTTGATGGAAAAGGATTATCCTTTCAGTGAACTCAATGGCAAGAGTGTCAACACCTTAATTTTTCCTAATCTGGCTTCAGGCAACATTGCCTATAAGCTGCTGATGGAAATTGGATCTAGCGAAGCGATCGGTCCAGTATTGATGGGAATGAACAAGCCCGTACATGTCTTGCAGCGTGGTAGTTCGGTGAGAGAAATATTCAACATGGCGACTATCGCGGCAGTAGATGCGATACAGTCCAAAAGTAGAAGCAAGGAATGATCACCTACATCTCAGGTAAGCTTATCGAGGTAGACCCTACCTATGCGATCATTGACAATGGAGGTATTGGCTATCACGTCAATATCTCTTTGAATACATATACTCACATAAAAAATTTAAAAGAGGCGAGTATTTTTACGCACTTTCACGTCAAAGAAGATTCACAGACACTCTATGGTTTTTATGACAGAGAGGAAAAAAAGAGATTTCAGCAGTTGATCTCGATTTCTGGAGTGGGGCCATCTACTGGCTTGATGATTTTGTCATCCTTGTCATCGCAGGAGTTGCATGCTGCGATCGTCAACAGTGATGTCAAGACGATCAGTGGAGTCAAAGGCATAGGTCTGAAAACTGCCCAAAGAATCATTTTAGAACTCAAAGACAAGATGTCAAAAGAGGAGTTAGAGAGTGGTGTACCAATTTTATCCCTTAAGAAGGAGCATAGTATTAAGTCGGAAGCTTTGTCTGCATTGATGACTTTGGGTATAGCCAAAGCAGTTGCAGAGAAGACGCTTGACAAAATATTGAAATCATCTGATGAAGATCTTGGTCTGGAGGATTTAATTAAATTAGCGTTGAGAAGGTCTTAACATACAAATAAATAGGGGAAGAGTTTGATCAGAGTCAAATTCCACATACGCTTTGTTACTATTTTCACCCATTGCTTGTTGATGGGTGTTTCTGCGTATGCGTGGCAGCAAATCCCCTTTCAGTCTGATACAACCAAGCAATCCAAAGAATACAAACCTACCTATCAGCCCACCTTTAGGTATGATGATAGACATGGGGATCCATTTTCAAACTCTCAGAGCCATACCCCCCTGCAGCTCAAGGATCCTTCAAACATGACCGTGGAGGTAGAGATGGATTCCAACAACAATTACACAATTCATGAGAAGGTTGGTGCGCTGAATTACCGCCCTAGGTCTACGATGACTTTCGAGCAATACCGAGCCTATCAAGATGAACAGCTCAAAAGACAGTATTGGCAAGAACGATCCGCAGGTTTGGATGGGGAGAGTGCTGTCAGTGGGAGGAGATTGATACCATTGATCTACATCAGCCCGATGTTTGACAGGATTTTTGGTGGTAACTATGTAGATATTCAACCCACAGGGTTTGTCAATATGGACTTTGGTGGGAGATGGCAAACCATAGAAAACCCAAATGTACCAACTAGAAATCAACGAACTGGAGGGTTCAATTATAACCAGCAGATTTCCATGAATGTCGTAGGAAAAGTGGGAGAGAAATTGGCCGTGACAGCCAATTTCGACAACAACAATTCTTTTGATTTTCAAAACAACTTGAAAATCGAATACACAGGTTATGAAGAGGATATTATCAAAAAGATAGAGTTAGGTAATGTCAGCATGCCGATTGCCAATACACTGATTACAGGAGGGCAGAGTTTGTTTGGTGTGAAGACACAATTGCAGTTTGGAAAGCTCTATGTGACAGCACTGGCATCAAGACAACAGGGGAGTTCCAAAACCAAGTCTTTCAGCAATGGTACAGAAGGGACCCCTTTTGATATTAGGGCCTCAGATTATGATCAATACCGCCACTTTTTTCTCGGCCACTTCTTCAGAGACAACTATGAAAAATGGTTGAAAAACATTCCCAACGTAGTGTCTGGAGTGAAAATATCTAGATTGGAGGTTTATGTAGTCAAGCAACAAACGGAGACCTCTGGACTGAGAGGTATCGTGGCATTTACAGATCTGGGAGAGCCCGTTAAGATAGGTAACACCAATGGCATGATTGCGCAAGCCAACGAACCCAATGACAATGGTGCCAACAATTTGTATGCAGATATCAATGGTGCACCAGCAATCAGGGATATCTCCACAGTTGCAGACTATCTTAAAAATTCTCAGTTCCAGATGACAGAGGGGGTCGATTTTGAAGCACGTCCAAGCGTCAAAAAATTGGATCAATCTGAATATACATTCAATGACAGGTTAGGTTATGTGACTTTGAACAGTCGTCTGAGAGAAGGAGAGGTTTTGGCTGTATCTTATGAATACACATACAACGGTATTTCTACGCCCTATCAGGTGGGAGAATTGTCTGAGAACTACCAAGTTCGACCTGATGAAGATTTGATTGTATTGAAACTCCTTTTGCCTGCCAAGAATACCACGACTGATGTACCGATTTGGGACTTGGCGATGAAAAACATCTACAACTTAGGTGGCTCTCGGATCAACCAAGAAGGATTTGAGTTGAGAATCAATTACCGAGATGATATCAACAACTACGATGCACCCAATCTCAACGAGGGCCAAAACACTAACAACATTCCTTTGATTCGGGTATTCAAATTGGATCAACTCAATGTCAACGGAGACAATCAGCCAGATGGTAATTTTGACTTTATAGATGGGCTTACCTTTGACGAGGAATATGGTAACATCATTTTCCCTGTATTGGAGCCTTTTGGCACGACGTTGGAAGCGGCTTTTATCAGCACCGAACAAAACTTGAAAGACAAATATGTCTATTCAGAACTCTATGATAGGACGAAAACACTGGCCGAGCAAGTGTCTGCCAAAAATAAGTTTCGATTGACAGGCAATTATTCCTCAAGCGCAAGGAATGTGTACAATCTAGAAGGTTTCAATATTGCAGAAGGCTCAGTGACTGTGACCGCAGGGAGTACCTTGCTCACCGAAGGGTTGGACTATGAGGTAAGCTACCTTGGATCTGGACAGGTCACAATTCTCAACGAAGGGGTACTCAACTCAGGAAAAACGATCAACATCACCTATGAAGTTGATGACTTGTTTAGTTTTCAATCCAAATGGTTGACTGGGACACGTTTGGACTATCAATTCAATGATAAAATCAATGTTGGAGCTACCCTATTGCATCTAGAACAGCGAACTGGTGGTGTATCTCGCTACAGCATGGGTAATGAACCAATCAGCAATACCAAATATGGATTTGATGTTAATTTTCAGGAAGATTCACGGCTCCTGACCAAGATGGTGGATGCTCTCCCGCTGATCAGCACCAAAGAGACATCGACTGTTACCTTCAATGGCGAGTTTGCACAATTGATCCCAGGCACTTCCAATGAAGTAGATGGAGAGGGGACATCTTATGTCGATGACTTTGAGAATGCTGCGACCCCTTTCCGACTTGATGGTAATCATACCTCTTGGAGTTTGGGAGCTGCTCCAGAAGCATTTCAGGTCACAGACCCCAATAGTAGTTTGGGAGCTGGATTCAAAAGAGCCAAGCTGGCTTGGTATGTGATCGATCAGACCCTCTATGGGAACAGTAGACCTAGTAGTCTCAAGGAGGATGATTTGAAAAACAACTATGTCAAACCAGTCTATCCACAAGATATATTCAAACAACAAGACTTGTCCTTTGTCAATGTGCCAGAGAGAATTTTTGATTTGGCGTATTACCCTAGTGAAAGAGGACCATACAACTACAACACCAGTGAACTAGATCAAGACGGTCGTCTCAGGAATCCCTCTGATAAATTTGGAGCGATTACAAGAGCCGTACCTACCAGTGTAGACTTCACCAAAAACAACATTGAGTACATCGAATTTTGGTTGATGAATCCCTTTAGCAATGACCCTGTACTGGATGGTACTATCAATCAACCCAACAATGACCAAAATGGGTATTTGATTCTTAATCTAGGAGAAGTATCTGAGGATGTGCTACCGGATGTAAAGCATGCATTTGAGAATGGGCTACCTGCCAATGGAGGAATAGATAATACTGAAGATACCGAGTGGGGCAGAGTGACAACACAGCAGTTTTTGACTCAATACTTTGACAACTCCAGTTCTGCTAGATCCAATCAAGATGTGGGCTTGGATGGTTTGAAGTCTGTAAATGGTGCTGATTTTGAAGAATTTGAGTATTTCAGTAATAAACTCAATATTACAGAAAGTGCACTGCCATCAGGAGCTGTAAGAGATCAAATCAAGAGTGATTTTTCTGCGGATGATTTCAAGCATTATTTGGATCCTGAGTATAGCGCTTCCAACGCTAAAATATTGGAGAGGTATAAGCACTTTAATGGACAGGAAGGCAACTCTCCAGTAGAATCCAACAACAGCTCCTATAGTTCTTCGGCAACCAACATTCCTGACAATGAAGATTTGAACCAAGACAATTTTGTCAACCAGACAGAATCCTATTTCGAATACCGAATCCCAATTAATACGAACTCTTTGAAAGCGGGTGAAGGATATGTAGTAGATGAGGTCATAGATGATGACGCCAATTGGTACTTGTTTAGGATTCCGATCAACAAAGGAACGGCAGTTGGATCACCTGACATGCAATTTTTGAGATACATGAGGATGTATATGACAGGTTGGGAGAATCCAGTCGTACTGAGAATGGCGCGTTTTCAGATGGTCGCCAGTCAGTGGAGAAAATACACTCTGGACCTAGCCGAGTCTGGTTTGGGTGAGATCCCAGAGGTGGTCTCTTCGGATTTTGAGTTGTCGGTTGTAGGAGTAGAACAAAATAGCTCACCCGCTGGAGGAGTACCCCCCTATATGGTGCCGCCAGGCATCAATCGTGATTTAGACAACACTACTTCGGTCACTCGACGTGTCAATGAGCAATCACTCAAGCTTTGTGTAGAGGATGTGGATGACGGAGATGCGCGCTCTGCATATAAAAACTCTTTAAACCTAGATATGGTTAATTATGGCAAGTTGAAGATGTTTTTCCATGCTGAATCTAACCAAGGAGAAATGATTTTGGATGATGAAGTCAGTGCTTTTGTACGCTTGGGTTTTGACCAGACTAATAATTACTACGAAATCGAAGTGCCTCTCAAAATCACGCCCAATGGCTTGTCTAGTTATACAGATAGGGATATTTGGCCTGAGGAAAATGAAATGAACATTGCGCTCAATGAACTCCATACGCTCAAGTCTGCGCGGAATGCTGACGATTTTGATGTGACGAGACGTTATACTCAATTGTCTAGTGATGGTAAATACAAATTGAGCATCATCGGTAATCCCAAGCTGAGTGGAGTGACTGACATGATGATCGGGGTGAGAAATCCAACCTCTGATGATAAGGGGAGCAAATCCGTATGTATCTGGGTGAACGAAATGCGACTCACGGATTTTGACAAAGAAAAGGGCTGGGCTGCCAATGCACAGATGAATGTGAAATTGGCAGACTTTGCTACGCTCAATGCAGCTACTCGATATACTTCCGTTGGTTTTGGTGGAATACAACAAACAATCTCAGAGCGAACCAGAGAGGAGACTTTTGAATATGACCTATCGGCCAACGTCAATGTAGACAAACTCATCCCTGTAGAGACAGGAATTAAAATTCCAATGTTCGTGAGTACATCTAAATCCGTCGAGACACCTCGTTATGATCCTTTGGACGATGATATACCATTGGAGGCCTCTTTGGAGAAGTTCGATACACAAAAAGAGAAAGATGAATACCGAGAAAAGGTTATCTCTCAGACGACTAACAGGAGTATCAATTTCATCAATGTCAGGAAGGAAAAAGTCAAGCAGGATGCCAAGTCTCATGTGTATGACGTAGAAAATTTCTCTTTCAATTATTCATTCTCAGAGCAAAAATCTTCGAATGTCAACACAGCCCAAAGGGTAGATAAACAGTATTCAGGTGGCGTGGCCTATAATTATACAACCAAGGCACCGAGCATCGAGCCTTTCAAAGAGACGAAGGCTTTTTCTAGTCCTTATCTCAAGATGATAAAGGACATCAATTTCTCTCCATTGCCCAATAGCTTCTCCTTCAGAGCATCGATGGACAGGCGATTTCAAAAGACTCAATTGCGAAATTCGGACTTGACCACAGACGGGATAGATCCCAACTTCGAAAAGTACTTCACCTTTGATCGCTCCTATAATGTACGATGGAGTCTTTTCAAAAACCTCAGCTTGAATTACAATGCGACAGCTAGGGCCATCATTGATGAGCCTGAAGGTGATATTGATACAGATGCCAAACGAGATTCGATTTGGTCCAACATCAAAAGGTTGGGTAGGATCAAAAACTACAACCAAAATATCAGTTTAAATTACCGACTGCCATTGGACAAAATTCCGTTGACGGACTGGATGAGTGCAGATTACCGTTATTCTGTGGACTACACCTGGACTGGAGGAAACATCGATCAAGTAGAAGAGTTTGGTAATGTCATATCCAACCAGAGAGGACAAGACCTCAGTGGTAAAGTTGATTTTGTACGGCTTTATAACAAATCCAAGTATTTAAGCAACATCAACAAGCCACCGAGCCGCTCTAGGACGTCTCGCTACGATACTGTCCGATCTACTGGCGGGATGGATGCTTTCAAGGGGGTCATGAGGCTGATGATGGCACTGCGATCGATCAATTTGACCTATGGCCTCAAAGAATCGACGAGTCTGCCTGGTATGCTGCCTAGTCCATATATGCTGGGTATGGATCGTGATTTTAATGCGCCAGGCTGGGACTTTGTTTTAGGTAGCCAAGATCCAGAGATCAGGACACGAGCGGCCAAGGAGGAGTGGTTGGTCAAAAATGGATTGTTTACGGCTCCATTTATACAATCGAGGACTGAGGACATCAATCTGCGTGCAGCTGTAGAACCGTTCAAAGATTTCAGAATCCAAATAGATGCCAAGCGAAACAATCGAGCAGAATATCAGGAAATCTATCGATGGGATAGCTTGACAGTCAATACTTTTAATTCTCTCACCCCAACCCGTACAGGTAGCTATACGATCAGTTTCTTGCCGATTGCTACTGCCTTTTCCAAGGACAATAGTGAGAATGTTTCGGATGTGTTTGAGCAGTTTGTGGAGAATCGAGCCATTGTACAAGCAAGACAAAATGCAGCCAATCCTGCAGGTGAGTATGCCATCAATTCGCAAGACGTACTGATTCCTGCATTGATTGCGGCCTATACCGATCAAAGTGCGAATACTATCAATCTTCTTCCTTTTCCCAAAACACCCATGCCCAACTGGCGGGTGGACTATGCAGGACTGAGCAAGTTGGCGGGTATCAAAGAAGTATTTAGTTCCGTCAATTTGACGCATGCCTACACTTCCAGTTTTAGTGTCTCCAATTATTCCAATTCTTTGAAATACAGCAATGTAGCTGACCTAGATTTGACCAATGATATATTGGATTACCCTAGAGCAACTCAGCCTGGAGATGATGGCAAACTTATACCTGTCTATATCATCAGTCAGGTTGATATCGTAGAACGGTTTTCCCCATTGATTGGTGTGAGTGTCAGAACCAAAGGGATGTTTACGGGCAAGGTTGATTATGCCAAGGAGAGGAGTATCAGTTTTGATTTGTCCAATACACAGGTCCGAGAGATCAAGAGCAACAACATTTCGTTTGATATCGGGATCACCAAAGATACTTGGAAGATTCCATTCAAAGTCAAAGGAAGAACCATTGCTGTAGACAATCAGCTGGCATTTAGAATGGGTTTCACAATCAGAGATACCAAGACGATCCAACGCAAAATTGAAGATGGAAACACCATTACTGATGGTAATATCAATTATCAAGTACGTCCTACGTTGAGCTATGTGGCCAGTCAAAAACTCAACCTGACCATGTATTTTGAAAAGAATATCAACGAACCTAAAATTTCTAGTTCATACAATAGATCGTCTTCTTCATTTGGTGTCCAAGTGCGCTTCAGTCTTGCCCAGTAGCAAGACGCCTAGCAGAGATTGTGAATATCTATTCCCGTCTATCGTTATTTTACTTTTTAGGCTTAATTTTGATGGATATTAATTCTTAAACAAAACTTATTCAAAAATGAATATTCCAGATCATTTGAAATACACGGCAGATCACGAGTGGGTGAGCATCGAAGGTGACGTGGCGACTGTAGGTATCACTGATTTTGCCCAAGGAGAGCTGGGTGATATCGTCTATGTAGAGATAGAAACAGAAGGGGAGACAATTGCCAAAGGTGAACTTTTCGGTACGATAGAGGCTGTCAAGACTGTGTCTGACTTGTTTATGCCTGTTTCAGGAGAGGTGTTGGAGTTCAATGAAGAGCTAGAGAGCGAACCAGAATTGGTCAATTCTGCTCCATACGAAGATGGCTGGATGATTAAAATCAAAGCCTCAGATTTGAGTGAAGTAGATGAGTTGCTATCAGCGGAAGCATACAAAGAACTCATCGGTCAATAAATAGTGATCAGACTGAGTCAAAGTAGCTACCGAATGACGTGGTTAGGATGGACAATCACCATCCTTTTTTTGTTGTTGAGACCTTCGGATGGCGAAATGTCATGGTTACAGCAGATCCCACATTTTGACAAAGTCATACATTTTACTTTGTTCTTCATTTGGGCTTTTTTGGCCACTTTGGCTATAGGCAATGGAAGGGCTACTAATAGACATTTTTTACTTGTTTTTGTAGCTGTAGTAGTATTTGCTGTCATGACCGAGTGGTTGCAGCTATATGTGCCTAGCCGAACAGCTGACTGGAATGACATCCTTGCGGATGCAACTGGCGGCCTATTAGGACTTGTGTTGACAAAGTTTTGGAAAATAAATCAATAAATATGGAAATGAAATTCTGTTGTGTATATTTGAAGTTACTTATTGACAATAGAATTTGAGAAAACTAAAGATAGGAAAATGGAGGTAAAGAAAAACCCGCAAATTGACCTTGGAAGAAAGGCAGGGATGTTCTTCAACATTGGCCTTACTATCAGTTTAGTTCTCGTGATTACTGCTTTCGAGTGGAAGTTTTACGATGACGGTGACTTGGTAGACCTTGGACAAGTTGATGACAATTTTGAAGATATTATGGAGATTCCTCCTACGGAGCAACCACCTCCGCCACCCCCGAAAATTGAGCTACCTCAGATCGTAGAGGTGCCTGATGAAGAGGAGATCGAAGAAGAGATCGAAGTAGAGTTGGATGTGGAAATTACGGAAACTACTGTCATCGAAGACATCGTATTTGACGATGCTCCAGCAGAAGAGGTAGCAGACGAGGTCTTTGACATAGTTGAAGATCAACCAGCACCTCCTGGTGGAATGGCAGCATTCTACAAGTATGTTGGTCAAAACATGAAATACCCAAACCAAGCAAGAAGAATGGGTATTGAGGGTAGAGTTTTTGTGCAATTCGTTGTGGACAAAGACGGGTCTATTACTGAGGTCAGAGCGATCAAAGGAATCGGCGCAGGTTGTGACGAAGAAGCAGTAAGAGTACTAGAAGGTGCTCCAAAATGGAAGCCTGGAAAACAAAGAGGTAGAGCAGTGAAGGTAAGGATGATTCTTCCTATCACTTTCAAGTTGAGCTAATCATCAATTATTCTCAATAAAACCAAAGAAGGTCTGACGATATCGTCAGACCTTCTTTGGTTTTATACCCTATTGTGTGTTCATGATTTTCTCTTCAAATGGTGGGTAGGACACTGGATAGCACGTAAATTCAGTATCACTAGCAGTGCTACAACCTAGATGACGTTGAGGACTTGTTCTTTTATTTTTTCAAGTTCATCTTTCATCTCTACCACGAGTTTTTGAATGTCAGAATTGTTCGCTTTTGAGCCAATGGTGTTGATCTCTCTGCCCATTTCTTGGCTAATGAAACCAAGCTTTTTGCCTTGAGACTCTTTTTCGTCAAGCGTGATGTTAAAGAACTTGATATGGTTTTCGAGTCTCACAATTTCTTCTGAGATATCTAATTTTTCTATGTAGTAGATCAATTCCTGCTCAAATCTATTAGGGTCAGATTTTTCTCCTGAAGAGAGTTCCTTCAGACCTTCGTTGATTCTTTCTTTGATTTGAACAATTCTAACGGGATCCAACTCTTTGATTTCTTTTAATTTGTTGCTGATTTGATCCGAACAGGCACTGAGTGCTATTTGTGCAGAATTGCCTTCCTGTAGCCTAAATGCTTCACATTTGTCGAGAGCTTCATTGACCAGTTTGACCATGAGTTGCTGATCGATCACATCTTTTTTGCCTTCTGGCTGTTCGAAGATGTCCCCAGTTTTCATCACAGATTGAAGAATGTCAGCATCTGAGACATTCATGCCTTCAGTCACTGCGAGGATTTGATTTTTGTAATGCTGGAATAGCTCAGGATTGATCCTCATGGCTTGCGCAGTGCCAGATTTGGTTGTGAGCTCCGTGACAAAACTGACTTTTCCTCTGATGAGGCGGTCTGAAATGATTTTTCTCAGGTCATGTTCAAAAGAAGAAATTTCTTTGGGGTACTTGGTGTTGATGTCAAAAAATTTCGAATTGAGTGTCTTTATTTCGACCTGAATGCTAATTTGATCATTCTCAAAATTGGCATTCCCATAACCTGTCATTGATTTTATCATGCGCAAAAATCACGAATAAATGGGAGTTTAAAAAATCAGATTTTCTATGGATTAAAAGTCATATCCCAAGGAGAGGTAAAATTTCATAGACTCTAGGTTGTAGTCTTCGATGGGTCGTGCTACGTCCATTCTGAGGTAATATCCCAAGAGGACCGTACGCATACCAAATCCGTAGCTTTGTAGCCATGGGTTTCTGCTAGTTTTGATGACGGCTTCAAATGGTGACCCAGGCTCTCTGACGAGTTTGGTATCCACAGTATTGTTTTCATTGAAGGGGGATACACCAGTCCATGCTGAACCAATGTCATAAAATCCTATGAATTGAAGGTTTCTAAGAAAGTTGGATTTGATCGTCCCTCGGGTGAAGTATTTGACTACTGGGAATCTCAATTCTGCATTGGCAGTCAGGACATTTTCACCGTTGAAGCGATTGTAATTGAAACCTCTGAGGTTGACAAACTCCGTGAAGAGCACATCTGTATTGTCTTTGAAGTTGCTGTAGTACAGCGGAGAACTGGTTTGATTTGAGTTTTCTTTGTCATTGAATAGCCAGTTGTCCATTCCTCCTAGCATATAGGTTTTGGGTCTATGCCCAAATGAAGAGCCATAATATATTCGTGTGGCTAGAATGAGTTCACGGTGTATTTTTTGATAGCGTCTCAGATCTACATTGAAATTGCTAAAACTACGCGTATGATCATTGAGGGCTTGATGATGCTCAAACGAGACTTTTCCTCTGGATCCTTCAAATAGGTTCAATCCATTGACCAAAGTATTGTCGAATACCCATGCAGCTTTGAATCCCGCATAGGTGTAACTGGAACCTAGAATGATTCCCTCTCTTGCAGGCCTAGTAGCCAGAATATCAGGGTTCAGATTGTAATAGTTGGTAAATTCCATGAATCCATCAATTTCGAATCTTGATGATACAGAGGTTGGGAGTGCTGCTCCCACGGTAAATGTATTGAGCTTGTATTTTTGGCGTATATCTTGATCACCTGCTTGATTGGAAAGCCTGAAACTTTCTTTGTACACAACTTTTCGGTCATAGCGGGCATGAAGGTCGATGGTGTGTTTTAGGTAGCTGTATTCCGCAAAGAAATCGCCACTCCTGAAGTCAGTAATGGCCAAGAATCCCCCGTTGAATTTATGGTTTTCGAGTGCATCTGTCATTTGGGTTTCGACCAAGATACCGAAACCACGCAACTGATCGATGACAAAGGATGTAACGAGGTTGTCAGCGGTGAAGCTCGTTTCATATGGCAGAGGTCCCGTGACGGTTGGTTCTTTCTGTATTTTTTCATAGATAGAGAGAAAGGAAAACCGCTGCTGATTTATTTCTTCTTCTTCTGGCTCATCTTCAAACTGATAATTGTCGGTATCGATAAAATTCTCATCCATCATGGCCTGTGTACTGTCGGCTTCATGCTGCATTTGACTTTCCAATTCTGCTTCAGCTTTTTTCTGCTCTAGTAGTTCCTGTGTAGCTCTTTCTTCTCTTTTTTTCCTAATGTATTCTATTTGTTTGACTTGATGTCTCAGCGTGGGTGGAGTGAACAGGCGCTGATCCAGATTATATTCTTCGTTTAAGTAGAGTTTGGTTTTTCCATCATTGAGCATCAAGAAAGCCAAATCATGCGTGTTGGGGTTGATGTCATATTGTTTGAGGCTGGTGCGGAAATTAGAAACTTGATGATACAGACTGTCTTTGAAGCTATAGCTGTAGACGTTGTTGATTCCCTTGAGATCGCTCAAGAAATAAATGTGCTCATCATCTACTGGCACAGGGTAGGTCTCGTTGCTGATCGTGTTGGTCATCCTGTACAAAACATTGGTGGTGGTGTCCAAATCGTAGGCAAATAGGTTGAGAATCTCGGGCATCTCATGGATGGCAGGCGTGGTGATATTGAGCGTGTCAGTTGTTCGGTTGGAGCTAAAGACAAAGGCATCTGTACCAGGAATAAACTGTGGGTAGAGGTCATCCCAACTGTCTTTGGTGAGACGCTTGATGGCATTGCGTTTCATACTGATCAAATAGAGGTCAGTTTGGCCTTTGACATCTGCACTCACTATAGCTAGTTTGCCATTGTCATTGAAGTCTATTTGGTTGATCTGGTTGAATCGGGTGAGTGATTTTCTTTGTTTGGAGCGTGTAGGAATGTCGTAAGTGACAAGGTAGTTTTTGCCATACCATGTGGTGAGCACGCCAATTTGTGTATTGCTGATCCAATCAATATAGGGCAATTTGTAGGATACTTCTTGGTCTATAGAGTGATAACCTCCAGTCATGGCCACACGTTCTTTGCCCTTGGCAATGTCTCTAATGATGATTTTGTACTTGCCCTTATAATTCTGAACATAGGCCAGCTGATTCCCATCAGGGCTGAGTTTGAGATCTGTGAGTTTGGTGATTTTGCCTCTGACACCTATGATTTTATCATCTTTGTCTGGAGAGATGTAGCTGGCATCTAACTCTTCGTTGGGGATGCCGTAGTATTCTGCCCACTCATACATAAACTGCCTAAACGAAATCCCCAGTGTACTGGCGACACTGTGTTCGGTATTTCGGATGATTCGGGTGAGGTTGAGGATGTTGCTCAGGTTGCTGTTGCCATATTTGATAGCGATGTAGTTCCATACAGACTGGCCTACGAGAGTTGCCATTTCTCCTTCTAGTTTGGAGAATTTTCGAATTTTCTTTTTGACCAAATAATCTCTCACATAATCATCCATGGTGACATCCCATCCATATGCTATATAATTTTCGGCTCCATTGATAAACCATTCGGGTAGATTGAGGAGGTAATTGCTCTGAAACATCTCCGTCAAACTGCCCCCAAACATCATATCCTCTAGGAGCATTTTGGAGATTTTGTACTTGAGTTCTTTCTTAAAATCTAGCATATTGCCTGGATAGGCTATTTCTACTTGGAGCTTGACGAATTTCGTTTCACCTGCGATGGTAAAAGAAGGAGAGCCTACCCCTATGTTGCTTTGGAGCAGGTCGGTATGAGAGTTGTAGATGAAAATCTCACTTTTGGAAAAGGGGGCATACCCGATGAGATCGGTGATTTTTTCAAATTCTTCTTTTAGCAATTCCAGGGTTACTTCTGCGTATTCTTCTCCTTGATTGTAAAAATGAATATCATAGTCCTCTGTTCCGTAATAGTACCAGTCAAAATCTTTGTACTGCACCCGGTTTTGCCCAAAATTCTGCCTTTGATACTGTGCAATGACAGCCTGAGAGGTCAGGAATAATATGTATGCTATAAGTACAATTTTTCTCATTCGAGAGACTTCTGATTATCGACTGTTGTATGCTTTATAATATCTCGATACATTGACGTCATGTATGAGGCCATTTTCTGTTTCCAAATAGGTCATGAATTGCTTCGAAAAGTAAGGAATCAATGAGACACCTTTGGATCCAAAACCGTTGAAGATATAAATATGTTCATATTCGGGGTGTTTTCCAATGATCGGACGTCGGTCTTTTGTCGCAGGTCGAACTCCCGCCGTACTATCTACAATTGTGACAGGCTCGTTGAGGACTCCATTGAGCCTTTGGAGGATTTCTTCTTTGCCTTTTTCGGTGGGTAGTATATTGTCAAAGTGGTTTTGGTAATTGGAGCCAATTCGTACATGCTCATGATCCAGAGGGAGGATGAATACGCCTCTGTTGAGTATTGTAGTGATTTTTTTCCCCATTTTGGCTTTCAGTATTTCACCTTTGACGGGGTGCATGGGTAGCCATCCAAACAGTTCGGTTTGGAGTGCTTCTATGCCATTGCAAAAAATAAGCCTTCTGTAGGCAATGTTCTCGTAGGTGATGTGGTCTGATTTTATTTTTAGTTGGGATTGATCAAAATACTTTTCTTCGCACACATGAGCTTGGATGAGAGCCGCCCGACTGGCTCGCAACAGCTGTGGGATTTTTACGAAACCAGCATGGTTGAGATGAATGCCACCAAAAGGATCATGAAGAGAAACACTATCCAGATTTTTTTTTCTGATGGATTTGATGAACGGCGTGTATTTGTCATCTGATTGTTTGGCATCCCAATCATTTTGTTCTTCAAAGGAAACAAAAGGGCGATAAATCCCAATGTCTAACAAAAACGAACTATTCAGATGTTGCTCTAATTGGCGGTAAAATGGCTCTATGACAGGAAATAGTTCGTCTGCCATCCAAGTTTTGACCATCTTACGACCTGTGACTGGATTGTACAGTCCAGCTGCGACGCTGGATGAATGGTTGGATGTGGGCAGATCCAAGACGGTAATTTGCTGTTGTTTTTCCAACAATTGTTGAGAAAGCACAGCCCCCGCCAGACCATGACCGATGATCAGATAGTCCTTCAAATATTCTGAGATTTTGTGATTGACCAATATTAGGTCAAATTTGCAGATATTATATTTAATTCAATGATTGAGATACACAATTTCGTTTTTAATCCTTTTTATGAAAACACATACGTTCTTTTTGATGAAACCAAAGAGGCGTTGATCATAGATCCGGGATGTTACGAGGATACCGAACGACAAGAGTTGGTGGATTTTGTAGCACAGCATGAGCTCAAAGTCACCAAACTAATCAATACACATTGTCACATAGACCATGTCTTGGGCAATGCTTTTGTGAAGAAAAAGTATGGCGTAGAGCTGTATATTCATGCCGAAGACGAAGCGACATTGAGGTCTGTTGAGGTCTATGCTCCTGCGTATGGTTTTACTGAGTATCAAAAAACGGAGGCTGAGCACAGAATGAAAGAGGGTGATGTGATAACTTTTGGCAACAGCGAAATGGAAGTCTTGTTTACTCCAGGTCATGCACCAGGACACGTGGTCTTGGTCAACAAGGCTCAAAATATTTGTATTGGTGGTGATGTGTTGTTTGATGGGAGTGTAGGGAGGACAGATCTGCCAGGCGGTGATTTTGATACTTTGATTCAGAGTATCCATGACAAATTGTTTAGTCTGTCAGATGATATGGAAGTATATCCAGGACATGGTCCTAGAACGACGATAGGTAAAGAGAAAATTTCAAATCCATTTTGTGCCTTGAAAAAATGACCATAAGAAATTTCATCCCCAACATGCTGACCTGCCTCAATTTAGTCTTTGGTTGTCTGGCTTTGATTACCATTTTTGAGGGGCAGTATGATCATGCGATCTACTATGTGTTTTTGTCGGGGATTGCAGATTTCTTTGATGGGTTTGCCGCGAGGATGCTCAAGGCTAGTTCCAACATCGGCAAAGACTTGGATTCGTTGGCTGACATGGTTTCGTTTGGCGTGGTGCCGGCATTCGTCATGTTCAAAATGATTGAGGCCAACAGTGTCATGGCGTATTTGCCCTATGTGGGATTGATTGTGGCAGTCTTTTCAGCTCTCAGATTGGCCAAGTTCAACAACGATGAGCGACAGACTGATAGTTTTCATGGTCTGCCTGTACCTGCCAATGCACTTTTTCTGTGTACGCTGCCCCTGCTTGCTGTAGAACCAATTTTCGCAGATATTTTATCCAATCAGTGGGTGTTGGGAGGAATCACCGTAGTGATGGCCAGTCTTTTGATCACAGATGTGAAATTGCTTGCACTCAAGTTTAAGCACTTTGGATGGGAAGACAATGAGGCCAGATACATCATTTTGGGTGCTTCGATAGTGGCGATTGCGACATTTCAGTTATTGGCACTGCCATTTGTGATAGTGTTTTACTTTATAGGGTCTATTTTTGTCAACCTTCTGGATGCACGCAGAGCTTGAGAGTCAATGATTTGGGTAGGCATCCCTTAACCTGGCAGAGCCATATAATTTTACACATTGATTAGATTCAATATATATCTTTTTCTTGGTTGTTGGTTGATGTCCATTCATTGCCTCTATGGACAGTCGAGCAACTCTGTCCTGAGCACAGGTACGTGGTACAAAATTGCGGTTTTGGAAGACGGCGTGTACCGTGTAGATGCCAGTTTGCTAGACAAGGCAGGAATAGATCGCAAGAAAGTGGATGTCAGCAAAATCGCCATTTATGGCAATGCTTTTAACGGGATGTTGCCACAGCCCAATGAGGCAGATAGACCAGATGATTTGATCGAAAACGCAATAATGGCGGTAGGCTTGGAGGATGGAGTTTTTGACAAAAGTGACTACCTGTTGTTTTATGGGAGATCTGCAGATCATCTCAGTTTTGAGTCAGCCAGTGGAGATTTTCTCTACGAAAAGAATCTTTACAGTGATACTGCTTTTTATTTTCTGACTGTCAAAGAAGAACCTGCGATCAGGATGTCTTCTCAACAAGTTGGAGAGATCACGGGTGTTGCCCAATCTACCTACACACGATTTTCTGCACATGAAATAGATAGGACTAATCTTATCAATTCTGGGAGGTACTGGTATGGGGAGTCATTTTTATCTTCAAGCAAAAGTCTGATATTGAATTTTGATGCGGGAGGCTTGGTAGATGGATCTGCCATCAAGGTATATGCATCTGCTGCAGTGTACAAGGCCACTGTCAATTCTTCCTTTGACTTTAGCATAAATGGGGACAGTGTGGGGAGTCTCAGCATGTTGCCTTACTCTGGTGACAAATATGACGAACAAGCGGTGATTGATGCGAGTGTTTTTCAAAGTACGTTGTCTGATGCTACTCGACTAGAATTAAAAATTGATTTTGTGATCGGGTCCAACAGTGGCACTGGATATTTGGATTATGCCCATGTCATGAGTGTTCATGACTTGAATCTGGCTCATCGTGCTTTGTCTTTTTACGGAACAACCGCAGAGGTGCTTCAAATCAAAGCAAGTGACAATACAGCCCAAGTCTGGGATGTGACGGATCCCACTCAAGTGATGGTACAACAGGTGCAGCTGTCCGGTGATGTATTGAAATTTCAATCCCAGCGAGATGCACAACATTTTTATGCCTTTGAGGAATCTCAAATCAAGAAACCGATTGCCAAAGCCAAAATAGCCAATCAGAATCTACATGGCATGGCTGCTGCTGAAGTCATCTACATTACCCATCGGTTGTTTCTACAAGAAGCACAGCGATTGGCCGATTTTCGGACAACTCATGATGGTCTCACAACTGCCGTAGTGACTGTGGATCAGATATACAACGAGTACGCCTCAGGTCGACAGGACATCACAGCGATCAGAGATTTCATCAAAATGCAATACGATACGTACGGAACCCTCCGCTACGTGACTTTGGTGGGTGATTGCTCATATGATTACAAAGACCGTACTTTTATCAAAACCAATTATGTCCCTGTATATGAGGCCAGAAATTCCATTGATCCCATTGAGAGTTATTCATCCGAAGATTATTATGGCTTCCTAGAGGATGACGAAGGGGAGTGGGTAGAGAGTGCTGGTGGCGATCACACCTTAGAGATTGGTGTGGGGAGGATTCCTGTCCGCAATGTCAGTGATCTCAGTGAGTATGTCAGCAAGGTGATTCGCTATGAGTCCAGTCAGTTGACTTATGGCAATTGGCGAAACAAAGTAGTCTTCATTGCTGATGATGGGGATGCAAATATCCACCAACGCGATGCTGATCGTCTCACTACATTTTTGGACACGACCAACTCCGAACTCAATGTCAGGAAAGTTTTCATCGATAGTTATCCGCAGATAGGTGTACCTGGCAGCATAGATCAGCGCTCACCACAGGCCAAGGCGGCCTTTGCAGAGGCCATTTCCAATGGATCCCTGATTGTGAACTACACAGGGCATGGCAATGAAGACAAACTCAGTGATGAAAGCATATTGGATGTGGATATGATCCAAGAGCTGTCCAACCGTCATTTGATGCCGTTTTTTGTCACTGCTACTTGCCAATTTGGCAACTATGACAACCCCTCCAAGGTATCAGGAGGAGAGCAGATTCTCGGACATGCCCAAGGGGGAGCGATTGCTATGTTGACGTCTACAAGAGCTGTAGTTTCTAATACCAACTACACCATGAATAGAGCTTTTTATGAATCTTTGGTGGTCAAGGAGGATGGTCGCTACCGTAGATTGGGGGACTTGATGAGAGATACCAAAAACAACAGTTTGGCTGGGCCGAGAAATCGAAATTATGCACTGCTAGGTGATGCCAGCATGCGTTTGGCATTTGCTGGAGCTGCTGTGGAATTGACTCATATCAATGGCCAGCCGCTGGATCAACTGGATAGTTTGGGTGCATTGGGGAGCTATCAGCTAGCAGGGCAGGTGATGTCTGGCGGGGTGTTGGATGCCAGTTTTGATGGGACAGTAGTTGTGACCATTTTTGACAAACCTACACAATTCAAGACATTGGGTGATCAATCTAGTGCGAGCATCTACGATGAGCGAGATGTCGTGCTCTTTCAGGGAGAAGCATCAGTAAGAGCTGGAGTGTTTAGCATTGAAACCATCATCCCAAAAAACATCAACTATTCTTTCGGAAAGGGAAAGATCAGTTTTTATGCGATGAATACAAATAAGACCTGGGATGCACATGGAGCATTTGACGAGGTTGTAATTGGTGGATCTGTCAAAGGGGTCAAAGATGACACAGATCCTCCATCCATGGAACTGTACATGGGAGATGTGAATTTTGTGAATGGTTCAAAGGTAGCTTCCAACACCGTTTTTATGGCCAAACTCACTGACGAAAGTGGTATCAATACTTCCAAATTGGGCTTTGGGAATGATCTAGTGATGTATCTAGATGATAGCACTGGGATCAAGATGAATAATTATTATACGGCGGCACTGGACACCTACCAAGAAGGTTGGGTCATTTATCCCATGTATAATTTGGCCAAAGGAGAGCATCGTCTAAAAATGGTTGCTTTTGATACCTACAATAATCCAGTGGAACGCAGCATCGAGTTTTATGTCTCAGACAAGAATGAGATCAAAATTTCTGATTTGATGAACTACCCCAACCCTTTTTTGGATCAAACAACCTTTAAATTTTCGCAGGATCGGTTGGGAGAAGAGTTGGATATATCAATCTCCATTACGAATTTACAGGGTCAGACAATATTGAAGACAGATTACTATTTGGATGATGCACCGCTTGTGGTGAGCGATATTACTTGGGATGGGCAAGATGCAAATGGGAATAAAGTAAAAAAAGGAATCTATATTTATCAAATATTTATTCAAAGCAGGGTAGATGGTGCCAAAGCACAGGCCTATCAAAAGCTCCTAGTTTTGGAATAACAAGTCGAGGTATGAATAACAAAGGGATCAAAGGCATCATATTTTTAGCGCTTTTGTGCATCAGCACTACACATTCTTGGGCACAATCTGGTGTGCTCAACGGTCAAGACCCTGACAGAAGGGTGATCGTCACCGCAGTACCTTTTGTAAGTTTTGCACCAGACTCTAGGGCTTCTGGGATGGGAGACGCAGGAGTGGCAACTTCTCCTGATGCCAACAGTGTCCATTGGAACAATGGTAAATTGGCATTCATTGATCAGAAATTTGGAGCGTCTATGTCCTATTCTCCTTGGCTGGCGACCATCACCAATGACATGGCATTGTATTATTTGTCAGGATTTTACAAAATTGATAGGGTTCAGACTGTTGGTGTATCGATGCGCTACTTCGATTTGGGTAGCATCCAGTTGACAGATGCCAGTGGCAATCTGCTCGGGGTAGACAACCCTAGAGAAGGAGCTGTAGATGCTACTTATTCTAGAAAGTTGAGTGAAAATTTGGGTATTGGTGTGACAGCCAGATACATCTGGTCCAATCTGATTGGAGCGACCAGTGGAGTCAGTCAAAAAGGAACAAGTGTAGCAGTGGATATTGGTACCTATTACCACAAAGACATAAGACTGGGAGCAACCAACGCTAATTGGGCTTTGGGGGCGCACATCTCCAATATTGGGCAAAAAGTCACTTACAGTACGGATGAATTCGAGGATTTTATTCCCATCAATTTGAGATTAGGTACTGCTTTGAAATTGGAATTGGATCCATTCAATACACTGACTTTTGCTTTGGATTTCAACAAACTGATGGTGCCTACCCCTCCTGTATATGAAGAAGATGAAAATGGACCTGTTTACGATCAGGATGGTAATAGAATCATAGAAAGAGGTAAAGATCCCAATAGAAATTTGATCAGCGGCATGTTTGGTTCATTCTCTGATGCACCAGATGGATTCTTCTGAAGAGATGGCTGAGATCATGATTTCTTTCGGTGCGGAGTACTGGTACAAAGAGCTATTTGCTGCACGTACGGGCTACTTCTACGAAGCAGAGTCCAAAGGAGGCAGACAGTATTTTACATTGGGTGTGGGTTTTAGGTATCAAAAATTTGGTATTGATTTCTCCTATTTGATCCCAACCGAGCAAAACAACCCATTAGCTGAGACTATCAGATTCTCCTTGTTATTCAATTTTGACAAGGAAGAAAACAAAGAAGATTTAAATTAATTGAATGCTTGATCGATCTATTGCCCCATTGGCTGGGGAAATAGCTTATTCTCCCTTACAAAAAGCAATCGAGGATAAGCTAGACAATCATATCCCACTATACATGATCAATGCCGGTGTGCAGCCTGTTTTCAAATTGGAACTGGTCTTGTCATCTGGTGCTTGGTACGAATCCAAACGGGCACTGTCGTGGTTTACTGCCAAGATGCTTTTGGAGGGTAGCAAAAGGAGATCAGGCAAGGAGATATCCGAAGCAATAGATTCACTGGGAGCATTTATTGAGGTTTCTCCTGGTTTTGACGATGTCTCTATTGAGATATATGGCGTCAACAAGACCTTTGACCAAGTGCTGGAGTTATTTAGGGAAATATTACTAGAACCTACTTTTCCAGCGGACTCATTGGCTACTCTTCAGTCTATCAGAAAAGATCAGCTCAAAGTCAATGATGGCAAGAATGACATGCTCGCCTCCAAAAAGATGCGAGAAGCACTGTATGGTGTAGCTCATCCCTATGGTTATGGTTTGAAGGCATCAGATATAGACTGTATTGATTTGGAAGATGTCGTTGGATATTATCACAATGATCTATTCAATCAAGCCAAATTGTATCTATCTGGCAAGATAGATGATCAGATGATCACTCAGGTCAAGCAGCAGTTTGTGACTCTACCCAATCAAACCAAGGATTCTTTGTCATTTGATACCATAGGGCAGTCTGAAATCTATGTTGAGAGGAAGGAAAGTTTGCAAAGCTCATTGAGAATGGCGTGGCACATTCCAGATAAAGGAGCAGAGGGGTATTTTGATTATTTACTCACCAACACCTTTTTAGGGGGATATTTTGGGTCAAGATTGATGAAAAATATTCGTGAGGAAAAAGGATATACTTATGGGATCAGCTCCTATCCACTACACCTGAATCACGGTTCTTTTGCGGTCATCTCTACGGATATCAAAGCAGAACACACCCTTGATACCCTCTCAGAGATCAAGAAGGAACTGGATTTGCTCAAATTCAAAGGGGTTGATGCTGATGAGATTGAGACGGTGAGTAACTACCTGGCAGGTTCGTTTTTGTCGTCGATCGATACTCCCTTCCAATTGATGAAGATGTTCAAAAAAATAAATGATCATGGTTTGACCTACGATTACTATGAGCAGTATTTTCGAGCACTTCAGCAGGTCAATTCTGAACAAATACAGCAGGGAATTGAAAAATACTTTGACATGGATGCTGTACACGTCTCTATTGTTGGGATTAAGAAATAGCTCTTTTCAGATTTCAGATTTTAGTTCCAAGAAGCAAGATTTGTACAGAGTGATGGGCATTGGGCCAACAGCATCTCAGTAGCTGTCAGCGCTTAGGACTTTGCAGGCATATTTACTCATTCCCAATTCCTTGATGTCTGCATATTTGAGAGGGATAGTATAGCGACCTTGGGTGCTGATGACACCAGTTTTTCCCCTTCTCTGTACGATGAGTTGACCATCTTCGGTTTCGGTGATTAGTTCGTACGAGATGTCCAATAGTTTTTCGCCGTGGCTGTCAAACAGACCGTATTTTCCTTCTTTCTTAGCGATGAAAAGTTGGTTGGAGGTCATCTTAATATGCTCATAGATGATCGGGATTTTGAGTTGTCCAGTAGTGGTATAGAGACCGTATGCTTGCTCACGTTTGACGATTGACATGCCATGTTCGAAGTGTGAAACACTGTCGAGGTTGGGTTGTATGACGAGTTGCTCTTTCTTGTTGATAAAACCCCAGTGACCATTGAGATTGACAGGAGCCAAGCCGTCTTGAAACCAACCCACACTGTCGTATCTGTTTGCAATGATCAATTGTTGGTCAAAATTTATAAAACCATATTTTCCATTTTTTTGAATCGCCAATAGCCCTTCAGAGATGGATATGATGTCTTCAAATCGTTTGGTAAAGGGAATCAAAGTAGCTCCGTCAGCTAATGTCACGCTGATACCTCTAGGGTTGCTGACGATGAGGAATTTGTCATTGATCAGGTCAGAGATGTATTCATATTCTGGATAGAAAATGATCCTACCATGATGGCTAATGAGACCCATCTTTCCTTCTTCGGTTATTTCTCTATAGCCCAATTCATGCTTGATCAATTGGTTGTAAGTTTGGAAGAGTGCTGCTCCATTGTAGTTGAGGATGTCCGTTCTTGTGCGGATTTTGACCTGGGCGGTGTTGTTGTCATTGATCCAAATGGAATCGTAGGAAGCCTCACCTACCACTTCTCCAAACTGGTTGATGAGGTGCTTGTAACCGAGGTAGCTGACAGAGGCGATTTTCCCGATGAAGTTGGAGACTTGATCATATTTGAATTCAACTGCAGTCGCTCCAATAAAATCAACATAGCCCCAGTAGCCATTTCTTTTGACTGGTATGAGATTGTTGCTTCCTGTTTGTATGGCTTCAAATTTTTTATCTGTCAGGAGTCGACCATAGGCATTGTAGATGCTCCATGCTCCACCTCTGTAGCCAAACAGATATTGTCTTTCCAATTTGATTTCATCAAAATGAGTGAACTCATATGGTGTCTTTGTGATGATTTGAGCTTCTGTGGGTGTAGAGATTATTAAGTGTTCTTTGAATAAGCTGATGTCTGTGGGAGTTGGGCCAGAGTAGACTTTTTCGTTTGTGAGATTGAAAATTTCCGCCCATCCGTTGAGGTATAGCACCAGATATTGACCTTCTATCCATGCCACAGAATCAGCACGATGTGTACTTTCTAGCTCATCTTTTTCATTTTTGATCTCAAACAGATCGAATGGTACGGTGCGGTTGTGAGGGGTGATGTCTTTGAATTTTGGCTCATAGAGATAGTTACCTTGGTCATCGATCAGGCCGGTTTTTCCTGAGCGATAGACTTTGGCATGATCATCTACCATGCGGCCAATGCTATCCAATTCTGCATTGATCAAGACCTTTCCGGTTTTATGAATGACCCCTTTTTGATTCTTGTTGTTGGTGAAGACAAAAAGAGAACCATGAAGGTGATGGATGTGCTTGTATTCTTTAGGAAGTAATTCTTGGTTGGTAGCACTATAGAGACCATAGTAGCGTTGGTGGTTTTTTTTCTCAGAGACGATCAATAGTCCTTGGTACACCTCGATGGATTGATTTTTGAAATCCAGAATGGTCTCACCTTTGGTGTTGATAGTACCATAGAAGAGCAAGTTGGAGAATGGCCCTTTGATGCTGGCCAGAATCACATTTTCTTGGATTACCTCTAGGCTGTAATATTTTGCTTCAGTGATTCTTTTTCCTTTGGTAGAGATGAGACCCCACGCCAGACCATCATAGTAGCCTACTACCTCAGCGAGAGGGAGATTTTGTCCTTGACTCCATCCTAGCTTTTGAAAGCGAGGGCTGATGACAACTTCTCCTGTGGTTGATTTTAATCCAGTTTTTCCGTTTTCCTGAAAATAGGCGTATTGGCTTTGCGCATAGACAAAGGTGGAGCTGATTGGAAGAAGACATATAAGCAGAGCCAAGGCTCTACTTCTTCGCTTGAATTCCTTCACACTTATTTTTTAATTGTTTCAGCTTGTTGCTCCAGATTGAAAAGGTCGTTTAGCACCTCGATCAACGAATCTGCTTCACCCCTTTTACAGGCAGCTTTCAATTGTAGGACAGGTAGTTTGATTATTTTTTGCATCATGCTCTTGGTCACCTTGTCAATCAATTCAGACTCTTCTTCACTGACCTTTTTGAGGTGGCGAGCTATTTCATTTTTTCGAATGTCTTCAAGGGCATTTTTGAGTTTGTTGATCACCGGAGAGACCTCCATCTCTTGCGACCAAGAGCCAAATTCGTCAATTGCTTCTGTGATGATCGTTTTGACCTGCGGGATGGCCGCCAGCCTTCTTTCCAAAGCTTGGGAAGCTTTGGCTTGTATGTTGTCTATGTTGTACAACAACAATCCGTTGACTTGCTCGATGTCTTGCTCGATACTACGTGGCACTGACAAGTCAAACAAATATTTGTGACTCAGTACTTTGTTGTTTTCAAAGATTGATTTGGTGATGATCGGCTCAGTGACATGAATGGATGAAATGATTACGTCTGCATTTTTTACTGCTTGTGCGTAATCTGAAAAATCAATCACTTGATAGCCAAACTCTTCCGAAAGAGCCTGTGCCTTCTCTATGCTACGGTTACAAACAAAGACTTCTTTGTTCTGTATTCTTTCTAGATTTTTAGCGACATCTTCACCAATTTCTCCTAGACCCAAAACCAATATTTTTGGGGTGTCGATGGCAGCTGTCAATTCATCAATGAGCTCTACTGTAGCATAAGACACCGATGCAGCCCCATCTCTGAATGCTGTTTCTTGAACTACACGCTTGTTGGTAAAGAAAATAGTATGTAGCAGTCTGTGGACGAAGGGTCCTGCCATGTTTTCATCAGCAGACCACTGGTAGGCATTTTTTACTTGATTGATGATTTGCAAATCACCTACTACTTGAGCCTCTAGCCCTAGTGCGACATCAAACAAATGTTGAATAGCCTCTTCATGCAGAGGATAGTTGATGAAATACGAAGAGAAATCTTGTGTGTCGTTGACCCCCTTGGCAATGCAGATTAGCTTGACAATGTTTTCGAATTGATCATTGGGAGAAGAGTAATACACTTCAGTACGGTTGCACGTAGATACGACCAATGCCTCAGAAATTTCCGCATAGTCACCCAACAGCCTCAAAAATGCTTTGATCGCCTCTTGATCCATCGAAAATAATTCTCGGATTTCGAGGGGTGTTTTCTTATATGATAATCCTACTGCTTTAAATTGATTGTGCATAACTCACTTGCCAACACGCAAAATTAAGGCAAAAACGTAATTATCTTAAGTCTTGACTGAGCCATACTGCTATTTATATTGATTTTAAATAATGAGTGTGTGCTAAATCGTTTATTTCAATGAAAAAGTGAAAAATAAGTAGCGCGTTATGATGAAAGTCATGTTTTTGACCATAGTTTTGCATCGCAAATAAAAACAGTTATTTGCCCATGCATTTCGATAGTTCTAAGCTAGTTTTTGAAGCCCTCACCTACGATGACGTGCTTCTTCTCCCAGGATATTCAGAAGTCTTGCCACGTGATACAGACACAAGCACATTTCTTACTAAGAATATCAAATTAAACATTCCTCTGGTTTCTGCTGCAATGGACACCGTCACTGACGCGACACTGGCTATATCCATGGCGCTAGAAGGTGGTATCGGCATCATTCACAAGAACATGACCATCGAGCAACAAGCTGCACAAGTGCGCAAGGTCAAAAGATCTCAGAGCGGAATGATTCTAGACCCAGTTACGCTACCGGAGGATGCAACTGTCGGAGATGCACTGAATTGCATGAAAGAATATAAAATTGGTGGCATTCCCGTCATCAATGAAGACAGAAAGTTGATCGGAATTGTGACCAACCGTGATTTGAGATTTCAGAAGAATGTCAAATTGGCTGTCAAAGAGATCATGACCAAAGACAAGGTCATCACTGCCAAAGATGGGATTGGTTTGCATGGTGCAGAAGCCATTCTTCAAGAATATAAAATTGAGAAACTACCAATCGTCAATGATGCTGGAATCTTGACAGGTTTGATCACCTACAAGGACATCCTGAAAAACAAGGATAAGCCTAATGCTTGCAAGGATGAATACGGCAGATTGAGAGTAGGCGCAGCAGTAGGAGTGACTCCCGATATCGAACTGCGAGTACAGAAACTCCTAGATGCAGGGGTGGATGTGGTATCTATCGACACGGCACATGGACATTCCAAAGGGGTAATTGACACGTGTAAAAGAATTAAAGAAAAATTTCCAAAGCTGGATGTCATCGTAGGCAATATCGCAACTGCAGAAGCAGCGGTAGCATTGGCGGATGCAGGCGCGGATGCAATCAAAGTAGGTGTAGGACCAGGTAGTATTTGTACTACTAGAATTATTGCAGGTGTGGGTATGCCACAGCTATCAGCAGTGTACGAAGCAGCCAAAGCCATTGAAGGTAGAGGAGTTCCCGTAATAGCAGATGGCGGGATCAGGTTCTCTGGTGATTTTGTCAAGGCAATCGCTGCAGGAGCCAATTGTATCATGATTGGCTCATTGTTGGGCGGGACAGAGGAGGCTCCTGGAGAAGTGATCATCTATGAAGGTAGAAAATTTAAAACCTACAGAGGAATGGGGTCTGTCGAGGCAATGGAAGATGGATCCAAAGATAGGTACTTCCAGGATGCTGAGGATGATGTGAAAAAATTGGTTCCTGAAGGAATCGTCGGTAGAGTACCGTACAAAGGCATGGTGTCCGAAGTGCTCTATCAATTGACTGGCGGATTAAAAGCTGGGATGGGTTATGTAGGTGCCAGAGACATCGAAGGTTTGAAAAAGGCAAAATTTGTGAAGATCACAGGTGCTGGAATGGCAGAGTCTCACCCTCACGATATTCACATCACAAGAGAAGCCCCTAACTATACCAGATAGTTTTTGGATAAGATGAAATGAAAAATATCTTGTCAGATCCTATCTGACAAGATATTTTTTTGCTCAAAGGTTTTAAAATTTGTTAAAAAACGAGTCTGCTAAGGCTCTGAGGCTGAGGCAAGACCTCAATTTCACTTTTCTTATTAACTTGCTGCGAATAGATAATTGGCATATATGCTGTCTCAAAAAGGCATAACTAGAATCAGCGTTATTTTTGGATCCATCTTTTGGTCACTATTGACAATAGTTGACCTGATGGCGCTATTCAGTGCAGAGAACAACATAGAGTTTGGGCTACCAGGCTTTGTAGCCAACATGCTCCTGACTTTTTTTGTCATTTCTGTTCTCACATTTTATCGATACAACATTGGCAAGGCCGAAAGTGTCAATTTCGTAGAGATGCTTTGGCGCGTATTTGTATTTGGACTGATTGCTACACTTGTCACACTGGCGATAGAGTTTTTCTTCACCATATTTGGTGAGCACAAGTTTGTACAAAATGCACTGATCGTCAATTTCTTTTATCACATCATCCTGGGGCTGATTATTGGGTTCTTGATTTCCACATTTGTAGTGTGGAAGCGGCTGATTCTGTATCAAAAGTCAAAATCACTGATTGCTGCATGGCATGTTTTCGAATATGCACTGATGGCTACTTTGGTGTATGATTTGTTTTCTCATGATTATAGAGACACTTCATTTTTGGTTGTTTATTCGATTTTGGCATTGATGGGATTGCTTCTATCCTTTAATCTCAAGTGGATAGCCTATCTCAATTTCAAACAGAAATGGCGTAGCATTCTTTTTATCCTACTGGTAGTCATTTACATCTGGTACTTCTTCAAGACCTTGATGTCTTACTCGGAGCAGGCAGGTTTGGTGAGAGATTTACTAGACAGTGTCTATGTCTTGTCTGTCATTACCTTCATTGTTATTTATGCTCTGATTTCCTTCTTAGTCATTTTGTTCAACCTGCCTACTACTTCTGTATTTGAGCGGAAAATAAAAGAGGCCGTCAATTTTCAGCGATTGAGTCAGTCAATACCTGCTGGCGAGAGTGAGGAGAGAGTGTACGAAATCTTACTTGATAGTTCTGTGAGTGCTGTGTTTTCAGATGCAGCTTGGCTTGAGATTCATGATGAGGAGGAGGCTGTCCAGCTCACCTTGACGTACAATCTCGAAAAGGGAGATATTCATGAGATAGACAAGGCGTTGAAAAGCAGTCGTGTCAAGAAAATACTGAATGCGGACTTTGAGAAAAAATCGGATCACCCCAAACTCTCAGCCAACCTCAAAAACGTAGCTTTTAGATCTGTATTGCATTTTCCTGTAATGGTCAAAAACAGGAAAATAGGAAGTCTGGCCTTGCTCAAACAAGTAGATGATGGCTTCAATTCAGAAATGGTGGATATTATTGACACTTTTGTCAATCAGGCGAGCATTTCTATCGAGAATTTCCGTTTGCTCAATGAAGCCATCGTCACAGAACGATACAAGGAAGAGCTAGAGATTGCCAATCGGGTGCAGAGCAAATTGCTCCCTGATACCTTGGAATCCAATGATGCCTATGCGATTCATGCATTTACCGTAGCAGCGGATGAGGTAGGAGGTGATTACTATGATTATTACCGACTGGATGACCATCGGACTGCGTTGATTATAGGTGACGTGTCAGGCAAGGGTACTTCTGCGGCATTTAACATGGCGCAGATGAAGGGGATTTTTCAGAGTTTGGTGCAATTGGATTTGGATCCAAAGGATTTTTTAATCCATGCCAACAATGCACTGAGTCGCTGTCTGGAGACAACTTCTTTCATCACAGTCTCGTATTTTGTGATTGACAGCCAGAGAAAGAAAATAGACTTTGCCAGAGCGGGACATTGTCCATCACTTTTCTACAACGCAGAGATCAAAACAGCCGATTATTTCAAAAACAAAGGACTAGGCCTGGGTATATTAAGAAACTCTAATTTTCATAAATACGTACAAGTCAATGAATTCGGATACCAAGCAGACGATGTTTTGGTGATGTACACCGATGGAGTGACTGAAGCTTGCAATGCCAATAAAGAACAATTTGGAACAGATCGATTGCTAAGTGCACTGACGAAATACGCCGACCAACCGCCCGAAGCTATCCAGCAGGGCATAATAGACGAACTTTATGGATTTTGTGGAAAGAGATCGCTGGATGATGATTATACACTGGTAATTCTGAAATTTTATTAATTGAAATGGTAAATATAGAGAAGAGAATAGATGAGAATAATGCCCACTATGAGCTTGTAGTGACAGGGGAAATTGACGCATCCTCTTCTATTCATTTGGACGAAGCGCTGAGAGAAGCGATGGAAAATAGCAAAAACATCCTCGTGGATTTGAGTGGTTTGGATTACATATCATCGGCAGGATTAGGGGTGTTTATGTCTAACATTCAGAAAATAGAACAAGATAACATCAGCTTTGTGCTGTTTGGGATGAAAGACAAGGTGTTCGAAGTATTCGAAATCTTGGGCTTGGATCAATTGCTTGTGATCAAAAAGGAAAAAGAAGAAGCTTTAGAAGCACTCAAATAATGCATCAGTTTAAAACATCATGTGCCAGAGAAAAACTCAAGGAAATCCGTGAGTTTGTTGCAGAAGTCCTTGGCAACATGGGGCTCGCTGAGAACGATGCCCACAAAATCATCTTGGCCGTGGACGAAGTCTGTGCCAATTTGATCATTCACTCCAATCAATGTCAAGCATCTGAACGTCTGGAGCTGTTTGTCGAGGATAATGGAGACCGAAAAGTGATCTTTGAGATCATCGATTATGGCCAAGGATTCGAATACTGCAACTATGAAGAACCCGACTTGGAAGAAATCATCCGAAAAAGGAAAAAGGGTGGTTTGGGCATCATGTTGGTCAGAAATATAATGGACGAAGTGGAGTTCAAAATAGAAAAGAATCGTAACATTTGCCGCATGATGAAGAAATTCTAAATTCAACGATGAGATTATCTACCTTAATTACCCTATTACTTTTTGCTTTCAATTTTCAGTCCCATGCACAGTCCAAAAATGACTTGCAGGAAAAGACACTCTTTCGTCTTGGGGATCAGCCTTATGATCTTGGTACTTTTGAGTACTATTTTTTAAAGAACTCAGAGAGACCCAGTGCTGATAGTGCAAAAATCAAGATCGAAGCGTATTTGGATCTTTATGTCAATTTTAGACTAAAGGTACAAGAAGCCGTCAGTCGTGGCATGGATAAGGACAAGGATTTTATTGATGAGTTAGAAGGATACAAAAAACAATTGGCAGAACCTTATCTGACTACTACCCAATTCAATCAGAAGCTCCTCTCTGAAGCCTACGAACGCATGAAATTTGAGGTGTCGGCAGCTCATATCCTGCTGAAAGTAGAAGAAAATGCACTGCCTGAGGATACCTTGAGGATATACAATGAAGTATTGAAAATCAAAGAAGAGATCACCAAAGGGGCGGATTTTACCGAACAGGCCAAAAAATATTCGCAAGATCCAAGTGTCAAAATGAATGGCGGATATTTGGGATACTTTTCGGCGTTGCAAATGGTGTATCCATTTGAGAATGCTGCTTACCAAAACGCAGTAGGAACAGTCGCAGGGCCAATCAAAACTCGATTTGGGTATCATTTGCTCAAGGTAATCGATAAAAGGCCTGCCAGAGGACAAGTCAAGGTAGCACATATCATGATCAAGACCACGACTGATACTGTGACAAATGACAAAGCAAAAAAGAAGATCGACTCGATATATGAGAACCTACGTGAAGGGAAAGACTGGGCAGAACAGTGCAAACTATACTCAGAAGATCAGAGCTCTGCCAAAGCTGGTGGTGAGTTGCGTTGGTTTGGAACGGGGGCTTTGGTGCCGCCATTCGAAGACGCTGCATTTGCCTTAAAAAATCCAGGAGACATCAGTGTACCAGTTCAAACCCGATTCGGGTGGCACATTATCAAGTTGATTGACAAGAAGCCGTTAGAACCATTTGATGAGATCAAAGTAGACTTGGAAAAGCGTGTGACCAGAGACAGTAGATCTCAGGATAGTCAATCAGAGGTACTGGCTACTCTGAAAAAAGAACAAGGCTTCAAACTGGACAAAAAAGTTCAATCGAATGCACTCCAAGGAATTGATTCTACGCTCAAAGTTGCAAATTGGAACTATGACACTACTAGTTCTGTCTTGAGCAATGTACTTTTTAGCCTTGAGACAAGTGTATATACTGTAGCTGATTTTTATAAATATGTCAAGAGTGCACAGCGTGTCAGAAAGACTGCGGATTTGGAGGAGTATAAGAAGCAATTGTACGATCGGTTTGAGTCCGAGAGCATATTTGATGCAGAGATGGCTTTCATCGAGCAAAACAATCAAGATTATAAGAGAATATTGGATGAATACCGCAGTGGAATCTTGCTCTTTAACCTGATGGAAGACGAAGTTTGGGAAAAGGCATTGATTGATACAGTGGGGTTGCAAGCCTATTTTGATCAGAATGCTGGCAAATACATCTCTGAGGAAATGTTGAAGGTGAGGAAACTGACCTCTGCCAGTCAAGAAGTGATAAAGCAGGCGAGCCAGCAGCTTGGTCTGTCAAATTCACAGTTGGATAGTGTATTCAATGACCAAGAAGCCTTAGCTTTGCAAATTGATGATTTGGAAATCAAGAAGGGAGAAGAACCTTTTCTGGATGGGCATTGGGAGACTGGAACTTACTTACAGGAGAGTGATGGATACTATACCCTCTGGATAGTAGAGCAAGTTATTCCTGCTGCGAAGTTACCTCTGGACAAAGTCAAGGGCTTGGTTATTTCGGATTATCAAAATGAATTGGAGACACGTTGGCTCGCAGAATTGAGAGCCAAGTATCCTTACAAGTTGAACAAACCAGTATTCAAAAGTTTTGTCAAAACATTCTAATTATATCTATTTTCTGTTTGGCATGCTCATCTTAGGAGGGAGCTGCAAGCAACTGTACTCTCCCTTGGAGGCAGAAGAAGAGGTGACTAGAAAACCCGTAGCTAGAGTCAATGACATCTACCTATATGCAGATGATATAGAAGGCTTGACTTTGAATAGCATGACCAGTCAAGACAGTTTGCAGATTGTTCAGAAATACATTGATTCGTGGGTAAGAAAGCAGCTGACGATATCACGAGCATCCAAAGAAATTGATTTTGATGAGGCCAATATCGAGCGAAAAGTATTGGACTACCGCTATGCGCTCATGGTGCATGAGTTTGAAAAATACTATGTCAATCAACGACTCGACAAGAAGATTTCAGAAGCAGAGATTCGAGAGTATTATGATGATAAATTTGAAAATTTTGTCTTGAGACAAAATATTATCAGATGCTTGTACGCAGTAGTGCCAGCAGAGGCGCCCCAGATAGATAATTTCCGCAAACTGGTACGTGGCTATCCCAAAACGGATCTTGAGGAGATTCAATCCTATTGTTATCGTTTTGCAGCACAGTCATCGTTAGAGACAGATCTTTGGATCAATTTTGATGAAGTGATTGCAGGCACACCCTTTGCCAATGTACAGGACAAGGTCACGTTTTTGAAGAACAATAGCTATGTAGAAAGCTCCGACGAAACCAATTATTACTTCATTAGACTCTTGGATTACAAAATTTCCAATCAAATATCTCCATTGGAATACATCCATGATGACATAGAAAGCATTCTAATCAATAAGAAGAAGGTTGACTTGAGGAAACAGCTCGAAGAGGATCTATTAGAGAACGCAAAAGAAAACAATGAATTTGAAATATATTAAGTCTGTCTTGGCTGCAGTGACGATGTTGATTTGTACGCAGGCAATGGCTCAGCAGGATAAGGGTGTGGTAATTGACAAGATTGTTGCCAAGGTGGATGACTACATCATTTTGAAGTCTGAATTGGAAAAGGCCTATTTGGAATTTTTGTCAAGAGGAGAGATTGCTACAGGAGATGTCAAATGTCAGATTTTGGAGAGTTTGGTGATCAACAAACTGATGGTAGCCAAAGCAGAGATAGATTCTGTCGAAGTGATGGACATACAGGTAGAACAAAACCTGGACCAAAGGATGTCATACTTTATCCAACAGATCGGCTCAGAAGAGAAGCTGGAAGAAATCTATAACAAAACGGTGGCGGAGTTTCGCGAAGAGCTCTTTGACCAGATCAAGGAGCAAATGATCGTACAAAAGATGCAAGGAGTGATCAGCTCTGATGTGAGTATTACGCCAGCTGAAGTAAAGAAGTTTTTTGGCAAAATACCTCAAGATAGTTTGCCGTACTTTTCTACGGAGGTGACCATTGGTCATATAGTAAAAATCCCAGAACCCAACGACAACAGGAAAGATGAGGTTCGCTTACAATTGTTGGATATCAAGGAGAGAATTCAAAACGGGATTGACTTTGGAGTATTGGCGCAAAAGTATTCGATGGATCCAGGCTCTGCTAGACAAGGTGGAGAGTTGGGCTTTTTCAACAGAGGGGAGCTTGCCCCTGAGTTTGAAGCCGCTGCATTGAGTATGAAACCAGGCGAAATTTCTAATCCAGTCGAGACTCAATTTGGTTTTCATTTGATTCAACTCATAGAGAGAAGAGGTAACACCTACAATTCGCGTCACATTTTGATCATCCCAAAACCTAGTCCATCAGATATACAAGAAACCAAAGATTTTTTGGATAGTCTGAGGACGTCTATCATCAGAGACAGTGTTAGATTTGATCTATTGGCCAAGGAACACTCTGATGACAAGCAAACCAGCGGAAACGGAGGCTACTTCAGTGATGCAACAGGTGCGATGAGAATTTCGGTAGAAGAATTGGATCCTACTTTGTTTTTCACGATCGATACGATGAAGGTAGGAGAGATTACACGACCATTTGAATACAAAATGGATGATGGCAAAGGTGCCGTCAGGATTGTATATTACAAAGCAAAAGTACCTCCTCACCAAGCCAATTTGCTAGAAGATTATCAGAAAATCAGATCGGCCGCCTTGGCGAATAAGCGAAACGGCATCATGTCGGACTGGTTCGATGGAGCCAAAGGAGAAGTATATATCAACATTGAAGAGGAATATGACCATTGTCGGATCCTTGTAGATTGACCAAATACATGAGCGAATTCAAAGATGAAGTAGAAGCAGCAGACGCCTTGTTCAAGGCCTTTACTGATTTAAAAAAAGAAATTTCAAAAGTCATCATAGGCCAAGATGAAGTCGTGAGACTGCTTTTGACCTCAATGTTTTGTCAGGGGCACTCACTTTTGGTTGGTGTACCTGGGCTGGCAAAGACCCTCCTGATCAAAACAATTTCTTCGGCTCTTCATCTAGATTTCAACAGAATCCAGTTTACACCCGATTTGATGCCCTCAGATATTTTGGGAGCAGAGACTTTGGACAAGGATAGAAATTTCAAGTTCATCAAGGGGCCTATTTTTTCCAACATCGTGTTGGCTGATGAGATCAATAGAACACCACCAAAGACACAAGCGGCACTCCTCGAATCCATGCAAGAGTACGCAGTGACTGTAGGTGGAAAGAAGTGGGAACTGGAAAAGCCATTTTTTGTATTGGCTACTCAAAATCCAATCGAGCAAGAAGGTACATATCCTTTGCCAGAGGCACAGCTGGACAGATTTATGTTCATGATTAGTTTGGATTACCCAGATTATCAATCAGAACTCAACATCGTAAAACAGGATGCGATACAGGATGAGAAGGTCAAGCCCGTGTTGGATGCCAAGGAAATCATGGCATTTCAGGCGTTGGTTAACAAGGTGCCTGTGGCGGACAATGTCATCGAATATGCTGTCAATCTGGTACACAAGACCAGACCTACATCGGAGCGTGCGGCAGCTGTGACCCAGTCGTACCTAGAGTGGGGCGCAGGACCTAGGGCATCACAGTTCCTGATCAAAGGCGCAAGATGCAACGCCCTGTTGAATGGAAAATACTCTCCAGATATAGAAGATGTCAAAGCAGTCGCTGAGCCAATTTTGAAACACAGGTTGGTGAGAAACTTCAAGGCAGAGGCCGAAGGGATGAGCATGAGTAAGATCATCGCTGAGTTATTATAAAGTCAATAGATATGATTTTTGTCATGACGGGCAAATAATAATTGCGCCTGGTCGAGCGATTTTTTATATTTGTTGGTGACCCATTATAAAACGCTACCCATGCAACACAAATCCATAGAAAGTATAGTCAACGAGAATTTTGTCTATGCCAAGGTATTGGACTTCTTTGGCGTAGAGTTTTACCAGTCCAGAAACAAGACCTTGGAGCAGGTCTGTGCAGAATACAACATCACAGTGGATCAGCTCAAATCTGTGATGGAAAACAAAAAGAGCAATCAGGCCATAGACTTTTTGGCATTGAAAAACTACCCAATTCGTGTGGTTATCGAGTACCTCAAGCATTCTCATCAAGTTTTTATCAAAGACTCGCTTCCTTTTCTGCTGAAAGTCGTCAATAATTTGGACACAATGACCAGCTCTGAGCTTCAGGAAGATTTGAAATTGGTGATGCCTATGTTTGTTGAGGATTTTATCCATCACATCTATGAAGAAGAGGACAAGCTCTTTGCTTATGTGTTGGAGTTGGATCATTTTGTGAATACCAAAAATTATGCGTCAAACCCATTGACCAAGTATGGTTCATTTTCCATTCAGGAATTTGCATTGCACCACCACGATTCGGATGACGAAATGGCGGGCATCAGAGGCATTACCAATAGCTACAATACCCAAGAAATAACCCATGTACAACTCAAGGTTCTTTTCAAGGAATTGAATTCTTTTGACCAGAGGCTAAAAGATCACGCAAGAATAGAAAATGATATATTGTTCCCAAGGGCGCTAGAATTGGAAAAGAGAACGAAATTGCTCTTTCAATCAAAAGTGAACCAAAATTAATGGGAAGGATACTCGCCATAGACTATGGCAAAAAGCGCACTGGAATAGCTGTCACAGACCCATTGCGAATCATCGCCACACCACTCGATACCGTCCCTACCCACCAAGCTATTGATTTCCTGATCAAATACCATGAAAGCGAAGGAATAGACCTTTTTGTGATAGGTATGCCCAAGGATTTGATGAATAAGGACACAGATAGTACGGCATCTGTCAGGTCTTTTATAAATTTGCTACAGAAAAAATTTCCTCTTCACCAGATTCATCAGATTGATGAGCGTTTTACCAGCAAGATGGCTAAAAGTGCGATGCTTGCAGGAGGGATGAAAAAAAGTGACAGACGAAAGAAGGAAAATGTAGACAAATTGAGTGCGACGATTATTTTGCAGTCGTTTTTAGAATCTAGTATATGATTTATCCAATAGTAGTGTATGGTGATGCTGTGTTGAAAAAGGCCGCTGTAGACATAGAAGAAGGAAGTATTGACGTGAAGCAACTGGCCGAAGACATGTTTGAGACCATGCATCACGCCAGTGGGATAGGATTGGCGGCTCCACAGATCGGAAAATCTATCCGAATGTTTGTTGTAGATGGCAGTCCCTTGGAGGACGAAGACATGGCAGACTTCAAGAAGATATTTATCAACCCTGAGATCCTTTGGGAAGATGGGGACTCTTGGACTTTTACCGAAGGTTGCTTGAGTATCCCAGGTATCAGGGAGGATGTCACGCGCCCATCAAGGTTGAAAATCAATTACCTCGACGAAAATTTCGTAGAGCATGAAGAAGAATTCGATGGCATGAGAGCTAGGATCATTCAACACGAGTATGACCATATCGAGGGGATACTCTTCACGGATTACCTGACGCCATTCAAGAAAAGAATCCTCAAAGGCAAACTAGCGAACATCACCAAAGGAAAGTGTGATGCAGACTACAAAATCAAACTCCCCAAAAAGAGATAAATGATACCAGACCTCACCATTGCTCTCTTACAAGCAAACCCCTATTGGGAAGATGCAGAAGCCAACTTGGCGATGTTTGAGGAGATGGTGTGGAGTATAGATGAGTCGGTAGATGTGATTCTACTCCCAGAGATGTTCAATACTGGATTTTCGATGAATCCCAAACAACTCGCGGAGGTGGCTGGTTTGAAAACCCAAAGATGGATGTTGCGCATGGCAGCACAGAAGCAGACTTTGGTTGGGGGTAGCTACATCGTGCAGGTGGAAGAAAAGTATTTCAATCGGTTTTTGTTTGCCTTTCCCGATGGTACGATGCAGTATTATGACAAACGCCACTTGTTTTCCTTGGCCAAGGAGGAAGAATTTTTTACTCCAGGCACAGAACGATTGGTTGTGGATTATTTGGGATGGAAAATATGTCCTTTGGTCTGTTATGATTTGCGTTTTCCAGCATGGTCAAGAAATACCGTCCATGAAGGACAGTATGACTATGATTTGCTTATCTATGCTGCCAACTGGCCGAAACCTCGAATTCGTGCTTGGGATATTCTATTGCCAGCTAGGGCGATTGAGAATTTATCCTATGTCGCAGGAATCAACCGTGTGGGATTGGATGGCAATGACCATCAGTATGTAGGTCACAGCGTGGTTTTGGATTATGCTGGTGGTGTGTTGAGTGGGTTGGATGAGCAAGAGGGTGTCATTGTTCAAAAGTTGGAAAGAAAATCGTTGGAGGAATTCAGGAGTAAGTTTGCTTTCCTTCAAGATGCAGATAAGATTACCTTCTCTTAATCAATTCAGCACAATTTTTTTAGAACTTACTTTGCTGCCCTTTCGGATGTAGGCGATGTAGAGTCCAGACCGGAGAAATGATAGGTCTAATTCTAAAGCCTCATTGCCCGTGATATCTATGTCCTTTAGTACGAGATGTCCAGAGGCCGTAAGCAAGTACAATGTGGCTGATTGATTAGCAAGAAAACGGACTTTTTTATCTATGCCTGAAGGGTTGGGATACACGGTTAAGTTCAGCTTTTTCTTTTCTGCCTTGCTACTTTCATAGAGCCATATTCCACCTTGAATACTCCCGACAACCAGAGATGTCGTGCCTAATTTTCCGAATGCAGGCTTTGAATATCGCCCAAATCTACTCGTAGTGAATGTGCCATTGCTACTAAAATCGAAGAGCTCTTGATTAGATATCGATCTGTTGGCAGGAAAATCTGGATAGATCGAGAGTCGTCCAGATCGATCAGTGACAATTAGGTCATCTTTTTGATCTTCATCCACGTCCTCGATGGTAATAGATAGGTTGCCAGGGCTTGTGTTTTCAGAAGTTAGAATATTTCCCTCTTCCAGTTCAAAAGTGAAGTCTCCATGATTTCTGAAGTAATCCAAATCACCATAAGTACGTCCAATCAAAGCATCCAAATGTCCATCATCATCCATATCATAGAGCCATACATCATCTCCAGAATTATAGGAAAGGTCTATTTCAACAAGCTGATTAGGATCAAAGAGTAGGGACTTGCTTTGGCTGCTGTTGAGGACATAGTGTATTTTGTTTCGGACATTAGGATCAATGGATGTGAATACCAAGTCCTGTTTGCCATCTTGGTTGATATCTACAAACTGAGGTTTGATGTCAGTATGCTCTAATGATGAAAAATTAAACAAATCCGAACTTTCGAGGGTTAGAGACCCGTCGGATTGGGTGTGATAATAGGTGAGCGTACTTACAAATTTCCCGTCCAGTAACCTGCCTCTGTTGCCAATAATAAGGTCATCACGTTGATCTCCATCCACGTCTACGATGGCTGGGTATGCCCATTCGCCGACATCTATCATTTCGTCTTGAAGAAAAGGTGTGGAGACATTAAAACTACCATTTTCATGGGTCTCGAAGAGCATACTTGATGATTGAAAGTCAATTGTCTTGGCTGTATTGCTGCGGACATTGGACGAGACCAGGATGTCTTTCATTCCATCCATCGTGACATCCAAATAGTAAGCGACAGGGAAAGTGGTGAAATCGATCGAAGAAGTGTTAAGAGGGAATTTGGTAGTGAAGCTTTCGAACAGCGGAGAGTTTAAGCTGCCTGTGTTGGGTAGAAAACTGAGGTCGTTACAATCTTCTTCACTGATGACTATATCCATCACGCCATCTTGGTTTGGATCCATAGAGAGGAGGGCTTTGGCGCCTACATGCAGCACCCTCTTGCCAGCACTACAATCCTCTCCAAACACGACGTCTCCACAATTGCAGACATGTATATCTCCATAGTTGTCTGAGGCTTTGGTATAGATGAGATCACAATGGCCTGTTTCTTCTATTGACAAATTCTGGTGGTGGATGATAGAGACGCCTGTGGTAAATTCAAATACCAAAATGTCTAAATCCCCATCTCCGTCCAAATCTTCGATAGAAGGGATATCCGTTGCATTCAAGAATATATTGACGGGATTGCTAGACAAGTTGGTCAGTAAGGGATCTGCGACCAATTCCCATGTCAGACCATCGTTGCTTGTTGAGTTTCTATAGACTTTAATTCCTACTTGGGACGAAGTAAAGAGGTCATTTTGTCCATCACAATCATAGTCTTTGAGTACCACCCAGTTTTGTAATCCTTCGGGAAACAAATTTTCAAATGCAGGATTGTAGATATATTTTCCTCCCGAATTTTCAAAGCAGGTGAGCTTGTCTGATGTCCGGTCAAACAGCACCAAATCCATATCATCATCTTGGTCAAGGTCAATTTCGTGGTATTGCGCACTGTTGATACCACCTGCCAATGGATGTATTAGAACGTGATTTTCGTGCAAGATTTTGGTATGGCTCGGTCGTAGGCTTATTTGGGAATATGCTTCGCGAATGGGCGTCAGTAAAACTAAGAATATGACTATTTTGAGGATGCTATTCATTCTTTGGCTTAAAACCCTGTTTTTATAACAATACTATGGATTATTTATTGAATCACGAATAAATATATTTGTACCTTACGAAGTAGTAAAAATCATTAGTTTGGAAGAAATCATACCTCATTTATACAATAAATTTCTACAAAGTACTGGCGTCAATACTGATACGAGATCTATACAAGAAGGTCAAATATTTTTTGCACTCAAGGGCGAAAATTTCAATGGGAATCAATATGCCGCCAAAGCTTTGGAGTCTGGCGCATCCTATGCAGTGATAGACGACTTGTCTTTTGATCAAGGAGACAGGTATATTTTTGTAGATGATGTGCTCAAGTCACTGCAACAGTTGGCCAATCACCACAGGAAACAATTTGATTTTCCTTTTCTGGCGATCACTGGATCCAATGGCAAGACTACCACCAAGGAATTGACAGCTAGGGCTCTTGGTGAAGAATACCAAGTACATTTCACACAGGGCAATTTGAACAACCATATTGGAGTGCCCCTGACGATTCTTAGTATCAGAGAGGATACAGATTTTGCTATTATAGAGATGGGAGCCAATCACTTAGGAGACATTGCCTTGCTGTGTGAGATTGCTGAGCCGACACACGGATTGATCACCAACATTGGGTCCGCGCACATAGGAGAGTTTGGAGGGAAGGAAAATATCATCAGAGGCAAAAGTGAGCTATTTGATTACCTGCGTCGGACTGGTGGAGTGCCGTTTATCAACAAGCTGGATGTGGTTTTGGTCAATATGTCCAAGAGATTTAACAATGCAGTCGAGTATCCCAATGACAGTTGCAAGTTGATTGATGCGTCACCTTATGTCAACTATGCGGATGACAGAGATCACGAGCATAGTACCGAAATCATCGGGGAGTACAACTACATGAATATCGCAGCGGCAGTCACTGTCGCCAAGTTTTTTGAAGTGGAGTATCCCTACAATGCCATCGATCAGTACTTGCCTGACAACAACCGTTCGCAGATCATAGAGCTGGGCAGCAACACCATCATTTTGGATGCATACAATGCCAATCCAGACTCTATGAGAGCCGCACTTCGAAACCTTGCCAACATGAGAGGTGATTACAAAATCGCTATGCTTGGTGAGATGAAAGAATTGGGCTCACATGCTGTGATTGAGCATGAAAACATTGTCAAAGAGGCACAAAAGTTGGGCATCAAAAACCTGTATTTAGTGGGTAATGAGTTTAAGAAAGCCTCAGAATTTGTACACGTTTTGTTGGATGTAGATCGATTGATTGAATACTTGGGCGACCAAAAAATCTCAGGAGCAACGGTTCTGATCAAGGGGTCTAGAAGTATGAAAATGGAGCGTCTCATCATGAACCAAGAAATATGGAACTAGACGCGATTCTCAGTTTTTTGAGAGACCTCAGGGTCAATAACAACAAAGAATGGTTTGACCTAAACAGAAAGGAATACGAAAGGTGTCGTGGTATTTTTTTGAAATTTCTTCAGCAGTTTATCGAAGGTATCGCCGAAATTGATCCAGCTATCTCGGGAGTCGACCCCAAGAAATGTGTATTTAGAATCAACAGAGACATTCGTTTTGGTCATGACAAGACACCATACAAAACCAATTTTGGGGCGTTGATTGGTGAGATGGGCAAGAAGACTGAGGGGACGGGCTATTATATTCACCTCTCCCCTGGAGAGAATTTTGTAGGAGGAGGTATTTATAAACCTCAACCAGAGACGCTTGCCAAGATCAGGCAAGAGATAGATTACAACCCTATGGATTTGAAGAATATCATAGATACGCTCTCTTTCAAATCTACTTTTGGCGAGATCAGGGGCGAGCAACTCAAGACTGCTCCCAAAGGTTACCCTAAAGATCACGCTTTTATCGATCTTTTAAGGCTCAAAAGTTTTTATGTGATCAAAAAATACAGTGATGAAGAAATTGGAACGGAAGTGTTTCTAAAAGAGGCACTTAAGACGGCTCAGGAAGCGAGTAAATTCAATGCTTTTTTAAAAAATGCAATTAATTAAAAATTATTTTGAAAAACCCTTGGAATAATTCGAATACTTTCTATTTTTGCACTCCCAAATCAACGGGTTTAGGAACAAGTAGTGAAAACATCACACACTTGGGCGCTTAGCTCAGCTGGTTCAGAGCACCTCGTTTACACCGAGGGGGTCGGGGGTTCGAATCCCTCAGCGCCCACCATTAGACAGTCAGAGATGGCTGTCTTTTTTTGTTATTAGGCTTAGGTGTTCAATCCAAGGAGCATACTTCTATCCCTATTCTTCGATTTCTCAAATCTAGGTTTCGTTGTTTCTATCCCTGGTTCTTTAAAGTGAAAGTCTAGAGGAGTTTAAATAAGGCGTCAGAAATTTGTTCAGCACTTTTGAGTGGCTTAGTTAGAAATGCATCTACCCCTTTTTTGATGGCGTGTTCTTCTTGTTCCCAATGAGAGGTCATCATGACAATGATGGGTTTATAATCAAGGGCATCCATGAATGTAAATCCATTAATTTCTGGCAAATCGACATCCAAGAAAATAATATCAGGTCTGAGTTGATCTACTTTGACTAAAGCCGTCATGGGATTGTTGTAGCAGGCAATGAGATCCAAAAAATCAAGTTGACGAATTTTTCCACTGATGATTTCGATAAACAATTTATCATCATCGATGCAAACACAACTGTAGGCCTCTTTTGTCATAGCTCAAATATTAGATAGACGGCAAGGTGGGGTTGTCTAAAGGGTAATTTTCTGCGAATATAAATTAATTGCCTGTTACTTTTGTGCGATGAAAGTTTATTTGGATAACTCTGCAACCACTCCAGTTGACCCTGAAGTATTTGAGGCCATGAGGCCATATTTTATGGATGTATTCGGAAACCCTTCTTCGATCCATTCTCATGGTCGGGAAGCAAGATCTGTAGTGGAGAGGAATCGAAAAAAGGTGGCTGAATTGTTGGGGACTTCTCCTGCTGAAATATTCTTTACATCTGGAGGGACTGAATCTGACAATACTGCTATCGTTTCGTCTGTGCGCAAGGGCGTCAGAGTAGCCATCACATCACCGATAGAGCATCATGCAGTACTGCATACTTTGGAGGCGCTGGAGCGACGCGGAGAGATAGCGCTCAAGTATGTGCAACTGACACAAGGTGGCGCGGTAGATATGGCGCATTTGGAGCAGCTCTTGTCTACTCACAAAGGGGCGCTGGTTTCTCTCATGCATGCCAACAATGAATTGGGGAATCTCAGTGATGTGAATGCAATCTCTATGCTCTGCAAGAGCCACGGAGCAACGTACCATAGTGATACTGTACAAACCATGGGCAAGTATGTGCATAACCTTACAGCATCTCACATCAACATGGCTGTAGGTTCGGCACATAAATTTCATGGCCCAAAGGGCGTGGGGTTTCTATACATCAATGGAGAGACCAAAATTGATCCTTTTGTTTACGGTGGAGCACAAGAGAGGAATATGCGAGGGGGTACAGAGAACCTAGCAGGTATAGTTGGACTGGCGAAGGGTTTGGAGATTGCCTACAGAGATATGGAAATCAATAGAGCACATATCACAGGTTTGAAACTTCAGATGATTCAGGAATTGAAGGAAAAAGTAAAGGGAGTGGATTTTAATGGTCTCTCAGGAGACATGGATAGGAGCTTGTATTCGGTTTTGAATGTAGGTGTGCCAGAGTCTGCCGAAAATGATATGTTGCTCTTCAACCTAGATATCAAAGGGATTTCAGTCTCAGGAGGTAGTGCCTGTGCCAGTGGTACTAACGTCGGGTCACACGTATTGGATGCGATTGGCTCTGATCCCAACCGAGGTGCAATTCGTTTTTCATTCTCCAAGTACACCACACCAGAAGAAATCAGCTATGCGGTAGATTCTTTGGCTGAAATCATCAATTGTAGAGACTAGATTTTTAGATTCATGTATTGTACTGAACAGTCAGTGCAGTGCATGGATCAATGCTTTGACATCTCAACTACACAATCTACCCAAGTCTCTTCCACATTAAGACTAGGGACCAAATCCCATTGTTCACCACCTGCATCAATAAAGTCCTTTTTGTAAGTCTTACCCACTTCGAACGTTGTTTCTAAACAGTCAGAAATAAATGCAGGAGAGAAGGCTAAGACTTTCTTTATGCCACCTTCGGCTAGTTCTACGAGTTTGTGGTCCGTGTATGGTTGAATCCATGGGTTTTTCCCCAATCGAGATTGAAATGAAGTGGTGACCATGCTGTCGTCCAAGCCAAGTTTTTTTGATACCAAGCGAGTGGTTTCAAAGCATTGTGCTCGGTAGCAATATTTGTTGGCCTCTCCATAGTGGTTGCAACAGTTTCCAACGGCACATTTGCCAATTTCTGCTTTGTAAATCTGTCTTTCAGGTAAACCATGGTAGCTGAATAGGAAGTGATCATATTCAGTGTCTTTCATTAGTTTCTTAGCATTGAGAGCGATCGTTTCGATGAAGAGGTCTTGGTCAATGAATTGATCAACTATTTCTAGCTTGGGGATCACTTGCCATTGCGAGACGATGCGCATGACTTCTTGTATCACAGAGCCAGTGGATGCAGAGGCATATTGTGGAAATAGCGGGATCACCTTGATCGAATTAACCTTAGCAGCTTTGAGTTGTTCGAGTCCTTTTTGGATCGATGGGGACTGATACCTCATCGCCAACACTACCTCGTACTCTTTGCCAAGCTTCTTTTGTGTGGCTTCTGCTAGATCTTCACCATAAAATTTAAGTGGCGACCCTCTGTCTTCCCAAAGTTTCTGGTATTCTTTGGCAGACTTAGGTCCACGAAAGGGCACGATGATCAGGTTGATCAATAACCATCTAGAAATATAAGGGATGTCGATCACGCGACCATCCATCAAAAACTCACGAAGGTATTTTCTCACATGGGGGACACTCGGACTATCCGGGGTACCAAGATTCACTAACAGAACGCCTTTTTTCATTAGATGCAAATCTAATACAGTCAGACCGAACTCATTTGTTGAGACATAAAAAAAGCTCCAGAATGGGAGTTCTGGAGCCAGCAGCATTTGAGAAAAATTAATTATTATGTATTGGCAAACTAAGTGTATGTTCATTTCACGATCCTGCCAGATGACTTCAATATCATGACAAAATCACATTTTAGTGATGAATGAACAGGTTTTTTGCTTTAGTAGAATGTTTTCTGAAAGCACACCAATCAGAGCCGTATTGGCAAAGTGATCAAGCTAGGGCAATGTGTAATTCGTCGTGAAGTGATGGGAGCTATGCTTTTTTAGTTCTACAACTTGGCGGAATCTATAAGTAGATGAAAACTAAGATTGCCGTAAACAAAAAAGTCGTTGAAACATTGTTTCAACGACTTTTGCTCCTCTTCTTGGGCTCGAACCAAGGACCCTTTGATTAACAGTCAAATGCTCTAACCAACTGAGCTAAAGAGGAATGAATCTTGAGTCATCGTTTGACTCATTGATTTTGGGAGTGCAATATTAGCAGCTATATTTTAAAACCACAATATTAACAGGAAAAAAAATTCTTTTTTATGTCTTTGATTATGCCACTGGATTCTGCACGACTGGTTGGTTTCTTTTTATGGTGTAAAAGTACAAACGGAGTTTGGGAATTGACACTTTAACCTATTAATCAAGACATAAAGACAGTGTTTTTTGTGATAACAACTAAAAACAGGTCATTATGACAGTTTTTGATTTGTTTTTTTGTCTTGGCACTAATTTTTCTAATATCCTATCAAAAATTGATGTACAACTAAAAATTATAAAACAATGTCACTTATAACATACAATCCTGCAAGAACTAGAACACAAGGTGTCAATAGCTTCTTTGATGATATTTTCAATGACAAGTTTTTTAAGACAGAATTACCACAAGAAAGAGCCTTTGTGCCTCAGGTAGATATCTCTGAGAGCGAAAGTGCTTTTGATTTGCAATTCGCATTGGCTGGGTTTAAAAAACCTGATATCAACATAGAATTAAACAACGGTGTGTTGACCGTGTCTGGAGAAAGAAAATTTGAGGAAGAAAAAACCAAAAAGAACTTCCATAGCGTGGAAACAAGATATGGTTCGTTCAAGAGGTCATTTCAATTGCCAGACAGTATCGATGCAGAAAAAGTAGATGCCAACTTTGAAGACGGTATCCTAAACATTACGATCCCAAAGGACGTAAAGAAAGTACAAAAGAAAAGTATAGCAATAAAGTAAGTTTAGGTTAGGTTGGTTTAAGCCCCGATTCTGGAGATTGAAAAATTGAAAGGTCGGGGTTTTGCGTTAAATATTGTTAAGCAAAGAATCGTATTTATTTTAATTGCGTTATTTGCTTAGGTTCAAAATGAATAGATGATGAATACAAGAAAAAATTTTATGGGATTGATGGCTGCCTCGTTGATAGGTGGCTTGGTAGCCATAGGAGGTTATCAATTTTTTGAAGACAAACAGCCCGCAACAGAAGAGATTGCAAACGCTAATCAAGGAGTTCAATTTTCTAATTATAGCAACCTGCCACCTGCTACAGCACCAGTGGGGATGAACTTTGTGGATGCGGCCAAAGTGGTGACACCAGGTGTCGTGCATATCAGAAGTACGATGAAAGCGACACAAACGAGCAACAACGGCTCTCGCGATCCTTTTGAGCAGTATTTTAGAGATTTTTTTGGTACCCCAGGTGGCGGTCAATACCAGCAAAGACCATCAGTAGGATCGGGTAGTGGAGTGATAGTGAGCCCAGAGGGCTACATCGCTACCAACAATCATGTGATCGAGAATGCGGATGATATTGAGATTCTACTCAACGACAACAGAACATACAAAGCAAAATTG